>JBHLLO010000001.1:0-116697 GCA_048885535.1 Candidatus Hermodarchaeota archaeon
CCTAAAACTGAGACATTCCATTGTACTTTATCAGTAGAGCTTAGAATATCAAATTCAGAATTTGCTAATAAATCAGATTTTGTATAATTTAGTTGAACGTTGGTAACATTACAGGAAACACTCCACCATGCAGCTGATATTACAAAATTTAATCTATTTAATGATGTTGAATATGAGTCAATTGGATTCCAATATCCAGATCCATTTAGATTAGAATATCCATTAACTGCTGTGTTATTTATTTCTAAGCCGATAAAAGTTGGGTTTGGAATATTATCTAGAGGTGTTAACTCTACTAAACTCATATAATCACGGAATAAATATGTAACTGAAATTCCATCCCATGAATAAGCATCTGAGTTATCACCATTAGCGTCAGTTCTAAACCTCCATTCAACGAGATCTGTAGGAGCTCCCATTGTTTTGTATAAACCTATAAACCATGTGTTATTTTCAGTTTTAGAATTGTTCAGTAATGTCTTTTTTAAATCAACCTGATTCCAATTTGTATTAGGAGTAAAAGTAGTTATTTGATATTCAGAATCAGTATTTGGTTCACTTCTAGTACCGCTCCACGTAGAGTTATATAAATAAACACCAACTGTAGGACTATTTTCTACATATAAATTGAATGAAGCGTTTGCTAAATATCCCGTGCTAAGAATACTAAAAGATGTTAAAAAAGCAGCTCCTGCTAATGAGGATCCGCTATCATGAGGAGTTTGATCTTCAATTATATAAGTTTTATTGGGTGCATAAATATTTTCAATAGTAACATTAATAAATGAGGTACTATAGCCATTAAAGTTAGGAAATGCTTCTTTAAAACTATTCGAAGTATCTATATCACTAAATTGAATAAGTGAAGTATTAATCAGAGATTGGTGTAATGTAACATTTAATTGTTCTCCGTTTCCATTAAAATCTTGAGGCTCAGCTGATTTTAGTAATACCTTATTGAATTCTATCGGATCCTCCAAAGTCTCATTATCATTATACAAGTTTTTGTTTAAATCCAAAAGTAGGAAATTTTTACTAAAATTTAGTAGAATCATTCCAAAGAATAGAATAAGTAATAGAACCATCTGTTTATTTTTGTTATATTTAAACGTTCTCATGTTTATCAAATGTTAATTTCTAATTTTATAATTTTGCATTAAGTATTTAAAAATAATAATCTTGAATGATCAATTTATATTTTCTTATTTTCCCACTTTTGCTTTTATAATATTTCAAAATTAGTTGAGATAATCTGTATCCATTAAAAACAAGTTTTGCTTAAAAAAATAAGAATTATTCTTTCTTTTCTGGTTTTTTTAGTATTATTCTAGCGTCCACGCAAACTAAACCTTCACTGTAGATGAAAACTGGATTTAAATCCATCTCATTTATTGTTTCATATTTAATAACAAGTTCTGATATCTTTAACAAGGTTTGAATTATAGCATTTAAATCTGCTTTTGGTTTACCGCGATAACCATCTAATAACGGAAAGCCCTTAATTTCATGTATCATTTCCTTTGCATCATATTCAGTAATAGGAGCAATTCGAAAACTTACGTCCTCTAAAAGCTCAACTAATATCCCTCCTACTCCAAACATGACATATGGACCGAATTGAGCATCTGTTCCCATTCCAATTATTAATTCAGTAATAGGTTCATTTGCCATTTTCTGAACTGATATCAACTTCTCTTTTTGGGAAGGAATCTTCATTAGTTCATCAAAGGTTCTCTTTACATCTTCTTCGTTATTAACATTCAGTTTTACAGCACCAGTATCAGATTTATGTACAACATCTTCAGCTATTAACTTCAAAACAACAGGGAAGCCAATCTCTTTTGCGGCAGAAATTGTATCCTCTTTTGAAGAGTTCAAACGGTGTTCAGGAATTGCAATCCCTATTTCTTTTAGTAATTCTTTAGACTCAAACTCTGTAAGAACAGTTTGATTATCTTGGAGTTTCTTGTTCAAAAACTCTTGAATATTCATCGAAATTATCTCTCTAATAATTAGGAATATGGAAGTTTAATGTGAATTAGAATTTTAAAAAGAATATAAAATTAATGAAAAGAGTTAAAAAAAAGTAATTTATTATATTTTTAATCAGTAGTTAATCCACAATTATGTCCAAGGAAGAAAATATAAGAATTTTACTAAAAAATTTTGTTGAATCTCAAAATGATATAGAGATTGCGTTTGTTTATTCAAATCAAGGATTACTCATATCTAAATATGGAAGATTAGAAAAAGACGCAATTAATGAAGAAAAAATTGATGAAATCTATGGTGCCCTTACAAGCTTAGTGGAAAAACTGCTTGAGAAAATCTCCTTGGAGTATAAGATTGGCAGTGGTTCATTTGAAACTTCAGATCATAGAATTGTTTATCTTGAAGCAGGGCCAGATGCTATATTATTGTTAGTATGTAATTATTTAATAAATCTAAATAATTTATTTCCAATTGCTTTTTTGGTTGTCGAAAAAATCACACAATTATTAGAAGATAGCTTTGATTTCAATTTTAATACACTAGAAATTCCTGATTTAAAAATGCAAGAAAATATATCAGTATCATTAAATAAATTTGCTTTGGATCAGTCAAATGGAGAAACAATAGGAATTAAACCTATTCATCACATAAAAAAAGAAAAAAAAATAGAACAACAATTTAAACTTATTATTTTGGGTTCTGCTGCTGTAGGGAAAACAACACTTGTAAACAGATTTTTGAAAAAAGACCAAAAATTGGATCTCCGCCCGACAATTGGCATTTCAATCTCAACACAGAATTATCATTTTCAAGGTTTTAAAGAGGATATTATTAAATTTTTAATTTATGATCTTGCTGGTCAAGATTTTTTTAAAAGGGTTAGACATGATTATTATATAGCGGCTAATTGTGCATTCATAGTTTATGATGTTACTCGTAAAAATACGTTTGAAGAAGCAGTAAATTTTTGGTTTAAAGATGCTCGTCAAGAGTTAGGAGATATCCCTTTTATTCTGATTGGAAATAAAACGGATCTAGAAGAAAGCCGCGAAGTATCAAGAGAGGAGGGATTAGAAATGGCGCAAACATTAAAAACTTCCTTTATTGAGACTTCGGCATTACATAATATCAATGTACAAGATACATTTAAAATAGTTGGAATTGGCTTGCTTTTTAAATATATTGAAAAGGATAGATAAAAATTAGAAAAATAAAAGGGATAAATTATCTTTATTTTGTCCTGGCTTTAATTCCTTTCTTCCTCCTTAAACGCCATTTACGAATTTCATCAATAACAGATACACTAAAAGCACCAAGGAAAAGAGTAATCCAGTAATAGGGATGATAAATTGGAATAACATGAAAAGCTAATCCGATAGGAGTGAACAGAATTAAAAATTGTAATCCTAGAGAAAGACCCGTAGCCCAGAATAAATGTTTATTTGGAAAAAGATAGAATGGTTTTATGTTAGACGTACAAGTGTAGACAAACATTAATTCACATATTACCAAATTAGTAAACACTATTGTTTGAGCCAGTGATATCGCATAGAAATTGGCAGATGGCCAAAATGCTGGATCAACAATAGTTGGATCAAATCCCACTAAATTTGGATCAATACCAGCAGTAGCCCAAGCAGGAATTAAGACAGTCCATAAAAGCAAATACAGCGAAATGTCTGTTATGGATGTGTAAATACCAAGAAGTAATACGGGACCTTTAATTTCTGGAAGCAATGTAAATCCTTTACGCGGCTCTTCTTTCATTACATCAGGATCTGTAGGTGTTAAACCAAGGACCATAGCAGGTATACCATCAGTTGCAATGTTAAGCCATAAAATTTGTATTGGAACCACTGGAATCGCTAAAAATACTAAAGGAAATAACTTCATAACTATATACGCTGTAAGTATCAAAAATATTTCATCAAAGTTAGTGCTTAGCATATAACGGAAAAATCCTTTGGTAGTTTCAAAGATCCCTCGACCCTCTTCAATAGCATTTACAATAGTAGCGTAATTATCATCAATTAGTATCATGTCAGACGCCTCTTGAGTCACTTCTGTACCTTTAAGCCCCATAGCTACACCTACATGCGCCCCCTTAACTGCTGGTGCATCATTTACTCCATCACCCGTCATTGAAACAATTAACCCTAAATCTTTTAGTCTTCTTAATATTCGTAATTTATGTGCA
Organism: Candidatus Hermodarchaeota archaeon; assembly: GCA_048885535.1. GTDB lineage: Archaea > Asgardarchaeota > Lokiarchaeia > Sigyniarchaeales > SOKP01 > SOKP01. The sequence continues at coordinate 4,190 of JBHLLO010000001.1, forward strand.
GAACTAACTCTTGCAAAAACATCTACTGTTTTAACCTTCTCTAATAATTCGTCATCCCCCATTTCTTCTAATTCTGAACCTGTAATCGCTTCCTCTGTGTCTGTTAAACCTATTTGTTGAGCAATTGCCATTGCCGTAATTTTATGATCCCCAGTTATCATGATCGTTCTAATTCCTGCCATTCTCGCTTCCTCTATTGAATCTTTAACTTCATCTCGGGCTGGATCAATTATTCCCACTAAACCAAGATAGATATAATCTTGCTCTAAATCTTCTTCATTATATCCTTCATCTATTGGTTTATAAGCTACACCAAGTACTCTCAATGCATTCTTTGCAAACTCTTCATTTTTATCTAAAATCACATCTTTCACTTCATCAATTGGTTTTACTATTCCATCATAGAGCCCATGGCTCGCATTTTTTAATAAAACATCAGGAGCACCTTTAATCAAAGAATAAAGTTTATTATCCATCCGTACTGCTACTGACATCATTTTCCTATCAGAATTGAAAGGTATTTCATCAATTTTCTCAGCCTTAGAATCTAAATTCATTTTTATTGCTAAGATTTTCATGGAGATTTCAGTAGGATCTCCAACGACATCAGTATTATTTGTTCCATCTTCTCTAAGAGAAACATTTGAATTATTACAAAATAAACAAACTTCTAAGAATCTCTTTAAGTTTTCAGTTAATTCAACTTCTTTATTCTCTTTATCAACAATCTTACCTTCAATAGCATAACCAACACCCTCTACAGAATAAATCTCCCCTCCAAGAAATATTTTTACAACAGTCATTTCATTTTTGGTTAGAGTTCCTGTTTTATCTGAACAGATTACGTTAACCCTGCCTAACGTTTCCACAGCAGTGAGTTTTCTTACTAGAGCATTTTTATCGGCCATCTTTCTCATACCAATACTCATAACTACAGTAATTACAACTATAAGACCTTCAGGAACAGCAGATACTGCTAGACTAATCGCAATCTCAAATGCTTCAATTATTTCATTAATTTCAGCCTCTCCAAATGAAAAACCTTCAGTAGCAAGGATTATAATTAATTCAGTAACAAACACAGCTAAGCAAATGATGATTATTACTATTCCTAAAAGTTTTCCAAATCTATTGACCTCTTGCTGGAAAGGACTAAGTTCCATTTCCTCTTCCTGTAAACTTTCTGCTATTCTGCCGATTTCAGTTTTCATTCCAGTTCCAATAACGATACCTTCTCCATTTCCTCTTGTAATTATAGTATTCATGTATCCTAAATTTGTTCTATCAGCTAGTATCATTTTCTTTTCGACAGGTGTTATATGTTTTTTAACTGGTTTTGATTCACCTGTTAATATTGCCTCATCCACATATAATGAAAATTCCTTATATATACGGATATCAGCTGGAAATTTATCACCTTCTTCTATTAACACAATATCTCCAGGTACTAAGTCTTCAACATCAATTTCCATTACTCTACCATTCCTTCTAACTTTAGCGATATGTGGTGCTAACTTCTTCAAACTTTCAAGAGCTTTTTCAGCTTGATACTCTTGATAAAATCCAAGTATAGCATTTACAATTAGTATAGCAACAATTACGACTGCATCAGTATATTCTGAGGGCCATGGTACACCGCTAGTAGAAGCTTCATAAATTCCTATAATGATTGAAATAATAATTGCAAAAATTAAGAGATAGATTAAGAAATCTTTAAACTGACTTATAAAAATCTGCCAAGCAGTTTTTCCTCTCTCTTTAATCAATTCATTTCTACCATAAACTTCAAGTCTTTTTTGGGCTTCAGTTTCATTTAAACCATTATTAATTGATGTTTGTAGTGATTTCTCTGTCTCTTCATAAGTAATAGCATGTGGGTAAAAATCCTTTAGTTCAAGCATTTTAAAATCATTCTTTTTATTTTTTTAAAAAAGTAATATTAGATTATAAAATAAATATTCTCAAAAAACTTTAGTTTTTTACTTATAACTTATAAAATAGATTACAAAAAAAAAATTCCCAAAGATAAATACATTTAGGATGTTTTGAAACGTCTATCTTTTAATTCTTAGTATTAACTCTGAAACTCTTTTTCCTAAGTCCTTTGCAATTAAACCAGCAGCTTCGTCATTTTCCTCTTTCCCTAAAAACTCTTTTAAGGTGTATTTTTGTAAACTTGATATGGGAATGTTTCCCTCAATTATAGGAGAACCTAGGGTGTTCCCTACAATAATCATACCTTGGATAAGAGCAAAATTAATCAAATCTGAAATCACTCCTTCTCCTCCATTTCTTAGACCAGTAGCTGCCAATGGAGCAAATATAACGTCTCTTAAAAGATAGTTTTTCATTTTCCATGGTCTTGACCTATCTATTAATGCTTTTATTTGGGAACTGACTGAACCAAAATAATTTGGAGCTGCGATTAATAGAGCGACTGATCCTAGAATAATATCTTCTAAAATTTTCATATCATCATTTTCAGTCAGTGGACAATCATTAGGAGGTCTTAAACACTGATCACATCCGTTACAGGGAGTTATTCTGTAATCAGATATTTGAATTTTCTCAATCTGAAAACTCTGAGACACAGATTTAATTCCCTCTATAGCTTGATCAATTAAAAAATTACAACTTTTCTTCTTTCTAGGGGATCCAACAATAAGAGTAATTTTTTCCAACTTTTCTATTCTCTCTTGATATAGTTTATAATATCTAATGTGAATTCTATAGTATTATTCACTTAGACTATAAATGTACAAAATATGGATTAAAATAAATATTTAATGTGTAATATCACATTTAAATTTGTAATCGCCCTAATTAAATATAATAAGAATGTATTTCATCTTTTCGATAAAGATAATATGAGTTTTAAAGAAGACCTTGAAAAATATGAACTGAAAAATGATTTAATTGATGAACTTCAGTTGTACAAATCAATGGCTTCTAAAAAAATTGAAAATCATGAGTTCAAATATGCACTGGAGAAAATTGAATCAGCTATAACTTTGATTAAAGAAAATCAACAAATCTATGATTTAGATTCAGAACTTTCAGAATTTCACACTTTACGTGAAGAAGTAATTATCGAGATTGTTAATTATCAGAAATTTTATCATAGACGTTATTATAATTTATTAAAAGAAACTCTGACAGAATCCAATATAGAAAATTTTTCAAGACTATTAGCAATGTTAAAAAATGAAGTAGATAGAAATATAAACAACTACAATCTCAAGGAATTATCTAACGAAATAAACAAACACTTCGTCTACTTAAAAAAATTATATGCAATAATTAGTTCTTATAAGGTTTTACACTATAGAGGAGCTTTAGATAAAATATTAGAATTTGTTAAATTAATTAAAAATGATAATTGTCCAAATTTTAAGGCTTTGATTTTTAATATCTATCAAAATTTACTCAATCGCCAATTCTATGCCTTTGCGAAACAATACCCCAAATTAACTCTTATAGAATTATCAGAAAGACTTGCTATTAACCAAGAAAGTCTAACTAATTTCTTAGATATAATAATGAAAGATCCTAGTTGCCCAATAAAAAAATTTAATACTTATACTCAAGAAGTGATCTTTTAATTCATAACCCTCGGTAAAATTCAGGTCTTAGGATTTCCGGATGAGTCAACCCATAATTTATTGTATCTAAAATAATTTCTTTATCTCTTTCAAGTTTACCTTTAATTGGCAAGAAATTTGAAGCATGATTGCTCCTAAATACACAATTTGCATTTTTATTTTTGAAATTGATACTCTTTATGAATAGTTTTAATTCATGGAGGATTTCCATTGAGTCCATTTCTTTAAAATCTCCCTTCTGTTGTTTCTCATATATCACAGTACCAAGAGGGATCATTAAAGTTAAAAATGCTATATACCATATCCTATCATCTGATGGGCAAATCTTATTTACCAAATCAGCAGATTCAACTGCATGCTTTTCTGAAACCTCAGGATTACCGGATCCGCCGAGTCCATTTATGAAAGTGGCTGATAGCGTAATATTTGCTTTCATGAGTTTTTCTGATGCCTTAATATAATCTTCTTTGGTAGCATGCTTATTAACATCCTTCAATAAAGCATCATAACCTGACTCAAAACCTACATAAGCAATTTTTAGACCAGCATCAGATAATAATTTTAATTGGGTGTCTGATTTCTTTATTATATCAATTGCATGAGCATAAACGCCCACTCTTTCTAGGTTTGGAAAAATTTCCATTGCATATTTAGTTAGCTCAAGTAACTTCTCTGTTGGAGTAACCATAGCATTCCCATCTAGAAAGAAAATTTTATCTATGGAGGAACTATATTGTTTCCACGCAATACGAAGATCCATTTTAACATCTTCAACCTTTCTAATTTTGAAGTTTTTTCGAAGATTTGAAACGCAAAAATCGCATTTAAAAGTGCAACCTTCCGTTAATTGGATTAATAAAGAATTTGCTTCACTAGGAGGCCGAAAAACGGGATGACAATAATATATGTTTTCCTTTCTATTCATAATTTACAAAATGATAATAAAGTTCTTAATATCGTCAAGTAGTTTTATTTTAATCTTGATCTTCTTCCTCTATTTCTTCATCCTCTTGCGGTCTCTTAGGGCATGAATTAAGGTGTCTTCCTAATCTAACAAATTCTTTACCACAATAAGGGCATATCTTCTTATCTTTTCCCTCATCTGCTTCAGACTTAGATTGTTTGGCTTTAAGTTTTTTTTTCTTCTTTTTGCGAGGTAGTATGTCGTCAATACTAACATCATCAGGGGCAAGTTCGCAAGATGGAATATGTGCTCTTAAATCATCAAAAATTTCCCCACAAAAAGGACATTCTAAATCACCAAATTCCTGAGAAACACTTACTTCATCTTTTCCAACTTTACGTTTTTCAAATTTTAAGGGTTCTTCCTCCTCTTCTTCCTCAAATTCATCACTAGTTAAATCAATTTCATCTTCTCCAGTTAGTTCTTTGTATTCAAAGTCTTCTAACTCAATCTTTTTTTCTAAAATCTTTTTTTCTGCGATCTTTCTACTTTCTTCATAAATTTCTTGTGTCTTTCGGTTAGATTTAGCTGGTTCATAAATCTCACATACTTGGCACACATAAGCTCTTTTGCCAAGAACTAAATCTCTTGTTGGGCAAAAACACAAAGGTTGAAGGCTATTAGAAATATTACCTAATGGTTCTAAGTGTTTACAAACCAATTTTCTAGAATATTTAATTTTTTGCTTTCGACGTGGTATAATAATCACCAAAAGAAGTGATTATAATAATATACCTTAAAATTTATTCTTTTTTATTCTAAAAAGGTGAAAATATCTTAAAGTTAAGATTAATAATTATAATGTATAGAGTTAAGGTCATTTATTACTTTTTCTCTTATTTTACTATGTTCTATATGTGGTAAAAGCTCATCTACCAGATCTCGCAATTCAATTATCTTCTCAATAAGTAATTCACGTTTACTCCAGAGAGATTTTCTTAAAGGGTGGCTTTTAACTAATGCTCTATTATAATTTTCAATAGCTTCTTTATAGAAAAGACAAGCACTATCATAATTTTTTAGTCGTGTTTGGTATATTGTAGCAATCTTATTATAACTCATGCCAGCTCCAGCATAGTCTTTTTCTTTTTCAAAATATATAGCTGAATTTTCTATTTTTTTTAATGCATCTTTTAATATCTGCCTATCACCAGTTTTTAGGGAGATATAGCCTATTATGTAATTTGCTACACCTAAATAGAATCGATAATCTTGTTGTTTAGAAAATTCATATAATTCATTTGCAAAACCTTCTGCTAAAACTAAATGATTATTTGACACACATAATTTAGCTACACTTCTTAGTAAATCCAAAACTCGTTCTATATTGCCCAGTTCTCTATACTTTTCAATGCCTTGTCGGTATTTTTCTACTCCTGTAAATGTATCTTTACGTTGAAAGGCTTTATTGCCTTCATATATCAAAACTTCAGCATGTTCTTTTACTTTAGACGAGAGAGAATTATCCTCTTCTTGGGTTGTGTCATAAAAAAGATTTTTGAAACCAAAAGACAAATCTTCATCAATGGGTATCTCAACTAAATCTTTTGGTTCTGTTCTGATATCTATCTCGGAGATATAATTTGAATCTTGATTTTCAAAATTTTCAGAATCTTTATAGTTTGAATCTAATTTAAAATCCTCTTTATAAGCTGATTGTAACGGTTTGCCAGAAGAAACTAATGCCGATAATTCTGATAGAACATTTGCAAAGAAGTACTTGTTCAATCCTTTAACCATATAATCAACCTTATGAAAATTATTTTCAAATTCTGGAGCATTCGGATCCATATTTACATCTGTTAATCTATATATTTCAAACCCAGTATCATATTTGGTAAGAATGTTATCACCGATCTTTTCTTCCTTCTTTTTCCCTAATAATGTATGATCGAACACTAATCCAATAGCATCATTATATTTTGCTTGAAATCCTAGTTGATTTATTAAATCAACATAAGAAAAAAATAAAGACAAACCAGGATGAGAATGGAACCATCCTACAATAAAATGTGCCTGACCTTCACGATCTAATTGTTGTTGTATTTCATCAATGAAAATATAATGTCTTTCATCCAAACTTACATCAGTATCGTGACCAAAAGTTAAAGCATAAGCATTTTCTACGTAAACAAAATCCTGATCAGAATAACCTGTTAAAATACCATATATTTCTTTCCAATCTTTAGATGGTATTGCTTGATTTGAATACCTGCTTGCGTATAATATTATTGTTTTATAAGCTTCCGCTTTAATAATTACAGGTTTACCAACACTTTCTTTTTCTAATTCTCCGTCCCTTAAATCATTATCCAAATCATCCATTAAATCTTTAGGTGATTCTTGATTTTCTTTATTTTCCCTTTCAAACTCTTCTGACATTTTAAAATAATAAATCCTTAATTAAAACGGATAAATAATCCTTAAATTATAATAAAAGAATTATTAAATAAAATTATGTGTTAACAAATTCAATATTTTTCCTCTTTTTTTCTTTAGCCTTTAGTGCCCAATTAAGTAACCTTTTTTTAGAGGACTTTAATCTTTGATACTTTTTGGAATTAGATTTACTGCTTCTTTCTATTTTTCTAAAATTGATTTTATAAATCTACTCTTAATTTGCATTGGAAGTAAGGGGATATTATCTAACTCAGCATTTCCTGCTTCCACTTTAATTAAAACAAAATGACAACCTTCATCTAAACTCATCATGATGTTTTGGATATTTTTCTCTTCTTTTATTTTCACTACTGATTTAAAACCAGCTCCTTCTGCGATAATATCCAATCTAGTATTTTTACTTGTATAGGTTAACTGATCTCCTGTAGATCCATAAGATTCATTATCAATTACAATTAAAGTCAGATTAGTTGGATTTACATTCGCAATAGTGCTTAAAGTGCCAAGATTCATAAGCAATGAACCATCTCCTTCGATACACCATACTTTTTTTTCAGGTTGAGAAATAGCTAATCCAAGAGCAATTGATGAAGCTAAACCCATTGAACCCATCATATAGAAATTTTTCGCTCGATCTTTAAGATGATACAATTCTTTAGATGGAATACCAATATTACATATTATAAATTCATCTTCCAAAATTTCCACAATCTTCTTTATTACATCAAATCTTTTCATGTACTATCACTCCATAAAGATTTTTGCAGAAGTACACTAACTGAACTACAATGATTTTGACTATAGGAAATTGCTTCGTTTAACTTATAGATTTCATTTCTAGATTTTATAGACCAAGTCTTCATTCCAATGACTTTAAGTAGGTTCTGAGTAATTTCTCCCATTGGTTTCTGCGCTAAGATTTCTTCGTCTTTACCACCTCTATGACTTATTATGAAAATTACTGGAATATCATATAATTCCAAAAGAGATTTGATAGCATTAACTGAATTTCCCAAACCTGAATTCTGCATTAATATTACTGGAAATTTTCCTCCCATGTAAGCACCCGCCGCAATACCGACCCCCTCTTCTTCACGTGTCAAAGAAATATGCAATATTTCGTTTCTTTCATTTATCAAATTTAAGAGTCCCTTTAATAAAATACAAGGTAATGATAAAATTAGATTTATTCCTGATTCTTTTATACAATTATATAATTCTAAATCAATTTTCATAAAGTTGAGGAATTTAGTTTCATTGAACTATATTCATTAGTAAATAAACAACTAAAAATTTTAACATCTAAATTTTACAAGCACAAATAAGAACATACTATACTTTCTTTTTTTTTTTTCGTGAGCCGCCTCCTATTCCAAGGTCTCCAAGGCTAACGTTAGTATCACCACAAATGATAGCTAATACGATAATAATAAGAATGACGACTACAATAACCACTGCGATTATTAGTGCTAATAATAATATACCTTCAACTTTATAAAGAATAAATATCCATGGTTTAGTTTCATTTTTTTGCACAGCTTTAGCTCCATAAAACATTATTACTAAAGAAGCAGTTAATAAATATGCTAGAGTAATCGGGATTGTTAATAAGAAATTCTGTATATCAAAAATAATTATAAATAATATTTCAAATACGGCAAGCCCTATAAGAAAGATAATTATATGTGCCCATAAATATCCCTTGGCAAAATATTTGTCTCTCAAACTATAGGCTACTAAAGATACTAAAATTGTAGCTCCAACTGTTAAAGTGAGGAACATATGAACTTGAAGTAAAAACCCTGTCAACATTATTATAGGAAGACTAATAATTCCTGCTATAAAACAAAATATAAAGAAAATACTCAGCCCTAAATAAGTTTTGTTAGCTTTAGACACGAAATAAAACAATAAAAATAAAACCCCCTCAAGAATAATAGCAAAAATGTAAATAGTCAAAAATATCACTGTAAATTCAAATTCTATAAAGACAAAGCTGAAGATTATTTCACCGGATAACCAAATAAGTGAACCTATTAATAAAATAGGTAATATTTTTAGCTGGAATATTTTACGTTGTGATAAAGTCAGAAGATATTTCGATTCTCTTTTAGAAATACTTTTATCTATCACCTGTAGATTGGAATCTTTTTCAGCTTCTTGCTCCATAGGTTTACCGCAATTAGTACAATATCGATTTTCTTTTTTTAAAGGAGTACCACAAAATGTACATAATTTCTTAATAGGGATTTCACCACATTCTAGTCATTTAGTAAAAATTTACAAAATTATAAATTAAATATCAATAATCTTAATAAATATTTATAGATATTTCATCTTCTATACAAAATAACCTTTTAAAATTGATTTCTCTAAAAGATAGATTAAGATATAATCAACTTAATTTTTATTAATGGGTTTCTATATTACACCTGCTTTTTTAAACTTTTTAACATCTTCGTCAGTGTAATCTAAATTTTTTAATATTTCTATTGTATCCTGACCAATCTTAGGAGCTAGGCTTCTTATAGTTAATGGAGTCCTTGAGTATTTAATTGGGGATGCAACATTTTGAATTTTTCCAAATTTAGGATGATCAAGTTCAACTATCATTTTCCTTTCCTTTATTTGTGGATCATTACAAGCCTCATTGAAACTTTTTACTGGCATAACACAAGCGTCTCTATTAATAAAAATTTTCATCCACTCATCTTGAGTTTTTTTTAAAAACTCTTTTTGCATTTCTTGAAAAGTTTCTTCTTTTTCGTCATCTAAAGCATTACCTTTAGGAATTAAATCTTCTCTACCAATACCCTTACAGATCTCGCGCCAAAACTTAATTTCAATCGCTCCAATAGATAAATATTTGTCATCTTTAGTTTTAAAAACTGTATAAAAAGGAAAATCCCCATGAAGTGGATTTTTAGGTTGAATATTACTATCATTTATATATTTTGAAAATTCGAAAGCTGCTGCCATTGGCATAAAAGAAAAAACACAATCCGTCATAGAAATATCAATATATTGTCCTTTTTTACCTTTATTTTTATCTCTCTCGATTATTGCTGCTAAAATACTAATTACTGACACTAATCCACCTCCAATATCTGCTGCTTGTATTCCTGGCACAATTGGTTTTCTTTCTTGATCGTTCTTGCCGAAAAATTCACGCTCTTTATTTAGATCTAGAATTCCACATATTCCAATATAATTTAAGTCATGCCCAGCAATTTGTTCATATGGACCATATTGACCATATCCAGTTAGTGAACAATAAATGATAGATGGATTTATTTCAGATACGGTATCATAATCAATTTTTAAGTTTTTAGTCACCTTTGGACGAAATGTTTCTAAAATAATATCTGCTTTCTGTACTAATTTATAAAAAATTTTTATAGCACCCTCCTTTTTTAGATTAAGCGAAATTGATTTCTTATTCCGCATTAAAATTGAATTAAAAGCACTTTCTCTATAACGCCCTTTCTGAAAAAAGGGAGGGGGATTTCCATATGGAAATCTTGGATCATTGATATGAATAACTTGGGCCCCTAAATCTGCTAATATCATAGAACAGTAAGGTCCAGGAAGCAGACGACTCAAATCTAATACTAAAATATTCTCTAAAGGCAAAACCATAATAAAGATAAATGGAAAATTATTAAAAAAGCCTTTTTAAATTTTAAAAAATAAAATTATAGATATATAATTTCAGTTTCTAATTTCTGTGTATCTATTAATGCAAAAGAGCCTTGTCCTGTTAAATAACCACACAACTCTCCAGGATTGACTATTAAAACTTCATTACTATACTTCTCATTTACAATTGAATGAGTATGACCTGATAGTATAATATTAAAGTTTCCAGAACTAGCTAAAGCTTCGATAGTTTCTTTTTTTGGCATATGGGACGCAAAAATTTTTTTTCCATCAAAATCTTTAATTAGTTCATGTCCATTCTCAGCAAATTTGCATATATCACCAAGATTTTTTTTCAAAAATACATGATCACCGTCGTTATTTCCAAATACACCATAGAAATTTTCCTTTATTGGCTGATTTAAGTTATTGAACCATTTTCTTGTAAAAGGGGAGCAATAATCACCGCAATGAATTAATAAATCTGCTTTTCTTTCATTCATGATTGAAACTGCCTTTAAAATGTTATTTTGATGGTCATGGGTATCTGAAATTACTGCTAACTTCAACTCAACAACACCTCAATTCGATTTATTTGAATTAATTATTTATTGTAATAAAAACCATAAAAATATTGTTTAGGTAAAAAGTTATATTGTAAGGTTTAATATATTTATAGCATAAAACATGAAAAAGTTGTATGCTCAATGATTGAAGAATTCCTTAATAGAGAAAAATTAGCTATTGATGCTGAATTGGAGAAATACTTCAATGGTCTTAATGAAATGGAACAAGAAATTCTCCTAAAAGATTTTATTTCTCAATTAAAGGAATTTATATTTAATAAGAAAGCAAAAAGATTACATCCCATATTATTAATTGCTAGTTTTATAGGAATTATAAATCCTAATTATTTGAGTGAGCAGATTGACCAAATTAGGTATGTTTCCTTAGCAATGGAATTATTACATAGCGGACATCTAATCCATGATGATCTTATAGATGAAGAGGAACTGAGGAGATCTAAACCAACTTTCCATATTCAACTGAAAAAAGAATTAGAAAGCGTATATAAAAATCTTGATTTTCCCCATAAGGATGATTTGATTAATATGTATGGAAGGGATATGAGTATCTTAGGTGGAACTCATGGATATCTACTAGGACTTAATGTAATTAAAAATTCAAAATTTCCTAATAATTTAAAGCTATTTGCAATAAATGAATATACTGAAGCAATGGATTTTTTAATTAAGGGGCATATAATTGAAGAATATATGCATTATCATAATTTAACAATGACATTAGAACAATATCTCAATATTGCTGAAATGCAAAGAGCAAGACTTTTTGAAAAGTCAGCTAAAATAGGAGCAATTCTAGCAAAGGGGAATTTGCATTATCAAATAAAGCCATTAAGTGAGGCTCTGTTGAGAATTGGACAAGCTTCTGCTATTAGGGATGATATTCTTGATGTGAAAAATGATATAAAGAGGAAAATAAAGAAGAATTTCGTTTACATTTTAGCAATTCAGAATTCAAATGAGGACCAATCAAAAAAGTTGAATGAGATTTATCACAAAGATAATTTAACAAATGATGATATAAAACATGTAGAAAACATTTTTGCTCAGACAAATTCTGTAATTACAGCAGAGCATTTTTCAAAAAACTTGGTTTCCCAAGCAAAAAATTACTTGAAAGACATTTATCCTGATTTAAATAAAGAACAGAAAGTTTTTTTTAATGAATTCTCTGATTACATATACATGAGAGAATTTTAGGGTTATCTTATATTTTAAAATACTATAAAATTGGAGCTCTGCTTTTTAAGCATTAAATTACTTAACTTCTTAAATACTTCTACAACATTATAGTTTTCTAAGGAAGATGTTTTATAAAACCCATCCAATTCTTCCTTTTCAGCAAAATCATTAATTAAATTATCATCAACAATTTCTTCTAAGGAAGAATTTTCAACTAAGTCGAATTTACTCCCAACTAAAATTTTTGGAATTTGAGAACCATTGGCATATTTTTTCAACTGATCACACCAAAAATCTAATTGTGTAAATGAATTCTTATTTACTAAATCAAAGACTAATAGTGCCCCATTAGCACCTCCTAGAAATTTTGGAATTAATGGTTTGAATCTATCTTGACCTCCAAAATCAAAAATTGAGTTAACAATATAGTTTTCCCCAAACATATCAATTCGATCCTGATGGTTTATTTTTAAGTTTATAGAATGAAAATTGATACCAATAGTCATTGATGTGTCAAAATTAAATGAGTTAAAACAAAATCTATTGAACAGACATGTTTTACCAACAGAAGGCCCTCCTATAATTACTGTTTTAAAATTAAAAATTATTCTTTTTTCTTGTTCCTGGGTTCTCATAGAATTAAAATCCTACTATAATGAAGCTCTTAATTTTAAAAAATGATTCTCTTAAAAAACTAAATTTTACTTTTAAAAAAAAATTAATTAAATTTCTTTTTCATTATAATACTTAATTCTTAATTGGAAGATGGTTTAATTACATTAATATATTAATTAATATATAAATGGAAGATACAGAGTTAAAAGTAGTCCCTACAGAATATATTGTTATTCGCCCTCCAATTGAAGGTAGTTCACATTCAGTTCTAATCCCTGTCACTGGTGGTTGCTCATGGAATCGTTGCGCTTTCTGTGGGACCTATAAAGGAATGTATAATGGGATAGTACAGAAATATGCCATACGTCCATTAGAAGAAGTATTACACGATATTGATTACTACGCAGAACATAACTATCATAACTTTCCTGTATTTTTAGCAGGAGGAAACCCTACTTCTGCTCCTACAGATTATCTTGTTAAAATTATAAAATATATAAGAATGAAAATTAGAGATGTTCCTAGGGTAAGTTGTTATGCTAAAGCCTTAGATATTCTACGAAAATCTGATGATGAACTTAAAGAATTAGCAGAAGCAGGATTAGATATCGTTTACATGGGATTAGAAAGTGGGAGTAGTATTATATTAAAGAAGATGAAAAAGGGAACTAACGCTGAGTCAATGATTAAAGCAGGGAAACGTGTTCTCAATGCTGGAATAAAACTAAGTCTATATATAATTCTAGGGTTAGGAGGAAAAAAACTGTCAAAAGAGCATGTGAAAGAAACAGCTAGAGTTATAACAGAAATAAATCCCACTATTTTTAGGTTCCGAACTTTAAATATTGTTCCATTTTCAGATCTTTTTAAGGAATATAACAACGGTGAATTCGAGTTATTGAGTCCTGTCGAAAATCTCATTGAAGAGAGAGAGATTATTGCAAATTTAGGTGAAAACGTGACTTCTGAGGTATATAATGATCATTTTATAAATTATTGTGATTTCGAATCTCAAAATATAAAAAATGATAGAAAACTCTTTCTTAAGGCTCTTGATGCTCTAATTGAAAATCCTAAAATTCAATCATTACCAAGAATAAACTATACAAGATTGTAATCTACAATTGATGAAAACTATATATTTATCATATTATAAATTGATAAAGTTTTATAATATGTTGCTTCTTTATTAATAATATTTAAATCTTAAATCAAATTGAATCAAATCTTTAAAATCATTCAGAAGGATAAAAATGTCAGATTACTATCGAAAAAAAGTCCATTCGGACAATATCGTGGCAACATTTGATGATATACTTATTCAACCAGGCTATACAAATTTTGAGCCAAATGAAATAGATATAACCTCGAATTTAGGCCTCTATCATTTTAATCTACCTATTATGTCAGCGGCTATGGATACTGTAACTGAGGAAGTAATGGCCATTAAAATGGCTTTACTTGGGGGATTAGGGGTTCTTCATCGAAATTGTTCATATGAAAAACAACTACAAATGGTCAGAATTGTAAAGAGAGCTAGATCGTTCATTATTGATGATGTTGCAACTATAAATCCTAATGATCCGATGACTAAAGCAAAATATATAATGGACAATTATAATATCAGCGGACTCGTTGTGACTAACGAAGAAAAAAAAGTATGTGGTATTCTAACAAAAAGAGATTTGCCATTTCTAGATACAGATATTAAAAAAGGTAAAGTAAAGGACTATATGTCTAAAGATGTAATATCAATTCCACCTGGGGCATCAAGGGAAGAGGCATTAAATATGCTTTTTAAATATAGAATTGAAAAACTACCTGTAATTGAGAATGGGTATTTAAAAGGTTTAATTACTAAAAAGGATTTAGCTCCAGAATTCCCTTTAGCTTCAATGGATAACGAAGGACATTTAATTTGTGCCTTAGCTTTATCCCCAAAATTTCCTGAATCGACACAAACCCAAAATATGTTAAAGGAGATTGATAAGTATGTAGATATTTTCTTTATTGATGTAGCAGACTTTTACAAAATTGCAGATATTAACGGTACAAAAAAATTAATGGATTTTTTGGAGTCTAATTTTGTTTTGGGTAATATTGGAACTTATGAAGCCGCTGAACATATAATCTCAAAATGCGATTTAATTGAGGATAGATTTATTGGATTAAAGGTTGGAATGGGCTCGGGTTCAATTTGCACAACTTCAATACAAACAGGAGTAGGTGCTCCGACATTATACGCAACAGCTCAAGTCGCGGATGCTATTAATGATTATAGACCAAACCTTTCATTAATCGCTGATGGGGGTTTCAAAAATCCAGGGGATATCCCAAAAGCTTTCACTGCAGGGGCAGATTTAATTATGTCTGGACATTTATTTGCAGGCTGTACAGAAAGTCCTGGCTATATTGATACTATTCAAGGGCAAAAAGTAAAAGTATATAGAGGAATGGGAAGTAAAGAAGCCAGAACCTCTGGTTACATATCAGATCGTTATATAGAAGGTTCCAAGGTGCTCGCTGAAGGAATTTCAGCATACATACCTTATGTTGGAGATTTGAGTGGTGTTGTTATGTCATTAAAGGAAGGATTAATTAATGGAATGGTATATGCTGGAGCAAAAGAAATTAAAGATTTGAAAAAAGTGAAAGTAGGAATAATTACTTCCTTTGGACGTCAAGAAGTAAGAACACACGATTTAATTGGAAAGTATTGAAGATGTTGATCAGTTTCTAAGGAATTTTTCTAGTAGAGATTATAATTACTAAAACTACTTTAATTTTAATTTATTTTTAATAAATTTATATAGATATAGTTTAAAATCATCGCGAAATTTGCTTAATTAAGATAAGTACGAATTAGATGATCTATTATGAAAAAAATTGAAAGGGCAATAATAAGTGTTTTTGATAAAAAAGGACTGATTCCTTTTGTAAAGGTATTAGTTAATGAGTTTAAAATTGAAATAATGTCTACAGGTGGTACTGGGGACTTATTGGAAAAAAATGGAATTAAATACAAAAAAATTTCAGACTATACAGAAAGCCCAGAAATGTTTAATGGTAGAGTTAAAACACTACATCCAAAAATCGAAGGAGGTATTTTATATCGTAGAAATCTACAGAGGGATATTGAAGATGCAACTAAATATAATATAAAGTCAATAGATATGGTTGTTTGCAATCTATATCAGTTTAAAGAGGCGATAGAGCAACCTGGAATGCCAATTGAAGACGCATTAGAGTTAATCGATATTGGAGGACCTACAATGATTCGAGCAGCAGCAAAAAATTTTCCTGATGTAATTGTTATTCCTAGCCCAGATTATTATTCAGATATTATTGAAGAATTAAGAAAGTATAAGGGTGCAATAACTGAACAAACAAGATTAATATTAGCACAAGATGTTTTTGCTATTATGGCAGATTATAATGCAGCTATTGCTAATTACCTTCAGAAGTATTATAATCCTAACGCTAGACTGCCAAATAATTTAATAAAAACTTATGAAAAAGTCCAAGATTGTAGATATGGGGAAAATCAAGATCAAGTTGCTGCTTATTATAAAGATTTATCAACTGAATTTGGATTGTATAATTTTAAACAACTAAGTGGAAAACAAATCTCTTTTAATAATTATTTGGATATTGACTCTTGCATTCAAATGCTTTTGGATTTTAATAAAGATGAGTATGTAACTGCAATTCTTAAGCATACTTCTCCAAATGGAGTCGCTATTGATAATAATAGCTTATTAAGATCAGTAAAAATGGCTTATTCTTGTGATCCACTCTCTGCATTTGGAGGAATTTGGGGCGTAAATAAAATACTCACCAAGGATGTAGCAGATTTTATTGTTAATCAAGAAAAAATCTTCGTAGAGGTTATTTTAGCTCCTAGTTATGAAGAAGAGGCTTTAAAAGTGTTGAAACAAAAAGCTAACATGATAATTCTTGAATTTGGAAACTTTCTCGATAAAAAGGATGAGATTTATAAACAGTTAGATATCAGAACAACTCTAGGAGGTGCAATCATTCAGGAATATGATTACAAGCCTCTGATTAAGGAATGGAAGGTTGTGAGCAAAAGAAATGTAAACGATATTGAAAAGAAGGCATTGATTTTTGCGTATAGAGTTTCTAAATGGGCAAAATCGAATTCTGCTTGCTTTGCACAGCTTTATGATGGTGGAATTTATACTATAGGTATTGGTGCTGGACAACAGTCTAGAGTTCATGTCGTAAGACTTGCTGCTCAAAAAGCGATTGAGTTCGGTCATGAAAGTGAGTTAAAAGAT
This sequence comes from Candidatus Hermodarchaeota archaeon, assembly GCA_048885535.1. Taxonomy (GTDB): domain Archaea; phylum Asgardarchaeota; class Lokiarchaeia; order Sigyniarchaeales; family SOKP01; genus SOKP01. The sequence goes on from JBHLLO010000001.1 coordinate 21,477, forward strand.
TCTTTTATGGGAACTGATTCTTTTTTTCCATTTCCAGATGGATTAGAAGCAGCTGTAAATGCAGGTGCTAAGGCTATAATCAACCCTGGCGGTTCTATTAGAGATCCCCAAGTAATTCAAAAGGCTGATGAATTGAATTGTGCCTTAGTTTTTTGTGGTAAGAGAGTTTTTCGGCATTAGGGTTTTGATTGATTAAACCTTGGAATTCCTTAATTTATCTCCAATTTTTAAAGAGATACCATTTTTATATAATTTTTAGGTAGAAGAAAAAAACTTTATAAACATCTGAGTATAACTAAATATACGAATTATTAAATAACAAATAATCCTAACCGACGATTTTATGGACTTTTTCTTAAAAAATTTACGGGAAACTCTTCAAGCTATTAATAAGTTAATTGATAATAACGTAAATATTGTGAATACAAAAAGAATAAGAAGATGTAACAACATAAAGTCATCTAATCGCTCAAAAATTAACTTTATCTGGCGCTCGTTAGATTTCCTTGAAAAAGAAGGTATTTTAGAGATTAATGGCTCTTATAGTCCAAAAACTTATAAGATTAAATTAAACGAAAAAATAAATATTGATAAGTTAATGACTCAGATTGAACAAGAAAGAGTTTAGTACACTAATATAAGTTTAATTGATGTAATAAATCATCTAATATCTTCTTATTTTCGCTATTATTTGGATCTTTTATTAATCTTTTTTGATAGAAGATAACATTACCATATCTTAACTCAATATTATTAAATCTTTTGATCCAAGACATAAATTGATTTAAATAGTCTTGTACTTCCGGGTCGTCTTCGAATAATCTTACGTCTTCTTTTCTTTGGGGGGAAAGGATCATATTTTTATATTTTTTCATGGTATATCCTTGTTTTTTTAATAATTGAATATTGGCTTTACGTATAAAAGCTTCTAAACCGCTTCTCCATCTAACATATTGTTCATTAATTCTGTCGATTGATTCTTGAACCTCTTTTATTTCTTGTGGAAATATTGTAGTGTTGTCTTTAGTCAAAATCTTTTTAATCAATTGAAATTCTGAATCAAAAAGCCTATTATAATTTTTTACCATTCTTTCAAACTCATCTAATACAACGTTATAATCTTGATTGAATAAAACGCCAAAACTAGAAAATGTAAGAGATTCTTTATCAAATGTTCCCTTTAACTTTCCTTTACTTATCAAATTCTCTGTAATTGAACATAATAGTTCAAGATCCTTTTCTGATAATTCTTTACCATAAAAAAGATCTTTGAATGAAAAATTATAACTATTTTGGAGTATTAATTTTTCAATTCCATTTTTGGTATAAAATTTAACTTCATCATCATCATCATAAAATATCCCTTTAATTTCTTCATTATCCTGCATCTCACTAAGTAAATTTTTTGCTGAACTTGATGTTGTATCAATATCTCCCAAAAGAATATAGTCTTGTGTTTCTGATTTCTCCATTAACATATTCCTTATTTCTTTTTCAGCTTCTTTAATTTTATACTCATTAAAAATTAAAGTATCTCCTTTCTTTAGGTATTTAAGCTCCAAATTATTTATAAAATTAAAAAAGGCAGATTCATCCATGCCAGTCTTTTCAAGGTATTCTCTAATATTTATTTGATCTTGATTTTTTATTTCATCCCCAATAAGATTAAGGTTTTCATCTATTTTCCTTAAAATAATTTCCTTTTGAATATTTAATTCTCTTGTTAATTCAATTACTTTTACTTCTTTTTCTTTAATATCATTGACTTGATTTATGTTTTCTATCTTTTCATTTATGTATCTTGAATAATAAAATATCTCTTTATCATTGTTAAACAAACCACTTCGTGGATCAACAAACTTATCTAAAACGTCAACCAATAAAACTTTATCAATATCTAATTTTTCAGAAATTTTTGGAATAGACAAATAACCCAAAATTTTAGAATTTTTAATTTCATTTTCGATTTTCAATAAACCTAAATTTGTTAATAAAATAGTTCCCTTGCGATAATTAGTTAGATAATCTTTGGGAAGATTTTTAATTAAGTTAATAAAACTTTTTTCAGTTAAGGTTTCACGATATGATTTTAAATCAACAGTAATATGTTTTGCCGCATTGGAGTTAATTTCTTTGGTAATTGTTTTTAAAGAATAAAATATTGAACGAGTTTTCCCTACTAAGAATTTCTTCTTTGTAGAAAAGGATATCTCTTTCAATATTTTTTTTAATAGATTTATAGGTAAATAATCAAATTTCTGAATATTTAAGATTCCATCTTTCTTAATTACTTTTTCAAACTGATCTCTTAGATAATTATAAGGGTAGAAATATCCTAATTCTGAAAAGTAACCATTTATTATATTTAATTTTATCAATGTTTTGATTACAAGTTCTAATTCGTGATCTGATTCAATGATATATAGAAAATCTTTTATTAACTGCCTTGAAATCTTTTTATTTTGCTCAAAGAAATTTATTAATTTTATCTTCTCAAATTCATAAATATAGACTTCATCATTTTCCTTATTTTTTGTATAAAAGTACACTTCTTCATCTTTAAAGCGGGATCTTCTTATCTTATCGATGAGTGTTTTTAATCGAATATTACTTTGCTTCCTTAAACCTGTTAAGTTATATTTTTTTAAGATCACAATACTATCGATTAACTCATATAATTTATTTAAATCCTCTTTTTCATAGTTAACATCTTTTAAAGGGTCAAAAAATTTCCTACATAGCTCAAATAATTTATTATAGAGAATTGCTTCACATTTTCCTCTTAAATTTAAAGAAATTCTTTTTATTATTTGTTTAAACCAAAATATATCACTGAAATAAAAGTTTTCACAATTACTTAGGAAATCTAACAGGGAATATAAATTAGCATTACTTTCTTCAATTAAGAGAGCATTTAGTATGTTTTCTTTATAAGTGCATAGTATTTGGGGGTTAACTTTTACTATTTCTTGGAGAAAATAATGGACATTGCTTCTTATATCTGAATTTTTCTCAGTTAAAGCTTGGATAAAAAAACACAAATATTTTTCAAGATAAATAGAATTGTATATCATTCCAAATCCTAATATGATTAAAGAGTTCAACTTTAATTCAGGTGAATTCAAAAATTCTTGGACTTTTTCCAATAAATCATCAGAAATATATTTAAAATTATTTTCCGCTAAGACACTAAAAATATAAGTTATTAGAATTTGATTATCTTCTTCTTCTAATAGAATTTTTAAATCATTTATGATTTTGTTGATTTTTTCGTCCTTATTTTTGTTTAAATACTTATTTAACTTCCCAACGACACTCTCAAGAACTTGATTATCTTTAAAATCTTCCAAATTAAACATTATTACTGTACTTCAATGTTCAGTTCAATAAGAATTTTTTGATTGGTTCAAATTCTAAAAGAGCTTCAATATTCGGAAGAATAATCGTTGGGCTGGTTTTTTCCAAATCCCCTTTAACTCCATGACCACTTAATAATGCAATACTTCTAATTCCTGCATTCTTAGCAGTTTCAATATCAGTTGGAGGGTCCCCTCCAAAATAAACTACTTAAGAATTTACTTTGGTCTTAAATCTAATGAAAAAAGGTTACATGGATTTAATCTTGAGGTTTTTTAAATGTTATATTATTCTGTGTATAAGAAGGTTTTTTAAATAGCATTTCTACATATATTGTTAATAACTCGTTTATTTATTAAAAAAATATAAAGATTGCTAGAACAAGTAAGTGATAATTATGCCTGAAAATAAAGTAAAATCTATAACTGAAATTAAATTACGATCTTATCCAAAGGTTATTTTCTTTTACCCTCTGCTTATTGCAAGTTTTATTTTATGGATTTGGCAGTGGGTTCTTACAGCTTCTGGGGCTCCAGAACCAGAAGCTTGGTTGGGTAATATTTGGGTTATTATCTTTTTTGTGAATCTCTTTATAATAGCTTTTGACTTCTCATCTACTAAATTCTTCCTTCTTCTTCTTGCTGTCGTAATTATTGTGTTGGTAATCATATTTTTGATCCCAGGTGGTATTATACCCACTACTACATTAACATTTAATTTGAAATTAACAGCAGAATTTTATTTTGTTGCTATGATCATATTAATTTTTATTTTGGGATTAGTTGTTCTTAGTGCTCAATTTGACTATTGGAAGATTGAAAGAAATGAAATCTATCACAAAAGAGGTATTTTTACTTCAGCAGAACGAATTCCAACTAAAAGTTTAAGAATTAAAAAGGAAATTCCAGATGTATTTGAATTCTTTGTATTAAGAGCTGGTTCTATTACACTTATGCCAGGACACGGTGATGTAATTCCTTTAACTACCGTTTTAAATGTAAACAAAAAATCAGAACAAATTGATTGGCTCCTAAGTCATATTAGTATGGAACCTGATGAATTAGACTCAGTCTAAAACATAAAAACAATTTGATAAATATCATTATTTTTTATTTTTTTATCATCATAACTTTAAAGTAATTTTTAGTACTTAGAAATAATCTCTAATAGATTTTATCATTCTGTAAGAATATTCAATTTGCTTATTTCCTTGATTGCTTATCCCCATATGACCAGGAAGTAGATATTTTACATCTAAGTTGGAAACAAATTTAATAGAATCGGTCAAAACTTTTAAAGATCCACCAGGAAAATCATAACGACCAAAGCTTCCTCCTGTAAACACTAAATCTCCGGGAATTAAGATTTTTTTTTTAGGTTCATAGTATGTTATTGATCCTGTAGAATGCCCTGGAGTATGAAATATCTGAAAATTAAAATTTTCATTTACTTTAATAGATTTTTTATCGCTTAACTCCTCCACTTCTAAGGGAATGATACGAACACCAAACATACTAGGTGTAATTCCGAGATTACCAGGGAAAATACTTGATTCATCTCCATCTAGTAAAATTTTGGCAGTGTTTCCATATGCATAAATTTTGGGTGCCTTTTCATTTAATAGATTCATTAATGGATAAAGGCCAAGAACGTGATCAACATGTTCATGAGTAATATAGATTTTTGTTAAATTCTCATAATCTAGATCAACTTCTTTCATTCCTTCTATTAATCCTTTTAAGGATATGCCATTTCCTGCGTCAAAAAGTGCCAATTCATTGGAATAAGAATCTTTAATTATATATTGATTGCAATCTAGCATAGGATTTTCGTTAAAGTAATAAAGATTTTTAATTACTTCTTGACTTTTCTTTTTTGAACTACTAATTCCTGAAAAAAACATGATTTAAACCTTACAAAAATAAAAATTACTATATTTTAATGTTTTTCTATTCAAAAAAATAAAAAATAATTAATTTTAAAAAAATGATCTATTTACTATGAGAGCAGTCCCACCAAATAATAAAAATATTGAAAACTTGAAAAATAAAATAGGATTCGGAATAAAATTTTGGTTAGAATTCCAAAATGATAAACAAAAGAACATTTTAGGTTCAGGCTGGGCAAGATTGTTAGAAAGTATAGATGTATCACAAAAAGAAGAGAATAAGTCTTTAACATTAGCCGCAAAAGAATGTGGCTATTCATATAAATATGCATGGAATATTCTAAAAAGAATTGAAAAAAGAACTGGCATGTCTCCTGTCATAACAGGGAAAGGTGGAGCTGGTGGTGGAGGGTATGTAAAATTGAATGAATGGGGTAAATATTTATTAAAAACATATAAAAACTTATTATTTGAATTAAAGGAAATTGAGAAAAGACTTGAAAAATCCTTTAAAATAGCCTAGTAATTAGATTTTAATTTTATCTCACATTATTAAATTTAAAAAACTCATTAAAATTTCATTCTTTAATTTAATTACATAAAAATAGGGTGTTTTTTTGGAAAAGAAAATTCGGATGTTCAATGAAATTAAGGTATCTGAATTTATGATAAAGAATCCTATTTTTATAACTCCTAATGAGAAAGTTAGTACTACTGAACTTTTAATGTTAAGAAAAAATATAGGTAGTCTTCCAGTCGTTAATAATTCTAAAGACAAAAAAGTAATTGGTATCATTAGTCAAAGAGATATTAGATTAGCTCGATTTGCTATGGATTTAGAAACACCTAATACAAGAGTAAAAGATTTAATGACTCCAGATCCAATTGTTGCCAACAAAACAGATTCATTAATTCAAGTTTTAGAAAAATTAGTAAAGAATGATATTGAACGCTTACCTGTAATAGATACCAACCAAGATTTAATAGGATATATAACTAAACAGTCTATTATAGAAACGATTTATAAATGCATAAATGTCTAGAAAAGAGATTTAATAATATCCTCCAATGATTGATGAAATACAGGCTTTTAAGTTATTAGTAAGGAAGTTAAATATATCATATTAAGACAATTTACTAAATTTGTACATGTTTTTAAAAAAAACACATACATATTTTTATTACTATCAATACTTTATGTTTATAGATATTATTGTTCATAAAAATCAAAAATTTAAAATGAAATAACATGGCTTTACCTTTACCGGGAACACCAATTATTCTTGACATAGGATCAGCGTATACAAAAGTAGGATTTGCTGGTGAACCTAGTCCTCGATTTGTGTTTCCCACTATAACTGGCACTGAAAAGTATAAAGCTGTAATGGTTGATGTGAGTGCAAGGAACATCTATGTGGGAAATGATGCTGCAAAGATGAGAGGCGTATTAAAGATTAAACGTCCTATAGAGAGAGGAGCAATAATGGATTGGAATGATTATTACGAACTTTTAAATTATTGCTTTTATTCTCTGTTAAGAATACCTGATCTTTCTCAATATCCTGTTTTATATACAGAACCTCCTTTTTTACAAAAAGAAACTAAAGAATATATAGCTCAGGTGTTATTTGAAACACACCGTGTAAAACAGTTAATAATGGTTCCGACCCCTATCTTATCTATATTTAGTGTAGGATTAACGAATGGTTTAGTTATTGAGAGTGGAGATGGTCTTACTTGGGTTTGTCCGATTATAAATGGTCAAATTATTGATCAAACAGTGCAAAAGTTAACTTTAGCAGGCACCGATGTTAATCAATATCTGAAAAATCTACTAATGCGAGAAGGGATACATATTGAATCTAGTGCTGTAGACGAGATTGTTAAGGATATGAAAGAACGAAATTGTTATTTTGTAATTGATCCAAAAAACCCTCCAAAAAAGGATGAAAAATTTAGTACTGCCATGCCAGATGGTTCCACCTTAAGCGTTCCACACTATATCTTTCATGAAGCTCCTGAAGTATTATTTCAACCTAGCCTAATAGGATATCCAATTAATAATATCCCTCAAGCTGTTATAGGAAGTTTAAACGGAATAGACAAATACTATTGGAGTGAATTACTATCTCATGTTGTATTATCAGGTGGTAATTTATCTTATTCGGGTTTTGAAGAACGGTTAAAGTTAGAATTATCAAATTTACTCCCACAATTAGGCAAAATTCCTAAACCAAAACGAGATAAATCTAAAGAGAAAGAAAAGCCACAACTTAAGTCGGTTGAGGGATCAAAGAAAAAGCAAGATACTTGTCCACATTGTGGTTATAGAGTAGATTTATCAGATGGTAAAGAATTATGTCCCTCTTGTGGCGGCAGAATTGTTTTACCAGAACTTACGATTAGTTTAGATAAATCCAGTAAAGGAGCCCCTATTATTGATGGAAGGCTCTTCTGTCCTAATTGTGAAAAAGAAATATCTGATTTTTCATCTATTTTTTGCCCATATTGTGGAAAGAGTGTTGAAACTCCCGAAATTAAAAACAGTGCAAAAAAGGGTATTGATTCGCCACCTCCTGCTAAAGAATTTGCTGGCTTTTACGATTCATCAGAAGAAGTTTTGAACTTCTTTGTCCCTGATAATCTAATATACGCAATATTTAATGGAGCTGCGATTTTAGGAACACTCCCCTCGTTTCTAAGACTATTTGTCACTTATGAGCAATTTCTTTCGAATAAGGACCTTTTATATAAAGATATAAGCGAAATTTTTTAATTATCTTTTTTAATCTATCTACTTCTATTGTTTCCAAAAATTATAATTTATATCTTTTAATATAGTTAATTTTTAATTCCAAGCTATATTAAAAAAATTAAAATTTATTTTCGAGCACATTGAGGTTTTTTTAATTGAAAAATAAACTACGGAGCTTAATTACAATAACCGTAATATTTTCACTATTTCTAATTTTGCTTCCAACAGTTGCAGCTAAATCAAGGCAGAGCTATTTAGTAGATTTTTTATATCAAAATTATGATGAAAATAGAAGATTTGGTAATTCTTATGAGGATACATTCTATGCCTTGGAAATAATTGATTACTATAATTTATATTCAATACCAGGCTTATTCGGAGATGAAGTTAAAATCGATAAGACTACTTTTATTGATTATTTAGAAACCAAGGTAGAAGAAATGTTCGATGATGAAGAAATTAACCTCTACGATTTATTCTATATATTAAGTTCGCTGGATATCTTAAATGGATTAGAATCATTAGACTCCAATTACAAATTCAAGATTTACAAGTATTTAAACCAGACTATAAGCCCGTTAGGAGGATTTTCAATTACAAATTCATCAACTGTAGTTAATTTAATATCAACCTATTTTGTGTATAATATATATTCTTTAATTGAGGAACCTATAGTTAATCAAACACGCCATATAGACTGGATTCTTTCATGTAATAATACAGATGGTGGGTATGGAGGGAATAAAACTTTACCCTCAACTATTTTGACTACATTTTATGCAATCCATTTAATCAATGAATTTTCAACTACACTTGTCAATGAATCTGCTACGTTAAATTATTTAACTTCATTCTTTGGTAGTGACTCATATGATAAAGTTAATTATGGTGGATATTATCCAACCCTAATATCTAGCAATACCCTATTAAGTAGCACTTATTATTGTGTCAAAGTAATAGACTCAATTGATAATAATGAATTGCATTATAGCATAACAACAAATTGGATATTGGCACGTCAAAATTTTCAAGATGGTGGATTTATTGATGAACTTTTTGCCCTAGGGCAAGGAATTTCCTCAATTGGCGCATCGTATAACGCATTTAAAGCATTACAGGTTTTAAACGCACTCAGTTATCTCAATCAAGATGTGTTTATGGTAGAATTCAACTACATAGTGTTAATAATTTTACTTTCAGTAATAGGAATTATTGCTATAATCATTGTATTTGTTTGGAAAAAAAGAAAAATATAACTATTATCTTATTTTTAATAATCATCTAATAATATTTAATTAAATTTTTGGTTTACAATCTTATATATTGATTTTTTTATTCTTTGAATAATTTTATTGCTTGATTAATCATGGAAAAAATCCTTGATGGTAAAAAGTTAGCAGAAAAGCTTAATTCTGAATTAAAAGTAAATATAATTGATATATATAAAAAAACTGGAATTAAGCCAAAACTGGCAGCCATACTAGTAGGTGAGGATCCTGCTTCAGAAATTTATGTTAATATGAAGAGAAAAAGATGCGAACAAGTGGGTATCCAATCAATTTTAATGAAGTTAAATGAACAAGTTACAGCAGAGAAAATATTAAAAGAGATAGATAAATTAAATAATGATGAGACAGTTCATGGCATTCTATTACAGATCCCTTTACCGAATAAATTCACAGAGATTAAACAAAAAATATTAAAAAGGATATCTCCCCTTAAAGACGTTGATGGTTTTAATCCTATAAATAAGGGAAGGCTTTTCGATTATGAAGAAGAATTAGCTCCCTGCACTCCTAAAGGTATTATTGCTTTACTAGAATATTATAACATCAACATTAACGGAAAAGATGCGGTAATTATAAACCGTTCTAATCTTGTAGGGAAACCTCTCATTTTTATGCTTTTAAAACGCAATGCAACAATTACAGTTTGTCATACTTCAACTAAGAGAATTGAAGATCACATGAGAAGAGCAGATATTTTAATTGTAGCGGTTGGTAAACCAAAATTCATAAAAAAAAATCATATTAAAGAAGGCGTTATCATTATTGATGTTGGACAGAGTAGAGTTGAAGGTAAACTGTACGGGGATGTTGATTTTGAAGATGTATTAGATAAATGCGGGGCAATAACACCTACTCCTGGAGGAATTGGACCTTTAACTGTAGCTTTCTTACTCCAAAATACTTTTATAGCGTATAAAAAACAATTAAAAATTTAAAAAATAACACTTTAGAAGAAATAGAAATAAATATATTTAATACAAGACATATAGAGGACTATCAATAAAATTAAATACTTTTTGAAAATATGGCAATTCTTGAGTGCGGAATAAATCTAGGAATAAGAAATTTAATCGAAATTCGTTATTATTCTTCCTCAGATAATTTACTCGATCCAAATTTAAGAGCTGGATTTCTTTCCGCCCTTGAATCTTTTACTAGTGAGGTTTTTGGAGATGATATTAATGTTATCTCATTAGCCTCATTTAAACTTGTATGTTATTGTGATTTAGTTGCCTTACCTAATGATGAATCAAATAAGCAAGCTCTTTTATCATATGCGATTATTGAAAAAGAGACAGATGCTGAACTAGTAAAAAAGCTTCTAGAGAAAATTAATTCACATTTCCTAAATAGATATTCTCTTAATGATATTTTTTCAAAAAATGAAAATTATTTTAAAGTTTTTGTTGATAGAATTAATGAAATTCTTGGAGATTTGAAATTAAAAACAGAAGATCGATTTAGATCTATCTTTTAAGTTAATAAGTCCCAAAGATAAGGTAATTGTGGAATTATTAGCACAAATTTTTCGGGTGTTATTGGTTTATGAGCTCAAATATCGGACCAGAAGCACAAGCAGCTTATCAGAAATATTTGGATGCTAATACTATAGAGGAGAAGATCAAAAGACTTGAGGAATTTATCTCTTTAGTTCCCAAACATAAAGCTACTGAAAAAATCGTAGCCCTAAATCGATCTCGTCTCGCCAAATTAAAAAGAGAACAAGAAGAACAAAAAATCAGACAAAAATCAACTTCTAAATTGATAAGTCCATTTTCAATTAAAAAAGAAGGTATTCAACTAATCTTAATAAGCGATTATTATGCTCCAGGTGTAGGTAAAACATCATTATTAAACTTTTTAACGGGAGCAGCAACAGAAAAAGTAGGGAAATTTACTCCTTTACCTGAAATTGGTATTTATGAGTTTGACAAAATCCGATATCAAATTGTTGATATGCCTTCAATAATGAAAGGTGCTTCTAATGGAATAGGTAATGGTAAGGAAATACTTTCTCAATTAAGATCATGTGATTTAATATGTTTTTGTATTGATCTATCTCGTGATTATGATTCCCAAATACAATTATTATTAACTGAATTAAACAAATCAAATATTCGTATAAATATTTCCCCACCGCCAATAACAATTGAGAAGACTGGTGCAAATAAAATACAAATATTTTTTCTTACCCCTGAAGCAAAAGAAACTGAAGAATTTGTGGAATTAACAAATAGAATAAAGGAAATTATAACTGAGAATGGTATTAGAAACGCTATTGTCAAAGTTTTTGGCGAAATAACTCTTAATCAAGTTGTTGATGCATTGAATCCTTCTGTAGTATACAAAAAAGCAATAATTATTGGAACAAAAGGAGATCTACCAGGTACAAGGAAAAAGTTTGAAAAAATGAGGAGATTATATTTGACTCAATTCCCTATAATAATTGGATCCAGTGTAAATAAAAAGGAATTCCCTGATAATTTTGGAGAAATAATTTTAAAATTTCTGGACAAAATCAAAATTTATACAATGCATAAAGGAGTGATTGCTGAAAAGCCATTAGTGGTAGATTCTGAGCCAAATATGCCAAAAATAAAAGATATAGCATTAAGAATACATAAAAGCTTCTTTGACCAGTTTGATTACGCAATAGTTCTTAGGGAGTCAGAACGTCAAAAACGTAAGAAAGTTGGTTTAGATTATGAATTAAAGGACAATGATATTATAGAGTTGTTTACTAAGTAGAGAGAGGATTTTTTATTTTTTCTATAATATTCGGTATCTCATTTATTTCATCTTTATATATTGAATATACTTCCGGAATTCCATTCAAAATGTTTAGGATGCTCTCAAATGAATAGATTAAATTTTCTAAATAATCTATTATATCGCCTTTAAAAATCAAAATTTTATAGTCTTCTTCAAAAACTCTACTTATTTCTTCAATTGAGAGGTTTTCCTTTATCCTGAATGATAATAACATTCTTTCTATACTTTTCCTCCCACACTCACAATAAGGGTTATCTTCACAGCCACAGTTAAAAATATCATTTACCCATTTTGTTATATACTCAATAAATTCGTTTGAAAATTTCTTTCTTTTTCTCACATAATCAGCATTCATTAAAGATAAGACGCTTGCACTAAAAAAATTATTACTGAAATATTTCATATTGATGTTTTTTGATAAATCTGATATTACTTTCTTTGATAAATATACATTCTTCAATGGTTTTAATTCTAGTACTATATTTATAATATTTTCAGCTTTTAATTTTAAAATATCAATAATCTCCATGCTTTTCTCAACAGTTAAAAAAGACTTTGAGACTGCACGTCCTAAATTACTGACTTTATAACTTGAATTATCATTTAATATAACCAATTTCATTTTTATTAGTTTTCTCAATAATAAGTCTATTTCATAATTAGCATTTATTAACTTTTTATTAAATTCATAGATATTTCGTATATCTATTCCCTCATTGAACATCGAAATAAATCCAAGTAATTCTGTCACAGATTTATCTTCATCTGGATCCAATTCAAAATCTTTTATTTTTCCATTCAATAAATTAATGGCAATATTTTCTTCAGTAATTTTCATTTTAGGTACATAAATTTTTTCAGGTTCAACAAGTAGATATGCATAACCGACATCATGTTTTCCTAATCTTCCTGCTCGACCTAACATTTGTTCAAATTCTGCCACTGTCAGCACTTTTATCCCCATTGCTAATGATTCGAAAATTACTTGTTTTGCAGGAAAATCTACGCCAGCCGCTAAAGCGGCAGTAGCGACTACCGCTGAAATTTTTTGGTTTTGGAACTCCATCTCGATTAACTTTCTTTCTTCATTTGTTAACCCTGAGTGGTAAGCTCTTACGCTTATTCCCCTTTTATCGAGGAGGGTTGATAGAGCTTCACATTTTTTTCGTGAATTAGTAAAAATGATTGATTGACCTCTGAATCCATAACTTGATTTTTCAAGAAAGGCTGATTGAATTAGCTTGATCATGAATTTTTGTTTTAGGGTTTCGTTTAAACATAGAATTAAATGACGTTCAATTGGCACTGGTCTATTATTGTAATTAATTAAAGTCCCACCTAATTTTCTAGCTAAAACTTCTGGAGCTCCAATTGTGGCACTTAAATATAGGTATTGTACTTCTTTATAATTAACTTTTAATCTAGCTATTAATCCATCTAATAAATATCCTCTATCTATATCTGTTAAAGTTTGAATCTCATCAACGATTATTGTTCCTATATTGCCTAATGATTCCTTGCTACCATTTCTTAATATATAATCAATAGCTTCGTAGGTTGCAACGATAATGTCCGCATCGACTAGGTCATCTAAATTAGGGGGTTCATTTTTATCTAAAAGCGATTCTCCTATTTTCTTTACTATTTTTAGATCTAATTCTTTATACTTTTTTTCGAATTCTTCTGTTCTTACATTTGCTAGAGCTACAATTGGTACTAAATACAACATCTTAAGATTTCTAGTTAGTATTTTTGAAATTCCTGCTACTTCACCGATTAAAGTTTTACCTGATGATGTAGGCGCCATAATTATTTGATTTTCATCATGACTCAATAATCTTTGATCGATGGAAATTGCTTGAATGGGTAATAGCTTCTCAATTCCTTGATTTTTCAGTGCACTCTTCAGCTCTTTCGGTATTGAGATTTTATCAATGGAAATATTTAAGTAACGCTCAGAAAGAGGAGGGCTCTTCTCAATATCATATAGTGTAACTTCTTTATTTTTCACTGGATTGAAATTTGCTTTAAAAGAATTCAAAACCTTATCAATATTTTTAAATTTTAGAATCATGTGGTTAAAGAAATTTTTCAGTTTTGGATTTATTCTTTCGGTTGAAATTAATCCAATAATTTTTGCTCGATTTAAGACAATTTCTAAAGCACAATCAGAACATAAAATTTGATTTTGAAAAGATCTGATTTGGTGATTTTTATTTAAAATATTAAATTCTTTTTTGTCTAAACAGGCTTTGCAAAAAGTTAAATTAATTATTTTGTCTTCAGGGATTTGGAAACTTTTCAACATTTTGTGAACTTTTAGAAAGTCATTAGGGTTAGTTTGGCTCGAAAAAGCCACAAACTGACTTTTTTCAGAAACAAGAAACCTTTTAAAAATTTTTGGATCAACGGGTTCTCTATTTCCGTCCCTTAATATCTTTAAGAAAGATAAAGGGCGAAATTTATTTTTAAAGTCTAAACCAAAAAGTAGGATTCCCTTGAAAAAAGGCTCTTTTACATAAGTTATTGATTGCGTTTTTTTATTGAAAGATTTCAGGTAAAAAAAGTTGATATTAAAACAATTTTCTTTTTTGCTTTCTAAATTTTTATCTAATACAATAAAGAATTTTCTTTTAATAACACTCAATAGAATCTTCACTTAACTTTTAACTTCAAAAAAAAGAAATGAAATTAACTAAATCAATTTTTCTGTTAATCCCTTTTGATTGGCATTAATGAATCTAACTTAAAAAGATTAGGTATAAAATAAAATCTTAAGTAAAATCAAGAAATGTAAAAGAAATAAAAATTAGAACCCAAAAATTTGTTTAATTTTATCATAGATCTCCTTAATTTGTCTAAGTTTTGTCTCATCCCCTTGGTTCAGAAAGTGCTCAATCCACTGAGCAAGTCCGTTTGATTCAATCCATTGTTTGAAATATTCAACAGCTTGACGATCTTCAGCAGACATTTTTTTCCATACTTTTTTTTATTTCTATATAAAATTATAAATTATTCTATTTTATATTTTTATAATTTTATTTTACTTAGATAAAATTAATATAAAAACAAAAGTGAAAATTTAATGCCAGATGTGAGAATTAAAACCCCTAATTTAGATGATATATTTGAAAAATGGAAACAAAGTTCTGTAAGGAAAGATCGAAAAAGAATGGAAAAACAATTTGGTACAAAAGGAGCAGTTTTTTCTCTTGATGTCATATCTGCTGCTGAATATGTTAAAGATACAATGAAAGAAGCAGCAATTTATTTTGCTGTTAAAAAAACTCTTGGACCATCAACTAAAGACAAAGAAGAACATATAGTATTAGCCCCAAAATTAGTTCGAGAATATTTCTATTCATTTAAAGGATCAGAAAAGGTCAATAAAGATAATTGGAAGGGAGATGAATTGGTACCAACATATGAATCAATTCAACCAGTCTCTTGCAAAAAATGTGGAGGAAAAGGGTATCTTGATGAAAAATGTAAAACCTGCAATGGTAATGGTAAAATTGAAGAAAATATTGTTGTTTTAATAGGAGAAGACCAGAAAAAAGAGAAGAAACCTTTCTCATATCCTTGTGGCACTTGTTACGGCACTGGTAGTCGACGAGAATCATGTAAAGAGTGTGGAGGTCATAAAAGTTTATATAAATATGAGAATCTACCTGTTCCTTTTAAAACATTAATTACGGGGATTCCAATACTTCATAGTAGTGCTCAAACGAGATATGAAAAAGAAATGGGAGAAGATCTTCATAAAATGCTCGAAGATGTTGAAGGAATTAAATTTAATGATTTCAAAGAATTAGAATCTAAATCAGAAGCTTCTTTGGGTTATTGGAATAAAAATATAAAGAAAACTATTAGTTCCGCTGGAAGTGACTATAAAACTTACCAGAAGGATAAAGACACTCAAATAACTACGCAAATTTATCTCTTTCCCCTTATTCAAATGTTCTGTGAAACAAAAAAAGGGAAAAAATTCGAAATCTATAGTCTAGGTTCAGCAAACAAATTCATGATTTATTCGAATTTCTAATACTTATTTTTTTCTAATTATATTCATGTTTTAAGCTGATATTATTCAATTATATCATAACGATTTAATAATCTGGCAAAGATTTTTATTAACCAAAATAACTTTTTAGGTGCTCTAGAAACCCAATAATTAAAGTTTGCTGTAAAATCGTTTTCTTTTGAGCGTAACCCATTCAAAAAATTAGGATAATTTAATCCTCCTGTAATTTTTGGGACCTTTCCTAGACTTTTCACACCTCGCCAGCTGTCTTCGGACTTTCTTCGCCCTAACCATGATTTATCAGTTTTTACTTGAATTAAATTCCCAGATACGGTATTAATTTGACCGTAAATATTAATTAATCCAATTCCTCCGATATAATCAGTGTTTTCAACACTAATTACATTCTCTCCCGTTCGTAAAAATTTCTTTATCTCAAGAAGTTGAATGTTATTTTCTAAGGTAACAAAATTAAGTGAAAATCTTGTAATCACATGACCAACAAATTGATCATTTATATATATTTTAGCATATGTTCCTGCAATAACTTGAATATTAGCATTGATTACACGATCTTCGATTTCTATAACTTTTTTATAATAAGTTTTATGGGTTTTATGTATCTGTTTAGAATCATAATATATGAATTCACTTGGAATATTGGGATTTACCCATTTACGATTATTTTCAATTTCAGAAATTTTCTCCTTGTAGAATTCTATTAACCAAAGATATCTTTTCTCTATACCTTGAAATCCATCTTCTTTTGCGCAATTAAACCATAGAGCTTTGTATTCAGCTAATAAATTCGTTAGATCTTCTATTAAAACATTTATTTCTTCAATATATTGCCCTTTCAATTTACTTTTAGCTCTTTCTGAGTAAAAATTAACAAGTTTTTTAGAATTTTTTCTCTTCTGACAATACAATTTCAATTGTTTTGCTATAAAACCAAGATTTCTAATATTTATTCCATTTTTTAAAACTTTTTTTTCTAAATTTCCACAGATTTCGATAATTGTATTTAAATCTTCGATTAGTTTATCAAATCTTGTAATCCTAATGTTTCTTTTGTACAATGAACTTTTCTTATTATAGGGATGGCTGAAGAAATGATTATAATAAGAAGAATCTCGAGTATGTAGTTTATTATTGTCCTGAATTGCTCTTAAAGAGTAAAAAACTTTTTTCAGCTTAGGATCAATTAATCCAAAAAAATGTAAAAATAAACCCTCCCAAAATCTAATCTTATCAACTATTTTATCAGGATTCCATCCAACTTCCGCAGAAAATATGAAACCATATATTCGGTTTTCTCTTATTTCTTTATTTTTAAAATCACCCCAACTTGAGGTTACTTCCCCAATTATGTTCCGATAGTATCCATATTTAATTAAATTCATAATGTTCTCTTCTGATTTTGCAAATGAGGGATATAAGCGATTATAATCCATAATCGAAGGACTCACAATTATTGGATAGCCAAAAGACTTAATCTCATCTAAAAAGGGATGCTTTTCTTTTGTATTGTATTTCCAATACATAATAATCATATCTTTCGGTAACCTGAGTAAGACTTTTTTGTATTTATAAAGAATATCGTGATAGATTATTACTTTTTTATATCCATGTTTTTTAACAATATCATATATTCTTTGATAATGCTTTAAGTAAGCATTTTCAATTCCAATTTCTTCGATATAAGCGTGTGAAGCATATTTACCAACATCGGAACTCTCGTCAGCAGCTATATGAAAAAAATCTGTTTTAAAAACTTGAGCTAACTCCCCAATCATCTTATCTAGTAATGTATAAATATCTTCATTGGCGAGATTTAAACTATTTGAACCAGGAAACTCACCATAGCTCCAATATTCCTGACGATTTAGAATATTATCCCAATGACCAGTAGTTTGAAATATAGGGATTAATTCAACAAAATGTTTTTCTGCAAATTCGACTAATTCTTTTATTTCCTCCTTTGAATAAGCACCTCTTCCTTCTGAAATCTTAGGATGGTCTTGAAACTTGAACATATCTTGCATATAGACCAAATAATAATGATTAACCTTAAAATGACTCAATTCTTTTATGAATTTCTTTAAGTTTTCAATTGTTGCAGCTTGACCCCTTGAAATATCATCAGATACACCTCTTACTTCTAGTAAAGGAAAATCAATTATTATTACCTCATTTAAAGAATCTCTATTTGGGCTTGAATTAATTAACTGGAGCATAGTTTGAACTCCATAGAAGATACCCTGTGGAGAATCTGCTAATATAATTACCCTAGTATCTTCGGATAATATAATATAGCCTTGTTTAATTTTTAGATTGTTATTTAAAATACTTTCAATATCAGATTGAGGAAAGGCTTCTACACATTCCTTAATAATTTCATTTTCATCTAGTAAACCTTCTGCTTTCGTTTGCTTCTTAATTTGAATATTATCAATCTTATTGAGATTTCTTAGCTCATTGTGAAATTGTTCAATGATAAAATCAAACTCGTCTGGTAAATCAGTTGAGATAATAAGTTGACTATTAAGATTCAATAATAAATCGCTTTTTAATTTAAAATATTGAACCTCAGGGAGAAGATATATATCAGTGGATATTTGATTTGTTTTAGTTAAATTTTCTAGATATAAAAACATATTATTAAATCATTTAATACCCTAAAAAAAATTATTTAAAACCAAGAAAACAAAATCTATGAAAGATATTAGAAGATAATTTGGATGAAATCAAATAAAGCCATTCTTAATACACGAGATTAGTAGAATCAAAATGTTATTTTAATTTAAGCTGGAAGGTTATTAACTGACTTGCTTAATTCAAAACTCAAGTATTATTCTTATAGAGATTTAAATAAAAAACTTGTTAATAAATTTAAGTCTGATAGATGACCATAAGATTTATAAAGTAATAAAAAATATCTAGGTTTGAACTTATATAAGTTTGAACTTATATAAAATTTGAAAGGTGTATAAAAATGGAGAATGAGGTTAGAGCACCAGAAAAGAAATACGATACATCATATAAATCACTTAAGGGTTATGTTTTGTTTACTAACTCATTGAGTGTTGCCATAGCCGGAATATTTTCTGCTTTTACTTGTGGACTGACACTTCTATTTCCACTTCTTTTTCCGCAAGGATTTATTAATATAGGTGATCTAGCAGTCATGATAACTGCAGTACTTTTTGGGCCTATTATTGGATTTGTAGCAGGAGGTATTGGTCCTATGTTAGCGGATTTTATATTAGGATATCCCCAAACTGCTCTCTTCACATTTATAATAAAAGCTTGCGAAGGATTTGTAGTAGGATTTATTTCTAACCCAAGAAGAAATTACAAAAAAATTCATTATCAGGACATAGTTGGATTAATTATTGGAGGTTTGATAATGGTTTTTGGATACTTTTTTGTAGAATTATATATTTTTAGAGATCCCGGATGGGCTTTTGGAGAATTACCTCTAAATTTTGGAGTCCAATTTAGTGTAGGAGTTATCGGGACAATACTCTTTATAACAGCTTCACGTAAGAATATTATACTTAACTTCCCTAATATATTTGAAAAAATATTCATAATAGAATCTTTGGAAACCAAATCAAAATAAGCTAATGAGAGTTTCTAGAGCTTCTAATACTTTTTTTCCATTTTCGGTAATACTATAATACACATTTTTTCCACTTTTTTCCCTTGAAATCAATTGCTTTTCCTCTAATTCTTTTAAATGTTGATAAACTGCAGCCACACTAATAGATCCTAACATTTCCTTTATTTTTATTCCATATATACCCCTATTACCTGCTAATGAAACTTGAGTTAATATTTTCAGTTTAGTGCTTAATAAACTTCCCATTCCAGCAGTTTTCGTTCGAGAGGATAACGCTTCTAATACATAAGGTGCTTTTAACCCACTTCCTGTAATAATGCAAACTACTTTTTCTTTAGGATCAAACAAATCTCGTTGATTTAAGATTTGAACTGCTGCTAAGGTCAAAGCAGATGATGGTTCAGCGAAAATACCTTCATTTCTAATTAACTCATCAATTGAGCTTAAAATTAAGTTTTCAGGAACCGCTAATGAGGTACCATTGCTTTCTTTTATACACCTAATTGCTAAATCTTTAAAAATAGGCTTCTTCACAAAAATACCCATAGCTAATGATTTTGTTATATCACCTTCTTTACTAATTTGATCGTTCTGTTGAAAAAATCCATTTACTATAGGAGAGGATACTTGAGATTGAACCCCGATTAATTTTGGGAAATCTTGGATAACTTTTGCTTCTCGAATCTCATAATAACTTTTCCATAAGCTCACTAATAATTCACCACTCCCCATTGGAATCACAATCCAATCAGGAAGTCCTAATTGTTGATAAACCTCAAAACCAATTGTTTTTTGAGCTTCAATTGTAAGAGGGTTAAACTCACTAGTACATTGATAATAATCGTTGTATTTTTTATCTAAAGCCAATTCGATTGCATCATCAATTAACTCCCCATTTACAATTATTTCCGAATTATAAGCAATCATTTGAGCTTTTTTACCAATGTCTATTTCCCTTGGTATAATATTTATACATTTTATACCTTCTAATGAAGTATAGGCGGCAATTGAAGCACCTTGGTTTCCACTAGAAGCGCATACTACCTTATTATATCCCCAACTACGTGCGTGGGAAATTAACAGTGCCGCAGATCTGTCTTTAAATGAATTCGTAGGATTTTGAGTTTCATCTTTGAAATATAAGTTTTTAAGTCCTAAAATTTGTCCTATTTTTTCAGATTCTTTACACGGAGTGCCGCCTTCTCTTTTATCCAAACTAACAAGAAATTCTTTCTCAATCTCTGGAAAGGTGAAATAAAAGTCCCAAAAAGTCTTAAATGGCTTACCAAAATTTTCCTTATAATTTTCTAATTTTGGTTTGAACCATAACAAACTTCCACAATTAGTGCATTTATATTCAACTTTATTAAACTTATAATCCGTTTTACAGTTACTGCAGTTCAAAAGAATAGGTTTTTGAATAATAATCTAACCTCTATGTTGTAAAATTGCTAGAAGTAAGTTATTTTGTTTAATTTTAGGTAAATCAGCTTACTAATACTCAAAATTAATATTAAATTAGAAAAAATAATTTATATTTATTACTTTTTCAAAATTTCATTGGACGCATATACAGCAAGAATTTCCCCGAAAAATAAATGATGACTTGCTATATTACCTGATTTGCATGAATGAAGTATCCTACATTCATAATTTAATATACAATTTTTTATTGTTGGAACTTTTACCATACTTCCTTCTATTAATTCTAATCCTGCTTTTTTGAATTTATCAACATTCCTACCAGAATATGAACCAGTTATATTAATTGCATTTTCAATTTTTACAGAAGGAATATTCACAGTAAATTCATGCCTTCCTTCAGTCAGCAATTTAAAAGTGTAACGCGATGGAGATACCGCAACAGTTATAATCGGTATTCCCCATAGTTCTCCAATAGTTTTCCATAATAATGCCATAACATTTGCTTTTCCTTCTTTACTCATTGACACAAGAAGAGCAGCTTTGGACATAAAATAATTCATATATTCATATGGAGAAATTTCATACCTTTCTGACATTTTAATCAACTCACTTAGAATTCGAAATAAATTTTCTTATGGTTCAAAAGGTTCATCATGGATAACTTTATCAATAGCATCCATGCAAGCATCTTCCCAATCACCATTAGGGTTAACATTTCTACAACAATCCGGACACCAATCATCTGAATAACCAGGATCCCAGTCCTCCTCTTCTAAATCTCCATTTAACATGCTCCCACAGTAAAAGCAAACACGCTCATCATATCTATCTAAAATTTCAGAAATTAATTTTATTTTTTTTTTAGAATTCATCTTCTTTTCAACTTACTAAAATAATTATAATCTTATAATTATTAGATTATAAATTAATAAAAAAAAGGAATTATCGTCCTTATTTGATTAAACCACTTGTTTCAATTAACAATTTTTCAGCCTTTTTCATAATATTATCAATTATATCTTTTACACTATCTATTGAATTTATAAGTCCAATGCTTTGACCCAGAAGAACTGCTCCCTGCTTGATATCACCATCATAAACCATCTCATAGTGTTTTTGATCCTCCATGGCCTTTTCTGCTGTTAACTCTACTTCTAAAGCTAGTTTTTCCTCTTTACTTGACACTGGTTTATGCGAAAGAGCATATTGGTTTCGCCATAACCTAATTGGTCCGAGAACACCTAAACAATAAGCAGTATCACTTGCTTTAGCAGGTGGTATAACATTCTTATAATTATCATGAAATTCACTATCCTTAGAAGCAATAAAACGTGAGCCCATTGCTATTGCTCCAGCTCCCATTGCTAAAGCTCCAGTTAATCCTTCACCAGTAGCAAAACCTCCACATGCAATTAATGGTATTTGAGGATACTTTTCTTTAATTTGCTGTAGCAGTACTAGTGTGCTTACTTTTTCATAAGATTGGTGACCTCCTCCTTCCCACCCAGTAGCAACTATCCCATCTACTCCCGCATTAATACATTTATCTGCCAGCCATAATGCAGGAGCTACATGAAAGTGTTTTATTTGAGAACCGCTTTCTTTTAATTTCTGAAATGAATTATTATGAATCATTTTTGGTGTTCCAGCACTAGTTACTACATATATGCATTGTTCTCGCAGTTTTGGATTATTCCTTATAAACTTAAGAATCACACGGCATAATGTTGGCGCATCAACTTGTAATCTAGCAGTTCTTATGTTAAATCCAAAAGGTTTATCTGTGTGTTCAATTACATATTCCATATTTTCTTTCATTTCTTGGACACTGCTTTTTCCAAAAAGATTGGTATGACTTAACACTCCTAAACCGCCTGCTTCAGAAACCGCAACTGTCAGTTCAGTTGTATAAAAAGGACCCATAGGAGCTGCTATAATTGGATACTTAATCCCAAACATTTTTGTTATATTTGTTTCAATTACCACATTTCTTACCTAATTTAGCCTTTTTTAATTAATTATATAATTAAATGTAGTAGAATATAAATCTTTAATAGAATAAAATCTGTCAAGTAGAATAAAATAACCTAATTCAAAAATATTGAAATATGACTATATCTTAAAATCATATGATAACTTTATTAAAAATTATCAAAATTAAAATCAGTAAAAAATTTATTTCGGGTGAAATTTATGGGAAAGGCTGGACCAATTGTTGGTTTAGTTGGCGGGACTCTGATGCTGGTTGCTGCTGTCATTCAAATTCAATACAACCTAACATATATGTTAATGGGATCTCCTATTTCTAGACCATTAATACCAACAATTATAAGCATAATAATAACAGTAGTTTGGGCTTCTCTTGGAATATCAGGAGCGTTTCTTGGCTTGCGAGATAAAAAATTGGGTAATGTTTTAATGATAATTGCTGGTGCAGGAAGTCTCGTTGGAGGATTTACTCCAATTAGTATATTTACAATAGATACTTATTATAGAGGTTTTATTTTTCTTAATGCTACATTGATGTCTATTGATCCAATATTAATGTTAATTGGAGGTATCTTATCAATAGCTTTATGGCCAAAACCAGAAAGGCATTAAAAGAACCCAAATATACTATTAAGGTATACGACAATAATCATAGCAGCTATTATTTAAATGGTTGTTGAAAATATTAATACTAATTTGTATTTTTTTGAAAAAAATTTACTACATATTTTTAATGTTATCAGAGCTTATTTCTTAATAATCTTCTAATATTTAATTTTATTAAATCCTCATGTGTCCAGATATAATAAGTCTAGGGGAATTATTAGTTGAAATTATGCGAGAACAAGTTGATATTCATCATGGAGAAATTGGGTCCAACTATAAAGGACCATACCCTAGTGGTGCACCTGCGATTTTTATTGATTCAGCTGCTCGTATGTCTAAGCCATTCAATTTATCAACTGGATTTTTCGGTGCTATAGGAAATGATGAGTTTGGAGAGTGTATTATTAATAAACTTAAATTTGATGGAGTAGATATTTCACAAATTAGGATTTTGGATAATAAAACAACAGGGATAGCATTTAATCAATATAATTCAGATGGGTCTCGCAAGTTTATATTTGCGGGTGGTGCGGCTGGTAATATTTTTCCAGAAAATATTAATGAAAAATACTTCCAAAATGTAAAATCTTTGCATATTATGGGTAGCGCCCTTTCGATTAGTAAGTCTTCGAGAGATTCATGCTATAAAGCGATATCAGTGGCCAAAGAAGCGAATCCGAATCTTGTTATTTCATTCGATCCGAATTTGCGTCCGGAAATGCTAGATCTGGAAAAAATATTAGAGATATGTAACCCTGTATTAAAGGATACATTAATTTTAATGCCTAGTGATAAGGAAGCCGAAATGTTGGCAGGAGTAGTTGGTGCCAGTGATGCATGTAGAAAATTATTACAGAAAGGCCCTGAAATTATAATATTGAAATTAAGAGAAGCAGGTTGCATAATCTTTACTCGCAAGAATCAAGAAGGAATAAAGGTTCCCGGTTTTAAAGTTAAAGAAGTAGATCCTACTGGTGCAGGAGATTCATTTGGAGGAGCATTTATTGTAGGATATCTTGCAGGATGGAATTTAACTAAGTCAGCACAATTTGCTAACGCTGTAGGTGCGCTTAAAGTTCAAAGTTTTGGTCCTATGCCAGATACAACATATGAAGATGTTATACTCTTTATGAGACGCTAGGACCTTTTAAATGCAAAGAAAAAACCTTTACTTGCTCAATTTGATCATTTTTGATTGAATATAATCTAAACCCAGGTGGTTTATACTTATAAAGATTGGAGATTGGACCCATCGCTTGAACTTGAAATATAAATGGTTTATTAACATCAAACCAAATTTTTAAATCAGAAGGACTAACATATGATTTAAATTGTTCTCGATAAATTGATGTATATACCTCACAAGGAACCTCAATATAAATTGGAAAAAACCAAAAACCAAAATTTATACGTTCAGTTTTGCGCGCTTCTTTCAATCGGTATTCTTTTAATGTATGAGTGTGGCCACATAAAATCAAGTCTACTTTTCTTCTTATCTCTTTGTCAGAACCAGTCACGATTCTTAATAGAGTTGCCCAATTATACATTATTGTTTCATATTTTAAATTTAAAACAGTATCTAATCTACCAGTATTATTTATTTTTTTTAAATTATCCTCATGGAAATCTGACCATTCTATTTCTCTTTTCTCAATACCAAATTTCTTTTTGTATTTTCTTATTTTTCTAGAGTTTAAATTAGGAGAGATTGGTGGAGTATGCATGACTATAATAATTTTTCGATCATGAGACAATTTAATATATGCCCGAAGTAAATCTACTTGTTCATCTTTTATTCCTTTAGTACTTGGTCCTCCTGTTAATAAATCATGAAGATCTGCGATTGAGTCTTCCCCAGTATCAAGAAAAATGAAATTGTAATTCTCTCCAATTTTTAAATTATAGTTAAGGTTTGGATTAAAATATCTAAAATAATCCTTTATGTATTTCACATGGGATTTAAGTGCTGTGAAATAATTAAAAAATTTAGTATCATAATAACCTTTTATGTCATGATTAGTTAAACCGAATATTTTATGAATTTGACCAAATCTTAAGCCATAGTGCTCCTTTCGATAATCATGATTTCCAATAGTAGTAAAAATGGGTACAATAATCTCTTTTTTATTTATAAATTCTGAATCTTTACCCAATTGAGGCGGTTTTTCTAAGCCTCTATTTAATCCAAGTAAAATGTCAATTAGAACGTAAAAGTTATTCTCATACTGATAATTTCCCTTAGCGATATTCAGATAATCAATTAAATCTCCTGTCATTAAAATAAAATCTAATTTATTCTGTTTTGCTCTCTCATTCACAAAATCTATAAATAATCTTAAATTATAATTAAAATTATATTTTGCATATCTTAGTTCTTCATATTTGGCTATCTGGAAATTTTCCTTATATTCAAAATCTCGTGTTAGAACGAAATCATCAATTTTCTTTAGTTTTTTCTCTTTCTGTTCATAGTACTTCATTTGTGCTTTTACTTTTTCCTTGATAAAATTTAATATAAAATCGTTTCTTCTAGCAACATGAAAATCTGAAGCATGAATAAATTCAAAATTGTCCCAATCTTTATTATAAATTGCTATACTATGGAAATTTATCTTATTATCAGTTCTATTTGGAATATCATGCACTAAATCGAATAATAAAAAATTTCTACCTAATTCACTTAGTAATTTTTCAATTTTTTTAACTATCGGCAACTCAATTTTAAAATTTATTTCATATAATTCAGTCCTTTTTCCAAATACATTTTCTAATTGTAAAGCAGAGTTATATAAATCCCAAATAATACAATTTTTATCTTCTAATATTGTTTGATCCTTAAAATCAAGTTTTTCAATTTTTGAAATTTCAATCAAAGAAATTGGAAACAGCTCTCCCCTTCTTTGCTGAAATTCTCCCTCCTCTTTCAAGATAGGCTGAATATATATATTTAAATGGAAATACTCAAGAATTCTTTTGAGAGAATGGGATTGATTGGCTAAGATTAAGGTGTTGAACATAACTGGTTTATGATATTCTTCTAACCTATCCTTAAAATCTTTTAAATTAAGTAAAATAGGCTGTCCTAAATTTGGTTTTAATATTATTGGAAAACTTCCTACTGATAAATCCAACATGTCTAGAGTAGCTCTAAATTAAATTGTCATTCTTTATAATAATTATTTGATTTTTGTTCATAATTAATTTTTTTAATATTTTCTTTTCTTTTGATTTTAAATGATATATAAATTTATCTATCTAGGTCTGTAATTTCTAATCAAAAAATTAAATATGGTTAAATTTTAAATAGATAAAAATTGTATATTTTATAAGCGTCTTAATTTAGATGTCGAAAATGCAAAATTATTTAATTAAAAGCCTATTTGACCAAATAGAAATTTGTTTTTCATATTTAAATAAGAATTAAATTTTAAATTACAATTTCTACTTTTATCTTAATAACGATAATAAAATCTAATAATCAAAATTCGCACTATGACAGATGAACTAAGAGAAGAAGATAAGGAAAATAAGACTGAAAGTAAATCTGAAAAAGATGATGACAGGGTAGATAAAGAATTCCTAAGTAAAGCAAAAGAGTCAAGAGATTTAATAGACAAAAAATTGAGGACCTTTGAAGACAGTATTGAAGATATATCTGACACAATCAAAAATAATGATACTTTAGAGGAACAGAAGGAAAAAGAAGAAATTCGAACTGAAGAATTAAGCGAAGAAATAAAGAAAGAACAAGAAAAACTTGACTCTATAAAGAAAAAAGTTGATGATAAAGAGGAATACCTTACTGCTCTTGAAGAAACTATAAAAGAGTTAACAGAACGATATAATAGAAAAAATGAAGAAATGCAGAACCTGGAGGAAAGACTAAAGATTATTCAAGAAAGTAAAGAAAACCTTGAAGAAGAATATAAAGAACTTATAAAAAACAATGAGCAGCTAATAAAAACCTATGAAACTCGACAAGTGGATCTAATTGTACTAACAGATAGTGTAAAAGAAAAAGTTACAACTCAAGATGAATTGAGAAACAAAATCTCTAAGATTAATCAAGAAGTTCAAGAAAAGGAAGAAATTCTGCAAAAACAAAAAGAGGAAGCAGAAGCTTTAGAAAAAAAAATTAAAAGCTTAAGCGCGGAAAATGAGACCTTAAAGGTTTCAATTGGTAAAAATAGATTTGAATTAGACCACACAAATAAAGAAATTGAAGCAAAAGAGGAGGAGAAGAAGCTTTTAACAGAACAATTAGAGAAAAGAGAACAACGAATAAAAACAATTGAACAACAAATTGAAGATTATAAACAAGGATTTCCAGAAATGGAGAAACAAAGACAAACATATGAAGAACTATTTGCTAAATACAAAGTTCAATTAACTGAAAAACAGCAGCAATTAATTGATTCTGAATCAAAAATTCAAGACTTGACTGAATCTATGGCTTCATTTGACGAACAAATATCAAAAAAGGAGGAGCTAATAGAAGCTAATGAAAAAAGGTTAGATGACTTAAAAAAGAATATTGATGCGACTAATACGGAATATATTGAACGAGAAGAAAGATTAAACTCACTTACTGAAAAATTAGATTTTATGCAAGCCGAGCACGATAAGTTAAGTAAAGCAAAAGAAGTTATAGAAAAAAGTACAAATGAATCTAAAGCTTTACTTCAAAAACTTAAGATTGAATTAGAAAATCAAGAAGAAGAAATAAGAGATAAGGAAAGTAGAATCCACAGATTAGAAACTCTTTCATTTATATATAGGCTCTCAAAATTCTTTGGGGGGATATTAATTGGAGTTGGGATCTTTTTTATTATTCTTGTGATAGGAGATATATTTAACTTTATTAATTTTGGGGATGTTCAGATTATAAACCTTGGAGATTTAAGTTTCGGGGTTGTAAGTTTATTACTATTTATAAGCGCTTTATTTTCGATAATCTCTGGAATTTTTCATCTAGAAAAGTCCTAGATTTAAAGCTTTTTAAAAAAATGTTCTAATTAATATTATTCATTGATAAAAATTGAGTGATAGTAAAAAAGAAGAAGCCATACCAAAAAGAACCCTTAGCTTATCTAAAGG
Organism: Candidatus Hermodarchaeota archaeon; assembly: GCA_048885535.1. GTDB lineage: Archaea > Asgardarchaeota > Lokiarchaeia > Sigyniarchaeales > SOKP01 > SOKP01. Next base: position 50,304 of record JBHLLO010000001.1, read on the forward strand.
AATTATTTATGGTGTTGGTTGTGGAATAGGAGGATCAATATTCGTTCTTCTAGGTATAGGAATTGATACTGCCGGTCCTGGAATTTTAATAAGTATAATTTTAGCTGGGATTCTTATCTTTTTTACTGGTCTTAATTATGCAGAGTTATCTACCAGTTTACCTATAGCAGGTGGTGCTTATAATTTTACAAAAGAAGGATTAGGAGGTTTTCTTGCATTTATAATTGGCTTTTTTTTATGGATAGCTAATACTGCAGCCTGCTCTTTTTCTGCCCAAACATTTGCTTTTGTAATTAACGAAGTACTAAAGGCTAATAATATTGTAATGTCCACTCCTATCATAATCATTATAGGCATTTTACCAGTATTGTTAACAAGCTTAGTAATATTCAGGACTCAGAAAATTGCTGCTAGAGTTCTATTAATTTTTACGTTTATTCTTATAGGGATGTTTGGCTTTTTTATAATCTCAGCATTAATACTGCCATTATTTCAAATATCAGACGGATACTCAAATTTTATATTTTCAGGTACTAGCATTTTTGGAATAATTTCAGCATTCTCTCTATTATTTATTTTATATACATCAATTACATCCAATTTAGCATATTTAAACGCAGACCTAAAGAATCCATCAAAAAATATTCCAAAAACAAACATATATGCCATAATAATAACTATTGGTATATATCTATCAATAACATTGGCAGTTCTACTTAATCTAGAATCTGGATCTACTGATTTAAGAGGAACACCCGTCTTATTAGCCGAAATTTTAGAAAGTATAATGGGCCCATTTGGATTTTATTTTATGGCTGCTGCAGCTTTACTATCTACACTTATAGCAATAAACGCTGCATTAGGGTCAGCAGTAAGCGTTATAGCTGCTTTAGCAAGAGATAGATATATTCCTAAAAAAATAAAAGCAATTAAAAAAAGACCTGATATGCCTGCTTTAGCTTTAATGATTACTGCTTTTCTAGCAATGGTTTTTACAATATTTGCAGGAATAGGTTTAACAGCAGAAACTACAAACCTTATCTATTTCATCGCTTTAGCTTCTATTAATTATGCTGCTTTCAAACTAAGACGAAAAAGGAAAGAATTAGATCGCCCCTTTAAGGCCCCTTTCTTTCCATACCTTCAAATTCTACTATTTATTTGTTTTCTTACTTTTGCTGTCATATTTGGAATTGTTTTTTCAATTGGAGCTCTTATATTAGGTATAATTATTTCTATAATAGGTGTGACATATTACTTGTTAACAATTGCAGACAAACCATCAATTTCTTTAACCGTGGCTGGAATTAAGTTTATTATTGTACTCGGAGTTGGTTTTGTAATATGGATGGTAAACAATTTTTCTATTATAAATTCATTTACTGTCTTAATAAACCGAATTTTAATAGTAATATCCATCTTTACGATTATAACTGTAATTTTCGATCTTTTTCCTCTTCGTGAGGTAATTTATTACTTTATTAAAAAAGTGGATAAGAAAAAGGTTGCGATAAGATTTGGGGATGCCCAAATAATAGAATTAGGAAAAAGGAGGCTAAAAGTTATACATATAATAAATATAGTAATTATTTTCTTTCAATTTGTATCTGTAGTTTTAATTTTTTCTATTGTTTATCTATTGATAAATAATATATTGATTATTGAAGACATAAATCTAGGAACTATGGTGATCTCTCAAGAAGCAGGAAGTTTTTTCTTTGTTTCGATTTTGATTTTTTTTGGTATTATTCTATTTTTCAGTGGTGCTATATTATGGTATAGAGATAGAGAACTGAAGGGACTTGGAATTTAAATTAAATTTTGCCTGAAAAAATGGTAATTCCCAAAATTAATTTGCATGTTCATTCCACTTACTCCGATGGAAGAAATACTATTGAACAAATAGTTAAGAAAGCAATAGATTATGAATTAAAATATATAGCTATAACAGATCATTTCACAAATTCATGGAAAGCAAAGATAATTCCCAATTTAGATTCTAAAGTTAAGATTGACAACTATTTAGAAGATATCTCAGAACAGCAACACTATCTAAAGCAAAAAAATACTAACTTAAGATTATTGAAAGGTATAGAAATTGATATTAGTAGTTCAGAGAATTATATTCTAAACCTAATTGATCCTTATAAATTTGATATTCTGCTTTTTGAATATCTTGAAAACCCTGAAGGAATCGCATTCATAAAGAATGTAATTCTAAATTGGAATAAACTTTATAAATCTGAGAAAAAATTTCCTATCCTGGGTTTAGCTCATTTCGATCCATCGTTTTTTATATATGGCTCTCTGAATATCTTGATAAGTTTTTTAAAAGAATTTAATATCTATTTTGAATTTAATTCTAGCTATCCTCAATATTATTCTGTCAAATTCCGAGACTTTTTCGTTGAATTAGGTCGAAATAACATTATGGTAGCTATCGGATGTGATTCTCATAATTTAGTTAATCTAAATAATATCAAAGAACTTGTCAGTACAATAAGAAATTATGGACTTATAAACAACTTATTTTCTCTAATTAATAAGCTTTAAATTAAAGGGATTGAACTATAGAATAAAAAAGGTTATCTTCGGATTCTATTTACATAATTCATATAATACCTAAAAGCTTTTTCAAATATAATATCAAGTAATTGTTCATTTTGATCTACTGGCTCGGTTATTATAGCCTTTAACTTTCCTTTTGCTATATCAAAAATCTCTTTAGCAGCAATAAGATTTTCATTTAGAGGTAAATCCATTATCTCTGAAATAGTTTTCTTATTCTTAATCTGCCATTGATTTAGTGCACGCCAAATCATTCCTCTCATGGCTAAAAGAGGAACATTCATCAGTTCGCATAAACCATTAGAAATGTCTCGAATGACTTTTAATTGAATAGGATCAACTTTTAGTTTAATATATTCCATTTCAGTATTTCTAAGAGCTGTATCATCAAAATTGACTAAAAAAGTAATACAAACCTCAACCCACTTGTTTTATTATTACTTCGCTAAAATAATATTTAAAAATTTAGGAATTTTTAAAACTAATTAGATATTAATTTTCAATCTATTTAAAATACTCTAGTTTAGTCAAAAGAATTAAAAAAAAAATAAAAATATCTTTTTATTAATTCATCCTTAATTTATATATATGGATTTAGATGAAAGGATTGATTTAGCAGCGAAATGGATTGCTGAATCAAAGCGATTGGTTGTATTTACTGGAGCGGGAATATCAACTGATTCTGGATTACCTGATTATCGTGGTCCTGATGGTGTATGGACAAGGCGAGATAAAGGGTTGCCTCCACCTAAGTCCCCACCTTGGGACCAAGTTAAACCAAATCCCAATCATTATGCGATAGTAGAATTATTAGAATTGGGAAAGCTAGATTTTCTTATATCCCAAAATGTAGATGGATTACATGCAAAATCTGGAATCCCTTTTGACAAACTAGCAGAATTACATGGCAATAGGTATTTTATGAAGTGTTTAGATTGCAATAAAAAAATGACATTTGAAGATGCAGGATGGGATAAGGCTATATGGGGACCTGGATATCGGACTGATAGAGTTCGTAGAAACCAACCAACATGCCCCCACTGTAGTGGCAGAATAATTTCAAGTATAGTTAATTTTGGAGATCAGTTGCCTTATGACGAATTAGAAGAATCTAAAAAGCGTTCTGAAGATGCAGATGTATTTTTTGTAATTGGTTCGTCTTTAGTAGTTACACCCGCAGCTAATATGCCTGGTTATGCCAAAAATAATGGCGCAAAGTTGATTATTCTAAATAAAGGTGATACTCCTTATGATTATATAGCCGATATAAGATTTGATAATTTAATTGAAGAAGTTTTACCTCCAATAATAGAAAAAGTGAGAGAAATTATAAAAAGGAGTATGTAATTTCTTAGGAACCTTTTTAAAAATACTATTGCTTTAATTTCCCATATATATTTTTCTTTGCATTATATTCTTTTAGAACTTTTTTTCCTTCTTTATTGGTTAAGGATAATGAAATTTCACTATTACGGCTTAATGAACCCGTAAAAATTTGTTGATTATTAGCATAAACTATTATATTACTGCTTGCATATTCTTGATCTGCTCTTAATACTAATCTATTTCTTAGGATTTCTATGTCTAAGTCTATTTTGTCTTCAATTGTCTTTTTTCCTACAGTAAATTCCTCTAATCGCCTATATTTCTTAGATTTTATTGGGCTAATTGGATTTATAACTATATCTTGTCCAAAAGAATAAATTTCATATTCTAATTGTTTAGTCTTATAATCTCTTACTTCCACAACAGGTCGAGCGAGATCCTTATCTCTAAAACCGTGTGGTACTTTTACGGTCATCTTTATGGCTAAAACCCTGGAGATATCTCCATCTTCAATAAATATTATAGTATCTATTATTGAGGGAAGCATACCGAGCTCGATTCTACCAATAAACCTTTGAAGACCATCAATTGCAGAGGATGAGTGAACTACCCCAACCATTCCTACTCCAGATAATCGAAAGTCGGCATAGACTTGAAAATCGTTGGTAGTTCTTACTTCATCAAATATAGTAAAATCAGGTCTTACTAAAAGGAGTATATCTGCTGAATTTTCAAGACTTCCTTCTAGCTTAGTGTATTGTGTAATTTCTGGGTCAACTTGCAAATCTCTTACACTCTCAAGTGTTTTTACTACTTTATTTTGCTGTAAATAGAAGTTTGCTAACGCTGCTGAAAAAGTACTCTTACCAGCACCGGGTGGTCCCGCAACTAAGATTCCCTCTGCTTTCTCCAAGCGACTACGCAATCTAGAGTCAATAGAATAATCTGACAATTTTAAATTAACAAGTGGACGTACAGCAGTTATTTCTAGATCATTTGAAAAAGGAGGGCGAGTAATTACAATTCTAAATTCTCTTAATTGAGCTACAAGAGCACCAAACTTTTCAATTTCAATGAAAGAATGAGTATCCTCTCGAGTAAATTCTACAATCTCCATAGCTATCTCTTCAAGCTGGTTTTTAGATATTGATTCCTCCATTACTTTCTCTAAATACCAGTTACCTGGACTGCCCTTCTTGGCATATGGTGGTAATTCTTGCTTCAAATGGATACTCATCGTATTTTTATCAAAAAATTTAATTAATGTAAGCGAGGAAGAATCAATTTTTTTTGGTGGTATTTTTTCTTTTACAGGTATTACTTCAATTCCTTCGAAAATTCCTACATCTCCCTGTATTTTATCTGAAGTGATTAAAACAGCTTTATTTTCACGAGCAGTTTCCCTAATTAAGGCATCTAATTCTCCTCCTGGAGCCATCTTAATTTCCTCACGAGTTGGCCTTTTTCCAATTATATGTAATTTAATTTTATTCTTATTATGATATTCTCTGAGTTTTTTTAAAACATTTAAACCCAAAAAGCCAATTTCCTTTTGGATGTTTGTTCTATACTCTACTTCAGCCACAACAATATTCGGAATAAAAATTTCTGGATATTCACCTAATTCTTCATCTTCAATCAAATCTAAAATAAGCCCGTTAAAAATAACTGAAGTATCACACACAAATTTATCTGGCATATTCTTCTTCATCAATATCTATTTTAGTTATTATTTCAAACTTATTTACACTATAATAAATTGGCTTACTTAACCGGTCTACAGTGGCAACTATTAATGCCTTTCGAGAGCTCATTGCCACGCGAGACATTTTATCTAAGTCTTTTAATTCGATCGGATATCCTTCAAATACGGGATATATTAAATATTTTGCTGCATCTGTGTTGATATCTGCTCCCCTTTTATAAACTCGAAAATCAATTCCATCACCATATCCAGCTCTAACAATATAACCCCGTTTGCGCAAATCCATATAAATGATATACTTTTGCCACAATCTAGGGTCATACTGTGTGAATTCTATTAATAAATCTTCAAAACTATACATTTGGTTAGTTTTGTTATTGTCTTTCCATAACAATAACCTGTTTCGTTCACATAAAAGCAATACTTCAATAGGTTCTAAAATTAGTGATTGTTCACCAGTATCTTTCTCTTCTAAAGTTCCAATATAGGAATTATTATAAAATTCATCTATTGCTTTTTCATCAAAAATATATACTTTATCTTCCTTGATAATTGCTTCAAACTGAGCTTTCTCTACCTTTTCATCAGCTTTTTCTGTCATTTTCCTATTTATTATAGAGTTTTATATTTAATGAACTTAATCATAATAAGGAGATAATAATTATCATAAATTACATAAAATAAACTGTATTTTTATCTCTATCATCAGTTGATCTATTATAGAATAAATAATTAAGAAAAAATTCTATTTATTTGATCTAGATATTATAAAATCTATGAATTTACCGACATCTTTGACATTTTCATAGACTTTTGGAGCCTTTTCTTCTAAATAACCTTTAAAAACATCCCAATTTTCCTTCTTACCTATAGGCGCTTCTGTTAATAACTTTTTAGCTTCAAAAATGTCATAACTGAAGATTAGAGCATTATCGACTCTATTAGCATCGCTACTTAATAAAAAGATGTAAAACTCATTTAAATCCCAAGGATTTAATACATGAGCAGGTTTATTTCCATCCCCCGCTTTCTTACCTCTTAATGCACGTGTATCTACCTGTGTTGGTAACACCATATTAAAAGTTATATTCTCTCGCTTATATTCTAAAGCCATAGCTTTTTGCATTCCTACAATAGCATATTTACTTGCAGCATATGCAGTAAATTTTGGTGGAGCGTTCGGATATGCTTCACTTCCAGTTATTATGAATCTTGCTTTATTATTTTTATCTTCTTTATACATATAAGGATATGCTGCTTTAAACGTGAAAAATACCCCTAATACGTTAGTATTTAAAATTTGAGAGAACTTTTCATTATCAAATTCATGAGTAGCCCACATTCGAGAATAACCCGCATTAGCAACAACGCCATTTAACGGACCAAGTTCTTCAAAAAAGGTTTTAAATGTAACTTCAACTTCATCATACTTGCTGATATCTGCTGTTTTGACAACTACTTTCACATTAATCCCAAGAGAAATTATTTCTTGTTTAGTGTTGTTTAATTCTTCTAATGTACGAGACATTAAACCAATATTTGCGCCCTCCTTAGCGCAAGCTATAGCAACAGCTTTACCTATGCCTCTCCCGGAGCCAGTTATCACAATATTTTTACCTTTTAATAACATAATTGAATCAAAAATTATTGAAATAAAAGATTTACTTTAATTGATAATAAATAATTAATACATCTTCTACTTTTTTTCCTTAATAATGAATGAGTCGTTTGAAAAGTTTAAGGATTATTTTAAGGATTCATCCAAAGTGGTATTTATGGGTATTGGGGAAGAAAAATTAAGAGATGATGGAGTGGGTCCTTATATTATTGGTGAACTCTTAAAACATTATAATATGAGAAATCCCTTAAACGACATGTTTTTATTTATAAATGCTGGAACTGACCCCATGTCAAGAGTGGACGAAATAGTTAAATTCAACCCTTCGCATCTAATCATCGTTGATACCTGTACATTAAATAAACCCCCTGGAACAGTTGCAATTCTAGAACGTGAAAATATAGGTGAATATGTGCCAATTTCCTCTCATACAGTCCCTATACATATTGTTATTGATTTTCTTCTAAACAGGATTCCACAGTTAGAAGTATTTATGATTGGATTTGTTCCAGAAAGTCTCGAAGGCTTTGAAGATTTAGAATTCTATAAGGGAGATAGAATTAATTTTGAAGAGTTAGATAAGAATATCGATTTACCCTTTTTTAAAATTAATTTGACTAGCAAAATAGAAAAAGCAGCACTAAAAGTTATAGAATTCATAAAAAATGTAATTGAAGAATTGAGAAAATGAATACCCTTTCTTTTTTAGAATATCCAAATTAAGAGTAAAATTATGGATATAAGTCCTACCAAAAAGGTAATACATCCCCAGGAGGTTAAAGCATTTTTAATATAATTTATTCTAAAGTCAACAGCCTCGTAAGGACATAACTCTACACAGCAATAGCACATTATACATTTCTCTTTAATCCATCTAGGTACATTTCCTTTCTTTAATTCTTCTGGTGGAATGATTGCCTTTCCAGGGCAATTACTCCAACAAGTTGAGCATAGTTTACAGTTTTCTTGTTTAAACCTAACTCTAGCTTTAAATATAGTTCTACCAACATAATCTGCAAGCCATCTGGGTAATGGCATTGAAATTGGTCGCTTAGTGGGACGTTTAAAATCTCTTCTTATAGTCTGAATATCTTCACCTAATAATTCAGTCTTTGTTAAATTTGTTGTTCCTAAACCTTTCTGCTCTGCTTTGGTTAAATAGAAAACATCCTTGGGATCAAAACCAATTATTTTACATACAGTTGTATCTAAAGCAACACCATCAAAACCAGCTAAAATCAAATCTAATTTCACGACATCTCCTTGGGAGGGTCCTTTACCTTCCTGACATAAATATCCATCTATAACTGTTAATTGCGGATTCGAAACAGAATAAATATCTGCCAATGCTGAACTAAATCTATCTAATGTTGGAAATTGAGCATGGGTTTTAGCTTTATTCCCTAGTAACATAGTGCCAAACATATTTTTAATACAGCAAGTAAGAAGACACTGCCAATGTGTCTTTATTTTTGGAATATTAATAATTAAATCTGCTTTTTTAATCAAATCTGAGCTTACAAATTCTTTTAATTCTAAAGGATTATTAACTTAATAATGTTCTCTCTCCGTTTTTTCAAAATGTATACATTCTACTCCCTCTTCTTGACAAACAGAGAGAATCCCGCTTTCTTTCATCGCTAATTCAGTAATTCCTGGTTTTTGGCCCCCTGCTGAATCACATACATATACTTCTAAAGGATTAAACGATTTTACCCACTGAATTACTGATCTTACTACTTCTGGATGAGTATTTACAGCTCTTTCCGTTGGCTTTCCTATAAGCAAGTTTGGTTTTATTAAAATAACCATGTCCTTTTTTATCATTAATTCCTGAGCATTTATTAGTTTAAGGGCGTTAAAAACAGCAGTTTTTATATCATCATTGCTTATCTTCTGAATAGCAATTTTAGTCCTACTAATCATTTTTGTAACCCAATCCTACATAATAAATGAGCCTTTTATTAAATTTATGGACTGATATTTTAATTTTGAAAATATTTCAATCGGATAATTTTAAAAAAAGAAAAAGTAAAAAATAAAAAAAGAAAATTTATTTAAATGCCACCTGCTTGTGTAGCCATGACGGTTATAACATCCTTTTTTGGATGAATCCCTACTTTTGCGAATTTAAGATCATCTGGAAGTACTTTTCCTTTAAAAATGAACTGAATTGCTAAGATTGGGTTTAACTTATATTCTCTCTGAACTGTCTTTTTGATATCTGCGATAGACTGATTTGGATCAACTTCAATTAATTTTATAGCTTGATCTGGTGGCACCCCAGTAAGTCTAAATCTATATTGAGTCATTTTTTTTAACCTACTCTTTACTTTATATATATATTTATTAAATTGTAGATTAACTATAATAAAAGGTCAGCGGTATTGTTAACTTAACTTTAGTCCATTTTTAATCTTTTTAACAGACAAAAATCAAATTTGTTTATTTAAGTAATCTTATTTAGAACTTAAATGGTTCTGGAGGTGGACCTGGGGGGCTAGGTCGATCTGGTGGTGGGAATGGGCTAGGTTGAGGTGATGGTTGAATAGGTAACCGACTTAATCTATTTTCAATTAATGAAATACGATTTTCTAGCTCGTTTAGTCTTTTTTCAATTTTAACAATTCTTTCCAATAAATTTGGGTTTTCTCTCGACATTTACTATCAAAATAAAAATTCAATATTTAGATATTTATTCTTAACTATAACTTAAAAAAGAAAAAAAATAAGTATACCATATTTGCATTAATTAGTATTTTATAATTTTTTAGTTCGAGTTTAGTAAAAAAGTATAATTTTATATTTTCTGGTTCTTTCATTATTATTATGGAAAGTTGGAACATCTCGAAAAAGTTAAAGAGTGAGTTACTTAAAAAATCCAGTAGTATTGAGGATAATAGTAGGAGAATATTGTATATTCTTAGAAACTTAGGTCCACAAAGATTCACTAATATTATAAAATATTCAAATTTAAGTAGGTCAACAGTATCTAAGTATCTTAATTATCATCGAAAGGAAAAAAATATTGAGCAAAGATTAATTACAGATAAAGATACCAATAAACAATATCAGGGTTATGTTATTACTGAAAAGGGCATAGAAATTTTGGGAGAATTTCCTTTAAAGTTAAAAGATGAGTTATATGTTATTAATGAATTAAAAGAGAATGTCCGAAAGCTAGAAAGCTTAATCGACTTTTACAAAAAGATAAATCTTGAGGATCCCTTTATAATCCATATAGTACGTATCATCTCTAAAATTGGAGATAACTTCTTTAAATTACACCAAGATAGAGATCTATATTTATCTCTTTTTTATATATTTTATAACTCAATTTTAGGACAAGGAGCCTTAGCACGAAAATATTGGCATTTTGAAGATTCTAGTTCTCAAAAATTTGTTGGTTATAAATTGAATTTAGACCAATTTTGTGAATTATATCATGTTTCTAAAGAAGCGATAAGTTATTTAGCACGAATTAAACTAATTACTCCTGATTTCGGATTTTATCTTATTAAACGTGAAGCGAATGATTTTTTTTTCCATGAGGAAGATTTGTTGGGCACTACTACAATTAGATTGATTAAAGATAGATTAATAGATGAAATTATTAATCTTCAAGAGGGTATTTATGATATGATTTATGATCTAGATATCATAGCTGAAGATTTAACAAACCAGTTGAAAGAAATGGGCTTGATTTGGGATGCTATAAGAGAACATTTCCAAATGTTGGTTCTAAATCTTTTTATTAAGAATGCTATTGAAATGGGGTTCTTGGATATAGAACGCGATAAATTAATGGAAGGAATTGCTCAATCAAAAAAATTTTCAATGTCAGAAGAAGGAAAAATACTTCAAAAGTCAATATTAAAAGGCTTGAAATTGGAAGTAAATCTGAATATCCTTACACTAATCATGGATTGAGAAGAGTTGGTTGTTAAGTTTAATACAAATTAAGAAGGGGTATTTCTATATAATTTTCATTTTTTCACTAAATTCAAAAAGACTAGAGTTTTTAATACCTAATTTAACATAAATGCTATAGAGTTAGCAAATCTCTATTAAATTTCTTCACTGACAAAAATCCTTACTGAAAAAATGATAATTGTAAGCTTAATTTTATTCACAATTTTATCTATTGGGGTATGCACCTTCATACATTCTAATCATCATCCAGTAAAAGAGTTTAAAGTCAACGAATTTTTAAAACTAAAATTAGAAAATGGAAAAACAAATATTTATGTAAAAAACCGGGTATTTAGACAGTGTATGTATTTACTCTTGAACATTCCTAAGGATAAAATTCATAAGTATGATCATATTGAATCAATTGATGAAGCTGCAGAATCATTAGATAGATCAATGGAGAGAGATTTTAGAGTTAGAAGTCAAATTACACCTGAGGAAGAATTTTTAGGACATTGTTCCAATATTCAAGCTTGGGCTGATAATGACTACGATACTCGCATATTACATAGAAATCTAGCATTCCCTCTCTTAAAAAGGCTAGCCGATATTGGAGACCCCCTTGCTATGAAAAGATTTAAAGAAGAGGTTGCAATTAGATATGCTAGTGGTTATCCCTCAGTAATGCAGTATTTAACTCAACGTGGTTATTTAAATTACCTTACTAGTGAAGAGTTTGAAAGTATTATTAATGATATAGAATCTCCTTTAATTACTGATATCAGTAAGAAAATAAATTTATACTTAAATCAATCTGATAATGCAAATGTAATTAAGGAAATATCTTATTCTATAGGGGGTTTATTAAAGACTCTTAAATTTAAGCATAGTTATCTATTATTAACTCGAGTTTTAAAAGAAATACCAGAAGAAGCTAGACAAAAATTTATAGAAATTATTTGTTATAATTTTCAAAGTAGTAAGAGTTTTCCAATGCTAGACTTTGTAAAATCCATCGAAAATCATTATAATAATATAAAATTAAATTACATCTGTTATGAAAGTAAGTTTATTGGATTTTTAACAGGAAATAAATTAAATTTGAGACAAAGGGGAATAACTGAGTTCGAAAAAGTTGAAGGAATTCGAAAAAATGCCAATGAGGTTGAAGAAATTGATTTAAGCAAAAATCACATATCAAAAGTTAAAGGTTTTGAGGAATTCTTAAATTTACATACTTTAAAGTTAAATTACAACAATATAAGAGAAATTAATGGATTGGAGCTATGTGAAAAACTTAGAATTTTAGAACTTAATAATAATCAAATTTCATCTTTAGATAGTCTAAATAAGTTAAAATATTTAGAAAAGCTGTCAATTAGGAATAATTCAATTGAGGAAATTAGTGAAATAAGTAGCCTTAAACACTTAGAGTTTCTTGATCTTTCAGGAAATATTGGTATTAGTAAGATACCAGAAATGTTAAAAGATCATCCTTCATTAAAGATATTAAAATTATCTGGGTGCCCCCTAAGCAAGTATACTGAATCAACATCAAAATTCTTCTGGATGGAAGCTAATTATAGTTATTATTCAAATTTTTCCTCAAAGGATATCCTCCAATATCAACATACCTTTAATAAAAATGCTCTTTATGGTAATAGATTATATAAACATTTTGTGAAGTGGTTACTAAATATTCAATCAATCAAAATGAAATTTAAATGTGGTTATAAAACTATTAATCAATATGAGATTGAAAGTAATAAGAGTGCAATTTGGAACGGTAAACCAACAAAAGCATTTATAACTTGGTTAGAAAACAAGAAACAAACTAGAATTACTGACTTTTTATAAATTAATCTTTATTATGAATAATCTAACATTTTTTCAATCGGTTCTAGGGCTCTTTTAGCTATTTCAGAAGGGACCTTCACTTCAAAAGGATTCTCGGCTAGATTTTCCAAAATATATTTAATTAATTCAAGATTATGCTTTTTCATATTGTAACAAATCAATTTATCTTTAGCTAGATATAACTTTTGACTTGGAAAATCTTCCTGCAAACGATTTAATAATCCAACTTCGGTTCCTATTATGAATTCATCAAATTTTGAAGAATTCTCCTTAACAAAATTATACATACGCGTTGTAGAACCTACAAAATCTGCTAGTTCTCTTACTTTTCTTATACATTCTGGATGAACAAGAACTTTTGCTTGAGGATATTTAGCTTTGATAATAATAATGTCATTTTCAGTTATTTGTGAATGTACATAACAATGTCCATTCTCAGGCATTTTTATAGTTTTAACGTTAGATAACTGTTCAGCATAGTCTGCTAAGTTTGCATCCGGCCCAAATAACACAGAATTAACATCATATTCTCTACTAATCTCTTCAACGACCTTTACAGCATTAGATGATGTACAACAGACATCTGACTCTGCTTTCACTGCAGCAGTTGAGTTTACATACATTACTACAGGGTGATCAGGAAATTTCCTTTTGAAATCTATAACTTTTTCAGGAGTTAGAAAAGCTGCCATAGGACAGCAAGATTCTGGATTTGGGATTAAAACATGCTTATCTTGGTTTAGAATTGATGCTGTTTCTGCCATGAAGTCCACTCCTGCAAAGATAATATATTTCGTATCAACCTTATCCTTAGCTATACGAGATAAACCAAGGGAGTCACCTAAATAATCTGCTATTTGTTGTATTTCAATAGGTTGATAATAGTGTCCTAAAATAGTCACATCATTTACTTTTTTTAATCTTAAAATCTCTTCTTGGAGTTCATTCACTTTCAATTCTTTCATCACCTCACAAAATTAGATTGAATTTTTTAGCAATTTCAAGGAATGAGTTTGCGAAGTGTTTTACTTGTTCCCATGTTAGACCGTATATGTTAAATTTCAGTTCTTTGGAAATCCCTGGGGCCAATCCTATAATTCCCCTCTCTTTAAATTCTTGTCTAACAAAAAAGCCTTTTCGTGGATGAGTTTTAGCAACTTCAGCGAATGAATCTGTTTTAATATTTGTTAAAGGATGAATTTTTGGTAATTTACCTTGAACTTCAATACCTCTTACTTTTTTGATGTTTTCAATTACAAAATTTGCCTTCTTGGATTCTTGAATGATATTTTCTCTTTTAGTTCGTTTTACAATTGTAGGAAAACTTGCCATTAAAGTAATTAGAGGTGCTCCATAAACGGGAGGGCATCCCATTAAGGTACAAATTTTGTTTGGAAATGATTTACTTGTTAAATTTCCTTGGATCTGGGAACTTACCATAATATCATTATAATATTCATTACTAAATCCAAGAAGTCCGATTGGACCAGAAGCTGCCATAGATTTATGACCACTACATGCGATAAAGTCTATATTATTAGTTTTACAATCAATTGGTAAAACTCCTGCTGAATAAGCCGCATTCAAAAGAAAGGGTACTTCGTAATCTCGGCATATATCACCTATCGGTTTGGGATCGTTAAAATTTCCGTACTTATAATCAACATGGGTTAATATAACTAATAATGGTAATTGTCCCGTTTCTTTCTTAACAGCATCGATTGTCTCTTTATAATCAGTACTATTAATTATAAACTCTGGTTCTCCAGAATTAGGAACTTCTCTGACTTCTAAATTATTTGACTCGATTGCTAAATAAGTTGTATAGTGAGCTAGACTATCTATAATTATCACTTTTCTTTTTGGATATCTTTTTGATAAAGATTCTATTATAAGTCGTTTTGATTCTCTTGCGGCTGCGGTTGGAATTACTTTATCAATGTTTAAAAAATTAGCCATATCAACTAAAAAATCAATAACTGGTGGATTTTCAATTTCGTCGATTCTACCTTTAAGGCAATTATCACAAATTGAATAGCCATCTCCAAATTTTATTAACGCTTTAAACGCTTCTTTTGTTAATAGACCTCCTCTCTGAATAGGATGAACATTTATGAACTCTTCATTAACAAATCGAGAAAGATTAGAATATTTTTGAACGAGAGAATTATTATATTCGATTTTATTCATCTTCCTAATTATTAATTTATTAAAACATATTCTTTGATTAGAAATAGTGTTTTACTTTATAAAAATTAAAACATTATACCTCATCACAAAATTATATTATTTGTTGTTAACTCTTATTCAAAAAGCAGAACTTTTAAGTGATAAAATTTGCCAATTATAATGCCAAGTCCTCAAACAGGTAAAACTCCCCAAATACATGAAACTGTATATATTGCACCTACAGCTATTATAATAGGTGATGTTACTATAGATAAAGGGAGTAATATTTGGTTTGGGGCTGTACTCAGAGGAGATTGGGGTACAATTATTATCGGAAAGAACACTAGTGTGCAAGAAAACGTTACAATCCATAATGAAATGGGCTCAACAGTTAAAATTGGTGATAATTGCATAATTGGTCATCATGCTATGGTTCATGGACCATGTACAATTGAAAATGGATGTGTAGTAGGTATTGGATCTAACGTTTTACACAGATCCAGGATGGGAGAAGGCTCCCAAATTGGTGCTGGAGCAGTATTAGTTAATAAAGAGATTCCACCAAGAGTTTTAGCTGTTGGGGTTCCTGCAGAAATCAAGAAAGAATTACCACAAACAGGTAAACTAGTTGGAGAAAAAACATCTGATGAATATGCTAAAAATGGAAAAAATTTCAAGGAGTTTTATAGGAAAAATCCTCAGTATCTCAAATGGTAATCTTTTCTCTTTTTTTTAAAAGTCATCTTAGTATAAAATATCTCTGTATTATCATTGCTTTTAAGGAAATTTAACCTACTAAATTCAAAAATCTAAAAAAAATAAATTAAATTCCTCTAAAATATTTATATATTTAAAAGGATTAAGTTATAATTATAGAAATCTAGAACTCTAATAAATTAAAAAAACTAGGTTAGGTTTTAATGAATTTTATAAAAACATTTCTCGTATCGTTATTAATTTATCTAGGATTGAATCTGGTCTTCGCTTTTATAATGGTATATACCAATCCAATATTAGCTGCCCAACCAGATGCAGGGCTTCTTATAATAGCGATGATGTTTGGTCCTATTACAATATCTCCAGTGAATGCTTGGGTACATTTTCCTCTCCCTCTTGGTTATCCTTATAATTCTGGAATCGTTGGTATTATAGAAACAATCTCTCTTGGAGGAGATTATTTGGCAGCTATAATAATGTTTCTTTACTTGGTAATTCCTCCATTAATGTCAGTTATAATCGGAGGAGTCGTAGCAGATAGTACCACTATTGCTTTTGGATCTTGGTTTCTTATCGCAATTATCTCCACAGCAGCTTTTGCTATACTAATCGGTACTATGGGAACTAGTCCATCCATCTTTATTATGTTTACTAATCACCTAATATGGCTAAACGGGCCAACAGATTTATATATTGCACTGGTTTTAACAGGTTTAATTAATGCTTTCGTGTATGGGTGTATTTCATTCCTAGTTACTAGAAAAAAGCTTTAAATTATGAAATAAATTAAAAATTTTCTTTTTTTCCTTTATACTTCATTGGTTCGAGCAAAGGCATTGTTCACTTTTAACAAGATCTATTTTATCAAACGTAAGATTAATTAGATTAACCATAAGTAACTTGTTTTCTAAATTGGGAAGTCCTAATGTTGTTTTGATAACCTCAAGAGCTTCTAAAGTACCTAAAACACCCGGGGTTACTCCAATTACTGGTAAAGGGTCTGATTCTTGAGGTAATATTTCTGGTTCACTGAAAACGCATTGGTAGCATGCTGTTCTTTTTGGATTGATTGTCATTATTTGACCATAGAAA
This sequence comes from Candidatus Hermodarchaeota archaeon, assembly GCA_048885535.1. Lineage (GTDB taxonomy): Archaea > Asgardarchaeota > Lokiarchaeia > Sigyniarchaeales > SOKP01 > SOKP01. The sequence continues at coordinate 67,268 of JBHLLO010000001.1, forward strand.
TCTTTAATTCCAGCTATTACACATTTTAAGTTTGCTTCAATCGCGATTTTATTTACTAAAAATTTAGTTTTAAAATTATCACTACAATCTACAATAAAATCTTTATTATCAATATATTTTTTAATTGTTTTTTCCTCTACATAATCTTTATTTACAATAATTTTTACCTCAGAATTAAAATTCAATAGGACTTTTTCAGCAGCATCAACCTTATCCTTGCCAATTTGAGTCTCATTATAGAGAATCTGACGTTGTAAATTCGAAATTGAAACGATATCATTATCTATTATTGTAAGTTCTCCTATACCTGCTGCAACTAAGTAATAAGCAAATGGTGATCCCAAACCTCCAGCCCCAATTTGGAGTACTCTAATCTTTGATAATTTTTCTTGACCTTCTTCACCAATAGAAGGAGACAAAATTTGTCTTGAATATCTTTCTTTTTGCTTCTTAGTAAGAAACTTAATCACCTTTCATGAAATTTTTTACTTTTTTTAAGCATTCTTCAATTTCAATGAAAATTAAGCCCAAATCTATGTTAAGATCAACAACTGATACTATTATACTATCCTCATCAATAGAGAGCATAATTAATTGGTAATCATTATATTCCACCGTTATATTGATTAATTTGTCAATTAATGTTGAGATAGCGCTTTCCATGGCTCCAAAGGTAGTCGCTGCCATTGCTCCTAATTTTCTCTCATCAATATTTCTAGGTAAATTAGAGATAATTGTAAGACCATTACGATTAACTATAGCTGCTCCGATAATTCCATTTACTAGTTCTAGCTTTTCCAATTCTTTATGAAGATTTTCCAATGAAATTGAATTCATTTATATTGGAATTATAAAATAATGATTAATAGTATGTATGAATTATATTATTTTGAATGTAAAGTTTCTGTTAAAAATTAAGTATAAAAACAAATTCCTAACTATCTATAGAATCCTTTGTTCCCATTAAATGGACGATATCTATTTCTCCAACTAGGTTGTCTTAACTTGGTTGTTCTACCAAAACCACAACTTGCACAAAACCTTTTCCTCCTGTGATAACTATGCTTACCACATCTCCGACATGTTTTATGAGATGCTGCTTTACCTTTTTTTCCCTTACTTGGAGTCCCCTTACCCATTTATACCCATCTCCTAACTCTCTTCGCTTTCTTCTCTGTACATTAATTTATCTTCATCATTTTCAGAGAAAATCAATTTTTCTCGGTCTTGACCAATAAAAATTACTGAAGCCCCTCTTATCATAACTTTTCCGAGATCTTTACTCCTTTTACCGCCACGACCAAAATAGATTTCTTTTGCATCATCAACAATCAAATTCATATAATTATCAAACATCTCTAATTTCCCAGTTAAATACGTGTTCCAGATCTTTAACTTAATACGAACTTCCGGTTTCAAAATTGCTTTGCTTAAAGTTCTGTGAATTGTTTGCTGAGACATTTTCAAAATAAGAAAATAATTTGAATATCCTAATAAATGTAGTAAAAATATAAATATTTTTTTATTCTAAAGGATTTAATTAACCAATTAAACTAACCTTATACATTTAAATTAGACGGAAATTAGAAATGAAGAAGATTGGGATATTTGACAGTGGCGTAGAAACTCCAGAAGAAATTATCATGGCCGCAAATTTTATACCTTTCAGACTTTTCGGTGATCCTTCTATAGAACCTGATAAAGCAAATGAACATATTCCACCAACTCATTGCATATGGACCAGGAATCTTCTTGAACGTGCGATTAATGGACTAGATGATGATATTATCGGCATTATAGGAACACACGGCTGTGATCGAACAAACAGAGAATTTGATATTTGGATAGAATGTTTAAATCTTGATTTCATGTTTTTCCTTAATTCACCCCGAAAGAGAGATAATCTTGCATTGAAGTTCTTTATCGATGATATGAAAGAGTTAATCGTTCAGTTAGAAGAAAAATTTCAAATAAAAATTAGTTTGGACAAAATTAAAGATTCCATCAAATTAATGAATAGAATTAGGGTTCTTTTAAAAAATCTATCTGAGTTTAGAAAAGAGATGAAATTAGAAGGATCTGAGTTTCATTCGTTGGTAAAAGCATCTCAACAGGAAGATAAGAATATAGTAATAAATCAATTGGAATCTAAATTAGAGGAATTCAAAAGAAGAGAATCATTTGAAAATAAGAAATTTAAAAATATCTTGTTAACCGGTTCAGAGATAGATGATACGGAATTCATTAAATATCTTGAAGATTTAGGGTTCCATATTATCATCGATGATCTTGGGGTAGGCACTAAATATTTTTGGAATACCGTGAAAGAAAATGGGAATCCAGTAGAAAATTTAGCTGAGTATCATTTAACAAAGCCAATTAATTCGATAAAGTTTCCAGCATATGAAAGATTTGAAGTCTTGAAAAATTTAGCTATTGACTATAACGTCGATGGAGTAATTAATATTGCTCAAAAATTCTGCGAACCGGTGTTGTATGATCATCCCTTCTTAAATAAGAAATTTAAAGAGTTGGATATCCCGTATTTATTCGTAGAAGTCACCTATAATCGAGAATCTTATAAACAATTATCTACTAGATTTTCTGCCTTCGCAGAGATAATTTAGAGGTGAATTATGTCCAAAATAGAACATAAAAAAATGTTGGATGCCACCCAAGGTTTAAAAAATGTTATGGGTCGCCACTTTTTAGCAATTGAACAAGCGTATAGAGACGGAAAACCAACTGCATGGGCAACTTCTGGGGCTCCCGTTGAAATGCTATACGCAATGGATGTTCAACCAATCTTGCCTGAAAATAGCGCCACAATAAGTGCTGCCCAAAAATTTTCGCAAAATTTCATAGAAATAGCTGAACAGGAAGGCTATTCCTACGATTTATGCTCGTATTTCAAAACAAATGTGGGAGCGGTGGTAAGTAACGCAGATATGGCAAAAGGAGGGACAAGAAAACCTACATTTATGTTATCTGCTGATGTGATCTGCGATACACATGTTAATTGGTTTGAAGTTCAAGCTGAGCGATTTGGTGTGCCACATTATACGATTGATGTTCCTCATGTTGTGAGCAACCTTACTAACAGGCAATATAACTATTTCAAAAAATATATTGTTGAACAATTATACGAATTTCTTGATTTTATGCAGGAAGTCACTGGACATGAATATAGTGAAAAGAAGACTCTTGAGGTAACTCAGAATTCATGGGATTTGAGTATGATATGGCAAGATATATACGAATTAAGAAAGAATGTCCCGTGTCCAATTTCTACGCGTGATACTTTTGGAGGTCTGTTTCCTCTGTTCACAATGCCTGGCTTAAAAGCTCCTATTAAATTATACAAAAGGATGTATCAAGAAGCAAAACAGCGTGTTGATAACGGCATAGGAGCTTTAGAAAATGAGGAGTTTCGTTTACTTTTTGAAGGTATCCCGTTCTGGTACAACTTAAAGTATTTCTCCATGCTCGAAAGATATGGAGCCATTATAGTTTATGAACCTTATACTTATGCTTTTAGTAAATACATGAATCCAAAAGTCACAAAAGAAATGGTCTTTAATGAACCAATAGAGGCTATGTCTGAATTGATGTTAAGTTTCTGGTATATATATGACTTGCAGACTCGAATTAGTAAGTTTGAAGAAACTGTACGAGAATGGAAGATTGATGGAGTGCTATTGCATAATAATATGTCATGTCGACCAAACTCATGTGGATTATATGATTTAAAACGACATCTTATGGATGATTATGATATTCCTTGCCTTATCATTGATGCGGACATGAACGATCCGCGTAAACTGAATGCAGAACAAGTTACAAACCAAATTGAAAGCTTCATAGAGTTATTAAAAGCAAGAAGAAAAAGATAAAAAGGCAATAATTAATAAAGTCAGGAAGAGAGTGAGAATAATGCTGTTAGTATTGAAGAAATTTCAAATTTTGAAAAAACGGACATGGTAAAATATTTGTTTTTCTTTTTTATGGGAGTTTATCTCACCCTTTTTAACTAAATTATCCAAAATTTTTTTAAGTTTTTCTTGTGTTAAATCGAAATCTTTTATTTCTGCACATCGGTTATATATGCTTTCAGATGTAAAAGCCTTGTCCTCATTCTCTTTTAGATAATCAAAAATAATTTCTTCTATATGTTTATGCTTTTTTAATTTCAGGTGTTTTCTAATCGTAAAAAATAGACCAATGCCTCCCAATAAAATCAGAGTTAATCCGATATATATCATAATTATATTTTGAAAAAAAACATAAAAGTAAAATAGTATAAACATTAATCCAGAGCTTAAGATTACACCCCAACCTGCTATCTTATCTCCATCTTTTTTTCCAAGTGTTTTTCTAAGCAGTAACCCTAATATCCCATCAATTACACAAAAAACACCAAGAATAACTAAAAAGTCAATGCTAATAAAAAATCCAAGCATGATAAGAATTATTCCGATAACAAGAAATGCATACCATCCTAATAACCAAAATATTCCATAAAGTGCTAATTGCACAAGATCACTAATATTTAATCCTCCTCTTTTTAGAGTCTAGATATATGTAAATTACAATATTGAGTATTTTAATAAAAGACTAGATGTTACATTAAAAAAATATTACTTATAATGGATTGCAATTCATCAAGATCGTTGTAATAGAACAAACTATCTCCAAGTTTAAAAAATGGTTTTAATAAACCTCCTTTTTTTAGCATATGTGTCATTTCCACGTTTCTTAACACAAAAACTTTAGTCTTATTATAGAACTCAGGAAAAGCTACTATGATACCCATTTCTATCATCTGACCTCCTTTATCATGCTCAAGCACCATAATAATCTCATCAGAAAATTTAGCGATTAAGTCAAATTTAAGGATCAAGTTCTCGTTATGTGTACGTCGAAATTGGTTTTCAAAAAAAGCGAGAGTTCTTTCTCTCTTGTTTAAAAGATCCTTTATCTGAATTAAACTAGGAAAATTTGCTTCACTATATGATCCACAAATAAAAATTTTATAGTTTAAGAGCTTATAAATTGAAAATACATCAATAAATTCATCAAGGAATTCTTCCCAAGTTTCTTCATGTGAATGCTCCATCTTAGACCTCAAAATCAACTTTATATAAATATCTTTAATATCCCAAACTCAATTGACTCAATACAAATTGAGTTAAATATAAATATCCAAAATAATTATTTTTTTATAGAAGTAATGAAAAATTAAATAAAAACGTGAAGGGTGAGTAAAATTGGAAACTCCTAAAAAGCTTGAAAAAATGAGGAAGGACTTAGAAATAATATCAGAAAAGACTCGCTATAAAATATTACTTACTCTATTAGCAAGTGGAAAAAAGTTATCTTTTAATCAACTGAAAGAATTGCTTCCTTCAATTCCAGATAATAACCTAAATTATCACCTTAGTGTATTAAAGGAACACGAATTTATCAACAATGAAAAAAAATCAGAATATAAACGTATGGAACCCCGTTCTTTTTATTCGTTGAGTAAACGAGCAATAACATTACTTGAGAATTTAGGTCTTAATGCTGTTAAAAAAGAGTTTCAAGCACTGTTTCAACAAATGACGTAAAAAAAGTGTATGGATTAGATGCCAAGCTCAATACTCTCTCACCAAGCACCTGCGTTATTAATTAAGGTAAAATATCCATATAAATTCGACGGTACTGCACTCTGCATCAGTACATTTATTCCCGATATTGATGTTATTATTGAACTCCTTTTTCCGATCACACTAAGAGGAATTACTCATAGTTTTTTAGGGTTGTTCATTTGGACCATCCCATTAACAATACTTTTAACAATGTTATTTTCTAGGTATATTGGACCATTATCTGCTACTATTGCTAAAGAGAAATCAAAAATCTTCAAACCTTTGAGATATTTTGGTATCAATAAGTGGGATCTTCTCAACAAAAAAAAATTTAATTATAGATTTTTTATTGTAGCATCTTATTCGGCATTACTAGGTGGATTAACTCATATTTTGCTTGATCTCCCTTCACATGGAAGAATATATTTATTTTTTCCTTGGGCTATACTACAATCTCCTGATTTCTTGTTATTTTCTATTGTAAATCATGGTACTTTTTACATTGGGCAATTTCAAATCGAGGCTAATCTGACAGTATATAGGCTTATATGGAGTATTGAAACACTAATAACACTAATTATCTCACTTTATCTAATTAGATATATAAAAAAGAACAACTTAATTAGTGAATGGTACAAAGAGATTAAATCTACTGACGATGACCTTTAAAATTACAAGAGTGAAAGATCATCAAATTATAATTGTTAATTAGCAATTTTAACAAGTGAATTTGGAGTGAGAATTAAATACTCCTCCCCGATACGGGCCATAGAGCCCCCATTTTCCCTTAAAAATGATTTTAGATCTTCAATTCCCCTTTTAAGTTTAGTGACGTCTACGTTTTCAAGTAAAGTTTTAGTGTTAACAATTAGGATTCTACGCCCTAACAATTCTTTTTTTATTTCTTCAATTTGATCTAATGATGAGAAATCATACTTTTTAATTAAGAAACTTTGTTTTAGTGAAGGAAAATCTCTCGAGAAACCCATAGTCTCCTCAGGGGAACCCAGAAGGACTTCATCAATTTTTTTCCAAAATTTACCCAATTTTAGATAACTCCCAATTTATGTTTTGTAATAGTTATGGTAAAGGTGTATGTGGTTTAGTATTTAAATTAAAAGGTTATCTGGATGTATGCTTCTCAAATATAGAAATGTTATTCAGAAAATACTCTACTTTACTTACGTGTTTCTTATGATTCTAACTTATTTAAGACATATAAAGTTAAATTTTACACTTTAACTATTGTAATATGCAGATAACATCGCTGATTTCAAATATATTGAAATTCAGAATTTGAAATAAATCCTTATTTACTACAATTCATAATTAATCATTATAAAATTAAAAAGAATAAATTTCGATAAAAAATATGAGCGAAAAAGTTATTGTAACAAACAAAGGTTTAATAAGAGCAGAGTTTAACTTTTGGGTCGGGATTTATATGGATAAATTTTTTGATGCTCTTGAAAACAAGGAACTAATTGGAATCAAATGCCCGAGATGTGGTGATGTATTTGTTCCACCCAGAAAAATCTGTGGAAGATGTAATTCTGTTATACCCATTGATGATAATTGGGTTGATTTACCAGATACAGGCACACTATTGAACTTTACTATTACATCATATCGAGTTAATGAACGAAGTCATAGAAAGGCTAAACCACAAATAATTGGAATGATAAGGATCGACGGAAGTAGTACCGCATTGATATATAGGTTATTAGGTCTAGAGCCTGAAGATGTTAAGATAGGGATGAAATTAAAGATCGATTGGGATGATAAACCTAAAGGAGGTCCTTCAGATATAAAGGGCTTCCTAAAAGTGTGAGAGGTGATTGAATTAATGCAAAGAGTTGGTATTGTTGGATACTATCAAGTGAAAATGTATTCGGATGCTAATTATGGGCGCTACGAGATGATTTTTGAGGCAGTAAGAGGGGCTTTAGATAGAGCAGGTTTAAAAAAAAAAGATATCTCAACTGTGGTATCTGCCACAAATGATTATTATGATGGGCGGACTATCTCAAATGCACTAACTGTGGAACCAGGGGGTGGATACTTAGTTGATGAATCTAAGGTAGAAATGGATGGTGCATATGCAGTATTATACGGATTAATGAGAATTCTATCTGGAAATCATAAGCTAGCAGTCATATGGGGTGGGAGTATGGCATCATGCTTTCCATATCATTCTGCTAGATTGTATGAGACAGATCCTATATGGGAGCGCCCACTTGCTTATGTGAACGATATAACCTCTGCAGGATTTCAGATGAGAGCCTACATGGAGAAATTTGGAGTAAGTGCTGAAGACATAGCGGATATAGCGGTTAAAAATCGAAAAAATGCAGCAAAAAATCCTTTAGCTTTAGAAGAAGCTCAAAACCCAAACTTATCGATTAAAGACATTATAGATTCTGAGATTTATGCAGATCCAGTGACAGAACTAATGGTAGCTCAACCTTGTGATGGGGTAGCTGCTCTATTATTAGCACCTGAAAAGCAAGCCTTAAGTATCACAGACAATCCTGTCTGGATTACTGGTGTGGGTTATAATCAAGAGACATATTACCTAGGGGAGAGAGATTTATCAATTAGCAAATCTATGGATTTGGCGGGTAAAATGGCTTTTAAAGCAGCTGGGATTAAGGATCCTTTGAACCAAATTGATGTAGCTGAGTTATTTGAAGCCTATGCTCATGAGGAATTAATTCTTAGCGAAGCTTTGGGTTTAGCAGAAAAAGGTAAGGGAATAACTCTGAATTCTAAACTTGATGGAAGTTTACCGATTAATCCTTCGGGAGGTGCTATTGGTGGAAATCCCGCTTGTGCTACAGGTATAATAAGAATTATAGAAGCAGTGAAACAATTAAGAGGAGAAGCAAATGGATACCAAGTGAAAGGAGCAAAGAAAGCAATTGCTTCTGGTCAAACAGGATTTTGTGCCCAAAGTAATATAGTATATGTATTAGAAGGAGGTAATTAGAAATGGGACGGCAAGTATGTGTTGCAAGTGCAGGATTTAGTGAACATGCTTCGAAGCGGTCAGATGTAAGTATGCCAGAACTAGTGAGTGAAGCAATCGAAGATTGTTTAAAAAAGGTTCCTAACCTTGAGATAAAAAACATTGATGCTTTTGTAAATGGTAATATGCCCGCATTTGAAGGATCAAATATTCCTGAACTGTGGATGACGGATTGGATAGGTGCAAGGAACAAACCGTTAATGCGAGTAACAACAGGCGGAACTACAGGTGGTTCAGTTGCAATCGCGGGATATTATTCAGTTGCAGCTGGTTTACCTGGTATTGATACTGTATTAGCTATTGCTTTTGAACAACAATCTCAGGGTGATACCAGCGTTGGGCTAGCAAGTACTGCCTATGGAGAAATATCTGTAATGAACTCCCTTGGAATACCTTATGATCAATTAACAATTATTCTATCAGGAGGTGCTGCAATAGGGATAGCTTCTTATCAAGCTACTAATTATATGCGTAAAAGTAAGATTACAGAAGAAGATTTAGCTCGAGTCGTAGTTCAAAACAGACATAATGCAGCAAAGACATGGTGGGCTCATCTCAAAATGCCTAATATTACAATTGAGGATGTTTTAGACACGCCTTATATTTCATACCCTTTAAGATATGGGATGGTTTGCCCAACATCTGATGGTGCTTGTGTTATGCTCTTCACAACTGAAGAAAAAGCAAAAGACTTATGTGATGTTCCCGTATATGTGAATGGTGTAGGCAGTGTAGCAAATGAAACTGCTCTCATTGGATATGGTGGTAGTGGATCTGGGCAATTAGACCTCTCTGAACAATTGGGAGCCCAATTAACATCTGATTTAGCCTTTAAGCAAGCAGGTATTCACTTTCCAAGAAAAGAAATTGATTATGCTGAAGTTTATTCACCATTTCCCAATCAAGAACTTATGTGGGTTGAAAAGTTAGGGTTATTCGAACAAAACACTGCACCTAGTATGTATGAAACAGGAGTAACTGCTCTAGATGGTGAATTACCTATCAATTGCTCAGGAGGCGTCAATTCTACCAATGCTATTGGCGCAGCAGCTTTAGAAAGACCAGCAGAAGCAGCCTTACAGATCATGGGAAAGGCTAGTAATCAAGTCCCTAAAACTGTGCATACTTCTTTAGGACATGGATGGGGAGGGTATGTTAACTTAGTTACAATGATGGTTATGGCCGATGAACCAGGTAGAAAATTTAAATAAAAAAGAGGTTATATAAAATGTCTAAAAGAACGTTAAGGAAGTCAATGGATTATATTAAAAAGGAATATATTAAAACACGGACCATACCAGCGAACTGGTATTTAACTAGTTATAAATTTAAATTTAATATCTCTCACATGAAACCTTTTCTCGACAAATTAAAGCAAAAAAAGCTTATTGGGAATCAATGTTCAAGTTGTAATAAGGTTTTCTTCCCACCAAGACAAATTTGTGGTAAATGTCTTGTAAAACCAGATAGATGGGTTGACTTACGTGAAACTGGAAGAGTAGCTTCCTTTACCGCAACTTATTTGAAGGATCCTGAAACTGGTGAGGTAGTAGAAAGGCCTATTGTGTGTGCTCAATTAGATGGGGCGGATACTTCATATCCAGCGCAGTTAAATCCTAATATTGCATTTAAGGACACATATATAGGTATGCCTATAAAAGTTCATTGGGCAGACGATCTCAAGGGTGGAATGATGGATATCGAATATTATGATCCTATTGAAGATGATGCCAAGGATTTAAGACCTAAAGAAGATTAATACAAAAAACTTTATTTATTTTAAAATTATTCCCTCAAAGGGGCTTAAATTAATTCTTGCTTTATTAGTTTTTAAATCTAAATCAACTCGGTTAATCAAAGTTGAAAATAGTAATTGTTTATCTTGGTTAGGATAATCTAACATTATTGTGGTTTTATTGAAGTTCAGATATATATCTACTTGAACATTATCAATATACCTACGATAAGCTAAACATTTATTCTTTAATTTCTTAACGTCGATAAATTCAAATGCTCCTTCAGATAGTGGTCTATTTTCTATGCGTATTTTTAATAATTTCCGATAAAAATTGAAAAGTGAACTTGGATCCTCTTTTTCTTTTTCAACATTTATCATCTTATAGGAATCTGGTATTCTTAACCAAGGTTCAACCGTTCTACTTACGCTAAAACCAGCATTCTGTTCAGATGTCCATTGCATAGGTGTTCTGCACCTATCACGCGTCAATGAAAATCCGAAGACCCTTGCTAAAAAAGTAACTGGAAAAAAAGCTAATTTCTGGGCTATAGGATCTTGACTCTCTTTTAGATTAAAAAAGACATTCGACATTCCAATTTCTTCTCCATAATAGATAAATGGTATTCCCCTTAAAGTCAGTTGCAACATCACTAAAAGTTTAGTTTTTTGAATATCATTGTTTACGAGGGAAATATATCGGTTTCTATCATGATTTCCATACACATAGGTAGGTGTAAAAGGAGTTGGTAATGCATCTTCTACTCTAGAAATTATCCTTCTAATTTTTTTAGGCTTAAAGGATGGTATTGTTGAGGTAAATTCAAATAAGAAAACTGTGTGTAATCCATTATTATTTGGACCATAGTATCGTGCTAATTCTTCTATAGTTCCAAAGACTTCACCCACTAAAAATCTTTCTGGCTCATATTCATCCATAATACATCTTAAATCCATAGCAAAATCGAATGTTTCGGGAAGATTCAAATCATATTTATGCTTGTAAAATAAGGTATCAACATGTTTATCTGAAGGTAATAATCTCCAACTTAACTTATCGTTCCTTAATTCCTCATCTTCATAAATCGAATGTAAGATGTCCAATCTAAATCCATCTACTCCTTTATCAAGCCAAAAACGCATTGTATTAAACATTTCCTCCTTGACTTCAGGATTTCGGTAGTTTAAATCAGGTTGGAAAGGTAAAAAATGAAAATAATACCATTGATCAGTAAGATTATCATATTTCCATGCAGATCCTCCAGTCATAGATTTCCAATTATTTGGAGGTCTTTTTCCGTCAGACTTTCTACCATCTCGCCAAATATACCAATTCCGTTTAGAATTACCTCTACTAGAAGAAGATTCCCTAAACCATGGATGCTCATCTGATGTATGATTAAGTACAAGATCTAAAACCATTTTCATATTTTTATTATGTATTCTTGAGAGTAATTCATCGAAGTCTCGTAATGTTCCATATACAGGATCAATAGAACGAAAATCTGAAACATCATAACCATGATCTTTTTGAGGAGATTTAAAAAATGGACTAATCCAAATTGTTTCAACACCTAAATCTTCTAAATAGTCTAATTTCTCGATTATTCCTCTTAAATCCCCTATTCCATTACCAGTTGTATCGTTAAAACTTCTAGGATAAATTTGATATACTACTGTTTTTTGCCACCATTTTACTTTATCCCCATCCATAGATTATTCAATAATGAAAACCATAAAATCTTTTTTCATTAATATAAAACCCAGACAAAAATTTTGGGAAAAGTATAAATTAGTTTTAATAAATTAATATAAATTATGGAATCAATGATTGAATTTATTAAATCTCGAAAGAGCATAAGAAATTTTATATATCAAAAGATTGACAAGGATATACTAATAAAAATATTAGAGTGTGGACGTTGGGCACCTTCAGGTCAAAATAATCAACCTTGGAAAGTATGTGTGGTTATCCATCCAACTGTAAAAAGAATGATTGCTGAACAATCTCAATATGGAGGTATTATAGAAAGTGCATATGCTAATTTTGTAATCTTTTTAGATCTTGAGCGTTGCTACGATCGAACGAAGGATCTTCAATCTATGGGAGCTTTTATTCAAAATATACTCTTAGCTATTCATGCCAACGAATTAGGAGGTATATGGATTGGAGAAATTCTAAAAAATAAGGAGAAAATAAATGAAATATTTAAATTATCAAACGACAAATTTGAGCTTATGTGTGTAATTGCATTAGGTGTGATTGATGAAGCAATGGAGGCAAAAAAAGAGGAAGAGAGAGAGAGAAGACCTCTTGACAGTTTTATAGATTGGTTTTGATTCTAAAAATCTTGTTTGTATCTTTTTTTAAGTAATAAAATTAATACTAACTTTATTTTAGTTAATAAATATTCCAGCATTAAGTTTTACTAAAAGTATTCATATGTCAAATTATTAAGTTTTTTTATTTAATCAAGAATTTCTATTTGAAGTATTATGAAAAGAGAAGAACGATATACTCATGATTTTAATAATATGATTAAAATTGTAATTTTCAACAGTTTTGGCTTCTTTTTCTTGGAATTTTTAATTCCTTTCCATGTTAGTCAAGTATTAGGAGCAACAGGAACGGAATTAGGAGTTATTTTTGCAATGAATCTTATTGGGCATATCATTAGTTCATCTTTTACTGGTTTTTTAACTGATAGGCTGAAATCGAAAACTAGACTAATTTTACTAGGGTCTTTTGGTAGAGGTATTGCCTATTTTTGGCTTTATGGAGCATTTATTTTGAATTCTCTCATTGGTATTATGCTGGGGAACTTTTTTATCGGCTTTTTTGTTGGATTTTTTTGGATACCTTTTGATACTTTAATTGCCGAAAAATCAAACAAAAATAATCGTGCTAATGCTTATGGGAAGAGAAATTCCGCAATAGGTATAGGTATGTTGATAGGATCATTGATAGGATTTCCTATTTTTAGTTTTTTCGTTTCTCTTTCATCCAATCCACTTCTAATTTACATCCCAATTGTGCTTTTTGGTATTTCAAATTTTTTCGCAGGAATTCAATTCATTAGAAAAGTTGATGAGTCAATCAAATTCAATAATTTTGAAGTCAGTTTAGAAAAAAGTAATAATCAAAAAAGAACTTCAAAATTATCAGCACATTTCTTAGTGGGGCTAATATTCATTTCATTTGTTTTATTTTTGGCTAATATTAATGGATCTTTAGCAAAACCTTTTTTAAATCTTTATCTATTAAAGAATATTGTAAATGACCCTACAATAGCTGTTTGGGTATATTTACCTTCCGGCATTGTGTCAATGCTTTTAGCTCCTAAATTAGGAAATCTTGTCGACCGTTTAAAACCATCAGTAGGGATAAGTATAGCTAGTACTTTAGGAGCAATAATCACGTGGTTCTTAATCAATACTACAAATTTATGGCTCTTTTCTCTTCTATTAATTTTTGACATGACGGTTATACATACAGCAAATTTAGTAATTCAGAATTTACTGAGTAGAATTTCTTTAAAACATCGTGGGAAGATATTCAGTGTATTTAGAGTCTTTTTAAATATTGGAAACATAATTGGACCAATATTAGGTGGTCTTGTATGGGATTTTTTAGGAATGAAAGCTCCATTCATAATTTCAATTATAGTAGAACTGTGTTTAATCCCTTTTTATATACTAGGGGTATATGTATTGAAACCATTTTTAAAGGAAAAGTATGAAGAAAAGAAAGAACTGCTATAATGAATTAACATAAAAAATATATTATAAAGAAAAATTACAAATACATCCAAAAATGGAAAATTCTGGAAAAGATTGGACCAATCCAATAATAAAACCAAACCCAGTAAACATACGTAAATCCTAGATATAAAATTGCATATATAAACGCAAAAATAAATCCAAATATAACATCTACTGGGAAATGTACTCCAAGTATTAATCGAGAAATTGCCATTATAATATCCAAACCTAAAAATACAAAAAATATTATCCAATTATTGAAATACCATCCAAATATTATTCCAAAAAATAAAAAGAAAGTAACATGTCCACTAGGAAAAGACCTCTTCTCAGATTCTGACATAAGGTAAGGGATTCGTATAAAATCATCATGTTTTTTAACTCCCCTGCTTTCGAGTGTGATATATGGTCTTTTTCTTCTTATTAATCGATATCGAATTAAGCTATGGATAATTATCGATTGATCAAAACCTCCCGTAAATATCACTAATAGATAATAATCCTTCGTTATATAACCATATAGAAACCAGAGGCACCACAGACCTCCCCAGAAGTAAAAACTACCAAAGAAGCTATAAATTTTAGCAAAAGCTTTCGTTCTTCTACTAAAATCACTATTATATAAACTTAGGAAAACTTTAATATCCCAATTCTCAAGTTTCTCTATATATTGTGTAATATTTGACATAGCATTGAATAGTTTTTGGATGATTTACTTTTATAAATTGAGTTATTAAAATTTTATCCTACGATTAATAATTTTGATACTTTTAATCATGTCTTTAGAAGTAGAGTTATACTATGTAGATTCAACAATATTTATATAGAATAAACAACATTTCTAATTTAAGAAATAAAAAAATTTTTCATTTAATATATAAATTGAAGTTGGATGTGGATAGAACTATGGGGGAAAATAAGTATGTTGGATTCTCTGAAGAACACCTGCGCAGGATCGCTTTAAAGAAAGTATATTTTCGGATGTCAGTTAGCATCCATATTGGAATTTTTATTACGACTATAATATTAATGCTAATATTAAACTTAATTTTTACTCCAACAATCTTATGGATATTTTTTCCATTTTTTGCATGGTTAATTGGTGTTGGTGTACATATCACTGCTTATCTAGTTTACGCTAGAGGAGTGTATCCCGGAGCTAAACGAGGTATTATTTTTCATTTAGTTGCTTATTTTTTTGTGATATTATTTCTTTTCATAATAAATATTATAGTAACTCCTGAGTTTTATTGGGCTATTTTTCCAGCAATTTTTTGGGGCACAGGACTAACGATCCATTTAATATTATATTTCATTTACCATCGCACTGCTAGTGATGAAGAGGGCACGATAAAATCAAGAACTCAACGTGCTGTCGAAAGAGAAATGGAAAAAATGAGAAAAAGACTGAATAACTAGAAATGAAATAGGTGTTTATCAAGTGTGGTTAGGGAGATTTTTGGACTTAGAAGAGGATTTAAATGAACTTAAGGACAAAATAAAGAAAGAAGTTCTAGAGAGTATAACAAAAAGCAAAATTACTCCGCTTGAATTCACCATTATAGAGACAATCTTCAATAATAAAGAACTGTCTGGCTATGATCTTATTTTAAGTTTAAATAAACATTTTGCTGGTACATGGACAGCTCAGTCGGGAACCATTTACCCTATTTTATCAAAATTGAAGAAAGAAGGATTCCTCAAATCTAGGCCCGTTAAAAGTCCAATAGGTCCTATCAGGACCGTATATTCTTTAACAGAAGCTGGGGAACAGATACTTAAAACGAAAGTTAATAAAGCCTTTGAAGATCAAATTAATTTTATTGAAAATTTTCTCATAGAATTATCATCAGTATATATCCAATCATTTCCTAAAAGTGAAAGAATTATTAGGGTTGAGGAGGTAATTAATCTTTTAGGTCAAACTTTTGAAAATATTAAGAAAAATATCCCTCCTACGCTTGAATTTAAAACTTTATGTCCGAATTGTGGCGCCGAAATAACCAGGAAAGCTTTGTATTGTCCAATATGTGGAGATGCAATAATACAAGATGAAGATAATAAGTAATAAAATAACAATATAAACTAGCTAGTTTTATGTTATTATTTAAAGAAATCAGAATAAAAAGATAATTTAAAAAAATAAAATCGTTTATGATTCTTTTGCAGTAAATTTAGCTAATATGAAAGTAAAGATTACCATAATAATTCCTGTAATTAAATATATTAATCGCCAGTAGATCAATCCAAAATAATTGAATATCAAAAATGAAACTATTATATATAACCCTACTATAATCAATGTTGTTATTACCTTAGTGTTAGTTTCCTGTCCCAAAAACACATCTTCTGCAATGAATTTCATAGTTACTGGTATCGTAAATCCAAATAGCGCACCACTTAATATAGTTAAAATTATATAGATTTCAAGCATACTTCCAACAGCTAAATAAATTAGAATTAGGCTCGTTATCATTAAACTTATTAGTACAGTTAATTTATTGGAAATCTTTTCTATGTATCTAATAGTTAGTAAAAAGACGAATACAAAGATAATAAATGACATTGTGGTATAAGTTGCTATCATCTCGATGTTCATAAACCAAGAGTAATAGTACTCGGGAATAATAGGAGATGTAAATGAAAAAAACGTATAAATCGGTCCCAAAAGCACGCTATAAAGCATAATTAGCTTGGCAACAAAATTAATAATATTTTTATTATTCATAGAAATTATTTATGTTAAATTCTTTATATTTTTTTTTGAAAATATGAAGAGTTACTATTTACTAGTAAAAGTTTATAAAGTTTTTAATATACAAATTATTATGTCTAATCGATTAAATTTAAGAATTTCTGTCATCTTAATAGTTCTTGGTATTGGTTTAATACCAACAGCATATTTAATCAGTGGATACATGCGAGATCAAGCTAACGCTGAGATTCCTAGAACGTTATTGTTAATTAATGATGGAGCAACAAAATATATTGAAGATAATTATATAGGTGTCGGAATACCTGAATTACTTGAGGAAATTAAAGATGATCAAATAAATTATATTGATACTACTCTTGTCAGAGTGGGTAAAATCCCTTTCTTCGCACTAATGATAAGAGAGAATATGCTCGATGATTTACCTGAATTGATAAACAGTTCTGGTGCAGCGCGAAAAATTAGTGATTTAATTAACGTAATTGTTGATGAAAATTCAACAACTGAAGCTTTTGCTAGAAGAGAATTCTTTAATAATTATACACTTCAAGATAATTATTCAACTTCTCTCGAAGGTATCTCAGAATATTCTTTAGGGAGTACAACATTTAACTTTACAAATGCAGCTGTAACTAGGATATTGGATGGCTATAATGACTATCCAGGCTTGATTGAAGACCCTGAATTAGGTCTTGGTGTTTTAGATTGGCTAGAGTTTTATGATTTAGCAGAAGCTAATATTAGTGATAATAGATCTTTGATGGAAGGTATATACAATTGTACATGGAGATCTGGACAATTACAAAATGTATCAAACTATATAAAAAGCTACTTATGGGATACTATTATTAAAGCAGAATATTTTCCCACTCCAATCGATGAATATGCACTTAATACATTTTATGCTCAATGGGCAAATTTGAGTTTTTATAACAATCGTCTTGAATTAAACCTTTTTATCGAACCATTAAATACTTCTGTTTCTGGTATTGAAGTATTTTTTATAACAAACCTTGATTTAAATACATCGAAAAACCTTTGGAATTCAACAAATCCGTTATCATTCACTAATGAATCAGGGATATTTCGATGGTTTGAATCGTTTTTTAATGATATAAATGCTACAAATGAAATAAGATCTGAATTTGGTATCACACCTGCCCAAACTGATGCAATTGAAGCGTGGTTGTTTTTAAGAATGAGAAATACTGTTTTGCCTCAACTTTCTAGTTTGCCTAAACCATATGGTTTTGGAATGACAATACCCGAATACAGTGAGAGTTTATTCCTAGATCAATGGGCAAATGGCACACTTGATGAAACTGGATTTGAACTTGATGGAGGTATCAAAGGATTTGAAGTAGGTATTCCCACTAAAACAAACATATCATTAGAAATAGCAAAATCTCTTTTTGATACTACTAATAGTTCTGCTTTCATCAATTTAGACGGCATCCTATCTTGGGTGAAAGCTGAACAAGGAGATTTACCAGCTGAAAATGATTTAATTAATACTTTCAAGTTAAGTGGAGCACAATTTAATTTAATACTTACTTGGCTATTTACCACTTTTAAAGATGATGTTTTACCAAACGTCCTTACATCAATTACAGGAAGAACTTTATATGAAATTGCTTATTATGCTACTCTACGTCAATGGGCTTTTGGAAATATTTTTGAGAGTGGTATCAACCTTTCAAACTATTCTTCCTCGGGGCTAAGTTTTGAAGGATGGGAAATTGGAATAC
Source organism: Candidatus Hermodarchaeota archaeon (assembly GCA_048885535.1). Taxonomy (GTDB): domain Archaea; phylum Asgardarchaeota; class Lokiarchaeia; order Sigyniarchaeales; family SOKP01; genus SOKP01. The sequence goes on from JBHLLO010000001.1 coordinate 85,884, forward strand.
CAACTGCCATTGATTTAAATTTTACTCAATTAGAGTACCTGTGGGATTCATCAAATGCTTTATCATTCGTTAATCGTCGAGGTATCTCAATTTGGCTCAAATCAATCGAAAATCAAGATTATTATAATCAGTTAACTGTCAATGGGAAAGGTGAATTCAATTTAACTAATACAGAATATTTAGATATTTATAATTGGTTGATTTACACAAGAAATAATTTTGTACTTTCTCAAATTCAAATAGAATCATTGTTTGATGTTGATATAGATACTTTAAGCGAATTATATCAAATGGGAATTCTAATCGGAGGAATTGTTTTCATTGCTGCTGGTATTTGTTTTGGTGTTTTAGGTTATTTTAGGAGAAAGCGTTAAAATATAAAAATATCAAAAGAATTACAGCTAATTTTTATTTTTTTTCTGACTTTTCTAATTTTTAAAACGAGAAGATAACAAATAAATTTAGTTTAAACTAAATTTAAAGAAAAAATATAATTAGGAATTAGGAATTCTATTCAATGCTAATTCCATACTTTTTAAAAATTTTAATCAATTCTTCTCCAGCTAATAGTTTCATAATATCTTCCATTGGAGCCAATACTTCATCTTTCCTGGTTCGTCTATTTTTACTTATTCTTCCTTCCTTTACCTCAAAAGCAGATTGACTCCAAGAACTTTCATCATTAAACGTAAACCATATTTCCCTATATGCTCCTTCCTGACCACCATTTCTGGCTAATGGTTTTTCTTCAATGGTAACCTCGGGATCTTGTAAATAACACCAATCTAGAATAACCCATTCTAATTTCCTCTCAGATTCGGGCCTATCTGCAAGATAGATACAATAAGCATGACCTCCAAGTTCCGAATCAGAGGGTGCAAAAACAGGGTCTGCCATAACTTGAGCTGCACACACCTTAACACGCCATGAGGGGATTCCCGCATTGATTAATAAACTGGCAATAAGAATTGCACCATCTTCACAATCTCCAATTTCAGACTGTATAGATTCAAATGGGAATTGCCAAAATTCAGGACAATCTTCAGTTTCATCATCATATTTATATTTGAGAAAGTTGCATACAAAGTTTTGTATCATGAAAGCAGTTTCATTAGGGGTTTCCTTCCTTAAACCAACTTGAGTTATAACATGCCAGAGGATGGCATCATCTTTTTTTATAAAAGTTTTTACATCTGCATCAATTTGTTTACTATATGATTTACCTCTCAACGCTCTCCCAGTGTAAATAATTGGCGCTTTTTCCCATTTATTCTCCCAATATTCTGGACCGTATTGACCATACTCTTTCTCAAAAACTTCAATAGGTTTATAGTCTGGTATTATTGGAATACTTGGAGCTGTAGGTTCAATTATTGTTGGTTTCTTTTTTACTTTTTCATCTTTTTTTGGTATTTCAGCCAGGCTTTTTGCTTCATCTATCCATTTTTGGATTTCTTTTTGAGCAGGAACTTTTGTAAGACTATTTGGTCTTTCAACTTTTAATTTTTTTAGTTTTTCAAAAGTAGTTTTTGGGTTTCTATAGGCAAATTCTTTAACCGAATCAATCCCTATTAGATTTAAGGCATTAGCTAATTCTGGATCAACTCCAGTTATTCGCATTAAATCTGCATGTTCTTGCCAAGTATCTAGTGTTCTGACTGAAACCCCTATACTTCTTGCTAGTTGCTTTATTTGATATGCTGTTAATGGGAGTAAATCTTCGACTTCTTTAATCCCGGCTTTCGCTAATAGTTGGGCATGTTTCTCTTCCAAACCAATAATATCAGTTAATTTCATTTCACTCACTCCTTAATATATTTCGTTAGTTAAAATGATTTTGATTAGTATTTATATTTGCGTCTTATTTTTTAACTTTTTTCTAAAAAAATAAAACAAAATATTTGCTTTACAATGAAGGATAAAAAAATTAAAAAGATTAAAAATATTATTTTTAGCAAATAATAATTGGTAAAGAGTTATAATAAGACAATTCGAACTAAAAATTAAGGCGGGATTACCGAGTCTGGTCAATGGTTGCGTCTAAGAATGGGTCAAGACCGATTATAGGTGCTGGACTTAAGGACTAACTTAGTTATGGAAGTATAGTGAAGTAATCCAGTGGCAATAACAGTTAAGTTAAAGCTCTTGCCAAGAGGCCTTCGGGAGTTCAAATCTCCCTCCCGCCATCTTTTTCAATTTTTATTAATAGGCTTATTTAAACTAATATTAAGTTTAACTTCAAATATTAAGGCTCAATTTTAATCCTTTTTAACAGGTAATCATAAACAGATATATTTCTTATATTATACAAGTTAACATTAAAATTTAGTAGAAAATATATAGTAAAAATAAAAATAAATAAATAATAGCAAGATATTAAAATTATATCATAAGAAATAATTGTGTATTTTAATTCACAAAGAGGTTTATAATTTGCCTGTTGGGATTTTAGTAATTCGATGGGATAATGAGATTGGTCCAATAAACGAAGGATTTTATCCAGATAACTTGAAAATTACCAATAACCTACTTACACAAGTATATTCATCACATAGATACCAGAGCTTAAAACCGGGGTTCGCAAGTATTGCCCTAAAGAACAATAAGGTCGTTTCTTTTTTCTCTGGAGTTGGTACAGATCATATAAGTGTTGAAAATTATGTTGTTGCTCTTTTACTCAGAAGAGATGAGAAACCCAATAAATACAGAGAAATATTAAAAACAATTGCTGCTGAAATCTTAGATAAAATACCTGATGGTAAATTTAAAAAAGTCTTACCCGATTTGTATAAAGATTTAGCAAAAATATAAACTTTTAATTAAAACATTAAGAGATTTGAACTTTTTTTAAGGAAATCTTACCAGTTTCATCTAATTCAATAAGATCTACACTTTTTAATTTTTCAACAAGCCTTCTAACTAAAACTATTGGAGAACCAAGTGCGTTTCTTAAATCATCTATACTCATCGAGCCAACTTTTTCAATTATTAAAAATGCTTTAAATTGTGCTTCTTGTTCCATTAGATCAGCAAGTTTATCGAAATAAACAATCTTTTTCATATTTTCATTCTTAAATTTATCCACTTCGTCAACCCTTTCCTGTAGTTGCCGAATTAATGTTTCTGCGGCTCTCTTTTCATCTCTTAGTTGTTCTACCTTATTAATCAATTCTTCATATTTTCTATGAATTTCTTCGAATCTAGACTTTACATCCTTAGCTTCAGATGTAGCTTCTGTTGATACCAATTTAAAATCTAAAAGGAATTTATCTAACTCGGCAATTTTAGAAGTTAATTCTTTTTTTTCTTCAAAATGTTCTTTTTTCATTCTTTCGAGTTCATTTTTCCATTTTTGATCCATATCAGACAAGAGTTTCACTTGCTCATCTTGAAGTTTGTCAGCAAAAGCCTGAATTTCTTGAACTTTATTTTCAAGATTCTTAAGGCTCTCATCTTTTAATAATAATTCACTATTCTTTTCTGCTATTTCTGCCTTTAGGTTTCCTATTGTTTCAAAAGCTTCTTCAAGTTTTCTATGAGTAGGTATATTTTGCTTTTTGGAAAAATCAAGTTCTCGTTGAGCTTCTAAAGCGGTACCCTTCGCTAATTCTAATTCTCTTTCTTTTTCATTAATAATAGCCCTCTGTGTTCCAATTAATTCTTTTAATTCCAAGACATCATCTGGAATATCATACATTTTAGAAATCTTCGCCTTTTGGTCTTTTATTATATTTTCTTGATCTGCAATAACCCTTTTTTGTTTTTCAATTAATTCAGTTAACCTATCAATTTTTGCATGCAAAGATGCAGTTTCTTTCTCACTTGATTCGATTTCATCAATAATATTTTTTAAATCCTTAGGCATTGTAAAATAACTCTCTAAATTTATGTAAAAGATTAAATTGGCGTCTTTTAAATAAAAACTGACTTATAATATTTTAATTATTAAAGATAATTAATATTAATAGAGAGATAATAAATTTAATTTATATATTTATCGAAGTGATAAATTAAAATCATCCATGGTGTAAAAAAAGATTACAGCCTATTATTTTAAATCTGATCAAATTAATTCTTTTATCCTTATTTCATATAAGTATCTAAAAAGTAAAAAAAGAATTAAACTGGAGGAATTGACTATAGTCAAAAATCAAAAAGAAGCAGATGAATATATCATCTCACGAAACCTTAATAAAAGTTCCCAAGTTAACCCTAATGAACTCATTATTCTTTCTCAAATAGAGAAACTGATTACAACCTATCTAAAAGGTACAAAACTTAACTTATATGAAGAAATTTTAAAATTAGATGTTGACCTAGGTATAAAAGACAAATTTAAAACCGAGTTTTCTCAAAAAGTCGTAAATGTTCTTCTCAATGTTAAATCTGGAGAAATAACAACATATTTTAATATTGGGAAAAAAATTCAATCTAAAGCCTTTCGTGCGATAGGAAATGTTTGTAAAGCAAATCCAATACCTCTAATAATTCCTTGCCATCGTGTTTTAAGAAAGAATGGAGAAATTGGAGGTTTTATGGGAAAATCTGACAAAACATGGGAAACTTCTCTCAAAAAAACCTTATTAAGAATAGAAGGATATAAAGTAAAAAATTCGCCTTATGATTAAACGAAATTAATATATTAATTTACACCTTTTATTTAATATTATGGTAGATATATCTCCTATTAGACCATATATTCCTATTAATCCAGAGGAATTTTGTACCAATCCTTATGATGTAATTACTAAAGAAGAAGAATATGAACTAAAGAGAATCCCTAATTCTTTGATTCACTTAATTTTACCTGATGGAAAAAATGATGAAGTTTATCGAAATGCTGCTAAAGCCTATAGTTATTTTAAAGAAAATAAAATCATTGAACGTGAGGAAAAGTCAAGTATCTTCGTATATCGTCAAGAATCGGCTCAATTTTGTCATCAAGGTTTAATTATGGGGGTTTCTCTTCGAGATTATGAAGATGGTAACATATTAATACATGAGTACACACGCGAAAAACCTCTTAAAGACAGAACAAATCATATTGTCGCCACTAATGTAGCTGCAGGATTAGTTTGGACTGTTTTTCAAGCCAATAGAGAGATAAATGCTTTAATTGAGCAAATAAAACAAAAAAAATCAAGATTCCAATTTATGAAATATGGATACAAACATATACTTTGGCAAGAAGCTGATTCTAACACAATTCAGAAACTAATAGAGCTATTTCGTAGTAAAAGAATATATATTGCTGATGGACATCACCGTGCAGCAAGTGCAGCGGAATATCGTAAGTTGCAATTACGAGATAATAATGAAATTAAAGAGGCCTCTTGGCAATATTTATTATCTTATGTTGCTTCAGATGACCAAATACAGATATTACCCTATAACCGAGTTATTAAAAAATTAGTTTTATCAGAGAAGGAGTTCTTAAAAAGGATTGAAAAAAACTTTAAAATAATTTCAATGAATAATGCTTTTAATCCAGAAAAAAAGAATGAGATAGCAATTTGTTTAAAAGGTAAGTGGTATAAATTATTAGTTAAAAATAAAAACTTTAAAACTAAACGAGAAAGTTTGGATGTTGCTATTATTCAGGATACGTTTTTAGAACCGGTTTTAAAGATTAAAGATCCTCGTTCAGATGAGAACTTATTTTTTATAGGAGGTATACAAGATCCAAAGGAAATGGAGAAATTTGTGACAGATAAAGGTAATGATTTGTTTATTAACTTATATCCTGTAGATATAAGAGATTTAGAACTAATTGCAGAGAATGGAGGTATAATGCCCCCAAAATCAACTTATTTCTCTCCTAAACTACTTTCAGGATTGATCTTACACGATCTGACTTATTAAAAAATAATAGATTATAAGTTTTTTAGAAAGTTTGACATTTTTTCTGCTATCATAGTAGCTGCGACAGTTTGATTTTCAATACTCTGAGAGGCAATATGGGGAGTAAGTATGAGATTTTCATCCCATTCTATTAATTCTTGATTTTTTAAGGGTTCTTCATGATATACATCAAGAGCAGCACCAGCGATATCTTTATTTTTCAATGCCTTCAATAAAGCCTTCTCGTCAATTAAATTGCCTCTTGCTGTATTAATCAATATTGCATCTTTCCTCATTAACTTTAATCGCTCTTCATTGATTGTATTTTCAGTTTGGGGTGAAGAAGGAAGATGCAATGAGATAATCTGAGCCTCTTTTAGTAAATCTTCAATTGAAGGATAAATAGAACATCCAATATTTTTCGCTTCATCAATAGCTACTTGACCCTTACTAAATCTAGAATAAACTCCAACATCCATACCTAAAGCAATTGAAATTTTTGCCAGATGTTTAGCTATATTTCCAAATCCTACTAAACCAAGTTTTTTCCCGTTTAATGTGTATCCTAAACATTCATTTTTATTCCACTGTGCTTCATGAGTTGTTCGATCAGCATATGAAATTTTTCTTGCTAAAGCAAGCATCAATCCTAGTGCAAATTCTGCAACTGAAACAGCTGGAGCTTCAGGAGTATTTAAAACTTCAATATTCATTTCAGCTGCCTTTTTTCGATCCACATTATCTAAGCCAACTCCTGCTCTGCCAATAACTTTAAGATTTTTGGCGTTTTCTAAAACATCAGCAGTTAATTTTGTTCTTGAACGAACTACTATACCATCATAATCTCCTATTTCCTGTTTCAACTCTTCTTTGGTAATTGTAAACTTTTTAATAACTTCAAATCCATTATCCTCAAATATCTTGATACCCTCTTCTTGAAGTTCATCACTAATTAATATTTTCATTTACATCACATAGAATAATTTTAATTAGATTGAATACATTTTTTAGTTTTCAAGTCTATATAGAGTTTTTGATATTTTAACTATCCTCATTTCAAATTATAAAGCAGTAATTGAAAAAAATAAAGTAGATAGAGTCTAAAGTTTTATCCATTGATTTGCTTTTATTTTATATCAATTAATATATTTGCTAATACATCTAACATCTCTTGAAGGTCTTTGAGTTGAATTTCTCCCATATGACCAATTCGAAATGTTTTATTTGCAAGATCTCCATACCCATTAACAATTCGAAAACCTTTTTCTAGAAGTAAAGAAACCATTTGGGGAATATTAAGATCTAACGAATTTTTGATTGTAGAAACAGTATTGGACTCATAACCTTTCTCAGGAAACATATCAAGATTGACATTTTCTACCCATTTGCGAGTTATTTCCCCTAATTGTCTATGTCTCTCAAATCTTTTTTCTAAACCTTCAATATTAAGAATATAATCTAATTGTGCAGTTAACCCTCTTATTTGAGGTATAGGAGGAGTTGTTGGAGTTTGATGTTTAGCAACATGTCTTTTATGCAAGTCAATGAAATCAAAATATAAACCCCTATTTTTTACATTTTTTGCTTTCTCTACAGCGACATCAGAAATAGAGCAAACAGCTAGCCCTGGAGGTAAAGCAAAACATTTTTGAACAGAAGCTAAACAAACATCTATTTTTAATTTATCTACCTCAATTTTTACTCCTGCCATCGAAGATGTAGCATCTACACACAATAAAGCGCCTGAGTCTTTAACTACTGGTGCTATTTTTTCGATTGGATTATAAACTCCAGTAGAAGTTTCATTTGCTTGAATGAACACTACTGAATATTTTTCCTTACTTAAAGCTTTTTGAGCGAATTCGGGTGTTATTGCTTTACCCCACTCAACTCCTTCTTTAATAGAATCTTTTCCATTGGTTTCTCCTATTTCAAACCATCGATCTCCAAAAGCTCCAATCGAGAAGAATAAACCTTTTTCATCCTCCTTAATTAAATTTCTTACACACGCTTCCATTATCCCCGTTGCACTTGATGTAAAAATTAAACATTCATTTTTAGTATATAGTAATTTTTGAAGACCTTCTGTGGCTAATTGGTGCATTTCTGAATAAGGTTTAGATCTATGAGTGTCATTTGGCTTTGCCATCTCTTTTAATATTCTTTCTGGCACATAAACTGGACCTGGAGTAAACAATTTTAATTGCGAACCTTCTTCCCTATTAAAATGAATTTCGGACATAATCGTTTTATATTTTAGATTAGTTAAAAATTTTTAGTAGAATATGATAAATTTAACTTTAGTGTTGTTATAATTTTTATTCTTTGGCTAACTTTCTCAGTTCTATCATTCGGTTGATGTCGTACTGAGAATAATCACCTAAGATATAGAAAAAGTATTTAAAATTTCTCAATCTTAAAGATAATTCATATTCACTTAAATACATAATTGCCCGGAAAATGATATTAATTAATAAAGAAATAGAAAATGCAACAATATAAAAAAGATAAAAATATTCTGCCGAAGCAAATGCCATAATTGTAAGAATAATTGTAAAAGTTCCAGCTATTATATTCATTAAGCGATATCTGAATGGATATTCTTTTATAATAAGACCTTTTATTGTTCCAGCTATACCAACGAGTAACAGGGGAAAACTCATGAGATATATTACTTCAGCTATACCAACGTTTGGTCGTGAAAAAATTATAAGTAGAACGTAAAAACTAAAAGCTGTAAAGGCTACTCCAAGTATAATTTGTAACGCATTTAAAGCTTTTTCTCTAAGCTTTTTGAATAAACCTTTACCAATCTTGTAAATTCCATAAAAGAAAAGCGTAATTATGGGGTATACAATAATTGACATTAAAGCGACTAACTTTAAGAATATAGCTAATATAAAGAAATTTATAATTAAAATAATTGACATTACATTATCAGCACGTATTTTTTGCTTAAGCATTACATTCTCAATAATATAGCTCAAAGAAATATTCACCTAAATAAAATAATAGTTATGAAAACTTATTAAATTATTGAGTAAGTTTATTTTTATAAATTTTATTCAAATAATAACCCAAAAAACTTTACTAATAGCAGGGATTATAAGAAAAGTATTATATAATTACCTAAAATGATTAATATAACAGCGAGTAAAAATCTTTTTCTAAATTTTTCTTTCAGGATTAAAATTGAAAAAATTTGTTGAACCATGGGGGTATTAGCAGTAATTGTTGCAGTTAAAACTAAGCCATTTATTTCAGCAGCTTTTATAAATATTGCATCAGCCAAACCCAAAGATAATATGCCTGCAATTCCTATTAAAATGAAATACTTTAAATTTTTCCGATTTTCCTTCCTAAATCCATCGTAATATTCTTTTTTAAAAACTCCAAGAATTGTAACCATTACAAAACCGAAACCAACTCTGAAGAAATTAGAGACAAAAACATCTCCAATTAATATATTAGCTGGGTTAAATGTGACATAAGCAAACGTAATATATGCAACTGCCCAAAAAAAAGCTGTACCAATTGCTAATAATACACCTATAATTAGATCCTCTGATATTTTTTCTTTAAGACTTCCTCTTGCATTTATTCGCGTAGGTTTATCTTTTGAACTTAATATAAACACACTTGATAAAATTAGAGCTCCTCCGATTAATATAGAAATAGTTATTTCATCTCCAAAGAGAAAGAAAGAGAAGGGATATACAAATACTAGTGATAATTGAGTAAGTGGATAAGCTCTAGATGCATCAATCTTCTTCAAGGACATATAATATAATAAATCTCCAATTGTTACACTCAAACCAGATATAAAACATATAAAAATAAACATTAGAACTTCTATGTAAGGCATATTTTGAAGAAATAAATAACTCCCAAAAATTATTGAGATTATAAATGTGCTTAGGCTGACACAACACAACCTAAAGAATAAATTTGGTTTTGCTTGAGTTTTTTGAAGACCCCATTTATAGACTAGTGAAGCTAAAGCCCATGTAAATAAGGCATCCATAGCTAGTAAATAACCAATTAATTCAGCCATAATCTATAAGGTATTTAATATTATTTTAAAACTATATCAAATGCTAAATAATTGAAAACAAGTTAAGGCTTTTTAACCAACAAATAAATTGACACACTCAAAATCCATGTAGAAATCGCAAAAGTCATAATCCATTCAATAAAAGGTATCCATGTTAATATAAATAATATAATAATTATAATAGTGGTAAATCCCAGATATGAAAGAAATCTATCAAAATGATTGCTTTTAAGAAAGAGAATACTATATAAGAATATGTACAAAATTGCCGTAATCATGCATATTAAAAAGAATATTCCGTGTAAATTATAGAATAAGCTATTATAAAGTAGCGAAGGAAAAATTCCAATCAAAGAAAAAAAGATACAAGAATTTAATGCTGCCATAATAGCAGTCTTTCTAAAATTGTTATTATATTTTTCTATTCTTAGTGTCCTATCAATATGGACGTACAAAGGAATAGCAAAGATACCCGAAAAAAAAACTCCCAAATTGAAATATATTGCCCCAGGAGAGTATTCACCACCCAACCAACTTATCATACAACTAAAATCAAATCCAGTAAAAAGTATGAAAGATAAAATAATACCAGAAAAATATATTATTACAGATAACAAACCAAATAATGGTCCAAATATATAATCCATGAAATTGTTATTATAAATCTTTTTAGCTTTCATAATCCCTGTTTTTCTTCTTTTATTTTTAAGATTAACTCTCTTGATGGAACCTGATTAAATAAAAACATATTAATAACTTCTTCTTTAAATCTTTCATTTGTTGATGCTAACCTTAACATCGTCGAAAAATTAATACCTCCATTTTCAAAAAAGAAATCTACCATCAAAGCTTTCATTTTAAAAATCTTAATAATTTTTTTGATGCTTGGAGAGGAGTAATAACGTCTTAAAGTTTCTTTAGCAATACATTCCTTTTCTAAAGCACTAATAGCGGTTTCAGCAGCCTCTTTTCCCGATACGACACTTGAATGGATACCTTCACCACTAATAGGAGATACAAATCCAGCAGCATCACCAATAATCATAATATTTTCACCAAATAAAGAATTCACTTTTACTCCTAATGCTGGTAAAGGATAAGCTGCTTCCCATATATTTTTATAGTTTGTATTTGAAATCAAATTTACTATAAAAGGTTCTCTAATGAATTCATTATAGAGTTGATTAATATTATAGTTAATATTTTCTTCTTGCCAAGTTCCGCAACCAATGTTTAATCGTTTTTCACCTATGGGGAATATCCAACCATATCCTTTATATGGTTTAAAAAAGAGATACATACAATCCTTCTTTAAATTGTTTTCTCCCTCTAGAATCGCACATTTACCTATACCAATTTCATTAATATTCCACTTCTCTCGTAAACCTGATTTTAATGCTAATTTTGAACTCATTCCATCAGCAATAATGATTATTTTTCCTAAATACTCTTCTGTTCCTATAGATGTCTTTGTTTTTATTCCAACCAATTTACGATTTTTTGATAAAAAATCAAAAGAAAAATTTTTATCAAATAGTTCAGCTCCCGCATCTACAGCAGCCTCTCGAATAATATTGTCAAAGAGTAGACGATCAACATTGATTGAATAATCTCGAATATTTTTCCATGAATATTTCAACAAATTATAATCTGCAGAGTATAAATTCATTCCTGTAATCTGTAAATAGTTTGATTTGCGTAACTGAGGATAGTATTTGAAAATTCTAGAACTAACGGCACCCCCACAAGGTTTACGCCAATTTGAGTTCTTTTCTATTAAAGCAACCCTAAATCCTGCTTTTGCAAGAGTTTCAGCACATTTCGATCCAGAGGGACCAGCCCCAGAGATAATTACATCATACATAATTACATCCTACAGTTTTGATTAGTAACTTGAGAAATCAAGTTTAACTTTTCAATTTTTATTTTTTAGCTCTATTTAGGACCAATTAATAATTCTGATCATTAATCAAAATTTATTAAAAATTACGAAAAAGTTATTAAAATAGAAGTAATTTAAAACTATTATGAGAGATGAAGATATCTTAAAACCTTCTAAATCTGTATTTTTAAATAATTCAAATTTGAATGCCAAAGATGAGGAAAAAGGGTTAACGTATAAAACTGGAACTACAACAGTAGGATTAATTTGTAAAGATGCAGTAATTCTTGCTACAGACAAAAGAGCTTCAATGGCTTACTTTGTATCAAGTAAAACCGCTGAAAAACTTCATATGGTTCAAGATTACCTCTATATGACTATTGCAGGGAGTGTAGCAGACGCCTTATATCTTGTCGATATTTTAAGAGCAGAGACTAGCTTATATCAACTAACGCATGAGAAAACCATTAAAGTAAAATCAGCTGCAAGATTATTGAGCAATATTTTATATCAAAACAAGCTATTTCCTTTCGAAGTTGGACTAATTCTTGGAGGAGTTACCGAAGAAGAGGGTCCTACCCTATTAGATATTGGAGCCTATGGTTCAATTCTGTCAGAGAAATTTTGTGCAGTTGGTAGTGGACAGAACTTTTCATACGGAGTTTTAGAAGCAAAGTATAAAGATAATCTATCAGTGAAAGAAGGAAAAGACATTGTAATTAAAGCTGTAACTTCTTCTATCATAAGAGATATGGCTTCAGGTAATGGTATTGATATTGCTGTTATAAAAAAAGAAGGACCAGCAGAAAGAGAATTCATATCCATCAAAGAATAGTATATATCTATTAAAAAACAATATAAAGTCTTTTTAAATTTAACTGGATTTGAAGTTCAAGAACTTTTACTCATTAATGATAAATATACTAGAACCTTTTGATGTATAATCGTATAAATCAGTTTTTATAAGCCATTCCATATGTATTTGCTCTTTCTCTATTTAAATATTTTGTAATAATAAAGCTTAAATCTTAGGATTTCAATAAATTTAAAAAGAATAGCATATCTTTAAAAAATAAATTACAAATTATAAAGATAGAAGAATCAACTGGTTAAGCTCTCAATTACTTATAAAAACACAAATTGCCTAATAAAAGTTTTATTTGGGGTTCCATCAAGATGAGTTACAGCATTATTATTGATTTATCTCACAAGGAGAAAGTTGAAGAATTTCCAGAAATTTCTTTGGGCGAAGAAGATATTGAAATTGATTATATAGATAAAAATGAAGGTCCTATCGATTTTGAAACAATTGAGGATTATGACATACTATTTATTGGAAACATACAGCATACAAAAAATGGACCTAATGATAAATTTACTAAAGATGAATTATTAGCAATAAAGAAATATGTAGGAGAGGGTGGAGGACTGCTCTTAACTAGTGGTGATGGTGGCGATAAAGACATATCTATGAAAGATGGCTCAATAAGAGTCTTGTATAAAATAACAGGTGTAAAAAGGTTCTGGAATGGTGTGATTCAAGAAGCACCTTCTAATTTTTTAGTAAATAGAAATAATCTCTTAATAAATGAGATCTTTAGCCATCCTATATCTAGTGGGGTCACTGAAGTAGTCTTTCCAAATTGTACATTTTTTACTATCACAGAAGAGGATGTTGAGGATATAATCGTCACCTCTGAAAAAGCAGAGTTCAAATATTTTATTGATGATGATATAAGTGCTATTGGACCAGTTCCTATATGTGTAGTTTCTGATTTTTACAATGGGAGAAGCATTACAATAGGTTCTTCAGATTTTTTGATTGAGGATTCAGATTTTGGGCTTGATGCGGGAGATAATCTCCTATTTCTTGAAAATGTTATTAAATGGTTAACATTTGAAATTTAGTGATTTTTTCTATCTCTAATGGTATTATGGTATTTAGAATTATTCGTCCTAATGCAGAAAGCGTTTGGCAGGATAAAAATATTTTAGCTAGATTTCCCTATTATAAAAATATAATTGATGGTAATCAAATAGCAAGATATTTAGTTGCTAAGAGCTTAGAATGCGTATTTAGTCCACAAGATTCCATTAGCGATCTAGAGCAATTATTAAACGATAAGTCAAAAGAGTTTAAAAACCTCGTGTTGTTAGAATTCAGTGATTTAAAAAATAGAGAAATAGTTGCAAATTCTTATCTCAAATTAGCTGAAACTATAGCAATTAAATACCTTGAAGATTGTATATTTTGTGAGAGACAGTGCAAAGTAAATAGAATTGATGGGGAAAAAGGTTATTGCTTATTAACTAAAGACTCCTACGTTTCAAGCGCATTTCTTCATATGGGAGAAGAGAGCGTACTAATTCCCAGTGGTACAATTTTTTTCCAAAGCTGTAATTTTGGATGTGTATTTTGTCAAAATTATGATATTTCTCAAGCATGGAAAAAGGTTAAAGCAATCGAAGATGTCGCTCGAAAGGTTAAAGAAAAAGAATTGGCAATTTTAGCTGAAAAATTAGCAGAGAGAGGAGCTATTAATATCAATTATGTTGGCGGAGATCCAATACCAAATATTCATACCATCTTAGGAAGTCTCACTTATCAAAAAACTAATATTTGCCAGCTATGGAATTCTAATTTTTATTTAACAGAACAATCGCTCTCATTAATTATAGATTTTATGGATTTTTGGCTTCCTGATTTTAAATATGGGAATAACAAATGCGGGGAAAAATATTCAGGAATTAAGAATTACTATGTTATCATTACGAGAAATCTTAAAAAAATTCACGATGAAGGTAGTGGTGAGATCATAATCAGGCATCTAGTGATGCCTAATCACATTGAGTGTTGCTCTAAACCGATTTTAGATTTTGTAGCAAAAGAGGTACCCAAATGTGTTGTTAATATAATGGGACAATATAGGCCAGAATATAAAGCAAATCAATTTCATGAAATTAATCGCCGACCTACTTCTCAAGAAATGCAAGAAGTTAGAAATTATGCCGATAAACTTGGAATACTTTGGAAACCAGTATCATAAAAGGATATTAGTTTTAATTTAAAAATAAAAAAAAGTAATTATAATTTAGGGCTTACGTTTTTTCCTTTTCACTATTACTATGCTTACTATAATTAAGAAAAGGACTCCAGCAGTTATTCCTACTATGAGATAGATATAAAAATCTGGGAAACGTTCTGGACATGCTATGCAAGTGTTATTCTCAAGCACAGTTCCGTCACAGTTGAATTCAGAAATGCAGAGGCTATTACAATAGAGATAATTATTGGCGACATATGTTAGGTTGCAACGATCTAAATTGATCCCAATCTGATTATAATTAATAGTGTTTCCAATAATGTTAGTAGCATTACTATTATCTATGAAGATACCATTTTTAGTATTACTCATTATTTTATTATTTGTTATATTTACCCTCTGAGAAAAGATAACTTCCACTCCATGTTCGTTATGATTTACATTATTTTCAGATACGCTAATGTTATTACAATAGAAGATCTCTATTCCAGAACCAACACAATAACTAATATTATTTCTTAAGATATTAGCATGACTAAAATGTTCTACATGCATGCCCCTACTTTCAAAATCTTGTAATGCATTATCGATTATTCGACTATTATTTAGGTTGATAGAATGAATACCAAAGTAAGAATCCTGGATAAAATTATGAGTAATTCTATTATAATTACCATCTGATATACTTATCCCGGCCCAATAATCTGCAATGAGAGTATTATCAGAAATTAAAGAATTACTGCAAGAGTAAGCTTTCAATCCGTCTTGATCACAATCAGTAATTGTATTCCCAATTACCTTACAATCGTTGATATTCCCCATTGAAATTCCACATTCTTCAGCAAAAGATACTGTATTTCCAATAATCGTGTGGTTATGTGTAACTCCTTGTATATCAATTCCATTATAATAACTATTATTAATTGTATTTTGGATAATCCGAGCATAATTGCTAGCATAAATATGGATCCCAAATAATCCATTATTATTTGTAGTACATTCTTTCACCGTATTGTTATCGCTTCCTATACCTGAATTCCAATATATAGCAATTCCCCAATCCTTATTATCATTAGCTATACAATCCCAAACTGTATTGTTAATACTTTTTTCTACCACAATACCTGCTTGGTTGTTAAATGAACACGTGTTATTATGGATTCTACCATTATTAGTATAATCAAGATGGATTCCTGCGTATTTTACGCCAAAATCTCCATCAGCAGCATTAGTTAAAGTACAGTTTCGAATTTCAAAGTATGCTTGAGAATTTCGAATTCTAATACAGCTAGTTGTGTTTAATCCATCGATGTATACATTTTCAATTAAATATGGGTCATTCCATGTTCCTGAACCAGAACACCAATCAAAGTTCAAGGCAGTGTAAGACCAATTCTGTGATGGATTTGCCTCATTAATATCTATAGGTGTTCCTGTGAGATCCCAGTAAGCAGCTACTTTAAAGTCTTTTTTTTCTTTAAAAACTAAGTCTACTTTAAAATTAATGCTACATATCGCAGTTAATATTAGGATAATAAAAATTACGATAAATCTTACCTTAGATTTACTAAAACTTTTCATTAGATTTCCCCAAAAAATTTATGATCGAAATAAATAATTATGTTCTAATATTTAACAATTTTGTTAAAGAATTGGCTTTTATATTAAAACTAGATTTTAAATGATGATTTTAATAATTTTTAACTAATTATAGAAAAATCTAAAAACTATCATTTATTTTTAACTTTAACTAATTAATTAACATGATTCTTAAATTTTGAATTGAGATTGGTTCCAAATGAGCTTAAAACTAGAAGACGTTAAAGGTCTGGGTAAAAAAGTAGAAATTCTAAAAAGTGCTGGAATTGATTCAGTTGAGAAGTTAGCAAATGCAAAAATTGAGGATTTATTGGAAATAAAAGGAATAGGGAAAACTACAGCTCAAAAATATATAGATAATGCAAATTTATTACTTGAGGAAGGTAGTGTAAGCAAAATTCCTGAAGTTATTAAAGAAAAGAAAGAAGAAAGAGTTAAAGAAGATAAAAAAGTTGAAGAAGAAGCCAAAAAATTAGAAAAAAGGAAGAACTTAGAAGGAAAGACTGTAGAAAAAGGAGATTTTGTCTTAGTAAAAATTACAGGTAAAACACAGAAAGGTACAGTTTTTCAGGTTTCCTCTGAGGAAGACGCCAAGAAAGCAGGCATTTACGACGAACAAAAGGCAAAACAAGGATATTATTCACCTGAATTTATTATTGTTGGCAAACCAGGATTCCTTAATGAAGGACTGACAGAAACTATTGAAAAACTGGCGTTTTTCGAAAAAAAGTCCGTAAGAATTCCTCCAGCAAAAGCTTTTGGTAAAAGAGACCCTCAAAAAATAGAACGAATTGGGATTGCAAAATTTCGAAAATTGAATGATGGGAAAAATCCAGAATTAGGGCAAGAATTTATTAAAAAGTCGACTGGTCAAAGAGGTGTAGTAACTAATATAGTTCAAGGAAGGGTTATTGTAGACTACAATCATCCTTTAGCTGGTCAATCTGTTGATTATAATGTTGAAATAGTTGATAAAGTTGAAGATTTCAATGAAAAGGTAGAATATTTTATGATCTCTAAAGGTATTTCAAAAGAAAATATTTCAGAATTTAATATACTATATAATAAGGACAATAAATCTCTTGATATCACAATCCCGAAATCCTTTCTGTTCCAAAATCTAACATATTTTAAGTTTGGATTAGCCTATGATTTACAAACTCATATGTTAGACGAAATAAACGATGTTAGATTTATTGAAGTATATGAAAAAATGCCTCTTCCAACTGCACCTGAGGAATCAGTTAAACAAAAAATTGATGAATATAATAAGGATCACAACCATAATCATGAACACTGAGAATCTGAATCTAAAATTTAATAAGCAATTAATTTAATCTAATTTTATTTTCGAAACAAGCTGCTGTTTTTTCAACCGTTTTTGTTCTTTATACTTATGTTTTTTTTTTTCATATTCTGCTTTTCTCTTTTGGAATTCAAATCTTTTTTTTAATGCTTTTTTTTTATTATGTTTCTTTTTTAAATACTCCTTTTTTGCTTTTTTAAACTCTTTTTTTGCTTTTTTATATTCTTTTTTACTCTTTTTATACTTTTCATACTTTTTTTTAAATTCTCTTCTTAAGTTAGGGCTGATTTTCTGGATTCCAAGGTCGCTTAACTGTTTCCTAAATTTTTCAAAAGACTCAAACCTCAAAACTATTATCCCTAACTCACGAGCAGGAATAAGATTTCTTATTTTATCATCAATAAACACACATTTTTTAGGCTTTGTATCTAACCTTTTTAGGACATGTTTATATTTCTCAATATCCGGTTTTATTAAACCAATTTCATTTGATAAAAATACATAATCAAACATATCATAAAAACCTCTTAATTCATTAGACTTTGCATAAATATCATGTGTATTTGACATTAAACTTACCGTATAACCTGCATTATGCAACCTTTCAACAACTTCAGCCATTTCTAAAGATAAATGAGTGACTTTGGTATACAAATTAAACCAAAGCTCTACATAATATGCAACATTAACCTTTTTAGGAGGTAATGCCCCATTCTTTGGTTGAAATGGATAATAATACTTTTCTAAAACTTTTTTTAGAAATTCTTCAGGAGAAATAATTCCTGAACTTAATCTACGCTTTAATTTTCTTATATAAGGCTCATCATCAATTCTAGGGATGTTTATGTTTAAATCATGTTCCAGGAGTTCAAAAAGATTTTTAAGTACAAAAGTCTTCTCTATTAAAACACCTCCAAAGTCAAAAATGAAATGCTTAATTTTATATAGTTTAACCTTCTGTTTCTTATTAATATTAGCTTTAGTCAGGTCCTCAGATTTATCAAAATCTATTTCATTTTTCATGATTTAAACTTTATCAATTCTTTTGGGATTTATATTCTTCAATTATCATATTACATATCTTAGATATTGGGTTATAATTACCCTCCCAATTAGAAAATTCAGGAAAAGTGCCAGGATCTACAACATACAACTTATTAGATGAAGTTTCTCGAACCATATCTAGATGTCCAAATAATAATTTATACTTTTCTTTCCATTTTAAAGTAATCTCTCTGATATCCCTTGGAGTATCTATTATTTCAATTGGAGCATGTTCATTTTTTAATGGTTTCTTCTGACAGACACATATATCATTATCGATAAAATATACTAAATAATGTGTTCCATAAATAAATCTTTCTAGATAAAATATTTCATTAGGACCTTTTTTAAGTTCTTTAAATGAATTAACAAATTTAACTCCTTTACTACCTGATCCAATAATTGGCTTCACTAGTAAGGAAAATGAATCATTTAAATTTCTTTTTAACGTATCAAATGTGCCTAAGTAGATTTCAGGGACATTAAAATTAAGCTCTTTTAATAAGAAAGACGCTTCGACTCTATTTTTACACCTACAGGAGATGTCTGTGTTAGGAATTACAGGTATATTATTTGCTTCTAAAAAGTATCCTGCATAAAGAAAATGTAATTGTTTTGATTTTAGGATAAAAAGATCGTTTTCAACTAGGGATTTATCAATGCATAAATTCTCCTTAGTGTATATTTTTACTTTAAAACCTTTTTTTTCATAATAATTTTTCATTTTTCCAGTGAACTGAGTCGTTCTTTTTGACAATATTCCTATTTTCACTTCTCTACACTCCTACTTCTTAGCCTGATCAATTAAAAAATCAGTCACTATTTTAGGACCATTCTTAATATAATTGAAATTAGGTATTGAATTAACATCAGTTACATAGAATTTACCTTCTATAGATTTTAGAAAATCTACTGAAATAATTTTTATATCGAAAATCTCCTTAATTTTTTTAACTTTATCTTTTAATTCTGATATTGGATTAATTTCTTTTCTTGATTTCATCTTATCTGCATCAATTAAAACAGGTATCTGTTTATAGAAGTAATATTTATCCCCTATGCTATACACCTTATACTCCCATTTAGTTTTGATAAACTTTTGGTAATAAAAAAAATGATAGTTTTTTGTTCCTCCAAATGCCTCAGTTAAAGCCCTTTCATCGATAATATTAAGATGTCCATCTTTTTTCTTAATATTTGCTTTTAAAGCATAATTTTTTTGATCCACAACATTTTTTATGATATAGTCTTCAAAAGGAGGATGAATTCCAACAGGAATTATACCATAATCGGGTGTATCAATTCCTGTTTTAGCCAATAATAAGCTAGCCATGAATCTATGACACGATAACCAAATTCCTCTTGATGAATTTATAACTGGGATTGAAGTCTCATTTTCAATTAATTTTATTAGGCTTAATATTAAATCTCCTTTACCTTTTACAAAAAATATATCCTCTTCAAAATTTATCTCTGAAAAATCCAATAGGAAAGATTCTTCTAAATAAATTGATACTTTAGCACGTCTTTTTGAATGCTGTAAAAAAGCGTTAACTTTCTTTTCTAAATGGTATTTGTCAATAATCAATCCTATTTTAGTCAAAACGTCTACCTTCTCAATACTTTTATGAAGAAAAATTCTTCTGTTTATTTACAAATTATATTAAATAGTTTTAATATAAATAAGTGTTAAAGAATAATAAATTTAGATACCAGAAGGGATTTATGATTATAGAATTTGGTTTTTAAAATCAATAGATTTATATAATATAATTTGCTTTTTAGAAATTAAATTAATAGGGTTTTTGAAATGGCTAATAATATCAAAAGAATTTATATTGGAGCCATTTGCAATAGAGATCTTGAGGTTTTGGAAAAATTAAAGAAATTTTTGTTAAAAAACTACAACATCTTTATCGTTGATCTTTTAAAAAAAGGTTCTAATTCATTTGATATTAAATATCTTTTAAAGCAAATTAAAAAATATCCATTATCCTTCTTAATAGTAAAACTTACAACCACCAGTTCTAATACAGCAATTTATGAAACGATAAAAGAATATATTCCCAATGTTCCAATTTTAAATAGCTTAAGTTCTGTTAAAATTTGTGAAAGCCGTAAAGAAACTTTTAAGTTAATTAGCCATAAATGTAAAAATGTAAAAATTCCAGCGCCATATTTTTCCTTAGAGGAGGCTATAAGAGCGTGCAAAACTGGAAATAGAGTAATCATCAAACTTGATTCTCACAATATCCCGGATTTTCCAAAGAATGATAGAATAGTAGGTATCGCCCACAATGTTAACGATCTTTATGAGTTAATAAAAAATTATGATAAAAAAAGTTTATTTTTTCAAGAATATTTGGGAGAGTTTGATATCATCTATAAAGTATATGTGATTGGACGGTGGATGGTTTCAATTACTTCTCATAATAGATTACAAGATATTGAAAATTTAACGCCCCTTGAACTAATTCATATAAGAGTACCTATTGAGAAGCAGTTTAAAAGCAGAATAAAGAGATTAGGTCGCAAATTTGGAATGTCCATATTTGGTCTAGACTATATTTTAACAAATGAGGGACCATATATTATAGATATTAATGATTTTCCAAGCTTTAGAAGTATTCCAGAAGCTATTAGCCTGATTTCGGATTACATATATAATCTCATTTCATTGCGAGAACAATATATTCAAATTCTTGCAAAAGTAAAAGCTAAATAGAAAATAACTTATCTTTCTCGTTTATTTTCTAAAAATTCTATTAATCTCTCTTTCGCTATGTAATCCTTTAATTGTTCAGGTGGATGTTTAGCAAAAAATGAACACGCAGAATGTAGTATGCCGCCTATATTACGATCTTTAGCGATTTTACTTACTCGTATACAATCTACAATTACACCTGCAGAATTATTTCCATCTTCTACGAATAATGTGATATCAATTCTTACAGGAGCTCCACCAAAAACCCGCCCTTCAAGTCTCATGTATGCTTCTTTTTGGTTTTTTAAAAATGGAATGTAATCTACTGCTGAAATTTGACAATCTACCAAATCTTTATTTTCTAAGTTAGCGATTACTGAATCTGTTTTAGATTGGCGTTTTCCTTCTTCATATCTTAGAAGACCATCTTTCATAGGTGTTAATAAATTGCAAAAATCACTAGATCCCCCCCAATCAAGCTGTAATGTGCGATCTAAGACCGCCCCTCTCATAGGAAAAAGGTTAGCGAGTGATCTATGAACAATTGTTGCCCCTATTTGTGATTTAACATCATCGCCGATAAGATTAAGATTTAATCCTTCAGCTTTTACAACTATTTCTTGATCCTTCACAACATAAGAAGGCATTCCATTTACAACACAGGCTCCTGCATCAAGAGCCGCCATTGCATAATATTTTACCGCTTTATGACTTCCAGTAGGAAGCAGTATGACGGCAACATCAACGTTTCTATACCTTAATTCCTCTACAATATCAATTGGCTTTTGATCATCATCAATAGGAATAATATCTCTTATATTACTGTCCAAGCCATCCATAATTGGGCCTTTAACTACAGGCGCGTCTAAGAAATTAGGCTCAAACAACATCATATTGCAATTGGGCTCAATAAAAATTGCCTTACTTAGATCTTTACCGACTTTTTTTGAATTTACATCTACTCCTAGTACAAAATTTATATCATTTATAGTGTATTGGGTGATTTCTGGTAGGATTCCAATGATTTTGTCGGGATTTTGCTTGTAATTCTCAACTCCTTGTACTAAAGCTGAGGCAACGTCTCCAACTCCAATAAGAGCAACGTTGATTTTTTTCGCCATATTATCTTCTATAATAAAAGGATTATATTTAAATCATTTTAATATACCATAAAAATTTAATATTATATTCTTGAATTAGAACCCATGAAAAAATCAAAAAATTGATAATTACTTTTTTAGTAAATTCATTTAAAATTAATATTATTATTATCAACTGCAAATCAGTAGAAAAACAATAAACATACTTAGGAGAAAGCAAATTTTGGATGTTAAGGAAAAAAAAATATATTTTGTGATATCACCTCATATTAATTATTATCATTCTTATAGAGGAGATTCACGAGGAATAACTGGATTTGGTAAGGATCTTGAATTAATGCAAGCATTTATAGATAAATTGGATGAAATCGAAGATATCGGATACTCCTTTGGAAATATGCGAGTTACATGGGATTACGCAGACACCTTTTGGTCTATCCAATTGCAAAAGGAATATCAACAAGATGTGCTTGATCGCGTAATAGAAAGATGTATAAAAGGAAAGGATGAAGTACTAATCGGTTCCTGGAGTAATGTAGCCCAGCCCATATTAGATACTGAAGAATTCATTAAACAACATGAGTGGTATCTAGAAAATGAAATGGGTATTGGTTTAAATCAGTTATTTCCAGGTAGAGTTGCTCCGTATGCTCGTACACAGGAATGTATGTTCACTCAAGGTATGATAGAATTATATAATCAACTAGGCGTTAAAGGCGTGTGTTTATATTATTCTACGTACCCATTTGATGCTACGAGACCTTTTCTTAATCCTCGATTGGATGGAAATCAGAGATATGGACTATTTAAACTTAATTCATCAATTTCCGATGCTTCTACTATTTTCATCCCAACCTATGGTTTTGGTGATATTATTGATTTCTTTTCTATAAAAAGATGGTTTAAAATAATAAGAAAATTGCAGGAAAAAGATGATATACAAGAACATGCTCTTTTATTTTTGAATTATGATATGGATTACAATGATTGGATAGGTCGTAAATTACCTAAATTTCTCCAATGGATGCCAAAAACTAGAGGGCTAGAGGAGTTTGCTGAGGCTGTAGATGAATTAAATTATGTAGAATTTACTAATTTGCTAGATATCGTGCCTAAATTAAGGTTAAATGGCGAACGGACATTATATCCAGATGTAGCTGATGGAAATTGGAATGGATTTCATAACTGGGCTCAAAAGTTTAATAATACCAAATTTTGGACAGTTGCACAAAGAGCAAGATGGTTAAAATGTATTTCAGATACTATAAAATCCAATAATCTCATTGATAATAAAGAATTAAGAATCGATAAAATGCTTCGATGTAAAAGTGATAAAGAAGAAACCTATATTCGAAATAAATTATTATTCGCATCAACAACCAATTTTGGTATGTCAGTTCCCTTCCAGCATCCCCATAGAAACCAAACTGCTATGAGGTATGGATTAAAAGCATATGAAGCTGCTCAAAAAGCTACATTGATATCTATTAATGAAATGTTCAAGAGTAATAATAATCTTATCAACACTAATGATTATTACTTATTTCTAATTCCTATTTTAAACAGAGGGCTCTCTATCAATGAAAAAGCAGAATTAAATTTCCCATTATTTATAAAAACCAACCTTCCAAAAGAGTTATCCAATATAATAAATGAAAGTAATAAAACAATTGATTTTAATGATTCTAATATTCGGTTTAAGTTATATCAAAACCATTCCGAACACACTTTGAATATTGAAGGATTCATAAATCCTAATATTTTCAAAGAAAAGGATTATCTTTCTATAGCATTTTCTATATCAGACTTACCAGCCTCTATTAAAGCCGAAAAAAATCCGTTAAGTGGGACTAAAAATATTTTGAGAAATCAAATGATAGAAATAGAATTTAATCAAGAAGGAAAAATTAGCACTTTCAAATATGATGGGGAGAACTTAGGATGTCCAAGATTTTTGGAATCTTCGATATCTTTTGGAAAATTGGGGAAAGAAAAGGTACTTGCTTCTAAAATAGATACTATCAATATATTGAGAGATGGAAGTGATGGATTTTCAGCCTCGCTTGAAGTAATAAGTAATATTAAAGTTCTAGAGGGTGCTTATATATACTGTAAAAAAATATTAACTCTTTATTCAAATATCCCTATACTCTTTCTAAATGTTACAATGAGGATTTGTGACATTAAAGGTGAATCAAGCAGTGTCGATGGTACTTCTTATGTTAAAGAATCCTATGATAAACGATGGCAAGAAATTATTCCTTGTGAAGTTAGACCGAATCTTATCGGTAATGGAAGACCATTAAGAATTTGGAAAAAAAATTTCTTGGGACATATCTCTTATTTCGATCTTGATATGAAGGAAGTAGATTCAAGAAATGCTGATATTGATTGTATGGTTGCTAATATCTCTGATGGCTGGATGGCTGTATCAGATTTGAATAGAGGTGTTCTGATAGGCTTTAATTCATTGAAGTCAGCCAATTTTGCCTTCTCTCCGATAAAAGTGAGAGATAAGGGTTTTGGGGATATAGGAAAGAAGGGTCAACAGATAAGAATTAATCCTTTTGGAACCTATTATGGCAAACTTTTCCGTTATTGGACAGAAGGATCAGGACATGCAGAACAAATAACTTCGAAATTTTTAGGGACTGAGCATTCTACGGCAGCAACTTTTAGTGGAAAAGAAGTTGATTTTGACCTCATTCTTGCTCCTTATAATGGAGATAAACCCCCAGTACCCATACAATCCTTTGCTGATCATATATCATTACCGCCAATGATCATAATTGGTAATAAAGAACACCATGATTTGGTTAATAATTATTCAATTTATAATGAAATTGCAGAAAAATTAAAGATAGAATATAATATTGAAGAGCTATTAAGTATGAACTATATGGAATGGGTTAGAGAGATAAATAAAGATTTTGATCCAAATTATGTAGAAGAAAGTTCAGGAAAGGGTCTAATTTCACGTTTAGGTATTTGGAACCTTTTAAAGATGTTAATTGATGGAATTAGAGGGAGATAAAGATATATGAAAGAAAAGATGCGAGCACTTGTATTTCCTGAACCTTGGGTAGTTAAATTGATAGAGGTTGAAATCCCTTAACCAAGTCCAAAAGAAGTTCTTGCAGAAACTAAATCCCTAATAATTTGCGGTAGCAAAATGGGATGCATTTAAATTCTATGATCGCGAAGCATGGATAAAAATTATAGTGGAACCTTAGAGATAATCAAAAAACAAAAAAAATATTATATTGTTATTCTTTTGAATCTTTCTTAATCAGAGTTTCTTTTACTTTAAGAAATAGTGGGATTGAAGCTAGAAAAAATAGTGGTGCAAAGACAAAAACAAAAGATTCTGGAACAAATCCCCCTATGAGAAAATATTGAGCAACTAAACCCCCAATTGTAGAACCAATTATTTGTGATATTGTAAATATTATATTCAAAATACCAAAAAATTTTCCTCTCTTGTCCTCTGGAATAAGATCCTGTGCCCAAGCATTCATTGGTGTAATTAAACCTAAAATTGCCACCAAAACAAATGGTAATACAAAAAATGCTAATACTAGGTTGGTAATTCCTCCCAATTTTACGAATGGAGCAATAAACAAACCAATGCATGTTATTATGATTGAAATTGGTATATACTTTCTCCGTCCATGTTTATCTGCTAAGTTACCTAAAAGTGTTGTTGTACCAAATAATATAACAAATGAGGTTAACACAATAAGTATTAAAATTTCAGTCTCAAAGCCTAAAGCAAAAATCCAAATAAATAAGAATGGCATAATTACAGAAATTCCTGTCCTAAATACAGTCAAAGCAAGTACGATCTTGAAAAAATCTTTATTAGCTTTAAATTGCTCAACATCGAAAATTTCTTTTATCTCAGTGAAAAAACTCTTTTTTGGAAGTAATTCGGAAACAGATTTTTCTTTTATAAAAAAAAATCCTAATAATCCAGTCAGCATGAATGCTGCACCTCCAATTGAAAGAGCAAAAATATGACCCGCTTGACCAATATGAGTTTCATCCCCAGGTGCATCGTAACCAAATAACAATTCCGAAATAACAAAAACAGCAACAGCTATTAATAATCCTAAATATCCTACATTGTTTACAACTCCATTTGCTCTTCCTCTCCGTTCCATATCAACAGTATCAGGAATTAGTGATCTTTCAGAGACATAATAAGCATTTGAAGTAATTCCAATTATGATCACATCTAAAATAATACAAAAAATGTAAGCTAACATGTTATCCCCAGCAGCTAAATTAATTGAGAACGCAAAGAGAATCATTGCTACACCAGAAACAAGACTAAATAGAAGGTATGGTCGTCTTCTGCCATATTTAGAACGGGTATTATCACTAGTTATCCCCCAAGAAATATTTGTAATAAGTCCTACTACTGCTGATAAACTAACCATTAGACTGATAAAGAGAGGTTGTAAAAACAAGACCTGGTCCAAATAAGTATTTAAATAATTCTGTTCAAAAAAGCCGAAAATTTGATCACCTGCAAAAAGCATACCTATTAACAAAACTTGATTTCGTAAGAATTTACTAAAAATCTTCTCTCTTTTTCCCATTTTATATATCCCTTCTTCTCTTTTTGAATAGATTTTAATTTTAATTACATTTTATTACTTAAAAGCATATCATTTTTACTTTAATGCATTATCATTTTTACTTTAAATCAAGAGGATAAATTAAAGAATAAAAAACAATAATTTAGGATTAACAAATGGTAAAAAAAATCATATTCTCAGCCAGACAAGATCATGAAGTTATAACCCGATTAATAGACGAACTCCGTAAAATTCAAGATTTTGATCTATTTATTCATGATCCTAAAAAGGACTTCTTTAATCTTTCAGATATGCCAGCTTCTTTTAAAAAAGCTAATCTGATTATTGTAAAAGTGAGAAACGAGTGTTCTATTGATCTTCTTCATTATGCAAAGATACATAAGATACCTACTCTTCATAATGTAGATACTGTTTTAATGTGTAAGAATAAAATAGCTCTTGATTATGCTTTAAGAAATACTTTCAGTAAAAATCCGTATGTTAATAGATATTTTTCATTACCAATGTCTTGGAATCAAAATGTCTCTAATATCTCAGAATTTAAGAGATGGGCAGCACATAAATTACCAATTGTCATAAAAAGTCATTATCAGCATGACAAATTTAATAGATACAACTTTTTAGTAAGAGAGATTAAAGAAATAGATAAGTTCTGTGAACGATATAAGAACTTCATATACTATGATGTCTATATTCAAGAGTTCATTGAAAGTGATGGAATAGAAAGAAAAGTCTATGTAGTAGGTGATAAAGTTTTTGGTATTAAGAGAGATAATCCAATATATGTTTATCTTAGAGAAAAGCCTGAAAATATTGATGTTGATGTTTTAAATAGAAAGGAATTTAAAATAACAGAAAGTATAAAAAAATTAGCAAATTTTTTAGCAAAAGAATTAGATCTGAAAATTTTTGGATTTGACCTTATAAAACCCTTAAATAAACGAAAATACTATTTAGTAGATTTAAACGATTTCCCTGGGTTTAAGGGGATTCCTAATATAGAAAGAGTAATTGCAGAATTTCTTATAAATTATATTTCAGGCATTTAACTCAAGTTAGTAATAATAGTGTTAAAACATTCTTAGTAAACTGAATTTTGACATAAAACTTACTTCTATGTCTAAATCTATAAATATTAATAATTCTTAAAAATTATTTATTACAGTTTTGGAGAAATCTTATGAAAAGAAAAATTTGTACAACATTTTTAGTTTTTTTATTGTTAATCTCTACTTTCTCTATGCTTTTCAGGCAAACCAATTTACCAGAACAGATAAATTCTATAAAAGAAGAAAAAAGTAAATCAATAATTACAAAAAAATTATCTGATCACCCTATTGATATTCCTTTTATTTATGGTACGCAACGCGGTCCACATGACCTTGATCCACATAATAGCTGGGATACTGATTCTTTTGATGTAATACAACAAGTTTGCGAAGGATTATTTGGCTACAATTTTTCGGATCCTGAAATGGAAATTATTCCTTATTTAGCAACAACAGAAGGAACCTGGTCACTTGATGGTTTAAATTATACTGTACCACTAAGAACAGGAGTTTCATTCCATGATGGAGCACCTTTTAATGCAACAGCAGTTAAATTCTCGTTTGATAGATTAACGTACTTGATGGATAATTATATGTCAGTTGTAGATACTTTATATGAAGCCTATGATCCTGAAATTGATTCCTATAAACGGATTATAAACAGAACTGAGGTAATAGATACTTATACTATTAGATTCATATTAAATAAGCCTTTTGGCGCGTTTGATGCTTTATTATGTTTTCCAGCTTCTTACATATTATCACCAAGATCAACACCCGCAACAACCAACATAGATATAGCAACTGGAGACTTAGTAGGAACAGGTCCTTTTGTTTATGATAATTATTCAGTTGATGTGGAAGTTAATTTTCATGCATATAATAATTATTGGCAAGGAAAAGCAGCTATTGATCAGATGAAATTTAGAATCATTCAAAACACAAAACAGAGACAAATGGCATTAATTAATGGAGATGTCCATTTCATTTCTAGCCTTGATCCTGATTATTATAGGGCTTTTGAAGCTTTACCAGATATTACCTTCTTGAATACCGGACAAACTAGCGGTTGGATTTCTTACCTTGGGATGAATAATCGACAAATTAATCCTGTTTTCAGAGAAGCTGTTTCTTATGCGATTGATTATAATTACATTATCAATGAAATTAGAGAAGGGTATGTTGAAAGATTAAAATCACCCGTTCCAGAGGGTATAAGATACGCAAATTCGACATTTGATTATCCTGTCTTAGATCTACCACATGCTAGGTCAATGGTTCAATCCTTGGGATATGGTATTGGATTTGATATATACAATGATGCACAATGGGAAACTCAGGCACTTAATGCTCCTTTTGCGACTTGGAACTATACCTACAATTTCGGAAATGAGATTCGCGAAGATATATTTTATTTACTCAAAGACAATCTAGCAAAGATTGGAATTAAGGTAACTAACGCTGGTATGACATGGACGGAATTCCTCTATAGGTTATTTGAGGTTGGTGGTTACAGCAGAAATTATCTTCAGCTTTATTGGCTAACTTGGGTAGCTGATTATAATGATCCAAGCAATTTTCTTAATACTTTATTTACTAATCGTAGTGTTGCATATAATTCTGCTCAGGTTAATGATCCCATTGTACAACAATGGATGGAGGAAGCTATTGAAGAAACAGATCAAACCCAAAGAGAAGCACTTTATGATAATATTCAAAAACGTCTTGTAGAGGAAGTTTATCCATGGGTTTGGGGCACAGTCGAGAAATTATATTATGCTCATCACATTAATTTAACAGGCTTTCAACCAAATACGTTAAAAATAAATTATTTCTACCCATGTCAGTGGAATCCATGGTATATATCTCCTAGAGTTGACGCAACCTTTATAGTCGGTGTACGAGCTGGTCCTTTTGATCTTGATCCTCATGTTGCTTGGGATAGCTGGTCATATCAGACAATAGATCAAGTCTGTGAAGGACTATATGGATATAATTATTCAGATCCAGAAATGCCAATCATTCCATATTTAGCTACAGCCGATGGTGTCTGGTCACCTGATGGTCTAAATTATACTATACCATTAAGATCGGGAGTTACATTCCACGATGGAGCACCATTTAATGCATCAGCAGTTAAATTCTCTTTTGATAGGTTAAGATATCTTATAGAGAATGGAATATCTTTTCTAGATGGATTGTATGATTTTGCATTGGACGGAACGCCCATTATCAATCGAACTGAAGTTATTGATACTTACATTATAAGATTTGTTTTAAATGCTCCATATTCTCCGCTCCAAGCTTTATTATGCTTCAGTGGCTCTTATATATTGTCACCAAAATCAACCCCCGCAACAACTGTCATAGATACGGGAACAGGAGATTTAGTAGGAACAGGTCCCTTCGTGTATGATAATTATTCTATTGATTTGGAGGTTAATTTTCATGCATATAGTAATTATTGGCGAGGAAAAGCAGATATTGAATTAATGAAGTTTAAAGTTTATAGTAATCCTGATGATAGAATGGCAGCATTAGTAACTGGAGAAGTAGATTTCATCGATGAAGTGCTTCCAGATTGGGT
>JBHLLO010000002.1:0-95080 GCA_048885535.1 Candidatus Hermodarchaeota archaeon
ACTTAGACGCTCAGGGTGGGATTCGAACCCACGGGTCCATCGGACACCGGTTTAGCAGACCGGCGCTTTAGGCACGT
This sequence comes from Candidatus Hermodarchaeota archaeon, assembly GCA_048885535.1. Lineage (GTDB taxonomy): Archaea > Asgardarchaeota > Lokiarchaeia > Sigyniarchaeales > SOKP01 > SOKP01. Next base: position 78 of record JBHLLO010000002.1, read on the forward strand.
TATTTACGCTCTACCAGGCTAAGCGACCTGAGCATAGTTTTTATGAAAGCAAATTTATCTATATTTTGTATATAAAAATCCAAAATTTTAATATTTTTTTATTAAAATGGAATACACTCCATTTTATGAAAATTAAAAGAATTTAAATCCAATGAATTTAACCTTTTCGATAAGTTCGGATTCTATTTTCAGTGTACCACCAGAGAACACCAAAGGGAATACAGTATTGCCAGTTAATTAACAAATGTAAAAAGCATACCCATGGAACAGAAGTATTAATTCCAAAAAGACTAGCACAATAATGGTCACCATATATAGAATAGACTATTGCGAAGTAAAGAATTTGCGTTAAAAGGATGTGATAGGTTGATTTTCCAAGAACAGCAAAAGCCTTTATGAATTTATTATTACTCCTTTTGGGAAAGGATTTCATAGCTCGTAGAAATAGAAAAGCTGAGTAGGGAAATACTAATAAGTTATAATCCCCTTGGATTAATGGAAGTCCCAAAAATGTGAATCTGAAGTTAAAAAATTGATATCCTATAAGATAAAGCAGGCTTAGAAAGAATAGAACCCAAATAAATCTGTTCTGTCTAGCTAAGACATCTGGATTTTTGGAAATCCACATGCCTAATCCAATGGCAGAAAGCATAAATAATGGGCTTGTGGCAACCCAAAGATATGTATGCAAATAATCAAAATATGCTTCCCAAGTTGGAAATGGAACTATGTGAGTTGGTAGATAAACGAAGAAGAAAAATATTAATCGAATTGCTATTTCAACTATAAAGCAGGCTATAAGAGTGATTATTCGCCATATTAACTTACCCGAAAACCCTTTGTATAAAAGAGGTAAGAGAATAATAGAAGTGAAAAGTACAGGTAAAAACCAGTTTCCAGGACCCCAAAAAGGCAATATCCCTACAAAACGATGCCAATAGTCCCATTGAGGTTGATATTGAGATAGTGCATCAAAACCATTGATAAGTAATCCAATTAGGGTTGAGAAGAGAAACAAAATCACAAATGGAAATATATAACGCCAGAATTTTCGCTTAAAATAGCTCCAAGAATAGAGCTCTTTTAATGTTTTTTGGCCTTTTTGTCTAAATGAATGCCCTGCATTAAATCCTAAAATTACCAAAAATACAGGTATAGAAATTCGCTCCCATAAGGCAACCCCCATATAATCTTTATACATCCAAGGAATGGTGTGATCAAAGATTACCAAAAAAATCATAATTGCTTTAACTATATCAACCTGAAGAAAATATTCTCGTTCTGAATCTTTAACTTCGATATCGCTATTTAATACGGATATTTCATTCATAATTACTCCTTAATGAATAACAAAAGGGTATTTTAAAAATAAAAATTACAGAATCTAAAATTTGTAAACTTTTTAAATTTACTTAATTTCTTTTTTAAAGTCAATATCCAAAAAAGTCTACTCAGAGATTATCTCAAAAACCATTTTTTCGATGATTGGCTTTTTGGTATATCTCTTATCGTAATACCATCCTACTAAATGAGCTTCTTGTTGCTTCTCTGGAACTGCTGGTATGATAATTATCATGACGCCATTAGATAAATATTTGAGTATCCGTTTGTCAATTACGTGAAGCTTGCTCTGTCCCGAGGGGTGGGAATGCCCTTGATAAACAATATCACATCCAAGCTCCTGCTTGAACTTTCGCATATTATAGATTTTTGATTTTTTATAACGCATCCAACTTCTGGGTTTTACATGAGCTTTTGTCTTGCGTAAATCAGTATTTATTATAAACTTATTAACAATACCAAAATTTTCTTTTCTATCAGCGAATATCCAAAAATGTATGATGTAGGGATATTCTTCAGCTGCTTTTTGAGTAATCTCGTCAAAAATTCGTTGTGGTATGAGATATCGAAAATCTCTAGCTGCACTCATTTTTAGATCATCTCAATTATGGTAAAATATATTATAAAATTTATATTTTTCCCAAAATAACGCCTAAGCTCTTCATTGTTAAAGAGAAGAATAAAAAAAGATTTATTATATTAAATATAATCTATTTTAATACTAATAATCTATTTAAGTTAAAACAACATATATCATTTTTAATGCGCAGACGTAGCCTAGTTGGTAAGACGCCGGCCTTGAGTAGTATACCATTCAAGTAAGCCGGTGCGCGTGAGCGCTCGGGGGTTCGAGTCCCTCCGTCTGCGTTTAATCTACAATGGCTTTTTTATAAGGAGAGGGCTATTGGCGCAGTCAGGTAGCGCAACCGGCTCTTAAGTGGAAGAATCATCTTCCCCAGTAGAAACCGGCAGGTCGGGGGTTCGAATCCCCTATAGCCCGCTCAAAGATTTTTCTGATTAATAATAGTAGGAAATTCAATAATTTGTTATAAATATTTAAAAATTATTTCAAAATCAGAAAAATCAAAAGGCTTTAGAATAATACCATCTGCCTTAATTTCACTCATGTGTTTTTCAACTTCAGTTCCAGGAATAGCTGTTAAAACAAACACAGGAATATTTTTTAATTTAGGATCGGATTTAATCATTTTGGATATCTCATAACCACTATAATCTGGTAAGATAATATCTAAAAGGATTAATCTTGGAATATTATTCCTTAATTCTTCGATTCCTTTTGTGCCGCTGACCACACCATGGCAAGAATATCCTTTACTTTCAAAATAACTTGTAAGTAGTCTAATAGTGGCTAAATCATCTTCAATTAATAGAATGTCATATTGAGCTGATTCAATTTTTATATTATCAAGGATATTGATGATTCTATTCTCAAGAAGAAGAGATTGATCGAATATATTTTGAATTGTAGTTAATATTTTCTCGTCTAATTGATCTTGATAATTTTCAAGTAATAATTGTGAAAAACCCTTTATCGTAGTTAAAGGCTCCTTTAATGCATGAGAAAGATTAGTAAGAGCTTCAGTATCGAGTTTATCGAATCCATTACCCAAAAGACTTGACTTTTTATGAATAAAATAATCAACGGCATCTCGAATAAGTTTTGAAATTGTATTGTAGGTTTCTTTATTTTCGTTTATAAAGTCTTGCCAATCATCTTTGGTTTCTTCAGATACATAAAGTGAAATTCTTTCTTTATCTCTATCATAAATTTTTTCTCCTTTTAACCATCGTTTAAATGCTTCAGTAACATTTCCACGCCAGACAGCATATTTATCTGTCTCTTTCTTATATTGTTCCATTAGTTCTTTTACTTTTTGACTATCTAAATCAAGGTCTTCGATTTCTTCCTCTGTCATTAAGGGAATATCGTTCTTATCCTTTTCCTCTTGATTATTATCTTGAGCTTCTTGTTCCGTCATAGATCTCGTATGTATAATTTTATTATCTGTATGTAAAAAAGATCTAAAATCTAATATTGATTACCAGATAAGAATTAATTTTTGTAAAAATAAAAATTTTTTTTTATAAAATTATAAAATATTATACCATAATTTGTATGATTAGTTAATTTGGTACATATTAGTCAATAATTGCGATATAATCAATCTTTTAAGATGTCAAAAACGACTCCAAAATCAGAAAAGTTAAAAGGTTTTAAAATGTATCCATCTGCTTTAGTTTCTTTTAAATGCTTTTCAACTTCAGAACCAGAAATAGCTGTCAAGAAAAAAGTAGGAATTTTTTTGAACTCTTTATCGGATTTTATTGTTTTACAAATATCATAACCACTTAAGTCGGGTAAAATTATATCTAGTAATATTAACTTCGGTTTTGCTCTACCCAATTCTTCTAATCCTTTTGAGCCACTAACTACACCCTTGCAGAGATACCCTTTACTATCAAAATAGCTTGTAATTAATCGAATTGTGGCTAAATCATCTTCTATTAATAGAATATCATACTCATGATTTTGAGTTTTGATATTATCGAGAAAATTAATTATTCTATTTTCAAGAATATTGCTTTGTTCTAATATATTCTTAAGTTTTTCTTGTACATCTTCACTTATTTTTTCTTTATAATTTTCATTCTCGAATAAGAATTGAGAATAACCCTTTATCGATGTAAGAGGTTCCTTTAATGCATGGGAAATATTTGAAATTGTTTTTTGATTTAATTTTGATAGTGGATTCCTTCCTTGTTTTGAATCTTCAATAAAAGTATTAACTCCTTGTCTAATAAGCTCTGAAAAAGTAGGAAATTCTTCTTTATTATTATTAATAAATTCTTGCCATTCATCTTTGGTTTTTTCTTCAACGTAAAGCGAAATCCGTTCTTTTTCGCGACTATATATTTTTTCTCCCCTTAACCATTTTTTAAAAGCTTCTGTAACATTACCACGCCAAACTGCATGTCTCTCTGTTTGTTTCTCATATAATTCTATTAACCTTCTCCCAACTTGACTTTTTAAATCAAGATTTTCAATTTCCTCTTCAGTAAGCGACTTTCTTATATCATCTAGCTCACTATCTTCTTGATTCTGCTCCAATTCATTCATTTCTCTTTCTGAAGGAGACAATTCCTTTTCTTTTTCCTTGTTATTAGATTTAAGAGGCGCTTTAGTGATTTATGGATCACCAATATTTTTGGAAATTTCCAAATCTATTATATATTTTATAGCAAAAAATTAGTATTAGAAATGCTATTTAACTTTTTGTGTTAAAAAATTTTTCCGTCAGATTCAATGATCATTTATTGGTATATGCCCAATTTAAAATTTTTTGACTTTAAAATCTTTTTTCTTAATGAATCATCATAAAATTCGTGTGAAAAAAAAGAAATAAGAGCTAATTTAAGGTTGGTGTTTTTTGGTAAAAAATTCTATTCCAATAGATATAATTCTACCTTAGAATAAATAAGAAAATGTCTGGATATTATATGTGTTTTTAAATTTGTCTGGGCTTTTTTGTTGTAAAAAAAATGAAAACAAAGATTTATTCATGAATTTGTGCTTTTAACCCAAATATTTAAATACTTGAAAAAGCTAATTTGATCATAACAAAAAAAAAAGTGTGTGTAAAAAACTATACTTATTGTGTTCAAAAAATTCGCATGAAAAAAGCGACAAAAATATCTTTTATTAAAATTAAGGGATAAGGTTGAGGTTTTAAAAAAATGGTTGTTGAAATGGATGAATTGTCTAATATTTGCCCTGAATGCGGAGGGGCAACAATTATTAGTCAAGAGAGAGGAGAAACGGTTTGTAAGCAATGTGGTTTAGTTGTAGGAGAGAGGGGTTTAGATATAAATCATAGTGGCATTCGAGCATATTCTAAACATGAAAAAGATAAGAAGGAAAGAACAGGATCGCCTATGTCAATTTTAATGCCTGATATTGGTTTAAGTACTGTAATCGACAGAACAAAAATTAAAAATCCAGATTTAAGAAGAGCTGCAAAATGGAACACACATTTATCTTGGGAAAAACGGAATATGCTTATGGCCATTACAGAATTAAAGAGAATTGGTGGAAATTTAAATTTCCCCGAGAGAGTAAAAAAGTCAGCTGTCCGATTATATAAAGAAGTATTTAAAAGACAATTGCTTAGGGGGCGCTCTATTAATGGAATGGTTGCTGCTTGTGCTTATTATGCTTGTAAGGATGAAAAGGTGCCAATTACACTTCAAGAGATATTGGATGAAGCTTCAATTAATGATAATATTGTAAAGAAATGTTATAAAATTTTAATAAGAGAATTAAATTTAAAGATTTCACATATAGATCCTGTGTCTCTAATACCGCGTTATTGTGCGGATCTAAATTTAGGAATCGACGTTGAAAAAGAAGCAGTTCAAGTATTGCAAAATTATATAAAGAAAAGATCAATATCAGGTAAGGATCCAAAAGGTTTATGTGCGGGAGCCTTATATTTAATAGCAAAATTGAGAAATGTTAAAGTGAGTCAAAAAGATATTTCTCGAATAATAGGTGTCACAGAAGTGACTCTACGCTCTAGATATAAAGAATTGTTGAAGAATATTACTCTTAATTTTCAAGGGATTTAAAACTTATTTTCTCCTCTATTTTTTTAACCGATAAAAAAAATCTTGATGATCATACAAAGATATTTTCATATAGAATGAATATTTAACTCTTATAAGAAGTATAATGAGGATTATCAAAAATTCAGCCATAATTTGTATTTAGAGATGCGTCTTTGGATTTTTTTTTTGGTTTTTCCGGCATTTGTAATTGTTAATGTAGTAATGATTTTTATAGTTGTTAATGATTTCGATAATTTAATACTAGGAATTGTATTATCCATTATCTCTATTTTTGTTGGAATTGCAGTTTTTAGAACAGTGATCTATAGACCAGAAAGCTATTATAATAATGTCTCAAGAAGTACTGTAGACGCTCAAAAAGTGGAAATTAAGTTCGATGATGGTGTTAAATCAGCAGGAGTTTTTTATCGCTCAGTTTCAGAGACAATAATAACACCTAATGGACGTCGATATACTAAACCACGCCCAACTATAATATTTTTTCATGGATTTTGGAGGAGAAAAGAGGCTAATGAATTAAATCTCATTACTTTAGCCCATATGGGATATGTTGCTGTTGCTTTTGATCAAAGAGGGCATGGAGAAGCAAGTGGAAATAGAGCAGAATGGTATAAGCTGTACACTGACGTGGACAATATTCTCGATTTAGTCTGCTCTTTTGAAGATGTGAAGAAGGGTTCTTTATGTTGCATAGGGAAATCAATGGGAGGGACTTCTGTATTGACAAAATGTTATCAAGATGAGCGTGTTGCAATGGTTATAGGGATTAGTGCTTTGCATTCTGCTGAAATTCTGGTTGGGGCAAAATTTCCGTTCCTTTCTTCTGGATGGTTCGTAAGACGCGTTATATCGAAGGTGGTAGATGAAAGAGCATTAAAATTATGTGCGCATTATTACTTGAAAAACGATCCAGAACTTAATAAAAACCGTGTTTTCCTTATCCATGGTGAACTGGATAATATTTTTCCACCTTCACTGACATTCGAATTAAACAAAATACAATCAGGAATTCCAGATGACCATGCAATCTTATTACAAAATTGCGGTCATAGTATGAAAGGCCAGGAATCATTAATTTTTGGGATAATTCTTAAATGGATACTAGAAAATAAGTCTATGGACTTAAAGAATAACGTATAATTATACAGTTTTTTATTAAATTTATAAGTTTTCTGAGATAATATTTTCCAAAATAATCTATACTTAAAATTGTTAATCCTAAAACGAAAATTAAGTAGAAAATTGATTGATGGAATCTGTGAAATGAGTTAGTTCATTGGATTACTTTTATTACTCTGCTACCATTCTTATTGAAACTTGAGTTATCATGAAATATATAATTTTTACTTTAACGTCAGATAATAATATAATAGATTTTATTTCCTATATCCTGTTCGTCGGGCTGCAATCAATCCAACTTTTCTTCCAGGTGGAGCATTCCGAGAAGTAGTCGTAGAAATGTGAGGATGTTTATGACGCCCCCCACCAAATGGATGATCGCTTGCGTTCATAGCGGATCCGCGAACCACAGGCCATTTTGCTCCTTTAGACTTCAGGGAGTGAAACTTATTTCCAGCTTTGAGGAAAGGTTTGTCAGTCCTACCACCACCAGCCACAACTCCAACCGTGCAAAGACAGCTTTCGTGGAACCATTTGGTTTTTTTTGATCGGAATAATAGCTGGACCTTATTTTTTGATTTGTTCTGTACAATGGCAGCAACCCCAGAAGCGCGTGCAAATTTACCGCCATCTTGAGGAGTTCCTTCAATATTAAATACAAGAGTCCCTATAGGAATTTTTTTTAGGGGAAGTATATTTCCCACAGCAACTTCTTGACCATAACCTGTTTTTGACTGAATAAATTCTTCACCTTCATAAATTCCTTCTGGAGGTAACCAAAGTCTCTTTTCACCGTCATTAAATTGTACTTTTGCTACAGGGGCGCCTCTTCCAGGTGAATGAATTAATTCAAGTACTTTAAATGTAAGTACTTTTTCCTTCTCCTTAAATGGACGATATTTAATATTTCCAATATGACGATGACTTGGAGACCTTGCCCATAGATTTCCATGTCCTTTTCTTTGTACTAATATGCGTTTTCCCATTAAGTTCACTCAGATTATTAAATTACTTTTTTGTAATTAAGGAAAGTTTAAATTTTTTTTCTTTTTATGGATTATTTTAAAGATTTAAACTTAGTATTCAATATTTAGGACTTACAAAGAGCATTTAAGATTCATAAGATAATTTAAAAAAAATAAATTAAATTATATTAAACTCATTCTAATTTTGAACCACATGCACCGCAAAAGTTTTCTTCTCCTGTTATCGGTTCTCCACAATTTGGACAGAATTTCTTTTCCTCGCTTGGGCTGGGTTCTTCTTCTGGTTGAGCTTCAACAGACTCCACGGGTGAAGCTGCTGGCTCTTGAAGTGATGGAGCAGAAATTTCGTTATAAATAGAAGTCCAAATCTTTTGAGTAGGTAAATTTTTTCCGTGAGTCGAACACGCACATTTAATCAGAGTCCAAGGTCCCTTTACTTTCAAAAAATCGACTTTAGCTTCTTGACCGCATTTATAACAACGAAAGACAGAATCTTTTATATATGGTAAAAATAGATTCTTTTGCATTAAAGGGACATTAAAACTTCGTCCACCATGAATTGGACATCTTTGCTTAACAATCATTTTATTTCCGGCAACTTTTAAAACATAAATAGCCCCCATGGCTCCACAACGAGGGCAGCTAAATATTTTGCTATAATCTTGCTGAGTCATTGAATTTTCTTCTCTATATTAATTTATTAAGAAAGAAAAGAAAAATCTAACTTAAATTTTTTATTGTGCCAAAATTTTGAAGTTATGCAAATTAACATTAATGCACTTTTGAATTGAAAAAGAATTAAATTAAAGTTTTTTATCTTTTAGTAATTGATCGATATTATAGTTAAAGGCAATTGGTAATTCTCGGTCTATAAATTCTCCTGCAATATTTTTTAATAATAAGTTTCTTATCTCTTTTGGTTCATTTGTTTGTCCTAAAACCCATCCAAGCTTTATATATCCGGTTTCTGGAAGCAAATTTCGTCCAGGAATTACTCCTATGTTTAATAACTCTCGACCTGTCGAATAAACATTCATTCCAGTAAAACCGTGTAGAGTCTGGACTGTCATTAAGACTATAATCCCCTCTTGAGTAGCTCTTTCAACAGATTTATACAAATTCTTACTCACATGACCTAATCCTGTACCTCCAATAACAATCCCTTTATAATCTTTATCAATATAGAAATCAATTAATTCACTTTCTAAACCAGGATATGAATGAATTAAGGCTACTTTCTTTTCAAAATTTGTAAGTGCTATAACCTCTTTCTTGTCTCTTTTGTTATAATTTTTCTTAAATATTGTTATTTTTCGATTTCTAACCATCCCTAATGGGATATCATCGATGGTTCTAAATGTATCTCTAACTGATGAATGCATTTTTCTTACAAGAGTTCCTCTATGGATCAACCCATAATCATGTGAAGATGAGCCCAACATTGTGACAACTACCTCCGCTATATCAGATGAGGTAACAGTAGCCGCATTAATTAAGTTTAAAGCAGCGTCTGAAGATGGACGATCTGAGCTCCTTTGACTGCCTGTTAAAACAACTGGAATAGATAAGTTCTTTAGCATAAAAGATAATGCCGCACTTGTGAAACTCATAGTATCTGTTCCATGACCAATTATAATTCCGTCTATACCTGAATTTGCTGCTTCTTTAATTTTTTCAGCTAATTTTTGCCAAGCTTCAGGTTTCATATTCTCAGATAATATTTCAAAAACTGTTTCACACTCAAGATTACAAATTTCTGCTAACTCTGGAACAGAACTAAAGAGTTCACCTGGTGTAAATGAGGGTATTACAGCACCAGTTGTATAATCTAATCGTGAAGCAACTGTTCCACCAGTTCCTAACATCTTAATATTTGGTAGACTGTTATTTTTAGGAAACTTCTTTTCAGGGATTTTATAATGTGCTTCTTTTTTGCCAATTTTCTTTATTTCAATAATTTCATTAATGTTTATCCCAATATTATAATTGTTTTCAAGTTTAATTTCTATTAGATTAGGAGCCGAATGTTCATATCGAGGTAAAATTATTCCTTCTAATTGAGTTTTCTTAGTTTTTAAATTAATAATATCCCAAATATTTATCTTATTTTTTATTAGAAATTCTTTAGCTTTTCCTTTATAACCTTTTAACTTTTTTTCCATTTATTTCAACTCCTTTAACTTTTTCTGTATATGGTTTTTTAATTCTTTTGACACTATAGCTCCATCAATTTTGCCTCTAACCTCTTTCATTATCTCTCCCATTAAAGGTCCGACTGCTCTCATTTCTTTTTCTTTTACAACTTGAATGTTTTTTTCTACAATTTTGATTATAACCTTTTTTAATTCTTCAATTGAGATACTTTCAATATTTAACTTTTCTTTAATTTGGTTAATAGTTAAATTGGGGTTTTCTGTTTTGGTTTTCATAATTTCCTCAATGGCTTCTTTCCCAATACTCTTTTGTTTTAACTCTTGAAAGATTTCAATATAATCCTTATCTAGTATTAAATCTATATCTTTCCCATCTCTCCTTAGCGCTGTAGTTGTTTCTAAGAGGGTTGTAAATAAGATAGTCGGATTATCAGGGTAAATCTTTATTAATTCTTCAAATAGTTCCAATTTATCATTAAAAATTAGTTCTTTTATCATACGTTCTTCAATATCATATTTTGCTGCATATTCTTTAATTGTTTTCCAAGGATATTCAGGTAAGTTTTTCTCAATTCGACTTATTTCTTGGGAGGTATTAATTATTACCATAGAATCTGTATCAGGATATAGTCTTGCTCCACCATGAAGCTCTCTCAGAAACTCTGTTTTACCATCATCCAAAGCTCTCCTTGTCTCAGGAGGTACTCCATTTAAGGCATTTTTTAAGCGATCAACTATTACGTTTAGTGCTTTGATTACTTTATCCTTACTTCCTAGCAGCAATACAAAGCAATCGTTTTCTTTAGAATTTAATAAATTCCTAAGTAATTTAATATCATGTTCTTCAATACCATAATTTTTAAGATTTTCATCAGAATGAATGATGCCTCTTAATCCAGCGATTACATTCACCTTACTACTTACTTCTGTTCCAAATCTATAGTCTTTCATTAATTCTTTTCCAAAGATTCCCTTAAAATTCTTAAAATTAATCCCATATAACTTCTCTCCCGATTTCAATCCATTCTGAATAAATTTTGATTTTGTATTTTTCACTTTATCTGAGACTTCAATAAAATCTTTAGTAATATCATTTGGAGTTACTTTCCTTCTAATTAATTCATTTTTAATTTCAATTAAGTTAAGTTGGCGAGAAATTTCATTATTAATTAATGGTGGTATCCAGCTTAACTTTTGAACTCCTTTAATTTCAATCCTTGTACCTGATTTAATACTAACATTGACATCTTGACGTATGGAACCTATAACTTTCTTAACATTAGTTGACCAGAATAATAATCCGATACGTTCAGCACACTCTTTGCATTCATCAGGAGTGTTAATATCTGGTTTAGTAGTAACTTCAATTAAAGGAATTCCTAAGCGATCCAAACGAAAAAAGTTAGTCTTATTTTCAGTTTTTATTTTTCTTGCGGCTTCTTCTTCCAAACTTAATATATCTACTGTAATCTTTTTTCCACTTTCTAATGTGATATAACCATCAGTTCCGAGAATCATGGTCCTCTGAAATCCACTAGGAACGCTTCCATCTAAGTAATTCTTCCGGCATACGTGCATCTCTTCAATAATGTTAGCATTCAAGAGTAAAGCAATTTGTAAAGCAATCTTTCGGGCTTCTTCATTACAAGAGAAAGGAGGAGTATCATCCAATTCATAAGTGCAAATAACATCATTATACCCCTCATATATGATATCCATACCTTTTTCATACTCTGTGAGCATCGCTTTATCAAAGGTTCCCATTTCTCCCAATACAGGTCTCATGAATCGTTTAATTGTGAAGTCTGGCTCTCTTGTACCTTGCATTATAGTAGGACATCGACAGAATAGCTTAGTTTCAGTATCTAATTGCTGATGAATTTCTAAACCACATTTTAATCCTAGCTTTTCATAATTGAATTGTTCCATTTTGAATCAATTTTTCTAATAGTAATTATTTTGAACATAAGGTAGTTACTTAATTTTAATATAATGAAATGTTGATAAAATACCTAATTAAACCTATTATAATTATTAATTCTTCTTCTCCATAATTCACGGAATTTAGAAAACCTAAGAGGTTGGGAATTCATGGAATTGCTCTAAATAATATTTAGTGTTTGATTGAGTCACTTTTGAGTATTTTGAGGCTAGATCTAAAAACATTTTTATTTCATCTTTGTGTTGTTCTTCTGATAATCGAATTACAAATCTTAATTGATCTTCACTTTCTATATCAATCCAATGCAATCTTTCAAAAAGTTTCAAGAAGTCCAATAAAAATCGATCTTTATTACCAAATTCTTTAATTTCACTGATTACTAATTCCACCCAATGACTTTTTACTTTTTCATTAATGAAATTGACCATAACTCCCCTATCTTCGGCCAATTTCATCCAGAAATAGATGTCTTCATCATTAATCACTTGTCTAAGGTTTATTAAAGTATTTACATTATCTTGTACTAATTTAATTCGCTCTTTTTTTGATATATCTTTTCGAAATATTAAATCCGTTGCAATAAGATTAAACCTACAATATAAATCTTTATTTGAATATGTTACATCTGTTATTTTAGCTCCTATTATTCCAAGTACAGCAGCATTTAATTTACAATTTTCCCAGAAAAGATTCTGATAAAACCCAACAAATTCAAAGATCCCTTTAGGATATCTTATATTTCGACTAGTAATGAGTTCTAGCCTCATATCCTTCGTAATTTTATTTTCCAAGTAGAACTTTTTGAATATTTCAAATCTTGAAAGAATAGCATCGTAATCGTAAGGTTCTATCCCATCTAGATATAACCTTCTTACAGCGAAAAGAAATCTTGTTAATTGCTTGAAAGTAATTTCTGTATATCTATGTGTCCTAGCCAATTCCTCATGAAAAGGAATTACTGCTTTAAATGTCATATCATCGAAAAAATTTCTAGTATCACCATCAACAAACCTTTCAAAATCATCTAGAGATTTACCCCTTTCGAGGATTTCCATACTTTTTTCCATTATATATGAATAAAAAGAAGATATGCTTCTGAATCTAGAATCATCGGGATTTTTTTTTCTCTCAACATTAACATAACGTTCAATCCAATCTTTTAATGCTGGAGAAATTGAAATCGTCTGGTTTGCTGTTTTTTTATTTGACAAAAATTTTTTTGAAGTCATAAAAATCTACTTTTTTTGTTCTAGATAATAAATTTCATTAATTTTTGATATTTTTCCATAATTTGAGATGAGATTGATGAGAAAGTCTACTTCTTCTTTATTTCTTTCCTCAGATAATCTTAATCGAAAACTCCTTAGTTTTTTATCCTCAATATTAATCCAATGGAATGCTTCAAACAACCTTAATATATTTAATAAAAGTATCTCATTTTCGCCATATTTCTTTATCTCTTTCACTATTAAATTAATCCATCTTTCTCTTGTTTTTTCATTGTTAAAGGCGAGACTAATATCTTTGTCTATTGCCATTTTCATCCATAGATAATAATGGTTATCATTTAAGATATTACTATAATTAACAAGATAGGATAAGTTCTGTTCAACTAATTCCAAAGTTTTTTTTTTATCAATACTTTGCTCAAAATATAAAGATGTGGGTTCTAATTCTAGTCTACAATAATTTTCATCTAATGAAAGAAACAAATTAACGATTTTAGCTCCAAAAACAGCAGTAACAGCAGTTAATAGCTTGAAATTTTCAAAAGTGATATTTTTATATATGCCAGTCAATTCAAGTATTAATTTCTTAAGATTCTTTGTTTTATCATCTACTATTATTTCAAATTTGAAATCTTTAGTTAGTCTATTTGAGAAAATGTAGTTACCCAGTCTCTCTATAAAGATTCCTAAAGTTTTTATGTCGTAGGGATTATAACCACTTTGATATGCTAATCGTTTTAATGAATACAAGAACCTGATGGTCATATTTATATCTAGCTTTGTATATCTATTCATTTCAAGTGAGGGTTCAAATATGGGTATAAATTGTCGAAAAGAAAATTGATCAAACAAGTCTACAATTTCACGATCTGCAAATTTTTCAAAATCATCTAAGGATTTTCCTTTTTCAAAGCATTTGAGAGATTTTTTCATAACAAAATCATAAAAAGCGGATGTACTTTTAAATCTCTTATCTTTAGGGAACTTTTTATGGTTTGAACTTATATATTCGTCAATTCTCTTTTTTAGACTGTCAGAAATAGAAATTGTTTGTTTAAGTTTTGACATTACAATCAGTTTTTATCTAAGATATTTAAATTTATAGAAAAGAGTATTAATATTAAATTTATGTTTAAGATGTTAAGTTATTGCTTTATTTGAAAATACATTTCATTCGAAAATAAATGATCTATTTTAATTCATAATTATTACTACTTATTATTTTAAAATTTTATATTTATTCGCCACACTGAGGATTTTCAAAATGAAGTTAATCATTTCTTCAAATTTGGTAGAACTGTATCTTTTAAATAAGGATCTTCCCTCTAATTTTAATTGATTGGATGAATTAAGCTACATTTTTAAAGTTCTTATCTAACATATTCATTTATATAGTAATATGAAATAATAAGATATTGTACTTATTTTACCATTTTAAAGGGAGACTCCTGCCAAAAAGGCTAAAAGTAAGGTTTTAGGGAGAATCGGGCGAAAACCAAAAATCCTAAAAATTATTAAACTAATCTTTTGGAAACGTATGGACCATCCTTTATATATCCTAAATCATAGAACCAACCTCTTGCCCCAATTCCACTAATAACGGCTAATTTTTTAGCATCATATTGTTCACGAGATTCTCTTTCAGCATTCAACATTAACAATTTTCCAAATCCACGGTGTTGAATTTGAGTCTTTCTATTAGGTTTTAGATCTTTTGGAACTAATTCTCCAACAACCTTAACTTCTCTCACAATCATAGTTTTTCCATCATTTAATTCAGGTCTATGAGCGAAAATTGAAGGCTTTCTTAATCTTAGATATCCAACTAAATAACCCTCATCTTTATTCTCATAAGATAAGAATACTTCCTCTCCTTGAGAAGCCTCATAAGTAAATTTTGTTAATTTTATTTTATCATATGATTCTTCATTAATGAAAGCTTTATTTTTATTAATTCCAAACTCCCGACATCTTATACATGAGCATTTAATATCTAACCTTTTCATTCTTCTTTTTATCAGTTGTCTTAAATTACTTTTTTTACATCCAGCTTCTATTAATTGGGCAGGTATATCCCTCATAATTCTTTGAATACGAACGTAGGGAGGGAGGGTTTTTTTAATATTGGCAATTAAATTAATCAAGTCATTATCTGAATAAGGTTTGTATTCTCCCTTTTTCCATAAATTGTATAACTCAGTTCCCTTGACAACTAAACAAGGATAAATCTTTAACATGTCAGGTCGAAAATTTTGACTGGAAAATAAAACATCAAATGCCTGAATGTCTTTTGGTATGTTGGAACCAGGCAAATTAGGCATCATATGAGCATTTACTTTCAAACCTGAATCTTTAGCAATCCTTATAGCTTCAACTGTATCTTTAGTTGTATGACCTCTATTAATTAAAGTATAAATTTCATCATAAACGGTCTGCACTCCTATTTCCACTCTTGTAGTGCCATAATTCAACATTTGATCGACATGGGCTTCCTTGCAAAAATCAGGTCTAGTCTCAATTGTTAAACCTATTAATCTTCTTTCAGATTTTTCAGCTAATTTTTTTATTTTATCAAAGGACTTAGTTTTCTTATTAATTATGCCCTCATATGCTCCCTTGATGAAATTTTCTTGATAATTAATATCTGTGGATAAAAAAGTTCCTCCCATAACCACTAATTCGATTTTATCAACATTATGACCAATTGCTTCTAAATCTTTTATTCTGCTTCGGACTTGCTTAAATGCATCATAATTATTATTGATAGATCTCATAGCAGCAGGTTCCTGTCCGGTATATGACTGAGCAACTTTTTGCCCAGGTTGCGACTTTTGACCAGGACAATATATACAGAGCCCAGGACAAGGAAGAGGTTTTGTCATTATTGCAATAATGGATACTCCAGATAAAGTTCTCGTTGTTCTTCTTTTTAGGAGTTGGTTTATGATCATCTTTTCTTCTTCAGTCGAGTACTCAAGAATAGTAGCATTTTTAACAACTCCCTTATATTCAAATTTTTTTGCGAACTTACCTTTAATATTCGTTATTTTTTCTCTTGGAGTTTGTGGATATTTAAGAAGATAATCTATAGTTGCTCTTGCTACTTTCTTAACTTTTTCAGTCTCGTATCCTTCCATTAGAATCAGATGAGATACAATTTATAAGAAAATTCATAATCTATTCTATACTTATTTTTTTTCCCGTAAAATCTCTTTTAAATTTACCAAAATCATTTATTTCTCTTAAAATTTTCGAGTCGAAGATTGGTCCATCTTTACAAACTAATAATCCCAATGGATCTATAACGCATAGTCCACATAAACCACAACCACATCTCATAATTCGCTCTAAACTAGCCTCTAGTTCAATATCATAGTTTTCACATATTTGAAAGATTTCATATAACATCTTTTCAGGACCACAAGCATATACTTTGAGATTTGATGTATCAGATTTTAGTTGTTTATTAAGTAAGCTATTAAATGTATCAGAAGCCATTCCTTTTAATCCGTAACTACCGTCATCTGTACAATAGAAAATTTCAGAATATTCATCATCTACTGTATTAAAATGATTGATAAATAATAGTTCTTCTCCAATCTTAGCACCTTCAATTATAATACTTTTAAATTTCTTTCTTGAAAGTTCAGAAGCAAGATATTTTAGGGGAGCAATGCCGAAACCCCCTCCAATTAAGATTGATATTACAGATTTTTTTTTTGGTAATTCAAAATAGTTTCCGAGAGGACCTCTTACACCTAAAAAATCTCCTACATTTAGATTATGAATAGCATTCGTGCATTCTCCTACATTTTTGACAGTTATAGTCCAATTTCCATTCTCATCACATCCAGATAATGACATTGGAACCTCATCAACTCCAGGAACCCATATCATTACAAATTGACCTGCTTGAGGTTTAATATAATTATTATGCATAAATTCTTTAATGTTAAACTCTAAAGTCTTAACACCAATACAATTAGTTTTTATACTTTTTATTCTAACTGTTTGAACTATGTTTTCAGTCAAAATCAGGCACCTCTTGATTTTTCGATTGATGAGCTAAACCAATTGTATCAGATATAGATTTAAAATTCTCTCGCTCTAAATACCTAATTAGATTTTGATTAATTTGAGATAAAAAGTTAAATCCTTGATAAAATGCGGTTCCAATTTGAATAGCAGATGCTCCGGCTAGAAAAAATTCTATAACATCTTTCCAATTATATACTCCACCACAGCCAATAATCGGAATATTTAATATTTTATAAAGATCATAAACAGCCTTTATAGCAATAGGATGAATGGCTCTTCCTGACATCCCACCACTACCGTGTGAGAGAATAGGTCTTCTGACGTTAATATCAATAATCATGGAGCTTATAGTGTTAATTGCTACCACAGCATTAGCTCCTGCTTTTTCAGCCGCTTGTGCTATTTCACAAATATCAGTTACATTTGGATTTAATTTAACAAATAGTGGTATTCCAATATTTTGTTTTAATTTTTTAATTAATGAATAGGTCAAATTCTTATCAATTCCAATACAGGATACTTCTGCATGTGGACAAGATATATTTAATTCTAATGCATCAGCTCCAGCCTCTTCGGCCTTTAAAGCAACTTGCAAGTATGATTCATCATTTTCTCCAAATATACTAACAATTAAAGGAAAATTGAGCGATTTAGCTTCTTTAATCTCATTTATAAAGTTGTCAATACCTGGATTTGCCAAACCTACACTATTTAAAAAGGTCCCAGGGAAAATCTCAATAATTGATGGATTCTTATATCCTTTTCTAGCTCTAGGACCAACCGATTTAGTTGTTATTGCCCCAGCTCCTGCGTTAATTACTCTTTTCATGGTAGAACATGAAACTCCTAAAATTCCAGAAGCCAAGATTATAGGAGTTTTTAATTTTAAACCAGAAATATTAACTTCAAGCATTACTATTATAACTTAAGGAAATATTATTATTATTATTTAAGAAAATTTACAGCAATTAGTTATCTCAAAAATGAAATGTTTCATAATAGATACATTTATTGGAATATTTGCAGTTGATGAGACTGGAAATATCTTAAATTATATATTTATTGATAATAAAAACCAAATAATTGAATTTTATCAATTGTTAGACAATATGACTATTTCTAATGAGTTCAAAAAATTTTTGACTGAATTAGAAAACTCCGGATTTAATTACTTTATTTTTGATAATTTAGAATTGGAAAGTATAACTTCTCAAAATTTAAGTTTTCAAACTACACTTGACACTGATGCTCTCGAGTTCAGGGATTTTCGTTTTAATTTAAGTAAAAGTTTAGCTAAAGTTGGCATCAATATTTCTGAAATGGAGGTTCTTAATAAGGTTAAAGCTATTGAAGAGGAATTAATCAAAAAAAAAGTTAGTATATTAGGAGCTCAAAATGATATTATTATAATAAAAGCTATTGATTCTATAGATACAATTAAAAAATCAATTAGTTTATATTCAAGTCGGCTAAGAGAATGGTATGGATTACATTTCCCTGAATTAACTGATAAATTGATCGAAGATAATATAACTATAGCTCAATTAGTTCACAAATTAGGAGATCGAGATAATTTTACCTTTGAAAAAATAAGAAATGATTTTGAATTTAAGGATGATCATATCAAAATGCTAGAGAATTTAGCTTCAAAGTCAATGGGGGCTACTATAAAATTAGATATCATTCAAAATTTTGCTGAACAAATAATAACACTTGATCATTTTAGAGAACAATTAGAGGAATATTTAGAAAATTTAATGAAATTAACTGCTCCTAATCTGAATGCATTGGTTGGGAGTTTAGTTGGAGCTAAACTAATAGCAAAAGCAGGGAGTTTAAAAAAATTAGCTTTTATGCCAGCATCTAGAATCCAAATTTTGGGAGCAGAAAAAGCTTTATATCGATTTTTAAAAACTGGTGAAAATCGACCCAAACACGGTTTAATCTATCAGTGGAATTTGATTAGAGGGAGTAAACCACACCAAAGGGGTAAAATATCACGTCTAATTGCTGGAAAAATTGGTATTGCCTGTAAAGTTGATTATTTTGGTGGAATGTTTATAGGAGAAGAGTTGGCAAAAGAAATCGAAGAGAAAGTGAAAGAAATCGAAAGAAAATATCCTAAAGTACCAAAAAGTAAGATCAAAACAAAACATGGTAAAAAAAGGAAAAGGTAAACTTTTAAAGGTTATGTAATTTGAGCAATATTGAAATTCGGTCTCATCCTAGATTTTATAATGTATATATTTCTGGAAAACCTAATAATTTGAAATTATATACTAGAAATCTAGTACCTGGTGTAAGGGTCTATGGAGAAAAGTTAATCACCTTTAAAAGTATTGAATATAGAGAATGGGATCCTTTTAGAAGTAAGTTAGCAGCTTTATTGCTGGAAAATCCAAAAATTAACCTTTTTTCACATGATTTAAAATGTTTATATTTAGGGGCATCTTCAGGAACAACAATATCTCACCTATCAGATATTTTATTTCAAGGTGTTATCTTTGGGGTGGAAGTAGCACCCAGAAGTATAAGGCAACTTATTCAAAATATTTCAGATAGAAAAAATATAATTCCAATTCTAGGAGATGCCAATTTTCCAGAAAAGTATGCAAAATCCATTTTTTCGAAGGTGGATTTAATATACCAAGATGTAGCTCAACCAAATCAAGCTGAAATAGCAATTTCGAACTGCAAATATTATTTGAAGAGGGGAGGATATTTAGTAATAACTATAAAATCCCAATCGATTAACAGTATAAGAAGGTCAGAAAAAGTATATGAAAAAGAGAAATCGATTCTCAGAAATGCAGGTTATGAAATAATAGAAAATCTAAATATTCATAAATATGCAGCAAATCACATTGTTCTGATTATAAAAGAGATTTAGTATAATCTGTAAGTTTTTTGTTATAGATTGTTTCGTTTAATATTTTTTTTGTAGTATTCCAAGTTTTTCGTGCAAATGATGGTGGCTTTTTATTTTTAGTTATCCAATCTCTCAAAAAATTAATAGTTTTCATATCAGAAGGGTATCCAGAACCAAAATCTCCATATTTCTCTCTTAAGGTTTCAATCAAATTATCCCTGATATCTTTAGCAATAATAGAACTAGCAGACACAATGGGATAGGTATCGTCTGCTTTATGTTTAGAAATAATTTTCTTGGGTTTGTAATCTAATAGGGTTTTTATAGACATTCCAAATCTTTTTTCATTTACATCAGCGGCATCTATTATTATTATATTTGGTTTTAAATCATTGATTATTTCAGTAAACTTTAATAATTCAAGTCTGTTCATAGTTAAATTACTTTTTATTCTATCATCAATCTCTTTAGCACTGATAATGATAACTTTAATAGAATGACATTTTCCTTTTATAGTTTTTGCTAGTTCAGTTCTCTTCGATAGGGTGAGCTTTTTAGAATCTTTAACTCCAATTTCACGAAGAAAATCTAAACCATCAGATGGAAAACAAATACCGCATATCACCATAGGACCCAAGACTGGTCCTCTCCCAGCTTCATCAATTCCACAAATTAAATCGACATTATAGTCACAATTCTTGGATAAGTTCAATGAATTCCTCTTCATCATCAATTTCTTCTAATTCTTTTACTTTAACAATAGGGATTTTCTCCTTTATTAGAGTCTCAGTTATTTTAATATTATTATCAATGATAAAGAGAGCATTCTTATGAAATAATTTTGTAAATGTTCTTAAACATTTGATCATAGACTCATTAATCCTTTTTTGATCTTCAGTTATTCCAGAAAATATTGGATAAAAATTGGATTTTTGAATATTTTTAGAAATTTGTGAGTATATAGATAATTGGAAAGGGACAGGTCCTTTTTTATACCAGTATGTACAAATCCCAATATCACTAATTATTTCTTGAATATGAGATTCAAATGGTGACAAGTCATTTTCTTCTAAATTTTCCTTTTGATCTAAATCAAATTTTATTGGCCAATCAAGGATATTTATTCTTTTAAAGATCTCATTACTTTCTAAGATATCAGAGATTTTTTCAGCAATTTTTTCAGAAGGACGTAAAGTCTCATTTTCATAAGAATATACTGTCCTCTTTGCTATTCCTAACTTCTCAGATAAAGCCTTCCTACTTATTAACTGTTGTTCTCTAATTTCTTTCATTAAACATCCATTGAGAAAAATAATCCCTCCACCGCGTTTTGCTACTATGTAGGGATACCTATTTCTACTTAAAACATTTTCTAATGTATTCAAAGATATAATTGGTAATCCTTCTCTAATATAAATAGTATTATCTTCTAATTTTTGATATCGATTTCTAATACCAATTAATAAAGGTTTGGACTTCAATAATAATGAGAGAGATTTGATGTCGTTAATAATATCTGGACTTATATTATCAATATTTGAAATTAACTTCACGCTAAAAATTGAATCTTCTTTTTTCACCAAAATATCAAAACAGAACTTACTTTTCCTATTAGAGTACTCATCTAAGGATAAAGTCTCAAAATCAGCATTTTTTAATATTTCATTGATCTTATTCAGTACTGTTTCAGTCATTAACTCCCATTATTAAAAAAATTAGTAGCACTAAAAATCTTTATTATTATTTTGATTATATATTGCAAATTAAATAATTTAATTCTAAAACAATATCTTTTTTTAAGATATTTTTCTGCAAAATTTTTATTTAGTTATAAGTTTAAGAAAATCTGAATCAGTTATTATTCCGATATATTTATCGTTTTTTTTTACTAGGATAGCAGGATAATTAACAAGTAAATTTGAAATATCTTTTGCGTTCCAATTAACTTCAACTTCAGGAAAAGGTAATTCTTTTATAAGAAAGATGTCCATGTTTATAAGTTCTGGGTTATCAGTAATCTCTTTTTGAATCTTTTTAGAAGTTATACTACCAAGATTTTGTCCATTCTCTATTATGGGGAGTTGAGAAATACCATTTTCGTACATTAGTTCTATAGCCTCTTTAATTGAAGATTTTGGTTTTATTGATATTATATTCTTTGTCATAATATCTTTAGCAATCATTTCTGCTTGTGATTTTCTCATAGTTTCATTTTCTAAAAATTCATAAATTATTTTAAATTTCGAATAGGGAGGATCCATACTCCCATTTTCAATTCTTGAAATAGTTGATTGTGGTATACCTAATCTTTCTCCCAATTCTTTCTGACTAAAATTTAAACTCTTCCTTAAGTACTTAATTTTTGTATAATCTGGTAAAATTGTCGTCTACCTTATACGTAAAGTTTTTTTACTATAATTTTAAAGCATAAAAAATGCATATAAAGCATTTTTTTTTCAATAATTATTTTAATTAATTATTAATTTAAATCTATACTAAAATAATTGTTTATATAAATTAGAATTTGGCTATGTAAAATGTTGAAAGTAAATCAACTTGACCTTAAATTTGGTGTAGAGCATTCCGATTTTCCAGAAATTTGTGAAAGGAAAGGAGTTGGTCATCCAGATAGTGTATGTGATGCAGTTGCAGATGCTTGTTCAAGAGCATTATGTTTGTATTACTTAGATACGTTTGGACGTGTTTATCATCACAATGTCGATAAAGCAGCATTAGTTGGTGGAGTAGCTAAACCAGAATTTAATGGAGGTCAAATAATTCAACCACAATACTTTTTAATTGTGGGGAGAGCGATAAATCAAATCCTTAGAGAGTGCGGTCCAAATCAGAATAAATTAGAATATATACCAGTCGCTCCAATTTGTCTTGATACGTCACGTCAGGTTATGGGGAAAATTTTTAGAAATCTCCATTTGGATCAGCATATACAATTTGATTATGCTGTTAGACCGGGTTCAGTAGATCTTACAGGAGTATTTGATGAATCTCATCATTCTGAAGATGTACCTCTCGCAAATGATACAAGTTTTGGGGTGGGTTATGCTCCTTATTCAGATGCGGAAAAAATAACCCTAGAAGCAGAAAAATTAATTAATTCAAATAAGTTTAAAGATGAATGCAAAGCATCCGGAGAAGATGTAAAAGTTATGACAGAGAGAGTGGGGAACAAGGTTGGTATTACAATAGCTGCTGCTATGATAAGTAAATATGTAAAGGATGTTGGTGAATACATTAGTTATACTAATCAAATTAAGGATACAGTGCTAGACCTTGCTGTTAAAGTCATTCCAGAGAGAGAAGTCTCTTGTCAAATAAATGTTGCTGATATAATAGAAAAAAATTTGATCTATCTTACAATAACAGGGACATCGGCCGAAGCAGGGGATGATGGGGAAGTGGGAAGAGGTAATCGTTCAAATGGATTGATCACTCCATGTAGACCTATGAGTTTGGAAGCCGTTTGTGGAAAGAACCCAATAAATCATGTTGGAAAGATATATAATATCGCAGCAACAAATATTGCTCGAGAAATTTACAATAGAGGTGAGGGAGATATAATTGAATGTCATGTTAAGCTTTTATCACAAATAGGAAGGCCAATAACCGATCCATGGGTAAATTCCATAACATTAATTCCTGCAAGTAATGTTAGTTTCTCAAGTGTTGAAAATATAGCAGTCGAAGTTTCTGAAGAATTTTTATCAAAAGAATCTATGATTGAATTAAGAAAGCGATTAATTGCTGGCGAAGAACAAGTATTTTAAAACTTAATTCCTAGTTAAATACCATTATTTATTTATTCTTTTTGTTTTTATTATTTACATTGATATTGATGATTAAATTCAAAAATTTGTGATTGTCATTTGAGTTTAGAAAAATGGTTAAAACCTGAAGAGAAAGAAAAAAAAAGTAAAGATGGAAAAACGAAAAAACAAAATCAGATTGACAAAAATAATAGAGGAGAATTAACTTCTCAGGTGCATTCCTCAACATTATTAAATGTAATGAGATTTAAACTTGAATGTACTAAAAGTTCATGCAAATATCAAAAAATCATTATTAAGAAAAATTTAATAGAAAAAGATAAAACTTGTCCTAGATGCAAGAGTAAGATGAAAGTTAAATAACATTTCGCTAGTTTCTTTCTTTTATTAGTTCAAGAGTTTCAATATCAAACTGTGCTTCACAGTTGGGGCATCTATCTTTTTTTTTTAAATATTTTAATAATAAATAGACAAAAAAGCCTAGACCACAAGTAAGAATTACCATAAAAAATAGAACTTCATGATACATATGGTTAAAATTTTTCCTTCTTAACTGCACTTCCCGTTCACAAATAGGGCAATATACTCTTTTACCCGTTTAAGTTCACTTCTTTAGGCTATTTTATATTTATAAATAAATTAAATGATTACTTATTAATTTAATTTTTGAAAATAAAGGTTTTTCCTTCCCTAAAATTATTAAAAAATCAGTTAATATTTAATATAAAATTATAAATTAAAATCTTAATTTTCTTTTTTCTTTTTTGATAAGTCACTTAATATATTCCAAGTGCTCTTTACTCCCAAGTTATCTAATTTCTTTCTTTCTTCTTCTAGATCTTCTTGATCATTATTTTTTTCTTCACTCATGGTTTCAGTCTTTTAAGTATTTATTATTATTTATTAAAGAACCGAACGCGAGATCTTTTTCAAATAAATAGATATCAAAACCTTGATTTAAATTTAGGCTAAATATTATTAATATAAAATTTTATATCAATAGTAAATTCTTAAGTTTTAATTTAAATTTTAAAGGTAATCTAGTCATGCCCATTTGTTATCATTGTGGAAGAGAAACTGAAGATATATATCATTGCAGTAGATGTCAACAAAGTTATTGCAAACTGCATAAAACACCACTTGATCATGAATGTGATATTGTGTTGGCAAGCATAAAATCTTATCAGACTCCTTCAGCTACTATTTCAGTAACTCCAACCTCTCAAGATCTTATATCTCCAGATTCTCCAATTAGAGGGACTACAGATGGAACTTATACTTGGTATCGCCAAGAAAAATCCATACCTGATAATGCTTTTGATCCTGATTCAGGTATTGAATTTAAGGGAATATTACTGGCACATAAGTCAGAACTATTACATTTTATAATTGGAACTAGCCTCATATTTGTTATCGGATTTATTTCATTTTTCGATCTCATTTATAGTAATTATGTATGGGCTTTATTTATGCTAGCTACTTTCTATATGACTACCTTCCTTTTTCATGAATTAGGGCATCGTCAGGTAGCAATACATTTCGGACTTCAAACTAAATTTAGATTACTTACCTTTGGAATGCTATTGACTGGTTTTAGTATTATAATAGGATTATATGGTTTATTTACGTCATCACCAGGATTACCTATGCTTGCTTTACCTGGTGCTGTGGTGGTTTTAGGTTTAGATAAAATTAGTAGAAAAACAGGATTATGTAAAGCAGCTGGTCCTTTTATTAATTTAGTTTATGGCTCAATTCTACTTCTCATATCTTTTCTCATTCCAAAAACGTTATATCCTCTTAATAGTTTTATCGGTTATGCTGCGTATTTCAATTTTATGCTTGGAGCTTTCAATATGTTACCGTTTGGTATATTAGATGGTCAGAATATTTGGAAATGGAATAAGAAGATTTATATCTTCCTTATGCTACCATTACTTTTACTCTTAATAATCACTCTTTGGAGTATTTTTGCACCATTTGATATTAATCCATATATTCCACATTAATCAAAAGGAAATATTAAAAAATTATCAAAAGAATTATGAAGTAAAAAAATTTTAAGTTTATTAATAGATTTTTTTTTTAAAATTTATTAGAGTGAATTGAGTTGGCATTCTGTGAATTCTGTGGAGAAAAAATAGGATATTTACCATTTAAATGTAAATATTGTGGAGGAACATTCTGCAAGAAACATAGATTACCTGAAAACCATCAATGCTCTTTTGAATTAAAGCATGTACCGCTTGTCCCTGCGGATGTTAAAGAGATTCCTGTTTATGATAAGAGAGAATCTAAAGTAGCCATTCAAGAAGAGGCTATAAAAGCACCAAAAGCATTAAAAAAATATTTAAAACGCCAAGAAAGAGAAGCAAAATTAATTAAAAAACGAGCTCAGCCTTCTGTTTGGGGAAGATCTCGCATTAAAGGAACAAAAATATTAGTAGGTTTGATTTTAGGATTTTCGATTCTTGGATTTATTCTTCAATCTTATGGGCTTGGTAGGTACATTTTTTTTGACATATATATTTTGATCAATAATTATTTATTCCATACTATTCTCACATCTCTTTTTATAGGTCAAGTTTTTGATCCTTTTGGATTTTTCTTCTTTATAATAATGATATTCTTCTTATTTTTTATCTCTCGAAGTATTGAGTTAAATTATGGGACTTCATTTTTAATAAAACTTTTTTTGCTTAGTGCTATAGGTTCTATGTTAATTTATATATTACTCAGACTCTTACTGATCACTATTTATCCCTTAGATGGATATTTCTTTAATTTATTCTATGTAGGTTTTGCTTGGGGAGGAATCTTAGGTTTATTAGCGTCTATGATTTTTCCAAATGCAAATAGGGAGATTACTGCCTTTTTTTACTTTTTACCAATTAGAATGAAAGGGAGGACATTTCTATTTATAATAGTATTAATCCGTTTGCTGCCAGTGTTACTTTTTGTATATTTTGATCCTGGGATTGTGTTGTATTATATACCGGATTTAGGAGGAGTATTATTTGCATATATTATTTTCAAATATGATTGGGGTTTAACTTAAGCGACGATCAAATAAAAACAAATATCAATGAATTTTAATTTTATTTTTTAAACTACAATTGTTTGTTAAATTATATCTCATGACAAAAGGAGAAATTTCGAAAATCATTGAATTAAATGAAGATTTAATAAAAAATAATGAACAATTAGCACTCCATAACTCAGAAAATTTTAAAAAGTATAATATCCATACTTTTGACATTGTTGGAGCAATTGGTGCAGGTAAAACTGCTCTTATTGAAACACTAGTTAAAGAACTTTCTCAGAAGATGCGAATTCTAGTGATTAATGGAGATGTCACTACTCGCGTTGATGCAGATCGTATTAAAAGACACGGTATAAAAACAATTCAAATTAACACAGGGAGAGAATGTGCTTTGAATTCCTATCACATCTCTCAAGTAATTAAAAATCATGACATAAGTAATTATGATGTAATTTTCATTGAAAATGTTGGGAATCTCATTTGTCCGTCTGATTTTATATTAGGAGCTGAAAAACGAGTTTGTATAGTATCTATTACTGAGGGTGAGTGGGTAATAGAAAAACATCCAATGCTTTTCAAGATGTCTGATTTAGCTGTAATTAACAAAATCGATTTGTTGGATGTAATGGACGTTAATATTAATAAAATGATAAACGACGCAAGGGAAATTAACCCTCACATTAAGCTTATAAAATCCAGTGCAATTACAGGAGAAGGTATCCCAGAATTGATAGAAACTTTATTTAGAAAGTAGCTAAATTTTAAATTAAGAATAAATGTAAAACAATATTAATAATAATAAAAATAAAATACTGAATTACGATGTCCTTAAGACAGTATAATACAGAGTTGCAATCATTAATAGATAAAATTGTAAAAGTGTATTTAGATAAAGATAAATTCTTTGTAGGTTTATTGAAAGGTGTTAGTGAGGATTCTAATTTAATTCTAGAAAATGCAAAGAATGAAAAAAATAAAGATTTTCCCAAGGTTTTAATAAGAAGTACTTATTATTTTTATGTTACAGTTGAAGAAGAACCTTTTCCTATGCAAGCTTTAGCGGATCGTATTGCTACTATCTTTTCAAAAGGTCACGTAAATTACATTACAGATCAAAATATAATTTCTATTTTAAATGGTAAAATTATAGTCGATGAAAATGGTGTTCGAGGCACAGGTCCATCTGCAGAACGAGTGAAAAAAATATATGAGCAATTCAAATTAGATATTGAAAATCCTTCAGAGGAATAATTTTTTTTAAAATTACAAGTTAATTAATTTATAAAAAGATCTAAGAGATTCTTTAAATTTAAGTTTTGAATTACATTTTTCATTAATGCTTTCCCCAAAGGAGTTACAATCAATGAGCCTGAATCTTCTATTTTTCTTAAATAATCATTGTTAATTAAAAAAGCTATATCAGATTCCCACACTTCAGAAAATACCTCTTTAAGATCTTCAATCTTTAAATTATCATCAACTTCTTTGCTCATAGCGATAATTAAAGCCAATGTTCCATATTGCGATGCTGAGATAGTGTCATCTTTTCCTTCGGATGTCAAAATGTAAAATGTTTCGTTAAGAAATTTTGATTTAATAAACTCAAATCCAACATTTTTTAGATTATGATAGACATCACTCATTATTTTATCAAAATCGTAATTTTTACACAAGTTTTTTAGATCATCTTCCCTAATCATTTTTTGGGGTTGTGTTAAAATCATTCTTGTAATTAACTTAACTGTATCTTCCATAATAATATTTCAACTTTCTTTAATTTCGAATGTCTTTATGTTTTTAATTTCTTTTTTAATTTCGATATTTGAAATTATTAAAACCAAATTATATTTTTTTAGATTATCATTATTTTTGAATACTGGTAAAATTTTCCTGATTGCTCTTAAGATAGAGCCACCTTTATTATAGTCATTTGGAATAAATAAATTTGAAAAGATAATATAATCCTTTTCTAAAATAAGACAGAAAGATAAGTATAAACTTACAATAAAAAATACCTTTTCTGGAGTTGTAAGCTCGCTAAAAGTAATTTTATCCTTATCCTTTCTTTTAAAGAAAGTACTTACAAATAAATTACTGTTCTTATTATTAATCAAAATTTGAAATTGAATAAATAAATTAATTTTTAATAAGAAAAAATTTAATAACCTCTGAAGTTCGTCTAGGTTCACCTCAAATTTTCTGTAATTCTTTAAGCTTTCTATGAAAATTTCCATCTTTTCATCAATTCTTAAATTTTTTATTTTTTTAGAGACTTCACTTGAGAAAAGCTCCAATTTTTTCTTTATGATTGATAAATCTTGTTCTTTCTTAATATCAATTAATTCTTCTGATTGAATCATTTCGTTTAATTCTTTATCAACTTTTTTAATGTCTTCATCGATTTGATTTAATGTCCTCAATAAGTTCACATTTGGTATTTCAGCTTCAATTAAATTCCCTTCTTCTGATTTTATTTTTTGTTTCAATTCAGATTGGATTTCATTAGCTTTTTTCTCATCCCTCTTTATAATACTTAAGAGTTTTTCATAATCATCTTTATAAATTTCGTACTTTGGAAATAGCTCATTTAGTTTTTCAATTAGTTCTCCTTTTTTAGATTTTGCTTGTTTAATATTGTATGAGATTTCTTTTGCTTTTAATTGTAACATACGAATTTTTTCCGAATTTCGAATAGACGTATTAATTCCTAAACTTTTCAAAACTTCATCTTTACCACTCTCAGAACCATTTTGAGTATGACGTGTAATTTGATTAATTTGGGCGAAACACATCTTCAATTGAGAATTCAAATTTTCAATTTCTAATTCATAATTATTAATATCTTTCTTAATTAGGTTAATTTGATTTTTCTGTTGGAAATAGTCTTCCTCTAAGTACGCAGCTTTTTTCTTATTTTGTTCTAAGGAGTTATTAACTTTCTCTAATAAATCTGATATAGCTAAAAAATCACTTGAATCTTTATATTTTTTGGCTATGTCGAATTCAGTTTTTAATGCTTCCTTCCTCACTTTTAATTCTTTTAATTCTACTATAAAAAGTAATGATTCCAAAATATCAATAAATTCGGATAGAAGTTTCAGATTCATTTTTAAAGTTTTACTTTGGTCATTTAAAATATTTATAAGCCTTGGAACTTTGTCTAAATCTTTAAATTTTTTGCTTTCTTGATAGAAAATTTTAAAAAATTTATTAAATGGAATAGAATCTAAATTCTTGCATAAATTTTCGAAGTTTTTAATTCGATATTGCTCTATTGAATCTATTCTTAATCTACCTTTAATTAAACTAAATTTGTCTCTTATATTTATTTGTTCAGAACCTATAGTAATAATAAAATTATCTCTCTGAATTTTGAAATCACTTTTAATAATTTCTAACTATTTTCAAAATGCTTTTTATACTTTTTATATTCTTTCTCTTTTTTGCTTTTTCTTTCACGAATTAAATCTAAAGGATCTTTATTTTCATCCTCTTCTTTATATTTCTTATCATTGAAAGAATTTTCAAATTGAGATTTAAATTTCTCAATTTTTTTCGAAATATCTTCGGGTATTTCAATTTTTTTTTTGCTCTTTTGCTTAATGGAAACTTCATCTAACTTTTCTCTTTTTTTTCTACGTCTTAATCTTTCGAATTCCCCATTAGATAAAACAAGGTAATTTTCATAAGCCTCTTGCTGTTCTTGTTGCTTTTTCTTTAATTTATCAATCTCTTCTTTTTCTATGCTTTTCTGGATTAGATCACTTTTCATTCTTAAATCTTCAGCGGAAAGACTATTTTCCATTTCATGAATAAATTGAAAGAATGTTAAGTTTGGATCTTCCAAAAACTTTTGTTTATATTGTTCTATTAACTGTTTGTCAGTATTTGGGGGAATTTGGTTTAAATTTTTATTAAGTTTTTTATTAATTAAGATTTTGTAAAATTTCGAGGCTTTTTTTATAGTTCTCAAAAAGATTGAATACTGATTTAATGATTCGGTTATATCTATCCATTCATTTAGCCCTACAGAAGGAATAAATGATATTTTCCCAATAATTTTGGATACGCTTTTAGTTTCTATTAGATTTACTCCGATTTTTTTTGTAATATTTTCATCGAGTTTTACGACCATTAGTTTTTGTTTAACACTTTCTTTATATTTCTTTATTAAACTATCCTTGTAAAATTGGTGTAGATTTAAGTTTTCTTTTAAAGCCTTATTTAACTGTTCGTTTATGTTTTTTATGATTTCTAGTAATTCTTCATACTGATTAATAATGTTATCTTTAATAAACACTTCTGTGAGAGTGGTTTTTTTTTCCATCACTTTTCTTTTAATTTCATTTAATCTATTAAGATTAATTTGAAGATCTTCAATGGGAGAGCTAAATTCCTTAATTTTTTCAAGATTAAATAATGATGGTTTCATGTTTTTTAGGAAATAAGATTCATTAATTACCTTTCTCTATAGAAGATTAGATTTCCGGAGGACCTTCAATTTTCATTGATTTATTTCCAGATCTATTTGTTTTTTCAGAAATTTGTTTAATATTACTTAAAATATCTTGACGTTCAACATGAATTGCCGTACCTCCAACCAATTTTAAAGCTTGATAAAACATATCATAAGTTAGAATCTCTTTATTTATAGCCTTTAACAGGGCAACTTTAGTACCTCGTTCAATATCAGAACCTGAATATCCATGAGTTAATTTCAAGATACCATTTATTTTACTCTTTTTTTTTATTTCATCCCAGAGGGTATTACTTTCAAATTCAGAGATTTTTTCTCCAATTTTACGCTTTAAATCTTTTTCTATGTTCTGTAATTCATCATATTCTTTATCTAAGTTCACATATATGGATTCATCAACTCCTATTTTGGCATTTTTTATCTTTTGTAAAAATGAATCAATTATTTGCTTTCGCAAATGAAAGTCAGGAAAATCAAATTTGAGATGAAATGTGAATCTCCTCCAAATAGCGGAATCTAATTGATTTTGATGATTAGTTGCTCCAAATATAGCAAGTGGAACACCTTCGTAGTTAATTCTATCAATGACCTGTAAAAATGATATTACAGCTCTTTTTATTTCTCCTACTTCATGGATATTTGATCTTTCAGATCCAATGGCATCAATTTCGTCGAAAAATAAAATAAAAGCAGACCTTTCTCGAGCAATTTCAGCAGCTAAATCTACAACGCGTCTTATTTGTTTAATTGTGTCTCCTAAGAGAGGAGAGACTAACCTGTCAGTTTCTACTACACATATTGGTATGTCGAATTTTTTTGCAAATCCTCTTGTTAATGATGTTTTACCAGTACCTGGAGGTCCGTATAAAAGGACGGTTAAACTTGGATTTAATTTAGTTGCTTTTAGTTGTTCAGTAAATTCATCGTATTTTTTTAAAGCGTTGAAAAAGTCATTTAATATTTCTTTTTTTAGTTCATTACCTAAAATATCTTCAACATTTTCTTTGATATCATAAGGAAAATATACTGCACCATATTTACCTATTCTATCTTTAATAACATCATCTGTGTATGTAATCTTTTTCTCGGCTTCATTTTTTTTATTACTAATAAAATCTCATCTCTTTTTTTTGTAATTTAATTATTTTTTCTTTCTTTTTCAAATTTTTCACAATATTCTGCAATCTCAGATATAAGGTTTTTCAGATTATCTATTTCAGCGCCCATAAAATTAAAAATTTCCTTTCTATATTGGGGTGAATCTCTGATTTTCATTTTATCTAATCCTAGATAATTTGGAAAACAAATTAATTTCATTAAATAAGGAAGGACCTTCTCATTTGTTTGTAAATCTTTAAATATAGGATAAAAAATATTTTCATCAGACAGTTTCCATTTTAAAATCCCCATATAAATTAGGAAAGCAAAATTCATTGAGATCCAATTAATTAATTCTTTTGATAAAAAACCACGCCTTTGGGAAGCAAAAGCCAAGTAATAGAGAAATAATGTCTCATTACTAAACTGTGGATATAATCGTAAAATTCCATCTGATTGTTTATTTTCACGTAAAAAATTATTATCAATTAATATATTTACAAGATCTTCATTAGGGGCCAAAAAAAGATTATCTATTAAACGCAAGCCTATTCGTTCAACGATACTTTGTATTGCTTCTTCTTCAGCACTTGCAATCGAATCAATATAAGGTAGAAAAACGTCAACTTTTAATATCATTGGAAGCTCATAATTATCTTTTTCTGGATATGCCCCAAAATTCGGATCGAGATTAAAAAGTGAAGTTATATTATTTAAAATTTGAGATACCTTAGGTGATAAGGAGGGGATTTCAAAAACATCTGTATTTTCTAATTTCTCTCTATAATAGGTGTGTGATTGTATAATATGGCGTTGACAATCAAAAAAATTTTGAGAAAATCTTAATAACTTTTCATAAATGAATTTTAAATTTGCTCCTCTTGGAAATAATCTTTCTTCGATAAATTTTACTAAATTGAATAAATATGTAATTTCTAGATTTCTTTCATCTGGATTTGTGATGTGCCTTAAAATATTTAAAGCATCTATGGATTCATAAAGAAAATCTACAATGTAATCTTTAATATCAATTATAGGTATTTCATTTCTATATTTCATAATAAAATCCTTAATAATTTCATAAACATTTGTTCTATACATTGCTGAGAATTCTGATAATGCTCTTACCTTCCGAATATTTCTTTTTTCTTCCTCTTGGCGAATTTTATCTAAAATTTCAGTATCTAGTAAAAGGTCTGCATCTAAATCGATAATAATTCTCCGAGTCTCTCTAAGGATTGGTCTCATATGACTAATAAAAGTCAAATACCTTGGAAGTAAATCTGTCCATTTTTCTCTTTTTCTTCCTGGTTTTACTGTTCTCGTTGATTTCTTTTTATAACTTATTCCAATCACCTAGATTATCATTCTTCTTTATATCCTACTAATATTTCAGTTAAAATATTTCCTATACTAATGAATATAGGTATTTCTACTCTAACTAATTGTCCAAGGATCCATTTATTAACATCTTTGATTAAAAATCGTATTTGATTTATTATTTTTTTATTCACTTCAGAATCTATTATTTTCGACATCCATAAGCCACCCCCTAACCTATATGCAACTATTTTAATAAGAGGAGCGAATAAGAATTCCAATACCTGCTTCATCATCCATGACTTTGGAATTATACTCATATTCGACTCATCAAAATTTGGATCATTTAAGATAGGGCTTGTTTCATCAACTGTAATCTTTGGTAAAAAACTTAATAGCAATATTAAAGCAAATATCGCAGAGATCCCATTAATAGTATAAGTTCCTCCAATCTTTTCTATATCATCCCGATTAATTGCTATATTAGCTAAGAACATACAAATAAACACGTTTCTATCGAATTCTTCAGAAACATAAGCATAACCTAATTCTTCATCGATTGATAAATATTTCTCCTCTAGAATTTTAATTATATCATCAGGAAAAGTGTAAAAAGTATATATTCTTTTTTGACTAGATCTGATATCTTTTTCTACAATAAGTTCTTTTGATATTAAACCAAACATATCTATAAGTTCTTCAAGTTGCTTTTTCACATAATGTTTAGGTTTATTAGGATTTCCAAACATAGCATAGAATTGATGATCTACAATATGAAAGTCATTTCTCTTACTAAATGCTTCAACCATTCTATCTATTATTGGTCCTTGAGTTCCAGTTGCTATTGCCTTTGCTTTAGAAGTTACAAATCCATTTAACAATTCGTTAATAATGAAGTCTTGTTCATGAGTTCTTGACTTTAAAATTTTTTTAAAAGCTTCTGAAAAATTCTTTGTATTTGGAAAAAAAGTATTTTGAATCTTATCATTAATAGATTTTATAAATATCTCTCCATTATTTTTAGGAAAAATAAGTTTCATATCATTCAATCGTTGTATTAAAGCTACTTTAGCACCTGGAATGTTCTCAATATCTCTATTTTCAAGGCGCTCTATTGCATTTTCTAAACTCTTCTCAAAATCTAAAAGCAATTCTTTCCAATTTGGGTCTTGAACTTCAGACATTTTTTAAATTATTTTTTAAATTTAATCAATATTCCAATTCATTTCTATAGATACTTTATTTAGAGCATTTATTAGAGGTTTTATTAACTTTTTATCAAAAATGTTAGGGGAAGCCATACCTTTCTGAGTTTTCCAACCCATTTGAACACCCTCACCCATTTCTCTTTTACCAAATTTAATGAAATTAGTTAGATCTCGAACCCACCAATAAAATCTTAACCACTTTTTGTTTGGATTATCTTTGGAATAGATAATTGCGAGAGCTTTCCATTCTCCAACTAGCCACTTTACTGTAATACCACTTATAGGCATGTAATAATTAATTGGAAAGTTACTATGAAAACTTAGGTTTAGATCTGACGGTGGTATACTAAAAATCGGTTGATTATATCCCTCTAATATCACAATTTCAGAGCAATTTTGACAAATATAATGTGATTTATTTTTCTCCATCTTATTCTGGCAATTCGGACATGTTCGATTCTCAATAATTCGGGCTTTAATTATATCTAAATTTCTTTCTTTTTCTAATTCCTCCTTAGTTTTTTGTTTAGATTTACCATATTTTCCCCTCCAGTTCCAATTTTCATCGAAAGCATCATCGATCTTTTTTAAAGCAATGATAATATTTCTAAGGACTTCTCTATTATAAATTTTAATTAATCCAGCATGTTGATAATTTTTCCACCATGACAATCTTATATATCTTTCTTTATATGAACTTTCACAAATTAAAACCGCCATAACGTAATTAGAAGTTTTGGAAACAACTATTCCCTTTTCACAAACTTCGAAATCTTTATTCAAACTAAGATTTTTATGAAAATATTCACCATCTTGAAACTCACCCTCCGCAATCACTTTTTTTTGTTCTTCTTCAACTTTTTCATCGGAATGCTTTAATATTTTTCTGCATTGAGGACATTGAAATATTCCAGCAACTAAAGGTTCCATATTAATATTACATGAAGGGCATTTCAAAATTAATCATCACTCCCTATAATGATAGCTCTCTCATAATCTAGATTTAAAAGTTTAATATCTTTTTGGGATAGTTTAGAAATTTCATTATTAATTTCAACCAATTTTTCTCGAAGAGATAATAAAGATTCTTGAATTTCGTCAACAATATTTTCCTCATTATATGAGACTTTTTCAATGAAGTTTAGATAACTATGTTTCCTACCCTTACCAGTGTAAATTCTTTTGATATCTACTAGATTTTTCTCAATATCATTTAATTTAAAACTAAAATTTAGCAACTCAAGTAAAGTCGATTTCCATTGTAAAAATAATTCGTTTTCTGAATCTATTTTTTCAAAATTAAATTTTTCTGGGAGTGTAATTTTATGATCTTTGAGATAGTTAAAGATTTCCATGCTTTCTTCTATTGCTTTATATATTTTAGTCAAAACGGTTTTACTATTTAATATGGGTTCGAAAATGCTTATAAGTTTAGTGGTTTTATCTTGAATTTCTTTAAATCTTTTGAAAAACCCCTCTATTGTCATTTCTATTTTTACAGCGTGATACACATTACCAAATTGATCTAAAATATAATATAAATCATCAGATAAAGCATAATCATGATCTCCGATTTCATATATTAAAGAATGGATAACATTGGTAGATTCGCATCTTACACTCTTTAATTTAGTAAGAGCTAAATTGAAATTTCTTCTTAATATCGATTTGAATTTTTTATTTAACATTAGAAAGAGAGTATCATCTGGCACAGATATTGCATTTTTTTCAACTGTAATTGTTTCTTCCCCTAATTTTATAATGAAATCATCTTCCTTTCTATCAAATTCTCTTAAGGTTCGAATATTTTTGAATAATCCTAAGTCAATTGCAATCTCAATAAATTCGTTTGACCAAAATTTTGTAATATTACTTTTATAAATGTCATCTAATATTAGTACCCTCTCATACGATTCTATACGACTTTTTTCTTTCAAATCTTTAAATAAATCATTCCTGATAACATAAAGAAACAATATGATATATCTCGTATCCAGATCGTCAAGGATTTTTTCAATTAAATTCCTATCGTGCTCTAATGATAAATCTCTATGTTCCATGCCTAAAATCCACTAATTATGTTAAAATTATTATAATTCTTTCAGTTAAAAAGAGTAATTAACAGAATTAAACATTCCTAAAAAATCTTACGATTTCCTCTAAATTTAAATCAAAAAGAAAAAATTTTTTAGATTTGATTCCTAATTTCATAATAAAGTAGATTAAGAAAAATTCAATCATAATGATTTCATATGGGAAGAAGAAAAAGAAAACAACAGACATATAAAAGAGTTAAGAAAGTACCAAAAATATTTACTTGTCCTTCATGTGGAGAGAAGTCTGTAAAAGTTGAGGGGCTTAGAAAAGGCATAATTGCAACAGTTAAGTGTGGCTATTGTGGTTTAACAAAAGACGTATTAGTTAATTCAATATCAGAACCTGTTGACGCTTTTGGTGATTTTATTGATGTTTATTACGCTGATCAAGAAATGCAACGACTAGAGAGACGAGTTGAAAAGTTAAAAGAAGAAAATGCATGGGGTGAATTAGCTCTATGCTATTCAATTTTATCTGATCTTTGTAAAGTAAAGGCTGCGGAATTATTAGAAGATGAGGAGAACACGGATTTAGATGAAGTTAATAATTGGAAGCTAAGATCAGAAGAGTATAAGAAAAAAGAAAAAGATGCTCTTCATCAACTAGATCTCCTTGAAATGGAAAAAGGTATAAAAACTGATGAAGAATCGCTATTTTCTGAACATG
The DNA here is from genome assembly GCA_048885535.1 of Candidatus Hermodarchaeota archaeon. Classification (GTDB taxonomy): domain Archaea; phylum Asgardarchaeota; class Lokiarchaeia; order Sigyniarchaeales; family SOKP01; genus SOKP01. Next base: position 38,096 of record JBHLLO010000002.1, read on the forward strand.
ATGAGAGTAGTATAAAAAAGGAGAAAAAAATTGATGATATCTTTGATGATCCTGGGTTTTTAGAGTTCTAAAATATAGACTATTCTTTTAAGATTTTAGATTTGATATTCTGGGGGATATATTTCCATATTGGTAGTTTTAAAATAAAATCATAAAACTTTTTCCGATTTAATTTATTTTTTAAAATAAAGTAACCCCAATTATAAAAAGCCAATCTATTGAAAAGGTGCATTAAATTTATACCAAATGGGTTATATTTTGAAGTTAAAAAGCTTGCAATGTAAGCACCTAACCTTTTTGTATGTGGAATGGATTCTGGATAAATCGATTCGGACAGTGGTCTATTAAATATTTCATAAATTGAAAATATTGGAATAAGTGCATCTAAAATTTTACTAACTTTGAGATCATAATTTTGACTATTAATAGAGTACATAGAGAGTTGATTTAGCTCTTTTATCGCAAAGTTAAAATAGCGTTCTTTGAAATTTAACCACATTTTTGCCATTAAATCCTTTATTTCAACTATTTCATTAAGGATCTCTTCTTCTTCAAAATCAAAGCCATATTTTTTTTCATAATATTTTAGACATAATAAAAAAATCGAATCTATTGATTCATAGTTTAATTCTTCATCATTTTTCTTGCCTTGAATTAAATACTTCATTTCTTCATTTGTTAAAGGATGTAATGTATGAGTATATAGTGGAGTTGTCCATAATAGTTTCAAAATTTTTTCCATAACGTAGATATATAGGTTAAATTTCTCAATCTCAAAAAGTTTTTTAGAAGATTCAAGTATAGCCCATTTAAATCTTTTTGATCTATTGAAAAATAATTTTAGCTTATTATATCGGCTTAATCTACTTTTTAGATTTCTTTTTTCATTTTTATAGACTATAATTTTTTCAATTAAAATTTTTTTAAATGATATGAGTTTCTTAATATATGCATAAAAATCTATGTTATAGTTCTCATTCACTTTATCATGAGGAATTAAAGGAATATTTAATATTTTTTTAGGCGGAGTTAATTCAATACTCATAGAGTGATCTCCAATTGAATAGGAAAAGTAAATTTCTTGAAGAACTTCATCTAATGATCTAAAAGTCCCAAGATTTTTTGGATCTTTAGTAAAATATCCATGTAAAAGAGTATCTATGCCTTTATAGACGTTGTTATTATATTCTGAGATAATTATTGACTCAAATTCCCCAGGGTGATGTCTTTTAATATTATATCTTTTGGATACTAAAAAGATTGCCTGGTTTGCTCTGTGGCATACAGTGTGACTCCATTTTAAAATTGGTTCCAAAATTTTTCCATAAGTCAATATATATCCATAGAATTCAGGACCAAAATATATTGGAAAACCAAATCCACGAGATGTTGCAAATGTAAATTGAAAGAGGTGTCTTACTTTCTCCCCTTTTAATAATCCTGGGAATTTATAATGTAATACAAGCTTAGGATATAATGCATCACAACCTAGATTCATCCAAGCTTCGAATAAAATGAAACTATCAGGAAATTCCGACGAATCTCTATTGTAAATTAAATCACTCGTTAATGTATCTAAAGCCGATGGAAGTAAATAAAGCTTATCTCCTTTATAATTGATAGTTTCACGTATAAAAGGTTTTATTTGATTCTTTATTTGAGCTTTTTTATAATAATAGCGATTCATTACTCTTATTAATGAAGGAATCTCTAAAATCTGCCTTTTGAGATCATGGGAAACTTTTATAGTAGAATAGCCTTGAATTTCATGTTTAGATTGCTCCAATTAACTCAGCTGTTAACTAGTCTTATAGTTTACTAATAATATTAAATGCTTATTTAATTATAATCTTAATTAAAATTCGAAATAAGAGATAAGAGTTAATTGTTCCTAAATGTTAAAAGATTTTTAAGTGAAAATAAAATTAACTTGGTGTTTTTCGTTTATTAAAAAGTTGTTTAAGTTCACTCATTATAGCTCCTCTCAAAGTTATTGGACTAGCAGGTCGAGCGGATCCTGGACCTCCAGGTGGACCTCCAGGGGGCGGTGGTGGACCTCCAGGGGGTGGACGAGGACTTCCTGCAGGTGTACCACTGGGTGGACCTCCAGGGGGTGGAGGAGCACTATTTGGAGCTTTTGGTGCGGATACTATAGGCGCTACGGTACCTCCAGTTGACTTATAAATAGCTATTTCGTTACTCAATGTATTAACTTTAGTTTCTAATGTTGATAATTTTTGATGAATAGATGATAATGATTGATCTACTAAATCAGGAATTCTAAGAATCATAGACATCATTCTTTCGACAATATCTCCGAAAGCATTTAACTTTTCTTCGAGAGGAGCCTTTCTAGTTTCTTGCATGAAATTTGCGAATTCTTCTGCCATTTTTTTATCTCAATTTTTATAATTAAAGAATTATACAATAATTTTTCTAATAATTATATATCTGAATTATTTAATAAATTTAAGTCCGTGTGTATTAAAACTATTTTGAGTAAAATTATAAAAAATATTAAAAAAAAAGAAGTTAACTTGATTTTGATACAGAATCTTTTATAACCATCCACAATTCATCTAATTCATTTCTCACTTCTAAAAATTGATGAATTTTTTTCAATAATACATCTCTAGCTATATCAAAGTCTCTTTGATAATCATTGAATTCTGCATCTAAAATTTTAAGTTTTTCCCCTTCAATTAGTTTATTTTTCATTTTTTCAACATTTAGAGCCTTTTTAATGACTGCATTTCTTTTATTGGCTACTTCATTTAACGCATCTGCAAATTCTATTTTTTTCTCAATAAAATATTCTTTCTTCAAAGCAAGGTTTTTAATTGCATCTATGTATTTATTATTCACTGCTATATATCCATCATTTTTACGAATGATATCTAAATATAAATTTATCTCTTCTTCTTGAATATTTGATTTTTTCTCTCTTACTAAAGTTTGCATTTGTTTAATTACGTCTCTAAAAGTCCGATTTAACATTTCTCTTCCTAAATTTGCTTTAGTAAGATTTTCTGCATATTTTTTTTGAGCATTGATAAGATCATATTGAGCTTTTGCCAGTTTTCTTATTTGATTGACTAACTCTTTCTCTGTTCCTGCTAATTCAAGCTCATCCTCATGCGTAATAATAGGGCTCATTTTTATCAATTTTTATTAAAGATTAATTATATTAATTTTTAGTATGTTTTTTATGCCAATACTTAGTTATATATTTTAGTTTTTTAAATTTATTCATAATTATAACGGAAATAACGCTGTTAAGATATTGTCTCTATAGTTTGCCTTTATAACTTTAGCCTTGATTTTTTTGTTTAAAATTTCATCAGAATAAAGGAAAGGTTTTTTTAATAAGACCTTTATACCAAAATTTCTACTAATTTTTCCAATACACTCATAATTCCAACGCCCTATTGATACTATCTCCAATTCTATTATATCATGTTTTTTTAAATTAATGTTTGAAACAGGAAGGCGTTTATGAATCCCAAAATCTAAAGGTCCGAGTTTTAATTTGATATTGTATTTTTTTTCTAACTCAGTTAAATGTTTATAGAAATAAGTCCATGATTTTGGACGAATTTTTTTTAACTTTCTTCCTGTTTTATATATTAAGTATTTCTGAATGCCAATTTGGACCTTTTCTTTAGAGTATCCTTCATTCCTTAATTGAATGACAAATTTAATTATATCCTCAATATCTTTATCATTTTGGTTTGGAAACCATACAGGTGCAATTAATACATTAATATTGGAGTCTAACAAGTAATAGATGTTCTGGATAAGAGCCTCAAGATTGTATTGCCTACAATCGCATAAATAATTTGCTTTGCTTTCATTTAGTGTATTTAAACTAATATTTATACGTGTAAGATTTAAGAGATTCAACTTTTTAATAATTTGTTTTGATAGTAGCAACCCATTACTTTGCATTGAGATAATTTTTACTCCCTCAATTTCCCAAAGTTGGCTTAGTAACCTATACAATTCGGAGTATAAAAGGATTTCACCATAGGGAGCAATATGAATTTCTATATTAAAATTTCCTTTAATAGTGACAGCTTTTCTTACTTCTTTAGCCAAATAATTGGAATTTACTATAAAATTAGTATTATAATCACCTGCATTTACAAAACAATATTTACATTTCAAGTTACATAAAGTTAAAGGTTTTATTTCAATTACATTAGTACTACGATCTATTAAACCAATAAAATCAACCCCCATTAGGGGTATTTCTGATTTTTCATCAATATATATTGTATTAGTAGTCATATGAGTTTTAGGTTAATACTTTTTCATTTCTCTAAGGTTTATACCTCAAAATAGCTACTATATCACCTAAAGCAATAATTTGTTGACCAGTAGGTTGTTCACTACTCAAAATGTAATATTTCCCATCAGATTTTTCTATATCAGTTAAAATCTCTTCAATTTCAAGTTTTTTCTCTTTTGAGATACCACGTATTAAAATATCTGTAATAAATAATTCTTCTATCACTCCACTTTTGGATAAATTAGAGATCTCTTTCACTCCAATAGCAATTAAGTCTGGATCAGTTGCTAAAATTGCAAAAATTTTCTCTATCTTATCTGTTTCTTGAAAAATTTTTACCTTTTCTTTTAAATTCTTTAATTGGGGAGATTTTAAGGTTTCAAATATTGCACTCTCAGTACCTGAGCTTGCATGAATAATATTAATTTTAGATAGATAATCCGGTTGTTTCTTGTCTTTAAGGTATTTTAGAAATTTGTCTTTAATATTTCCAGGACCACACAAGATAATTAGATTTATATTTATGTTTTTGACGTTTTCATCCAATACTTTATTAATATCACCAAAAAATTCTTCATATGCTTTATTTCGATGGATTTGTTCATATCTTTTTCCGGGAATTGTTTTTTTAATAGTGGCTATTCTTGTATGACTAAAGTTAGTGATAAGTGCAGCATTTGCTAATCCGCTTTCAATTGCAATTATAAGTAGTACAAAATTAACATCAAATTTTGAAAATTCCGTTAATCTTTTTATCTCACTCCTTAACCACATCTCCTTTATAATACTTAATTCGTTACCCACTTCGATATTAAATGTATGATAAGTTCCGAAACTCACAAAATCTTCAGGACCTTCACTAATTGTACCTTTAACTCTTAATCTATTTGAAAATTCATGGAATGAAACAGATTCTACCTTTAATTTTATCCACATTTTTTTTCGTTCTCCTTTTGTACCTTCCCTTAATACTACTCTTCTAGAAGTTCGCGTAGAAACATAATCATTCTTAGAAATAACATTATAAAGTGTCCATAAATCATTTAATGTTTCAATTTTAACAATGACTTCTTGATTTTTATTATCTATTTCAAGAATCTTCAAATATCAAATCAACTTTCTTAAACTGGTTATTCCTAATTTAGTTAAAGAATAGATATTAGAAAAGCTTACTTTTTTAGAAGGTATAAACAGTAAATAAATAAAAAAAGGAAAATGAAACAAAAATACAAAGATTTATTCTTTTTCTCCTAAGGCTTCCCTAATTTTTTCAAGTTCTTCCATTCTTTTCTTCTTTTCTTCTTCCCTTTTTCTCAGTTCTTCCACACTAACCTTTTGGAGAGTGACTCCCTTCTTAATCTCATCTTGTAACTCTTTATCAATTGGCATTATACCACAACTCCTTTACAATCAATAATTCTTGAGAAGAAATTATAATCTTAATTTACAGATATTATAACAATTTTTATTTATAAGTTTAAGTTTATAGAAAAACATTAAAACTAAAAGAAAATTAAAGAGTTATTTCCATTAAATAAGCACTTTCTCGATTACTATAATAATTTTCAATTTCTTGAACTATTTGGAAATTAAATTTTTGATAAAGTCTTATTGCAATCCAATTTTTTTTATTAACAGTTAATATAATTTTCTTTATTTCTTGATATGCTTTGATTAGTTCTAATGCTGCTTGAAATAAGTATGAACCATAACCCTTATTTTGATAGGTTTTTTTTATTAAAAAGTTTATTATATTAACTCTATCTCTTCCGTCTCGAATAGCAATTATATAACCAATGATATTAGAGCTGTTTTTGCTCAATAGCTTTAAAAATAAAGAATTTCGTAAAATCAATTTTGTCATAGTTTGTTTTGAAAATGAATCTTGTTTGAATATCTGGTACTCCATTTTCATAATTTCCTTTAAATCATCTAAAACGACTCTCTTTATCTCCAAATTATTCAATCTCTTCTTTAAATTCTTTTATTGGAGTCTTTTCAGTTATTTGCATGTACTTTTCATCTCTAAACGGGGTAATTTCTACAATAAATCCTTGTAATTTATACTGATCTAATAATTCTATGAATCTCTCTTCTAAAGCAAATGCTACTGGTATTTTCATCTTTTGTTTATCATAAAAGACATATTTCTGAGGTATTCTTATTTTATTCAATAACAATTCATTAAGTTTAAATAAAGATTGCTCACTTCCTTCAATCTGAGCAAATAATAGTAATCCATCATTATTAATAGATTCAAATGGTTTTTTGATTGATTTTGCGCGACGTAAATATCGTTCTTTTAGTTGCCAATAATCTTTTGCGCTTATAGAACAAAAATGGATTTTCATAGAAACTTCAGGGTAAATTTTTTTTAGTAATTTAAGAGCCGTCTTTTTGCTGTTCTCTACAGCTGCAATTGAATTTTTTTTTAGTCTGAAACCTTTTTCTCTTAAATATTGACTATTGGTAAATGAAAATTCAAATTCGTTTAAATTTATAAATTGGACCCCTATTTTATCTAGAAATAATATTAATTCTTGGAGTTGCTCCATGTATTCTTTAGTTGGAATTACTGGTACCTCAACTCCAACAGTCATTCCTTTTTTTAATGCTAATGAGATTACTTTCCATCTATCTTTAGGAGGATTAAATCTTATTTCATTTAGCCCTGCTTCAGCTAATTGATTAGCTAGTTCTTCACTGAAGTTCAACCCATTTGTATATAAATGTATATGAAACCTCTTCCCTTTTTTTCTCTTAACATATTTTATAATATCTATTGTTTTTTGAAAATTGGTATCAGAGAGGGGTTCCCCACCCGTAATACTCATTCCTTTTGCTTTGGTTTTATTAATTTCGTGAATTATTTCTTCGTGGGAATTAATTTTAATTTCGTTTGCGAAGCTAAAATCTTTTCCTTTTCTTTCAAAAGAAATTGGGCAGTACCAATAACAATGTTTGGGATTTTGGCATATTCCGTTTAGGAACAAGACAGTTTTCTCTCCGTTTAGGCATAACTGGCATCCTTTTGGAATCCCTCTACCTTTAATATAGTATGTTAGTGCTTTTGATTGTATTATTCTTACATTTTTCATTTTTTATAGAGCTTTTTTCTTACTATAGATTTTTTATTTGAAAGTTTCTTCAATACTTCTTCTGTGCTTTCTTGAATATCAATTACTTTCTTTAAAAATACTCCTGTTCTTCCGTATTTTTCTCTTTTCAATAAAACTTTTACTCTTTCTTTTACGGTATTCAAACTTATTTTTAATTCTTTTGCTACTAAATGTTCATTTCCAATAATAGAGTACTCATCATGCCCTTTATAATTAGGTTTAATCATTACTAATCGTTTATCAACTCCAGGTACTCTGAGGTGAGCCTTTAATTGATTAAGACTTACTTTTCCTCCAAAGTCATAGAATTCTATCGAATTCATATCCAGTTTAGAAAGGGGAACTGTTATACTTTCCATTTCATTCAAATATATGTATAATTTTAGAGAATCATTTGGAGTTGCCATAATTATTTCTCGAAAATAATTATTAAATCCATTTTTATTAAGGATATATTCAATCTGATAGGATGAGGTTGATTGAAGAAAAATTATATCTAAATCGCTCTCTTCATGAACATCCCCACGCGCAATACTTCCGTAGATGTATGGATTAAATCCTGCTTTTACAAAAATATTTAATAGTTCTATTGCTCTCTTTCTTTTTAATTTAATAAGTTCCCATTGATTTTTGGAGTATGTATGCGATTGATAATGCTCTCTTAATATTTTTTCCCTTTTCATAGATTTAGCTTCTTATAATAGAATTTATTTATTTTCTATGACGTTAATTATAGATCTGAAGAGTATAGTCTCATAATACTTGAATGTATTAGATGCTTTTTTAAAAAGGTAAAATCCACTTGCAATTTCTCCAAATGATTTAAAATCATGAATAAATTGTTTTAAAGAAATTTTTTTTAGAAATCGATTAATCTTTCCGCTAAAAATTACAAATAATCTGGATCTTAAATCTTTTGATTTAAAGATATTGATTAAAAGCGTTTTATTTAGCTTATTTAGTTTAGGATTGATTAAGATTAATTTATCATTATTCATATCGTTAATAAATGCTTTATACATCAGATTTGTAGGAATAAAATTTACCAAAAAATAGTTTTTATTTATTTTAATTTTGTTTCGAGAAAAAAAAAGAAATAAGGATTGGATTAACTTCATAATTTCTTTTTGACTTTCTATCTTCTCATTTTCTTTTCTTGGCTTTTTAAGAACTTTGCAGTTCAATATAATTACGTCCACACCATAAGTGCTTATAGCTTCGGCTAGTGCATTAACTAATTTTCTGTTTTTTGAAGTTTTAATAATTATCATTAATTTTTTATTATTTTTTTCAATACTGTCTTTTATTAATTCAAATTTTTTAATTGAAATATTTTTATACTCAGCCTTAATGGCAGATCCTTCAAAAATTATTCTGGACAATCTTTCATTAGATAATGAAGTTCTCCATCTATTCAAATATTTAAAAATTCTAACACTCAGTAATAAAAGAAGTAAAAAAGAAATTATTATAGCATCTACTAATATCCAATCTACGCGAAATATATCAAAAGCCATAAATATTCATTAAAGAATTTAAACTATTTTATATTTTCATCTATCCAATTCAAATATTTTTCAGATCCTTTTTCAATTTCCACTCCTATGCATTCTGGTGTGTCATAGCTATGAATTTCATTAATTTTTTCAATTAATTGTTTTGAATTTCTTTCAGTCGTCTTAATCAAAAGTAAGTGTTCATTAGCGTCTTCAATTCTTCCTTTCCATCTATATATAGAAAGAATATTTTGAATTATATTTACACAAGCTGCATATTTACTTTCTACCAAATGTTTTGCGATTTTTTTTCCTTCTTCAAGATTAGGAACAGTAACAAAAAAGATATAATAACGCATTTTAATTAATTACTTTAATTCCATTTATCTATTACTATTATACTGATATACAAATCTTTTAAGATTTATTAAATCTTAATGTACTAAAAATTAGTGTAAAATATTAAACTAAATTTAAAATAAAATTAATGAATAGCAATTATGAAGACTGGTGGTACAATAAAATCTTTAGAGGGTATGCTAAAGCACGAAAAAATAGGTATGAAACATTATGGTTATGTAAAATGCTTAAAAAGCTTATGTTTCTATTAAATACAACTCAAGATACTACATTGGTAAAAAATAGTTTAATTATATTACTCAACCTTTTTGAAGATTTTCCTTTAGATAGATTTGAAAAGAAGGGTAGAGATACAAAATATTTATCTCAAAAAGAGAAAAATGAACTTAAAAAACTCTTAAAAGATGCTTTGATAACTTAACTCAAAATAAAGGTTAGGATAACAGGATTATCTTGGATAGAAATTGAATGTATAATTGTATCAGAAATTATAAATAATAGTATTTCTATTATAAATAAAAATAGGAATTTAATATCTAAAATTATTAATCAATTAAATTACACATTAATAATTAATGCTACATATCTATACAGAATGAACGATTAGGGTGGGATAAAATAATCCATAATGTTTACTTGATTGACCAATTTACGGGAATTTGTTTAATTCATAGGAAGTATGGAACTATCGAATTTAATCAGGATTTAGTTTCGGGATTTTTAACAGCCCTTAAAGATTTTAGTGTCGAGTTTTCAAAAGGTTCTGGGGAATTAAAAGTTATTGACATGCAAATCTTTTATCTACTCTTAGTTTTTAAAGAGGGCGTATTATGTACTGCTGCGGCTGATAAAAATGATGACGCTAAAATTACTCATAAAGCATTGAGTGATATTATTGATAAATTTATTACTGTACATGGTGAAACAATTAAAAACTGGGGAGGAGATGTACGTCTTTTTAGAGAATTTGAACCAATAATAGATGAGGTTCTAGAAAGTGGAAGGATAGCAGAAATCCAAATGAAGATACCCATTCTAAAGATTTATGAAAAGGATTTCCTGAAATCTCGTAAACAAATTACAAAAAAAGGACTGATTATTACCGAAGAAGATTTACGTCAATCTCAGAATCAAAAGCCTGAGTGGACTTCGAAGAGATTACCAACTCAAGTGATAACCCAGGGTTTTTTAGATGAGGAAATGTATAAAATAGCACATTTAGCAGATGGTTTCCACACAATTTCCGATATTGCTGAGGAAAGTGGAAAACCTGAAAGTGAGATTCAAGTAATGATAGATGATTTAGACGATTTAGGTCTGTTAAAATTTATTGAAATAAAATAAAGTAGATCTTAGAAAATTTTTGAATTCTACTCAAAATGATTATCATTGTAATGAAGATTGCTTCTTTTTCTAATATTCGCATTAATTCTCATTGGTTTAAGAATAATAATTGAAATTAAATTGTTATTAAAATAAATGAAAATATTTATGAAAATTCTTGTACTAATTAATGTATTATGAATGTCAATAAAATTGATGACAATATATACGAGATAGCACCAACAACGTTAATGGCACGAGTAGAAGGGAGAATTGAGAAATTTCAGATGTATGTACCAGTACATATTTATGCTAATGAATACATTCTCGAGAAAATCAAACTAGATAAAACTCTTGATCAAATTGCGAACGTAGCTTGTTTAAAAGGGGTTGAAAAACATGTAATCGCACTTTCAGACGCTCATCAAGGATATGGATTTTGCATTGGAGGTGTCGCAGGGACAGATGCTGAAATTGGTATGATATCCCCTGGAGGTGTTGGATATGATATTAATTGTGGAGTTAGATTATTGAGAACAAACTTAATGCTTTACGAGATAAATAATACTCTACCTAGTTTATTAAATACAATTTTTAAAAATATACCTTCGGGTTTGGGTTCAAAGGGGAAATTAAATATTAACTTTTCAGATCTAGATAATGTATTAAATACAGGAATGAATTGGACGTTAGAGAATAACTATGCTATTGAAGAAGATCTCAAACATTGTGAAGAGAATGGTTGTTTGAAAGATGCGGATGCCAGTCTAGTTTCTCAAAAAGCTAAAGAAAGAGGTTTTAAGCAACTTGGATCCCTCGGAAGTGGTAATCACTTTCTTGAGATTCAGAAGGTTGATGAGATATATAATGAATCAATTGCAAAAAAGTTAGGAATATATGAAATTAATCAAATAACAATTATGGTTCATACAGGATCTAGGGCTCTTGGGCATCAAGTGTGTACAGATTCTTTGCGGAACGTAGAACGTGCTATGAAAAAATACAAGGTTAGAGTTCCAGATCGGGAATTAGCTTGTGTTCCTGCAAATACTCCTGAAGCTCAGAATTACCTTAGCCAAATGGCTTGTGCAGCCAATTTTGGATTTGCTAATCGTCAATTGATAACTCATTGGTTAAGAGAGTCTTTCCAACGACATTTTAATAAAAGTTTTAATGATTTAGATTTGCATTTGATATATGGAGTTTGCCATAATATTCTAAAAGTTGAGGAACATGAAATAAATGGGAAAAAGGTGAAATTAAATGTACATCGTAAAGGCGCTACTAGAGCATTTCCACCGGGACATCCAGTACTTCCTCAAGAATACAAAGAGATTGGACAACCGGTATTAATTCCCGGTACAATGGGGAGCGCATCATATCTATGTGTTGGAAAGCCCAAATCGATGGAACTTTCATTTGGATCTACAGCTCATGGATCAGGAAGGGTTATGTCGAGATCTAAAGCAATAGCAAAATATAGGGGCTCGAATGTTAGAGAAGATCTAAGTAATAGAGGGATTTTAGTTAAAGCCGCATCAATGAAAGTCATTGCTGAAGAAGCTCCTGGAGCTTATAAAGATATTGATCAAGTTGTTCAAGTAAGCCATGATTTAGAAATTGTAGAAAAAGTTGTTAGATTAGTTCCTATAGGCGTTGTTAAGGGTTAATTCACATTATAGGTTTTAGACATCAAAAATTATTTCTATTTCTATTTTACTTCTTTTTTTTTTAATAGTCATAAATGAATAAGTCACAGCCTTCACCTCTGTACCAATTTCATGTTTATCTCGATCAAATTTCTCACCACTCATAATTGCTTTTAAAAAATATTCATCGTTCTTAGTTTTGTTTAAATTTACAATAATATCGCTAAAAATTAGGCCTTCAACATCAAAAAAGTAAAGAAACTCGGAGAGAAAGTCGAATAATAAAGCATAAGTATCTTCTGATGTTATTTCGATACTTCTTTTCACAAGTGGTGAAATTCTTTTCAAATCTGGAGTCATAATAGTCATCAGACTTAAAGCTGTTTGTATAAATGCGTCCTCTAAAGTTCTACCCCAACTCCTTACTTTTATATCTGCTGTATGTTCTTCAAATTCAAATCCTGCTTCTTTCATTATTAAGTCAAAAACATAATTGGAATTTATTAAGTTGTTGTCTAAATTTGATTTTTTTAGGACTTTAAATCTCTTCTTAAAAAGATTCTTATGTATGCTTTATACGATCTTAGATGATTTAATTTTTTATCAGTCTTTGAAATTTATTAGAAAATATACTAATTTCGAACTTAAACTATTCGATTATTTTTATAATAAAACAAATATTTATCCTAAAAACATTGTTGTCATCAATCAGATCGTATTTTTTTTCGTTGATAATGAAGATTATTTTGAAGCAAAGTTGTATTTGAGTTCTCTTAGATTTAAATTATGCAGAAAGGTAGCTTTAATTCGCGCAGAAAACACTCTAATTAATTTAATACATAGCTTTTTTCCTGATATATATATACATGATATAAGAGTAGAATATAACATTTATTCGCGTAAGCGAGAGATATCTGTTAACTTTCTGACCTTCAAGGAGAGGGGGATCGCAATAGGTAAGAATGGAGATTATATAAAAGCAATTAACGAATTACTTGAAAAATATATTGAGTTCCAAAAGTTTGGAAAACCAGTAAAAATATCTTGCAAAGTTACAAAATTAGACTAGGAATTTACCAGGGGACATCTTTTAGACCAGTAATATAAGCAACTGTATTAGCAATAATGCTTACTGAAGGTGTCAAAATTAATAAGAAAATGATAATAAATATATCTGGGGCAAGATATAGTCCTGGAATTATTAAAGCGGGAATAGCTGCAAAGAGAATCGCAAAAGAGACAAAATCAAGTTGATCAATTATCCAAAAGGGTGCTCCACTCTGAATATTCAATCTTCTTTTGAAGAAGGAGCCAATTAGATCTCCAAAAGCAGCACCGTAAGAACATAATATAATTCTTAATAATATTATTGGTAAACCTGAGGGGAATGACCCACCAATGAAATAAAATTGATAATAAATTAAATCAGTATAGAGTTTATATATTCCATGTGTCATTCCAGAAAGAGGGATCACCTCAATAGCAGGCCATAGTGCTAAAAACAAAAGATAGATCCCGAAGGATATTGGAATCCCTAAATAAAGAGGTCCAAAAATGAAACCTCGCCAGGTCTTATGCTCTCCAAATAATCTCCGCCCATCTTTACAGAATTTTCCACGATCTATTGGTTTACCTCCTCCAACAATTACCATTCCAGCATTTGAAATATACCCAGGTGTTATAAATAATAAACTAAAAATAAGAAGTGCAATCCAATCTGTCCATGCAAATATTAGAGAAATAAATAAAAAATTCATTATAAGCAAAAGTGTGAAACTAATCGCTAATATTTTAGCAATTTTTGTATTTCTCTTCTTGAAAGAATAAGTAATATCATTTTGAGACATTTTTCCTTAGTGATCTGTAAGAGAACTTAGATGAAATAATTATTTATTAAAATTAAATATTGGTAAAAATAAAGAAATATAATAAATCATTAATATATTGTTCTATAAATAATAATCTTTTAAAAGTGAAACTGTGATATTAAAAAATACAGAAAAGATAAGTCAGAATATATTAACGATTTAACAGCTCTCGATTAATTTGTCGGTTAACAAATAGTTTTTAAATACTTGTTAATAATAAATATAGCGTAGGTGTTATTGTTTGTTGACGGATTCAAAAGATAATGACAATTACTCTTTTAATATCGATAGATTTTACAAGAATTATTTGAAAGGACCTAAAATTTTTAAGATGCGTGAAGCTTTAGAGCCCTCATATATTCCTGATGAATTACCTCATCGAGATAATGAGATTAAAAAAATTGCGGGGATTACTGCATGTGCACTAAATGGAGATGTACCACCTAATTTTTTATGCTATGGAATGACGGGTACTGGAAAAACGGCAACAATCAGATATATCAGTCAAAAACTGGCTCAACATTGTGAAGGATCCCCTCCCTGGTGGATTTATATAAATTGCAATATAATATCTACACCATATCGTATTTTAGCTCATATTTATAACACTATAGTAGGAAAAGAAAAAATACCCCCAACTGGATTACCAAAAGACATTATCTTCAAAAAACTACTCGGGATACTAGATTTAAAAATAAAAAATAGTGTATGTTTCCTTGTTTTAGATGAGATTGATGTTCTTATTGAGCGTAGAGGGGGGAATGAAATTTTATATGACTTAACAAGGCTAAATGAAAATTTAGATTCATGTAGAACCTGTTCAATAGGTATTTCCAATAAGTTAAGATTTATGGATCATTTGGATTCGAGAGTTACTTCAGCATTATCGGGGCAAGAACCTATAGTGTTTCACCCATATAATGCTAATGAATTAGCAGATATACTCAAACAACGTTCGGATATTGCTTTTAATGAGAACGTTTTGGGCGAAGGCGTTATAAAATTATGTGCTGGTTTAGCTGCAAAAGAGCATGGTGATGCAAGAAAGGCTCTTCAATTACTAAGGAAAGCTGGAGAGATAGCTGAGAGAAAGCAACATAAAGAAATCTCAGAAATAGACGTTATTAAAGCTCAAAAAGATCTTGAAAAAGATCATATAGTAGAATATATATTATCTATGCCCCTCCAAGCGCAATTAACGTTAACAGCCATTTATATTTTGAAAAAATTTGGAAAAGATCATATTATTACTTCTGGTGATATATATGAAACCCACTCAGAATTAACTAAAATGTTACCTGGTGTAAAACAACTAACACACAGGAGAATTAGTGATTATATTAATGAATTATCGTTAGCAGGGATAATAAATGCTAGTACAAAATCTATGGGGCATTATGGTAGGACAAAATTGATTGAAATTGATATCGAAAAAGATATACTTGAACGAGCTTTATCCCAAATAAAAAAATTTAAAGTGACTGGTATTTTAAACTATAAACCAATAACTTTGCAAAGTGATAAGGTTAAGATTAAGAACAATGTATTCAGAAAATTAATTTAAAAATTCTATTTCTTCAATCTCATCAGCTATTCGTTTAAGGAAGGAAGCTGTCAAATTTTCATCTTTTTCCTTTAACAAGAGGAATAATCTAACAAGATGCTTGCAAAACTTTTTTTCCACTGATTTTCTTGTCTGGAAATCATGACAATTATGCTTCAATTTTTTTTTATTTAAATCTATTTTAAGTATATAAGCTTCCTCTTTAGACCCTTTCACAGTTGCATCTATTAAACCTTTATCTAAGTTAATTATTCGAAAACTAAATGCTGATTCAGAAATACTGACTGCTCGATTTATTGTCGATTTATCTGAAAATCCTTTTAAAATAATATTAAATTCATTTTTACTGTTTTTTTGGAATTGATTACTAAGTTTAATTTGTATTTTATAAGAAGCCATTTTTGCTAGAATGTCTAACTTTCTCTCATTTTGCCAATTTAATAGAGCTAAATTTAGCTTCTTAGACAATTTAAGGTTTTTATTTTCGTCTTGTATGATAAACTGGTTTTTGATGGCGTTACTAATAAACCTTTCTGCCTCATTGGGAGAATAAAGGAACAATTCAAAAGATAATTTATATAGCAGGTCATTGAATGAAATGTATGGGAAATTTAGGATTTTCCATATATATAATACCATTTCTGAGACTTTTTGTCTAGGAATTGGAAAAGACATGAGAAGTAGATTTGATTTATTTAATATATTTAATTAATAATTGCTTTTTAAGTCTAGTTCAAATGCTTTTAAATCATCTAGTTGAATAATTGGTACTATTCCTGGTGTTGGATTTATTCCAAAACTCTTCATAAAATCTGTTTGGGCTTGAAAGCATCCAGAATTGACTAATGTTATGTTATTATACTTTCCACTTCCATTTATATGAATATGTCCCGTGTGAAAAATGTCAGGAATATTATCTATCACAAGCCAATCTGTTTCTAAAGGAGCTATTTGTGTTTTTTCTCCGTAGACGGGAGCTAGGTGCCTGCAGATAAGAAGTTCTTTCATAGCATCAATAGGCTTATTAATATCTAATTCGTGTATCAATAAATTTAAAT
Organism: Candidatus Hermodarchaeota archaeon; assembly: GCA_048885535.1. Taxonomy (GTDB): domain Archaea; phylum Asgardarchaeota; class Lokiarchaeia; order Sigyniarchaeales; family SOKP01; genus SOKP01. The sequence continues at coordinate 54,824 of JBHLLO010000002.1, forward strand.
CGTGAATGCTTTCCCCATGATAAATGAGAGTATCAACATTGTGAGTCTTAATTAAAGAAGGATTGCCTAGGCATGATACATTTAGATTCAGTAAGTCTAAACTATACTTCTTGGAAACTGCGGGTCTAGGAATTGCGTTTCTCACGGGTTCATGATTACCTGATACATAAAAAATTTTTATATATTCAGGAATTTGGTGTACAAATTCTAATGCTTTTTTATATTGATCATAAATATCTGAAATAATTAAATCTTTTTGTTGGTTAGGGTAAACACCAATTCCATCTACCAAATCACCATTTATTATAAGATACTTTACTCTTCCAGCAATTTCTCTTAATTTTTTATTACCTATTTCTCCATTCAAAAATTTGATGAATCTTTTGAATAAAGGTTCTTCAAACTCTTTACTACCAATATGCGTATCCGAAATTAAAGCGATAGAAATAGGTTCGAATGACTTATTTGGTTGATAATCTCTAGGGAGTTCTGCTTTTGAAATATAATTAGCGAAAATAATTCCATTATTAAATTTATCACCCTTATTGTAAAATCCCTTTACGTAGATCATTTGATCATAGATAGTTCTTTTAATTGTTTTAATAGAATCTTGATCCTCTAAATCTTTTCTAACAAGTACGTTGATTATTCCCGTTAGATCTTCTAAAGCAAATAAATAATTTCCATTTTTAGTCTGACGGATATCTTTAACTAATCCTATCAGTGATATTTCATTTTCTTTTGGAAACCTATCAAGATTTCTTATTTTAACTGTTGAACGAATATCAAATCGCTTCTTCATAAGAGATTCCAGCTTTTCGAATTTGTTTAAAGTTAATCTGTAAAAATCAGAATATTCTCCATCTGTATATAACTTTCCTGTTGGATCCTTTAGAATTTCATATTCGGCTTCATAATTCTTAGCAATGGGAGAAAAGTGAGTAGTTGATTTAGTCGCTCCACTCTGTCTAAACTTTTGTTCTATAGAGTTTAATAAATCTTTATCAGAATTCGATGCCTTTCCTATTTGTGAATTTATATTATTCGATTCTGGTTCTATTATATTATCTAACTCTTGAGTTTCACTTTCAATTTCAATATTTAAGGATTGATTTAACAGGTCCCCTTCTAAAGCTTTCTTCTTAATTACTCTTTTTAACACTTTTTGTATTTTTTCATTCGAAATTTGGAGTAAAATATTTTCTGTTAGGTGACTTTTAAAATTTGGAATAAAGCTTAACTCTTTTATTATTAAACTTAAACTTTTTTGAGGATTCTTCAAATTTAAAATGTATTCCAAACTTTCAGGTGTAATATTAATCCCTGAATTGACTAGCTTATTAATTATTATCCGTTTTAGTTCTATTAAATCCCTCTCCAATGATATCTCTTCCCCTTTGCAATTATAATACTTATATTGAAACAAAATTTAATGGTTTGTTATTAAACTAAAAACAAATTATTCTTTTTTATAAATTGGGAGGGTTCAAAATATCAATATCATAGTATTAAAGGGTTTATTAAAAATTCTTTAACTCTATCAATTAAAATAGAGGGCGTCAATTAGCCTATTAATAAATTAATTTATTTAGTTTATTGTTATTAAGAAGATAAATTTTTTTGTATTATTTTTTTTAAAGCTGATTAACTATGGTTGAAATGTCTAATGAAATGGAAAATTATTTTTCAGAGATTCAAAATCAAGTAGATGATTGTTATAACATAGCAGAAAAAGCTCGTAAAAAAGGTTTAGATCCTGAGATGTTTGTGGAGTGTCCACAAGCAAGAGATTTAGCTGGAAGAGTAGAAAAACTTGTAGGCCCAGAAGGAGTTGCTAAACTTATAAGAGAACTTAAAAATAAGGGAAAAAGCGATGATGAAATAGTATTTCAAGTAGTTAAAGATATATTAGATCAAAGAGTTGGCAATATAAATTCATTAGAGGAGAGGGTGGAAAGAGCGATTAGAGTCGGTCTAGCTATAAAAACTATGGGGGTTGTGAGTGCTCCTTTGGAAGGAATTTCAAAAATACTCGTTCGAAATGATAAGCAAGGAAATAGATACCTCTCACTTTATTTTGCGGGACCAATAAGGGCCGCTGGAGGAACAACGGCAGCATTATGTGTTTTAATTGCTGATTATGTTAGAGAAAAGACAAATATACCTAAATATGAGGCCACAGAAGCAGAAATTGGAAGATATGTAGAAGAAGTAAAGCTATATGACCGGAGGGTTCATTTACAATATCCATCCTCTAACGATGAAATTAGATTTGCAGTGAAGAATCTACCTGTTGAAATAAATGGGGATTCAACTGAAGATGAAGAAGTATCAGCATTTCGAAATTTACCACGGATTGATACAAACAAAATTCGTGGAGGTGCTTGTTTAGTTTTAAATGATGGAATTCTTTTAAAAGCACCAAAACTATTAAAAATAGCAAGTGCAATGAATTTAGAAGGTTGGAATTGGTTAGATGATTTGAAAAAAATCGCTAGTAAAGGAGAAAGCAAAAATAAAGTAAAAGAAAAAGAATTTGCAGGAAAAGACAAAAACAAAATACCCCCAAACTCAAAATTTGTTGCTGATATTATTGCTGGAAGACCTGTATTTAGCCACCCATCAAATGTTGGGGGCCACAGAATAAGATATGGAAGATGTAGAAACACTGGTTTAGCTGCAGCAGGTATCCATCCTGCTACAATGGGAATTTTAGATAACTTTATCTCAATTGGCACACAACTAAGGACTGAAAGACCGGGGAAAAGTGCTAGCATTTGTCCTGTTAGTTCTATTGAACCCCCAATCGTCAAATTAAAGAATGGAAGTGTAGTTAAAGTAAAAAATTATAATTTAGCAGTCAAATACTTTCCAGAAGTTGAAGAGATATTATTTCTTGGTGACATTCTTTTTAGTTTTGGAGAATTCGCCGAAAATAATCATGTGTTAATACCTTCCGGTTATGTTGAAGAATGGTGGGCTTTAGATTTAGAAAAAGTAGTTAAAGACATCCAGAGTATAGATCAAAAAATAAAGGACTATATACGTAATCCATTTAGATTCAAACCTACTCCAGAGGATGCCATTAAGTTATCACTAAAGTATAATATCCCTTTACATCCATCTTATACTGATTTTTGGGGAAATGTTTCAGTTGATGATTTAATTTTATTAAGAAATGCCTTCTTGTTAAATTTTTCAAAAAATAATGATAAATTGATTATAGATAATGATAAGGAAGTTAAAGAAGTTTTAGAAAAAGCTTTTATTCCACATAAAGTAAAGGAAAATAAAATAACCTTTAAGAAATCTAAAAGTTATGTATATAAAATATTGTTTAATCTTAAAGAAAAGCAAAGCAACGTAGTAAATAAGGAAGAAGATGTGTTTACTTACTTTTATAGATTATCTACTATAAGAGTGAAGAATAAAGCTCCTTATTACATGGGAACTAGAATGGGACGACCTGAAAAATCTGAGCGAAAAAGCATGAAAGGGATACACACTTTGTTTCCTCTAAGCGATAAAGTAGGAAATTCGAGATCAGTTGAGAAAGCGATGGATTTACATAAAGTAAAAATAGATGTATGTAGAAGATTATGTCCTAATTGCAATAACGTAAGTATCTTTAATTTATGTCCTAATTGTAAAACTCATACTGATTTAAAATCAATCTGTTTAAAATGTAAGAGTTTATATCCAGCATCAGATCCTCAAGAAAAGGAAGTATGCCCAAAATGCAAGGAAATGTTGAAATCTTCAAGTGATGCTTTATTTGATATTAAATCATATATAGATATGGTATTAGATTCTCTTCAGATATCTTTTCCAAAAAAGCTAAAGGGTATTTTTGGTTTAACCAACACTTTCAAAGTACCAGAACCAATAGAGAAAGGTATTTTAAGAGCTAAAAATGATGTTTTGGTTTATAAAACTGCTGAGATAAGATACGATGCTACTGATATACCTTTAACCCATTTTAAAGCTGAAGAAGTGGGCGTCTCCATTGAAAAGTTAAAAGATTTAGGATATACCTTAGATTTCAAGGGCGAGCCATTAAATAGAGAAGATCAGATTATTGAACTGAAAGTGCAAGATGTAATTATCTCTGATGATTGTGCTAATTATTTAGTTAAGGTTTCAACTTTTTTAGATGATGAATTAGAGTATTTTTATAAAATGAATAGATACTATAATATTTCCGACAAGAAAGATTTAATTGGACATTTGATAGTAGGATTAGCGCCTCACACCAGTGCTGGAATTATCGGTCGTATTATCGGTTTTTCTCCTGTAAGGGGTATTTATGCTCATCCCTATTGGCATGCGGCAAAGAGGAGGAATTGCGATGGGGATGAGGATGGAATCATGCTACTTTTAGATCCCCTTTTAAATTTTTCAAGATATTATTTACCTAGTAAAATTGGAGGAAGAATGGATGCTACACTAGTTATTGGAACATTACTTGATCCAAATGAAATAGATGTCGAAGCACATAATATAGATACACTATTCAATTATCCTTTGGAGTTTTATGAAGCAACAGAGATATATAAATCCCCTTCAGAAATAGAACATCTAATGAATCTTGTAAAAAGCCGATTAGGCTCTCCAGAACAATATGAAAATATTGGGTTTAATATTCCTACAGATAATATTAACGATGGTCCGACTGTAACAGCATATAAAACCTATGAATCCATGGATAGCAAAATAGACGGTCAATTACATTTGGCTAAAATCATTAAGGCCGTAAATGCAAAAAAAGTTGCTGAAAAAATATTGATGACACACTTCAACCCAGATATTTTAGGTAATTTGAGAAAATTTTCTGTGCAAGAATTTAGATGTGTGAAATGTAATGAAAAGTTCAGAAGACCTCCCATTTCAAATTCAGGAAATTGTACTAAATGTGGGAATAGAGTTATATTAACAGTCAATAAAGGTGGAATTGAAAAATATATCCCCCGGGCAATTAAATTATGCAAAAATTTCAAACTAGATAAATATACTGTTCAGAGAATGGAATTGATCCAAGAGTACGTTGAAAGTCTAACTAATAATCCGAGAATCAAACAGCAAAAACTTTCTGATTTTTTCTAAATCGATTCATCTATAGTTTTTACAGCATCAAAACATATTTCTAAACATCCACTCAGATTTTTCAAATAAATTCTTTTTGGAGTGTCTTTAGAGGAATGAATATATTTAGAATCTTTTGCTGAATGAAAGCAAGCTACTTGTAGGTTTGTTTTTGTCTTTTTAGCAAATTTCTTAAAAGATATATGGTCTGTTCCTGGTCTAATTGATCGATCATAGTTTACAACAGGAATCTTATTTCTAATTGCAGAAGCCTTTAATATTTCATTTAAATTTTTATTGGTGTCTTTTTTAAAAATTCCAGTCCTATTAAGAAGACCTATATAAGATCCAACCATATCGATAATTATACTAAAAGAGTTATCAAGATCGTAAGTTTGTTTAAACTCCTCCCTGTGTTTTTTTAAAAATCTATTTGCTCCAACTAATCCCCATTCTTCAGCTCCACTCCAAAGAAATATTACATCAAAATTTTTAATAGGATTCCTTTTTAAGATTTTCATTAACTCAATTAAGATTGAAACCCCAGATGCATTATCAATAGAACCTTTGGATTTCTTATTATCATAAATTAATAGAAAAATTAATAAAATTATCCCAAATTCAATTCCAGTGGTAATAAATATAAATGGTTCAAGAGCAAATCTATGTTCATATAAAGAAAATACATCAGATATGACTAATATAGAAGTAAATATCATAATCGTAAAGTATGGAATAATTATCATTCTAAAGATAAAGAATAAGACATTTTGCAACCTGTAAGGGGCAGTTGCCGAAAATGAGTCATAATGTGCACAGAAAAAAATAACTGGTCTTTTTTCTTTTTGGTTTTCAGCTGGAATTATAGTATAAATATTTCTAGATTCTTCCTTTTGAATTAAGGAATATTCACGAAGTTTGGGGAAGAGATATTTTATTGCAAAAAAGATAATTAAAATTAATACAGTTTCATACCTTAATATAAAATAAATTATGAAAATCACATAAAATAGTCTCATTAAAGCTCTTTTAGGTCCTGTCCAGTCAAAAAATTCAATTACAGGTTTTAGATTTTCTTTATTTATAGTATTTTCAAGATAAACAAGAGCTTTTGTCTCTCCACTAGTGGTAGCCGTACGAGGGAAAGACAGTTCATATATATGATCAAGTAGGGCAATCTCCTCATATAATTTACTTTCCAAAATAGTCATATCATAATCTGATTATTTTGGGAAACTTATGTAGGTTATGGTTTTTAATAATAAATAAAATCTATTTTCTAGAAAAAAATGTCTATAATTTTAAAAAAATGCAGGGAGAGGGATTTGAACCCTCGAACTCCTATGAGACTAGAGCCTCGGTCTAGCACCGTTGACCAGGCTTGGCTACCCCTGCCAAGATTGAATTTTGAAATCAGTCTAATAGGATAAATTAATACTAATTATCATTATAAATTAATGAAATAAAGTTTTGGAGATTTTAAAAATTTATTTTATCTTTTTCTTTTTGTTTCAAAAAGATTTTTATTAGAACATAGTTAACTAGTTATATAATTTATAAGATTCTTATTTCAATATCCTCAAATTGCAAAAAGAGTTGTAGATATTGTCAGTTGACACAAAAAAATTGAAAGCTTTGTTGCAATGGTATTCACAAAGTATCGGGGACGATTTAGTTGCAGCTCTTGTGGTAAATAGACAGGGATTGGTTATTGATGCTCTCTCAAAATCATCAGAAAAAACTCTAGATGAAGAGATTTTGGGAGGAGTTAGTGCATTGGTTGAGCCGGTATTAACAAGAATCACCGAAGAGTTTAGTTCTGGCTCTTTTGGAACAGGTACTTTTGATACTGAGGATTATAGGTTGATTTTTTGTGAAGCTGGACCAGAAGCAGTGTTTGTAACAATTTTAGATGCTATTGCTGGTGTAGATCCAATATTTCCTTATGCTTATTTAACCGCAGAAAAAATTGCTAGGATTTTTGACGGGAGATCTGTAAGCCCTGTAATTCCAAAATTGATAACAAAAGAAGATTCTAAAAATATCCAAAGAAAAGTAGATAAACTTCAAAAAGTTAAAGCAAAGTCTGGTGAATATGCTTTCAAGTTAATTTTGGGAGGAGATGGTAACGTTGGAAAAACTAGTATGGTACACAGATTTGTTGAGAATACTTTTGCTCAGGATTATAAATCTACTATTGGAACTTCAATTATGAAAAAAGAATGCAACTTTGAAGGACTTAAGAGCTCTGTACGATTTATCATTTGGGATTTAGCTGGACAAGCTCAATTCAAAAGAGTTCGGTTATCTTATTTAGCTAATGCCGAAGCAGGAATTTTAGTCTTTGATGTGACAAATATAACATCTTATGAAAATCTTGTAAATTGGTTTAACGAGATAAATAGAGCCTCACCAGACATTTCATTAATTCTAGTTGGTAATAAAATTGATTTAAAAAATAAAAGAGAAGTTTCAACTGAGGACGGTGAAGAAATTGCTAAGAAACTTAATTTATCTTATATTGAAACTTCAGCAAAAACGGGAGAAAATATTAATGACGCTTTTAGGACACTAGCTCTACAAATGATAAAAAAATATTTAACAACTGAAGATATGTAATTAAAGCCTCTGGGGGGATTTGAACCCCCGACCTATTCATCCTTATGGATTATCTCCAATTCGACTGATTACGAATCAGTTGCTCTACCACTAAGCCACAGAGGCCAAAAATTTGACTAATTAAATATAAATTTAAGAAATAATAAAATTTTTCTGATGAATGATAAAAAATTTATGGGATCTATAGGAGAATCAAAAATCATTGAACGAATAGGAGAGTTAATTTTAAAGACAACTGGTAAGAAACTACTCTTTGATGATAGCTTCTTTTTTGCTTGTAAAAAGAAACATTGTCTAGTTTCGAATTCTGATATGTTCGTATCCACAACTGATGCTCCAAAACAGATGAATTTTTATCAAATGGGACGTAAGTCTGTTCTAATGAATATTAGTGATTTAATGACTAAAGGCGTACAACCTAAGGCAATCATCATCTCACTAGGCATCCCAAAAGATTTGAGTATCAGTGACTTCGATCAATTAATGAACGGTATTATTACATACTGTAAAAAGTGGAATGTCGAATATATTGGTGGGGATATTAATGAAACAAAAGAATTAATCATAAGCCCTACTATTTTTGGTTTTAAAAATCCTTCAAATATATTATTTAGAGAAGGAATAGAAACAGGGGATGTTCTAATAATTAATAACAAATTTGGTTTAACAGGAGTAGGATTTGATATACTTTTAAGAAAAGGTGGTACATTAGAGGATTACCCACAATATGAGAGGGCAATATTAAGTGTTTTAGAACCAAATGATCCTGGGAATGAAGGATGCATTTTAGCCAACAATAGTTTAGCCACTTCAAGTATAGATTCATCAGATGGTTTAGCAAGATCCTTGAGAGAATTAATGCTATCTAATCCTCAGTTTGGATTTGAAATTACATATAGTGATGATTTAGTTGATAAGGAGGCAGTAAATTACTGTATAAACTACAATATTCCATTAGAACAAGTAATATTTGAGGGGGGAGAGGAGTTTATTCAAATTTTTACAATTAACGCAAATAAATATGAAAAAGCTCAAAAAAAGGTTAAAATGGCAGGTGGGCAGTTAATAAAAGTAGGAAATGTCATCTCTATAGGAAAAATATTTTTTAAAAAGAATAATACCAAGATAGAATTAAAAAGACAGGGTTTCGAGCATTTTGTATAATTTTAAAAAAGATTTTTCTTTCGAAAAAATACACAGAAAAAATTTTATACTATTATAGATTTGTAAAATTGTAATTATAGTTAAAACATAATAATTTATCTTTAACAAAATTACTGGTAGGGCTATTAGCGCAGACAGGTAGCGCAGCAGGCTTTTAACCTGAAGGTCGGGGGTTCGAATCCCCCATAGCCCGTATTATTTAATATATATAAAAAATCATTAATAATCATACTTTTTTTTATTTCTTTTTTACTTAAAATCAATAAAAATAAAATTTTACTCTACTCTAATTTAATTATCGAAAATAGATTTTTGATTATTTTAAAATGGAAAATTCTAAGTTACCATCAGATGATCCTGAGCAATTATTAATTAAATCTGAAGATAATACGGATTATAAATATGGTTGTGATCCAGAAAAACGAAAAATTGATGATTTACTAAAGTATGGAGTAATTAATTTAGATAAACCTAAAGGTCCGACAAGTCATGAAATAGTCTCATGGGTCCGAAAAATATTAGCCATTTCTAATGCAGGTCATGGTGGTACATTAGATCCTAAAGTTACTGGAATTCTTCCATGTGCACTTGGAAGAGCAACTCGCGCTTTAGCTGCCTTACTAGATGTTGGTAAAGAATATGTAGGGATAATGTATTTACATAGCCTTGAACCAAAAAAAAAAATTGAAAAGGCATTTCAAATCTTTACAGGGAAGATTTATCAAACACCGCCTTTAAAATCTTCTGTTGTTAGGAGATTAAGAATTAGAGAGATATATTACAGCAAAGTGCTTGATGTAAATGAAAATTACGTTCTATTTAAAGTAGGTTGTGAGGCGGGAACTTACATACGTAAGCTATGTTTTGATATAGGTGAAGCATTATGTTCAGGAGCCCATATGCTTGAGTTAAGAAGAACTAGAGTAGGCAACTTCCGAGAAGATGATACTCTTGTGACTTTACAAAATGTAAAAGATGCTGTTACTATATATAGAAATGAGGGTGATGAATATTATTTCAGGAAGGTTATCCTCCCAATGGAAAGTATGGTTTCTCATTTTCCTAAAATATTTATTAGAGATACTGCTGTTGATGCAATATGTCATGGTGCTGATCTTGCTGCCGCAGGAGTTTGTTATATTGATGCGAAGATTAAAACAGGAGGTTTAGTGGTCTTAATGACTCTTAAGAAGGAATTAATTGGATTTGGAATTGCTAAAATGGGTGCAATGAAGATATTCAAAGCAAAATCAGGGATTGTAGTAGAAACAAATAAAATCCTTATGGAACGTGGCATTTATCCTCACTGGAGTGAATCAAAGGCTAAAAAGTGAAATAAAAAATGAATAATAAAAATCAACACTATTACAGTGCCTTTCCAGATTCAAAAGTCAAATTTCATTCTATTTCGGTAAGTCTAAGGCGTCACTTATATATATTTAAAACAATTTCAGGAGTATTTGCGTATAAAAAGTTGGATTTAGGTACAAAAATCTTAGTTGAAAATATGATGATTCCTCAGCAACCTGGTAATTTCATAGACCTAGGATGTGGGTATGGGGTTATCGGGATTGTTTTAGCATATGAATCTCCCTTAAGCATAATTTATTTAGTTGATGTAAATAAAAGAGCTATTTGGTGTACCAAAGAAAACATTAAGTTAAATTTGCCTGAAAGCAAAAATCGTGTTTCTGTTTTACGTGGGAATTATTTTGAACCAATTAAAGATAGAGGGATACTGTTTGATGGAATTTTTATGAATCCCGCCTTAAGACAAGGAAGAAAGACATTTTTAAATCTTTTTAAGGAGATAGTTTGCTATTTAAAATTAAATGGTAGTTTTCAATTTGTAATCAGGAGAAAAATGGGAGCGGATTATGTCCTAAATTATTTAAGAGCCAAATATCCTGAGGAAAGTGTCATTGTATTATGTAAGCAGAGTGGATATTGGGTTTTTATGTTCACTAAGCGATAAGTTAAAATAAATTTTTGATAAGTGATAGAGATGTTCATTATAAATAGTAAAATTTTTTAGAAATCTCCCCCTTTTTATTATTAATTTGTTAGAGAAGAGGATTTTTTCTTGACAAAAAAACGTAAAATTGATGTCTTACTTCATGAGTTAGTTCCTAAACACCAACTTCTAACTAAAGAAGAATCGCAGAAACTCTTAGAAAGATACAAAATCGGGGTAATAGATTTACCCCAGATGTCCGAAAAGGATCCAGTGGCAATTGCTATTGGAGCCAAAGAAGGAGATATAGTTAAAATTATAAGAGATTCTCATACGACTGTAAAACTCATTAATTATTATAGGTATGTTACAAAAGAAAAAGTCTAACAATCAAATTAGTCTACGTGTGAAATTAATAAGGAGTTAAGTAAAATTGAGTTCTGAATATTTATCTAATAATGACAAATGGGTTGTCTTAAAAAGTCTATTTGACGAAAAAGGCTTAGTTCGTCAACATTTAGATTCATATAATAATTTCATCGAGCATGAAATGCAAGAAATTGTCGATGAATCAGGAGAAGTTATTCCAGACATTCCAGGTTTTAAGATAAAATTTGGTAAAATTAAAGTGGGTGTCCCTAAAGTTAGGGAAGCTGATGGAGCAACAATGGAAATAACTCCAATCGAAGCCAGAATCAGAGAATTAAGTTATGCAGCAGATATAACTTTGGAAATGACACCAATTACTATTGATGAGCGTACTCAAAGGGAAGAAGCTGAAGAAACATTGGAGATATATATTGGAAAAATCCCTATAATGTTAAAAAGCTGCAGATGTCCTTTGGAGAATCTCTCTGAACAAGAATTAATTAATAGGGGAGAGGATCCTTTAGATCCGGGAGGATATTTTATTATAAACGGAACTGAACGTGTTCTTGTTACCCAAGAGGATTTAGCTCCAAATAGAATTCTTGCTGAAGAAGCAAGCAGAAGTTCCAGTGCAACTCATCAAGCGAAAGTTTTTTCTACTCGAAGTGGGTTCAGAGCCCCTGTTACAATTGAAAGAAAGAAAGATGGTAATTTAAGAGTATCATTCCCCTCAGTTCCGGGAAAGATTCCTCTAGCAATTCTTATGCGGGCTTTAGGTTTACACTCAGATAGAGAAATTTTTGAGGCTATATCTGAAAATGAAGAAATTCAGAAAGAATTAATTCCTGTAATAGATGTTGCTTCTGAAATTCAGGTATTGAAGGATGCTGAGAAATCTCAACAAAACGCTTTGGATTATATTGGAAAAAGAGTAGCTATTGGGCAAACAAAAGATTATCGTATTCGACGTGCCCTTCAAGTTTTGGATAGATATCTTTTACCCCATATTGGTAATTCTGAAGAAGACAGAATAAAAAAGGCTTATTATTTGGGACAAATGGCTCAAAAAGTTATGGAACTCGCTTTAGGTTTGAGAGAACCAGATGATAAGGATCATTATGCGAATAAAAGGTTAAAATTAGCTGGAGAATTATTTACTTCATTATTCAGAGTTGCTTTCTTAAATCTAGTAAAAGATATAAAGTATCAATTAGAAAGAACTGCTGTAAGAGGGAGAGCTCCTAACATAAAGACGGCAGTAAGAGCTGACGTAATTACAGAAAGAATAAGACATGCGTTAGCAACTGGAAATTGGGTAGGTGGAAAAGCGGGAGTTAGCCAATTATTAAATAGAACTAACCATGTTGGAACATTAAGCCATTTAAGGAGAGTAATATCCCCTTTAAGTCGAAGTCAACCTCATTTTGAAGCTAGAGACTTACACCCTACTCAATGGGGCAAAATTTGTCCTGCTGAAACCCCAGAGGGCCCGAATTGTGGCTTAGTAAAAAATCTTGGTTTAGCATCAATTATCTCGGTTGGAGCTGATGAGAGAATTATTGAAAATATCCTGATTGATTTAGGAGTTATACCCATAAATGAGGTTAAGAATGTTAAGGGTTCAAAAGTAAAAGTGTTTTTAAATGGAAAACTAGTAGGTATCCACCAGAAACATAACCCATTCATCAACCAACTTAGAGAAAAGAGGAGGAAAGGAGAAATTGGTCAACATGTAAATATTGGATATTATCATGAGTCAAAAGAAATTCAAATTAACTGTGATGCGGGGAGAGCAACTAGACCTTTATTTGTCATAAAAAATAAAAAATTACTTATCTCAAAAGAGGATATTGAGAAGCTTAGACAAGGAAAGTTTTTATGGTCAGATTTGATCCAGAAAGGTGTAATTGAATATTTAGATGCTGAAGAAGAGGAAAACGCTTACATTGCTATGTTTGAAGAAGATATAACAGCTGAACATACTCATATGGAGATTTCACCAGCAGCTATTTTAGGAATTTGTGCTTCAATTATTCCCTTCCCTGAACATAATCAATCTCCTAGAAATACTTATGAAGCAGGAATGGTAAAACAAGCATTAGGTTTGTTTGCTGCTAATATGCACTTAAGACTTGATACAAGGGGACATACACTTCATTATCCTCAACAGCCTTTAGTTAAAACAAGCCCAATGGAAATTATTGGTATAAATAAAAGACCTGCTGGCCAAAATTTCATTATTGCAATGATGAGTTATGAGGGTTTCAATATTGAAGATGCTATTATTATCAATAAAGCTTCTATAAATCGTGGATTAGCTCGAAGTCATTTTTTCAGAACATATGATGCTGAAGAAAGAAAATATCCTGGCGGCGAAGTTGATAAATTCGAAATCCCAGAAAGAGGTGTTAGAGGATTCAAGTCAGCAGAGTCATATAGATTGTTATCTGAAGATGATGGAATAATCGAACCTGAAACAACAGTTAATGGAGGAGATGTTTTAATTGGTAGGACATCTCCACCAAGATTTATTAAATCCTACGAAGAGTTTGAGTTAATGCAACCTAATAGGAGAGAGACTTCTAAGAATATGAGACACAATGAAAAAGGAATAGTAGACACCGTAATAATATCAGAAACTGTGGACGGTAATAAGTTAGTCAAGATAAAAGTTAGGGATTTAAGAATTCCAGAATTAGGAGATAAATTCTCTTCCCGTCATGGTCAAAAAGGAGTACTTGGATTAATTCAACCTCAGGAGGATATGCCATTTACATCTTCCGGTGTTATTCCAGATATTATTGTTAATCCTCATGCGATGCCATCAAGAATGACATTGGGGCAACTATTTGAAGGGATTAGTGGAAAAATAGCAAGTACAACTGGTAAATTGGGTGATGCAACTGCATTTGAATGGAAAGATATTACTGAATTACAGGAACAATTAGTTGAGGCAGGTTTCGAGTTTAATGGAAGAGAGATCATGTATAACGGAATTACTGGTGAAAAATATGAGGCAGGGATTTATTGTGCTCCTATTTATTACCAAAAGTTATATCACCTCGTGGCAGATAAACTTCATGCCAGAGCTAGAGGCCCAGTTCAAATATTAACAAGACAACCAACAGAGGGTCGTGCACGCGAGGGAGGGCTTCGTTTTGGAGAAATGGAACGAGATTGCCTAGTCGGTCACGGATCCGCATTATTATTAAAAGAACGACTACTTGATGAGTCTGATAAAACAGTTATTTTAGTTTGTGAAAAATGTGGTTTATTAGCAACGTATGATAGAAATAGAGATAAACGATATTGTCCAGTTTGCGGTGAAGGAACAATTATTTCAAAAGTGGTTTGTTCTTATGCATTTAAATTGCTTCTACAGGAAATGATGAGTTTAGGATTAGCACCTAGACTTAAATTAAAGGAAAAGATTTAGTTATCAAATTATTAATTAACTCATTTTAATTTGAGATTCTTTTAATTAAAAATAAAAAAAAATAGGATTAAATTCTTATAAGGTAAAACCTAGAAATTGTGCGAATCCTGGAATCATTGTATATAATAGAAATAAAATAAACAATGTTAATAGAGAAATCCATACTGAATTATCCCATTGGACATCAAGTAAGTATTTTGTTAAGACTAAAATTATTAAAAAACCAATTACAGTTGTCAATAATGGTAAATAATTAGTTCCGCTAAAAGCAATGTAAGTCCCAATTACACTCAACACAGTATTAATTGCTCCAAATACAATGGGTAATACTAATACAAATATCAGTGCTAATAAAATGATTAGGAATTTTTTATCAGATGCTTTTGTTTTTGAAACTATCAGTATAACAGCAATATAAAGTATTAAAGTTACGATTACAGTAGCTAGCACTAACCACAAAATAAAGAAAAGAGTTTGTTCCCACTGAAATAACATATTTTTCCACTCTAATTAATTAAATAAGCAATTGATTAAAGAATTAAGAATATTATAATTTCTTCTTTTTTAAACCTTAAGAATTCTCCTCCAAAATCGTTTAAGCCTTTCTGGTGTAGGAATAACGTATTTAGTAATTATTAAATTCCAAAATTAAGCAGGAAAAAATGAATTGAAAAGCCTAAAAATACCGCTGCAATGACAATCGCGAGTAATGAAAGCCTAATCGATATCTCTCTGCCATATCTAGTATATACGATTAAAATCGTTATAGCAATTAATCCCACGACTAAGAAAATCCATGCTAATATCCATAATGTTAATGATGGTACTTCAAATTGAGTATCTTGGAAAATCATAAGGAACATTGATATTAATTAATATTTTTCTAAACTTGTTATTATCAAATTCTTCATTTTTTTTTAATTTTTGCAAGTTTTTTTTGAATTTATAAAATTTCAAAATTTAACTGTAAAATTTCAAATTTTAACGTTAAAATTTAAAGAGATGAACTTTTTAATAAAATTATTAGATCATCAAATCAGATGAATTTTAAAAATGCACTTTCTAAAACAAATAGTTGAAACACCCATATTAGAGAAACCCTCTGAGAATTATATGAATGTTCATCGCCACTTTTATAGATATTCCAGAGGTGATTTCACAGGTCCAGCATTGAAGATTTCAAAAACGAGTGCAAAAATTACTTTAAAAGGATCACATGAATATGAAGATTTAATTTTGGAACTTACGACAAGATCAATTTCTAATCCTAATGAAGAATTTGTGATTAAAGGCAATTTAGTTACGGGAACCGACATTCATGAGCAGTTATCTCAGTTAGGATTAAATTGGGATTTAAAATTGTCAACTGGAAAAACCAGAAATTATAAATCAGAAATTAATGATATGATAAAGAAAGAGAAACTATTGAAAATTATTGATCCTTTAAGAGCAACTAGTTATCTTTTACTGTCTTTTAATATCAACCCGAATTGCAAATTAACTACCAAAAAAAATATTCCGCAACCATCTAAAAAGAAAGTAGAGGATGATGATGTAAATAAAAGAATTCAATTTTGTACAGGTTATTTGATTAATAAAGGTAACAATATAAATCATATTTTAGATTCTGCTCTTTATGATTTTAAAACTGAAATTCCTATTAAATGGAAAGCAATTACAATCTTAAATTATTATAAGATTAACGATATAATATTACCAAAAGATGTCAAAGATTCCAAAGTTTTAAGGATAATGGCAATCAGAAAGGGTGTTCTTATGCGTTCTGTAGATATAGATGGTGATTTAATTGAAAAGCAATATAAGATAGTTGTTTAAGTTAATTTATATCAAAAATATTTTTAAAAAGATTTAATTTTTATAACAGATTTATTGGTATCAACAAGAGATTGAAAGGAAAAGTCTTGAAAGAATTAAGCTCCATGTTAAGATCATTTCTATATATCATCGGGGGTGATATCGCAATTGAAGTTGGAATCGAATTATTAAATTCAGAAAACAAAGATATCACAGATGAAGATATTACAGAAAATATTAAAGAAAGGATTGAAAAAGAAGGAAGAGAGATAGATTTCGAACCCGATGATACTGAAATTTTAAAATTAAATACTGTACGTAAGACCTTATACAAATTATATAGTGAAAAGTTAGCTCAATTCAGAAGGATTAGGGATAAATCAACAGGTTGGTTTATTTATTATTGGTGGCATGAATTTGATTTGCTTGAGGAAATTTTAATGGAAAAGAAAAAGGTTTTAGAACAAAAATTAAGAGAAAAACTACAGTTTGAAGAGAATAATTATTTCTTTATTTGTAAGGATTGTGAAACAACACTTACAAAATATAATTTCGAAGAGGCTTTCGAGCTCAATTTTAGATGTCCTGAGTGTGGTGGTCCTTTAGAAGCTCAAGATAATAATCAATTAATCCAATTTTTGAAAGAAAAGATTGTCCTTATTGAAAAAGCCCAATTCGTATCAATTGATAAAAAAGAATAGAGGCTAATTGGTTAAAATTCTATAAATTTTTCAAAGTATTTTAAATAATATAATTTAATTTGGGATTTAGTTTGGTATTATTTTTATCAAATAAAAGAAGATTCGGAACTTGTTCAAAGGATTGTTATGGATCTTGTGTTTTTGTGAGTGAATGGGATGATGAGGCACCAGAATTTAAATTTAAATCTGCTCAAGCTTTAAAGCAGCATCCTTTCACTAATGGCTTTTTTTGTGTTAAATATAATCATAGAGAAAAATTAATTTATCATCCTCATCGAATCAGAAAGCCTTTAATTCGTGAAAATGATAAAGGTAATAATCAATTCAAATCTGTCAGTTTCAAGGTAGCCCTAAATATTATTGCTAGTAAGATTTTCCAAATTAAGAAGAACTTTGGATCCACATCTATAGTAGCAGCTTTTAATTCTGGAAATTTTGGCCTAATATCAAGATTTGGACCATTAAGACTCTTTGAGAAATTAGGAGCAACAATTACTACAGGGGGAATTTGTAACGAAGGAGGATGTGCTGGTCTTAAAAACTTATTTGGTACTTATTCCACTACAAATCCATTTCAAATCAATAATGCATCAACAAAATTAATTGTAGTTTGGGGAAGTGATCTATCTAATAGAAATGTCCATGCATATTATTTAGTAAAACAAGCTCAAAAAAGAGGAGTAAAACTTATTGTTATCGATTCCCGTAAGACTAAGATTGCCCAAGAAGCGGACATTTATATATATACTAAACCAGGTACGGATTACATTTTAGCTCAGGCAATTCTGAAAATGTTAATTGATGATAAATCTGTAGATCATAATTTCTTAGAAAAACACGTCGATGGACATGAGGAAATTCTATTAAAGTTATCCGAATTAGATCTAAAAGAGAAAATATCTTATTTAAGAATAGGTTTTAAGAAATTACGACAAATTGTGGATTTGTTAATTGAATTCAAGCATTATACTCTTTTTAATGTAGGTTATGGGGTTCAAAAAGATTTTTTTGGAGGTAGAATTGTTCAAGCAATTGCATTAATACAAATATTTCTTGGAAATCTTGGAAAACCTGGAACCGGTTTGATATATTCACAAAGTGATTTTAATAAGGAATTCTTATCAAACATTATAAATTATATTACGAAGATAACTCCTAGTTCGAATATATCCGAAATAACTTTAATCAGCTTAGGTGAAAGTTTAGCTTCTGAAGAATATAAGATGTTATTTATTTACAATTTCAATCCTGCAAGTTCTCTTCCTAACCAAAATCAAGTTCAGAAATCATTTATGAGAAATGATCTATTTATAGTTGTACTCGATAACTTTTTAAATGAGACAACAAAATTCGCAAATGTCGTGATCCCTTCAAAATTTGATATCGAGACATACGATTTAATTTCTCCATATTATATTCCAGGAATATCTATTAATCAAGCAGGACCGTGTCCTTACGAAGAATGTTTTTCTAATTATGAATTCTTTCAGCATCTTGCAGTAAAACTTGGCTTTCAAAATGACCCGATATTTGGAGAGGATCAAAAAGTTATCTATACAACGTGTTTAAGTATATTACCTTTAGAAATCCAAAAGAGTATTGAGGAAAAAGGTTATTACTTATTATTTGAACATGATACTATTCCTTTTAAGAACCTAAGATTCCCTACTCATAATGGTAAGATACAACTTCAGAATGTAAAGTTTAAATTCGAAATGTCTCATTTAAAAGATAATTCATTAGTTAGGATTAACGAGTTTTCTCTAATAACTCCCTCTCATGAATATTTCATCCATTCTCAGTTTGCTCAAATTCATCCAGAGTATTTAGAAGATTTCCAGAAAGTTTTTTTATGCTCAGATGATATCAAAAGATTAGGTTATTCGTTAGGAGAAAAACTTAGAGTTTCAAATAAGTATGGATCCTCTGTATATATATTGGGAGAAGAAAATTCATTGAATATGGGTACAGCTATGATATATTCAGGTGCTCCATTAAAGATATCAAATAATCAAAATGTTAATATTTTTATATCAAATATACCTGAAGAATTAGGTTTATCAGGTGCATATAATTCTGCTAAAGTCTTAATTAAAAAAGTAAAATAGTTTACTAGTTATCTTTTTTTTTTTTCTTTATAAAAGCTATATCTCCTAGTGAGCTACCAGTGTTTTTTTTCAAAAACTTTTCTGTTTGGACACTTGCTTCCACTTTATTAGTTTTTATGAGCAATTTGATATTATAAACGTTCTCAATTTTTTTTGCTAATTTAATGGTTGGTTGGACTTTACCTGCTTCAATTCTTCTTATTAAAGAAGGTTTTTCGTTAAGCTTTTGTGCAAATTGATCTTGATTAAGCTTTAGAGCTTGCCTTACTTTCCTTATTTTATGATTAAAATCATCCACGATTTCAAAATTATCTTCAAACTCAGATTTTTTAAAATCTCTCCGTGTTTGTGAACTTTTTGTTTGTTTGGTTGTACTCTTTTCAGGTGTGATTATTTTCTTCCCATGTTTCGCACAAACTTGACATACAACAATTTTAGCCCCTTCAATCAAAACATTAATTCCCTTACCCCATATTATACTACCGCAAATAGGGCATTCTTTATTTAAATCATTAATTCTTTTTTTAGCCATAATTTCAAATATATAATTAAGGAGGTGTTTATAAAAATAAAATTGGTTTGAGGATTCTTATAATTTTTGGTTTTAAGGAGTAATTCATTATAAAATATAACCTATAAATTTTTTAGAAATCAACTTTTAAATGATATATTGGTATTACCTTAAATTTAAATGAACTAATGGTTATTATAAATTTAAGCAATAATCTTTAAAATTAAAACTTTTATAAAGGGGTATTTTGCTTTTTGACAACGACTAAGGAAAAACGAAAAAAAGAAGAAACAAAGGATGGAGAATATCTGATAACTTATACCAGACATTTGGAGAAAAGACTTCGCAATTTAGAGACTGAAAAACAATTACTAGATGCGGAAAGAATACGATTAGAACAAGAATTACATAGTCTGAGGAATGAAATTGATAGATTAAGAGAACCTCCATTGGTATCAGCAACAATTATTGACATTCTAGATGAAAAGGGACGAGCAATAGTAAAAAGTTCTACAGGTCCTAGTTTTGTAGTTAACATGAGTAGAAAGGTAAAAAACGAAAAATTAACTTCTGGAATGAGAGTTGCCCTAAATCAAAGAACCTTTGCCATTATGGAGGTTTTACCAACAAAATTAGATCCTTTTGTTAAGGGAATGGAAGTTATAGATTCTATTCCCGATGTTTCTTATGAAGATGTTGGAGGTTTGAATCAACAATTACAGGAGGTAAGAGAAACTGTTGAATTGCCTTTACTTAAGCCAGATTTGTTTAAAAAAGTTGGAATAGAACCACCTAAAGGTGTTTTGTTATATGGTCCTCCTGGAACGGGCAAAACATTAGTTGCCAAAGCTGTTGCTCATGAGACAGAAGCTACGTTTATTCGAATAATAGGATCTGAGCTCGTTCAAAAATTTATTGGAGAAGGAGCAAGACTAGTTAGAGAAATATTTAACTTAGCAAAAGATAAATCCCCTACGATATTATTTATAGATGAATTAGATGCAATTGCATCCCAAAGACTTAAAATTGCGACATCGGGGGACAGAGAAGTCCAAAGAACATTGATGCAATTATTGAGCGAATTAGATGGTTTTGAACAAAGAGGAGATGTTAAAATAATTGGTGCAACTAATAGAGTTGATATATTAGATCCAGCTTTATTAAGGCCCGGTAGGTTTGATAGAATGATCGAATTCCCAATACCTGATGAAGAAGCAAGGAGAGCAATCTTTCAAATTCATATGAGAAATCTAACTATTGAAGAGAACATAAATCTAAAGAAACTAGTAGAATTAACAGAGGGTGCTACAGGTGCTGATATAAAAGCGATTTGTACTGAAGCAGGAATGTTTGCAATTAGAAAAAATGCAGAAATTATTATCCAAGATGATTTTATCAAAGCGATTGAAAAAGTAATGCATAAAGTAAAAGAAAAAGCAATAGAGTCAAGACTTTATACTTAAATTAAAATCTTTTTCTTCAAGTAATTTCAGTGATTATTCTATTACTTACTTTTAAAATAAATATTTCTTGTAGAATATTATGGAACAAGATTTTCTGTTAACATTAAGAAAAGTTAAAGCAATTAGTGATTACCAATTTGGAACAAAAATAACAGATATTTTATTTGATAATAGTGAAAAAGTGCATGTTTCTTTTTCCAAAAACACGGGGACAATTAGACATGTCTATTATGACAACAATTTAATGTTAAATTTTCGACCTGATAATGGGTTCTTTACTTTAACGTTATTTGCAGCTAAAAGAATTATCTCTAATATTTCAACGCCAAAATTGCGAGTTATAGTCTTAAATGAAATATCAGAATTTATAAAAAAGGGTAGAAATGTATTTTGTAAGCATGTAATTGATATTGATGCTGATTTGAGAGCTTTAGATGAGGTAATTGTTGTTAATCAAGATGATGAATTATTAGCAATCGGTAAATTAATGTTCCCTACTCCTTATGTGAAAAGTTTTAAGAGAGGAATCGCTGTAAATGTTAGAAAAGGATTAAATAAATCTAAAATTTAAATACATATAAAACAAAAAAATAGTAAAAACTGAGGATTAAATGGTCAAATTGCCTAAAGAAATGCAAAAAAAAGAAAAGGGTAAACCAAAGAGACCTCAAGCAGTTAAGAAAAGAGAAGGTTCTCAAATGGGGTCAAGACAAATGCGTCGAAGGATGCAACAACAAGGGATTGATATGGATCAGATTGAAGCAAATAGAGTGATTATTGAAGGTCCGGAAAAAACTCTCGTAATAGAACAGCCTGAAGTGATCCTTATGACACAAATGGGTCAACAAATTTATCAGGTAATAGGAGATGCAAAAGAATTCTCTCCAGAGGAATTATTAGTTGAGGCAAAAGAAGAAGTAGAGATTCTTGAATCCTCTGAAGAAATTGAAACTAAGCCAATAATAACAGAAAATGATATTATGCTTGTTGCAGCCCAAGCAAATGTAGATAAGGAAGAAGCTAAAGCTGTTTTAATTTCATGTGATGGAGATATCGCAAAAGCAATTTTGCAGCTTAAAAATAGACCTTAATTTAAAAAAAAATAATAATTATCAATAATTTTAGTC
This sequence comes from Candidatus Hermodarchaeota archaeon, assembly GCA_048885535.1. Classification (GTDB taxonomy): domain Archaea; phylum Asgardarchaeota; class Lokiarchaeia; order Sigyniarchaeales; family SOKP01; genus SOKP01. Next base: position 77,173 of record JBHLLO010000002.1, read on the forward strand.
ATATAATCTAAAGAAGGTAATAAATAATGTCAAAAATTAAGAAAAAAGCAAAGGAAACTATAGAGAATTCGCTAAAACAAGATATAATATTTGAAAAAATCATTCGATTTTCGGGATGGATGTTTTTACTTTCTCTAATTGCATTTTTAGGAGGTTGGTTTGCCCTAGATATAATCCTAGACCTAGATATATTATCATTAGGCGCCTCAACACTTACAGTTACAATTTTCTTGGGAATTAACTCTGCATTTAGTTTTGGTTTAGCCTCAAAAGTTAAAGAAAATAGAGAACAGAAGAAAAAATTCTATATTGATTGGTTAATCGCTGAGTTTTTATTCAGTATGATTGCAATTTTTGCAATCTCAGTTTATCAATGGTAGATTAAGTTTTTTATTAAGTTTTCAACCTAACCTACAATTTTGCATACTTTTTATGCACGAATTATACTATAATTATTTATAATCTTCTCTTGGTGGATTGAAAACATCAATTACATTCGAATCTTCTAAGATAATGGCTCCATGGTTTTCAAAAGAGTCGAATACATAACTATCCCCCTCTTTAACAATGAAGCTGCCGTTGTCAGTGATAAATTTTAATTTTCCTTTCAAAACATATCCTACTTGATGTTCTTTATGAGAATGAACAGGTACTTCTGATCCCTTATGAAGCATAAAGTAACACAACATTAAGTTATCATTGTAAGCAAGAGTTTTTCTATAAATTCCATTTAATGCTTCTATAAAATCTATAGCCTCCCCGTTAACTATCTTATTTTTCATTTTATATTTCCTATTTAACCATTTTATTAAATTTTTTTATTTAAATATACACATGATTATTTACATTTAAAATTCTATAAGAAATTAAAAAATCAATGAAGACGACATTTTTTTATATTTACTACAATTTATGAATTCTTGACTGTTTTGAATTACATAGACAGAAAGGGAAAATAACCTGTCGTGATTAAGATGTACTGAACATAAAAATCGAAATATTAGATTAATAAAGTAAATTTAAATTCGAAAGATAAATAAATTTTTATATCAGAAGAGGTAAAATATTAACGTTAATAATTTTTTAATAAATTTTTTGTCCCAAGTCTCCTTACCGACAAAATTATTTAATTATTAATAGTATAATATACCTGCTTAAGATATAAGAATATTAAAAAATGTGTTAGGTTGTTATGGCTTTGATACCAAACTCTCAAATTATTAATGGAAATAATTCTCGGAAATTAAATAGTGGAATTTTAAAAAATTTGTTGCCTAGAGTGTTTAGAACCGAAGGTGATGTAGTTCCTTTTGATCCAGTTAAAATTGAACAGAGTTTGATAAAAGAAACTGGGTTAGACAAAAATTTTGCTGATAAAATAACAGAATTAGTTGTACGGCGTATTATTTCTTCGGGTATAAAATTTCTTTCTGGACCACATATTCGTGAGATTGTATGTTCAATCTTATCAGAACAACATTATGAAGAAGAACGCAAATTATATACTAGAATAGGTATGCCTTTAATGGATTATGAGGCTATTTTAGAGAATGGTATTAACGAAAATGCTAATCAAGATATGAACCCAGAAAGTATTCATCATTGGGCAGCAAATAGAATATCTGACGAATATGCTTTGCTAAGAATTTTGGATTCTGAAGAAGCTCATGCACATTTATATGGTGATATTCATGTTCATATGCTTAGATATTTTGATTTAAGACCATTTTGTCAAGAATGGGATCCTCGGATGATTCTTGAGCATGGATTGCCACCTGTAGATAGTTGGGCGCATTGTAGTAGATCAGGACCAGCTGGAAGTCTAAGAGTAGCAGTTACTCATCTGGCAAAGTGGCTAGGTATTATTCAAGGTGAATTCAGTGGAGGTCAAGGTTATGATTATATAACTACATTTCTAGCACCATATGCTCGAGGGATTTCAGATAGAGAAATTGAACAATCAATGCAATGTCTTATTTTTGAAACAAATCAAATTTTTGCAGCAAGAGGTGGCCAAGTTCCATTTACTTCAATTTCTTGCACTCCAACTATTCCTGATGGTTTATTTAATATTCCTGCCATAGGTCCGCATGGTAAGGCTGTGGGTAAATATGGAGATTACAAAGATGAATGCTTAAAGCTATTTGATGCCCTAACTGATGTTTATATCCAAGGAGATTATAATGGAAAATTGTTTGCATTTCCAAAACATGAAATAAAGTTAAAAAGAGAGTGGATAAAAGAGTTTGAACCTTCATATCTGAAAGTTATGGAAGAAACTTCAAAAATGGGAACTCCTTATTTCTTAAATATGTGTCCAGATTGGATGCCCGATGAAATACATAGCCAGTGTTGCAGGAAATTTTTAAGTGGTAATGAAATAATCAGTAAATGTATTTCAGATCCTGAAGAGAGAGATAATTTTAACGTTTGGGAAAATTACGTTACTATTGGATCTCTACAGAGTGTTAGTCTTAATTTACCTCGTTATTCATACTTATCAAATAATGAAGATGAGTACTTTAAGATATTGGATAAAAAGATGGAATTATGTGCAAGAATTTTAATAAAAAAATGGAAATTAATGGAAAAAAGATTAAAATCAGGCCATTTACCCTTATGTAGTGGTAAAATCAATGGAAAATCAATTTTTAATTTACATGATCAGAATGTATCTATTGGGTTTACAGGGCTAAATGAAGCTGTGAAAAGTTTAATTAATGAGGAATTGCATGAAAGCGAAAATGCATATAATTTAGGCAAGAAAATTCTGAATTATATGGTGGCAAAATGTAATACAATGACAGATCGGGATGGATATTCTTATTCATTGTGGGAACAACCTAGTGAGCACACTGCTAGACGTTTAGCAATTTTGGATTTGAAACATTTTCCTAAAAAGGCTATAGTTCAATCTTCAGGTAATTCAGCTTATTATACCAATTCAAGTCACATTCGTTATGATATAAATATTCCTTTGTCAAAGCGGATTCAGTTACAGGGAGATTTTCATCCGATTGTGAATGGAGGTGTGATTACACATATTTGGCTTGGGGAACAAAAACCTGATGTCCAAGGGTTATGGGAATTAACAAAAAGAATTTGTTTAAATACTAACACAGCGTATTTTGCTTATACTATTGACTTTACCTTCTGCCCTCATTGTAGAAAGATGTATCGAGGGGGGCAATTTACTTGTCCAAAATGTAGTTCTCTAGATGTAAAAGTTTATTCAAGAATTACTGGGTATTATAGCGATGTTAATAGGTATAATCCAGGGAAAAGAGCAGAATGGGAATCAAGAAAAAGGTATAATTTATTCAATTAATGATTATTATTTTGCATACGTGAATATTAGATTTCTCCTATTTTTAAATAGTTATAAAAAATAACTTATTTATGCTATCTTTTAATTGTCTTGAGGAAATTCAGCAAAAGGTTGATGAGTGGATCACTAGTCATGGTGGATATTGGTCTCCATTAGCTATGTTAGCAGCAATTATGGAAGAATTAGGCGAATTAGCTAGAGAAATTAATTGTAACGAAGGGTTTAAACCAAAAAAGAATATAATTGAGCAATCAAAACTTGGAGAAGAGCTTGGTGACCTACTTTTTTCTTTAATTTGTCTCGCCAATTACTATAAAATTGATTTGAATAGCGAATTTAAAAAGGTTTTAACTAAGTATTTAGAAAGAGATTCAAAAAGATTTCTTTAATTTTTAATGTTTTTTGCAAGTTTATAATTGAGTAAGTATTTTCATTTGTTAAGTATTTAAATTTGAACTAAAAAAATTGAAATGATTATACAATAGAAGATGCAAGAAGAAGGACTTGAAAAACAAGAAATAATTAAATTGCTTGAGAAAAAATTAGAAAGAGATTTTACTTATCAATCTGGATTAATTTTAGGTTCAATGAATACAGAACCTCTGGACTTTGGTAAGGAACTGTATAATAAATACGTATCTAAGAATTTAGGAGACCCCGGACTATTTCTAGGATGCGCTAAATTGGAAGAAGAGATTGTGGAAGAAATTGGAAATCTTTTTGGGGGTAAAAATATCATTGGTACTTTTACAACAGGGGGATCTGAGGCTAATTTGATTGCTATGAGAATTGCTAAGAAATTAAGACCTGATATTAAACATCCCGAGTTTGTAGTTCCAATCTCAGCTCATATATCATTTGATAAAGCAGCAGACTTATTAGATATTAAACTAAAAAAAGCAAGACTCAAAAAAGATTTCAGTCTTGATCTAGATCACTATAAGACCTTAATTAATAAAAAAACATGTGGAGTGGTTGGAATTGCTGGCACGACATCCTTAGGTTTGGTTGACCCCATTAAAGAAATAGGTGAATTTATAGAAAAGAGGAATATCTTTTTTCATGTTGATGCTGCTTTTGGTGGGTTTGTACTTCCGTTTCTAAAAAGATTAAATTATATAACCCCCGACTGGGATTTTACTGTTAAGGCTGTTGATTCTATTACAGCAGATCCACATAAAATGGGATTAGGTGTAATTCCTTCTGGAGGTTTTTTTATAAGAGATGCTTCAATATTGCAAAAAACAGGATTTCAAATTCCTTATTTAGCGGGAGGAAACTTTAAGCATTTCCACATGGTTGGTACTAGACCTGGAGGGCCAATAATAGCATTTTGGGGAATATTAAGACTTCTCGGTATAAATGGTTTTAAAGAAGTTATCAAGAGTTGTATGGATAATACTGAGTTTTTATCTAAAAAAATAACCGAGATTGAAGGTTTAAAGTTAGCAGTAAAACCAGTTATGAATATAGTAGGAATAACTACTGAAAATGGCAAAAGTATATGTGAAATAGACATGGAGTTACGTAAGAGAAATTGGATGTTAGGTAAGTTCGAAGATTTTAATCTTATTAGAATTGTTATTATGCCTCATGTAGATAGAGAACATTTATCTCAATTTGTAAGCGATTTGGAAATAATAGTAAAAAGGTTAAAAATAGTCTGAACTTCTGATCGAATCTTAAAATACGTTTAAGACTTCATTTTATATATTTCAATTTTTCTATTTATTTTCTTTTCCAATAAATCTAACTCTTCCAAGATAATTAGATCAGTCAGATTGTCTTTTTCGTATAAGAAGATTATTTTATTTTCTGTCTTTGCAAATTTTTCAATTAGATTTAATAGATGTTCACTTCTTTTTTTAATATTTGATAAAGCTTCATCAGACAATGTGGGATTTAACTTCTTGTAATTTTCAACAAATAAAGGTCCACCAGTCACAATTAAATTCCGGGGATCTACTCCAAAATTTTTTAATTTCTTTTTTAAATAACTTGCTGAAATTATAATTATATTTTCCTTTTTAATCAAGTCAGTTACGTCACTTTTTGATAAAATTTTATCTTTCTCTATTTCAAAAGAATTTAACAAATATTTATGAAAAAGGGGTTGAAGCTCTAAATTCAGCATTTTTAATAGATTTAAAAATTTTTTATTAAGTTTATCATCTAAGTCATAATTTGGAGCAATTTTTCTGATTAAAATTTTAATATCAATTAAGCTATCAATAGCAGCTAGTATAGCTTTTACTTCTTCAGAAGTAATTTTATGTTTCACAATCTCTTTCTCTTTTAATTTTAATTATAATAATAATTATAAAATAAGAATTTTAATACTATTGTATTGAAATATATTTATAAGCTAAAAAGTAATTAAATTAATTATTAGGGTTAAATTCTCATTAAAATTGAAATAGAGAATGGCTAAGAATAAAAAAAAAACTTTCGGAATAAAAACAACTCGTTATTTTACGAAAACATGTTCTAAGTGCAAACTTGAGTATCCTAATTGGTTTACTAATTGTCCGAAATGTGGAGTAGCATGGGATGAGACAGAAGCCGAAGGAATAGAAGAAACAGGCGAGCTAAAAAAGAAAACTATTAAGATAGTTGTAAAAATAACTGAAGAGGATTTTGATAATAAATTAGAGCTAGTCAAACTGATTTTTAGTGCCGATAATGGCAAATCATGGTACCAAATGAAAATGGAGAATAAACTAGATTATTTTATAGCCGAAATAACAGAAGTTCCGATCGGTTCGCTAGTAATTTATTATATCGAAGTAATCTTTGTAAATGGGGAAAAAGTGATTGAGAATAATGAAGGAAAATATTATCTTTATAATGTTGGTGCAACCTTAGAAAAACAAAATCAAGATACTAGGATTCTGGAGGAACAGATTTCTCAATCTGGTAAAGAGGCTAAAGAGTATGCCGTAATTGGTGAGAATAGAGTCGAATCGTTAGAAATTACTGATGTATCTAATGATTTAAAAATTGTTAAACCTGCCGAAAATTTGAGTAAAGAGACAATAAAGAAGAATTCCAATCTTTCATTTATTCAGCCTCCTATAAAACCTATGGATTATAACATTAAAGATAGTTTAACAATATTTGGAAAACCTCAAACTCAAATCGATCCGGAATTAAAAATATGCTCCAGTTGTAATTCAAAAATTAAAAAAATGTGGAGTACTTGTCCAATTTGTGGAAAGCCTATTTAAATAAGTCTATTTCAAGTAAATCGTTAAATTAAAACATAAATTTATAGTTTACTTCCACATTTATTGCAAAATGCATAATCAGAAGATAAAACAGCCCCGCATTGTCTACAAACCAATAATTCTTGCGATTTTGAGGAAACCTTTTGTTTTTCGCCAGATGGAGGACTTATTGGCATAAAGCCGCTTGTTTGAGTTTCAGTGTCAGCAATATTTGGTATTATCCTTAATTTTGAAGTTTCTTCTGATTCAATTTTCTTTGTAGCAACAAAAGGTAGATTAAGAGTTCCTTTCTCATCTGTTGTTTCACTAGTCCGTTGAGTCAATGTTTGAAATAATGAAGTAGAACCTGATATTTCTAGATACTCTTTTTTCTCTTTCTTCTTTTTTTCTTTTTTTTTCTTTTCCTTCTCTAACTTCTTCTTTTCTTTTTTCGATAAAATTGTTTGAGGCATATAGTCTACGAGAGATTGACTACTTGATTCTATCGGTAGGGAGGTCGTTTCTTCTTTTGTTTGAAGCTCCTGACTTGGAGGTCTAAATGTCATTGAGGCTGGTTTAGGTTTAGTCGGTTCTTCTCTTTTTATCACTTGGAAAGGGGTTTTAGAGGGGATTTCTTCCTTTTGAGTTTTTGTTTTTTCAATAGATGGAAATCCTTCTGGAGGTTTGGTAGGCTCAGCTGTGAAAGGGGAGAAAGGGATATTTCTTGGTTTATAAGTTTCAGTTTCAGTTGTTTCAATTACTTTATCAAACTGAAATTCTTGTTTCGTTATCTCTGATTTCTCAGATAAAATTTCTTCAGGAGTTTTAAATTCAATTTCATTTTGCTCAGGTAAATTTATTTTAGGCACAATTTCGTCTTTAGTAGGGCTCGTTATTGATTTCATACTAGAAGGCTTAGGAACAGGAGGAGCAGCATAATCTGTCTCTGGTTGCCGCTTAATAGCAGGTACAGGCTCAGGAACAGGAGGAGCCGCATAATCTGTCTCTGGTTGCCGCTTAATAGTAGGTACAGGTTCAGGAACAGGAGGAGCACTATAATCAATCTGAGGTTCTGGTTCGACAGTTCTTCTAGCGGGTATAGGCACCGCTTCTTTTAAGGGGATATTTCCTGGACCAAAAACAGTTTCATTATTAATTAACTGTTCAGGGACTCCAGATCCAATCATAAGACATGCTAAGATATAAAAACAATCTCCTACACCATCACCGGTCTTAGCTGAGGTTTCCATGTAATATAGGTTAAAATCTCTAGTAAAGTTATTCACCTCTCTAAGGGACACAGCCCTTTGATCCATTAAATCGCTTTTATTGCCTACGAGTAAAAGAGGTATTTCAGCTTTAATATTAGCCCGAACTTCTTCTATCCACTGAGGAAGATGCTCAAAACTAGAATAATTTGTAAGATCAAACACTAAAACTGCTCCTAAAGAACCTCGATAATACATGGGTCTGATTGAACTAAATCTTTCCTGACCTCCGGTATCCCATAATTGCAATTTACATTTAATTAAACCTTCAGCCGTTTCAATAGAAATTGTCTTAACATGAAAATCTACCCCGATTGTCATCTTATAATCTTCAGTGTAAAATCCTTTTGAAAATCTAAGAGTTAATGCTGTCTTACCTACACCTCCATCTCCTACAACAATTGATTTAAAAAGAAAATCATATTCTTCTGCCATTCAAGTCTACCATTATTAAAGTTTATATAAATTTTTATCAATTATTCAAGTTCTTTACTATTATATTAATTAATATAAATTTTCTTAATTATATTTTTGCTTAATTTTCTAAACATTAAATTTTTAAGTTCTTGAAATGATATAGTTAAATTAGAAGTTTGAAAAGTCAAGAAGGATTTTTAAATTCAAATATTTTGGTGTATGTTAAATGAAAGCCTTTCTAAACACTAAGATGATTATCGTTTTTTATGAATTAATTTAAAGATTTCATTAATTTTTATAATTCCTTATCAAAGTCTACATTATTGAGCCATTGAGTAATTTCATTAAGATCATCACTTGGAAACTCATAAGAGTGTACTAAATCAGGATAAATGTTTTGGTTCACTTCTTTCTTATAGAGTTCTAATGCATTTCTAATAGATTTTCCAATATCTCCAAAATATTTAAGAAATTTTGGTTTAATTTCAGTAAAAATGCCCAACATATCGTGAATTACTAGTATTTGACCATCACAATAACTTCCCGCTCCAATACCTATAGTTGGGATTTTTAATTGGCTAGTTATTAATTTTGCTATTTGCCATGGTATACTCTCCAACACTATAGAAAAGACCCCTGTTTTTTCTAAGTTTACAGCATCTAAAATCAACTTTTTTGCGGCATCTACAGTTTTTCCTTGAACTAAAAATCCCCCAAATTGATATATTGCTTGGGGAGTCAAACCGATATGTCCCATGACTTGAATATCGGCATCAATCATTCTTTTTATTGTTGGACATATTTCAGTACCTCCTTCCACTTTAACAGCCTCAGCGCCGCCCTCTTGTATAAATCTTCCAGCGTTTTTTACTGCTTCAGTTTTATTCACTTTATAGGATAAGAAAGGCATGTCCCCAACAATTAGAGCATTTTTGACTGCCTTACTCACTGCTTTTGTATGGTGAATCATCTCATCCATAGTTACTGAAAGCGTATTTTTATAACCCAGTACTACCATTGCGAGTGAATCTCCAACAAGTACTAAGTCTATACCGGATTCATCTACAATTTTTGCAAAAGAATAATCATAAGAAGTTATTGTTACAATCTTTTCCCCGTTCTTCTTCTTTTCAATTAATTTTTTTGCTGTGACTTTCTGTAATGACATATGTTCAAATAACTAGGACATTTTGATAAATTTTTTGAAAAAAACACATTTTAAATTAATTTTTTATATTCATCATTATTGTAATCGAGAGCCAGAGGGGAGATTTGAACTCCCGTTAACAACTCTGCAGGCTGTCGCTCAACCAATCTAAGCGACTCTGGCGAAAACATTCAAATTTCTAAGATAGGACTTCCCCAAAGTAAAAAGAAGGGAGGGATTTAACTTTTTACTCTAGTCCATATATTTGTGTATGAATCGTTGTAAATTATAGTTTTCTCAAATTCTTAGATCTCAATAACATTTTTTAATGCAGTATACATTAAATAACTCTGATATATAACAATGTGATGTTTATGGACCCTAAATTTATTGATTATGATTCATTAGGCTTTGATTTTATACCAACTAAAACGATGTTTGTATCAGATTATAAGGATGGTAAATGGGATACAGGAAAACTAGTTCCTTTTGGTAATTTTGAAATCTCACCAGCAGCTTGCATATTAAATTACGGGCAAGGAATTTTCGAAGGAATGAAAGCTTTAAGAACAAAAAGTGGAGAGATAGTTCTGTTTAGACCCGGATTAAATGCCATAAGATTCAATAAGAGTGCTGATAGAATGCTAATGCCAAATTATAATCCTGATGATTTCATTAAAAATATCAAAGAAGTAGTAAAAGCAAATGAAGAATATATACCTCCTTATAATAGTGGAGGAGCCTTATATATTCGTCCCTTAATGATCGGAAATGGTCCAATAGTCGGAGTAAAACCTGCAAAAGAATATAAACTCATTATTTTTGTCACACCTGTTGGACCATATTTCCCTGAGGGATTCCAAGGTATTGATTTAGAAATTACTAAAAAATACACTAGGGCGGCTCCTGGAGGGACAGGTGCTGCTAAAACCTGTTGTAATTATGCAGGATCCATGTTACCAGCAAAAGAAACTAAAGAAAAAGGTTATGCACAAGTGATTTTCCTTGATGCGGTCCATACAGAATATATTGATGAAGTTGGTACAGCAAATTTCTTTACTGTAATCAATGGGACGTTAATAACCCCTAGCTTAAGTGGAACAATATTACCAGGGATTATAAGAAGATCGATTCTAGAGCTAACTAACAGAAAATTAGGATTGAAAACTGAAGAGAGAGATATTTCGTATAAAGAACTGTTCGAAGATTCCTGTTCCGAAGCTTTTTGTACGGGAACGGCGGCAGTTATTACTCCAATAAAGTCTGTAGTTATAGAAGACAAAAAAAGGATTTTTAGTGAAGGAAAACCAGGCGAAATTACAAGAAAGCTGTATGAATTATTGATTAGTATACAGAGATTAGATATTGAAGATGAATATGGATGGATTGTTAAAGTCTAAAAAAAATCAAAGAATATTTTCTCTTTTTTCATCCAAATGGTGGATTTTTAAAGATGTCAGTTAAGTGAAACTATTGATTTAACTTCATAATTAACAATTTAAATGCTTGATTTATATTAAATCCTGTTTTAGATGAAATCTTCAAATATTCAATTATATTTTTATTAAAAAGCATAAAATTTGACATATATTCATCTAATGAAGAACAGGTTTCAGCATCAATTAGGTCATATTTAGTACCTAAAATTATAATAGGGATATTTCCTAATTCTTTTAATTTATTTGTCCAACTGTAAACTCCCTCGATTGTATTAATTCTTGTAAGATCAAAAAGGACAAATGCAGCGATGGAGCCTTCTACAAAATCATCTAGGATTTCCTTAAATTGTGATTGACCTGCGAGATCCCATAATATAAAATTAAATTCTGTTCCATTAACATGCATTATCTTTGAATAAAAGTCGACACCTCTAGTCAACTCATTACTATCATTAAAGAAGTCATAGACTAATCTATTTAAAAAGGAAGTTTTCCCAACACCTCCATCTCCAGACACTACAATTTTAACCGTTTTTTTCATCTTAATGTAATCTATGTAATTTTGGATATAAAAAGTTCGATTAGAAGATAGAGTGTGTAATATTAGTACAAAAGATATTTTTAATTTGAATCTTAAAGTAATTTTTCTAAATGTCTAGAAAAAGTTTTAAATTGGCGAACATCCCTATTCCAATGTTGAACGGTATTATCATACATATCAGCAAACATTTTTGAAATATCCTTTATTAGATTCATGATTTTCTGAGAGCTATAAGGATGTTGATTTTGAAATCTGAATATGAATAAAAAATTGCTTGTTTTTTTAAAGTATAATTTACTATTTGAAAATTTAATATAATTAATATTTTCTGCAAACACTTCTAATGCTAGCATGGAAATTGCAGATAAGAAGCCACATATTAAATTATTAGGGAACTGTATCTTTCTATTTTCTTCAAAGTTCTTCTCAAAAATGCAAATCCCAGAAGTTCTTTCAATTATCCATAAGTTTTGTATTAAGTTGGGACTTTTATCATCTAAATTTAATAGTTCAACTGTCATAATATGGTTGATTGAGAATTTTACCTTTAACATATTTTTATAACATTATAAAATTAGGAGAGTAAAATATTTATGATTTTTAAAGGGAACAAATTTGCATAGTTTTTTATAGAAGTAAGAGAAATCAATATTAGCAAGAATAAAAGCGACAAAAGTATAAAATAAGGTAATTTAATAGATGGTTGATAAAAATTTAGCAATTGAAATTAAAGAAATGTATGATAAAAGGAAGGTAGGTGAAAAACCAGAAAACTTACTCAAAATTTATGAATTTGTAAAGCAACTATCTTTCGAGAATGAAGAATTGAAAGAGGAGTTAGAAGATATTAATGAATTTTCTGCTCAAATTATAATTAGTGATCCAGAATTTAAATGTTGGGTTAAGTTAGGTGGGGGAAATTTCGATTATGGGAAAGGCGAAATAAATAATTCTTCATATACCTTATCCTGTAAACAAGAAATCATGGGTGGGATGATGCAAGGAGATATTGATTCCGCAAGTGCTTATATGGCGGGAGATATTACTATAGAAGGAAATCTTCAAGATGCTATGGCTTATGGTGAATTCCTAAGGCTAGCAATGGAAATATCAAGAGATTTAGAATAGGGAGTACAATTACTTACTTTATATAACTAAAAATTGGAATTAAATTGATTCAGTTCCAACAACTTTAATAAGATTCCTTCTTTCCTCTTCAGTTTTAGTGAAGACATCAATATTTCCGATCTTCACATTCTTTAAACCAATGCTTTTAAGCCCTTTAAAAGTTTCCACAATTTCTGATAGTTTAGGAGGATGATAGTTGATTAATTCGTATTGTGGAAATAAAGCCAGAATGTGAAATGGTATATTTTCATCTAATTCAACAATTATTTGAGCAATTTTTCAAATTAGTCCACTTCAATTAAATCAGGGATATATACAGTTAGAACTTCTAGGAGAAATTCCCTTTTTAAAATTTCTTTTGGGCTACTAAGTACAGTTTTATTTTGAGTACCACACAATTTCTTATACAAATTCTCATCATAAGCTTTGATGTCAAGCCAAAAAGAATCCAATCCTGCTTTTTGGAACAGATTTTTAAGGGCCATATCTGTATTAAATCTATAGATAATTTCTGTTTTAAATCAAATTTTGACTAATAGCATAATTTAATAAACTTTTACTTTTTTCTGGAAAAAGTTTTGATAGAACTTTTGCCGCAGTTTTTCTCACTTCAAGATTATCATCAGAAATTAAACAATTTTCGAGTATATTATATGCTTTTTCACTACAAAGGTTAAGAAGTTCAAAAGCAGTTAAGCTATGTATACGATCATCAACACTAGTACTAGATTCAATGAAAAAGTTAAGCATCTTTAGTGCTTCTGATTTATTTAATTCTTTTTTCAACACATAATCATAAATTTTAGCTACTGTTAATTTTTGGTCTATAAAATCTAAGGCATCTTCATAAAATATTTCCTGAGATTTAATGGTTAGATCAAACGAACAGGAATGATTTTCCGGTATTCTGTGATTATTACAAAATACAAGACCACAATTTCTACATCTATAGGGGATTCCTTTAATAATGGCTTTACAAAAAAAGCATTTTGTCAAAATTATATAACGTCTGCGTTTTAAATTTTTTCTAATTTAAAATAAGATCCTAACATTATAACTTTATTTTAATTTAATAATAACAAGAAATTCCTAATTTTAATAACAATATTAATTTTGAAAGGTATATGAAATAATTTATGAAAGTTGGTTATGTTCAAAACTCTCCAATTTTTGGAGAGAAGAATAAAAATTTTGAGCAAGTTGAAGATCTATTAGGGCATAAGAAAGCAAATTTAATCGTCTTCCCTGAGCTCTTTGCTACTGGCTATACCTTCACTTCTAAAAGGGAAGTTCATGAGTTAGCAGAGGATAAAAATGGGGAAACTACAGATTTTTTAAAAAACCTCTCTAAAAAGACAGAATCTATAATAGTTGCTGGCTTTTTAGAAAAACATGAAAATCAAATTTTTAATTCTGCAGTAATGGTTTCTGGAAATGAAGTTAATGGAATTTATCGGAAAATACATCTTTATTACAAGGAAAAATTATGGTGTTCCTCTGGAAATCTACCTTTACGCGTTTTTGAAATAGAAGGTACAAAAATTGGTATGATGATTTGCTTTGATTGGATTTTTCCAGAAACAATGCGAACACTTTCCCTTCTTGGGGCAGAGATAATAGCCCATCCTGCAAATTTAGTGCTTCCATATTGCCAAAAAGCAATGATTATCCGATGTTTAGAGAATAGAGTTTATGCTATTACATCCAATCGTATAGGTCAAGAAATAAGAGGAGTTGATAGTTTTAAATTTACAGGAGAAAGCCAGATTACTTCATTTGAAGGAAAAATTCTTTCAAGTGCACCACATGATATATCTTTTGTAGACTTTGTTGATATTGAGGTAAAAAGTGCAAGAAATAAAAAGATGAATGAATATAATGATTTATTTAAGGACCGCAGAATAGATTTTTATAGTTTATAATATTAAACTGGTTTTTTCTAATTCCAAGCTAAAGTTCCTCTCTTAATTTTATTATCTTTTTTCTAAGCTTTTTTAATTGAGAATCTGCATCTGCAATGTTATAAATAACAAAACTTTCAAGAATTTTTATTACTTTTTGATAATAGTGAATACTATTAATAAAATCCTTAGTTTTTTCATAATTTTCAGCCATTTCTAATGCAAAATCTAATTCTACTTTCTTAGTAGTATTATCAAGTTGAAATAAAAGATGAGTAATCCTATTTATTTCATCCTTTAATTTAAGTTCTTTAGCAATATAAAGGGCTTTGCTGTATCCTTTGTGAGCAACTTGGTAGGCACGATCTTTTTCAGCAATTTTTGCTTTTCTTATAACCTCTTTTAGTAATTTTTTTACAGAGAATTCATCTTTAAAATCTATTTCATCTTTTAATTGCTCAAAATCACTCTCTATATTGATTAATGAAGAAATCGGTTTAATTGCATTTTCCTTTCTGTGATTTGCTTTTATATGTGTTTCAATTTTATCAATAACAGCTTCAAGTTTAATTGGAACTATTATGTTTCGTTCTAAAAGTCTATTTATTTCGTAAAGAATTATATCAGCTTCTATATTTACTATTCTTTTTACTTTATCAATTAATTTATTAATAAAGAAAATTTGCTTTGAAAGAAGCAATTCATTCGCTAAATTAAAGATTGCTTTTTGAATGGGACTTCTACTAATCTTTTCAATTTCATAAGGGGGAATAGATTGAGCCAAATTCATTGGAAAGACTAGATTTGCATTAAATGTTCTGACAATATAATCATTCATTTCCTCTAAGTCAATAGCTCCAGTCTCCTTAAATGCAACTAAAGGATCTTTAAAATTTTTCTCAAATTCATATAAAAATTTAATAACTTGATTTCTCATACTGTTTGAGGCTGTATTATCAAGAATCAGACAGATTCTACTATATTGCCCATTTCTTAATAAGATGTTAAAGTTCTTATACTGAAATTCATAAAAAGGATGTTCTTCAACCGAATTTAAGTTGTTTGGTGATACTTCCTCTGATTCAGAAAAAGTGATATTTGCCTGAATAAATCCACTTAGTAATCCTGCATCTATATCTACTCCTGAGACGGCATAATTTAAAATAGGTAAACCAGAATCCTTATCCATAATAATAATATGTTTTATATTCAAAACATCTAAAAATTTCTGCCATATCCGCTCTCTTTCTGCTTTTATATGTTTTTCATTAGATTCAATTTCAAAAATCCTAAATTCTGAGTCAATTTCAAATCCCATCTCGCATAATCGATTTTTTATACATTGATAACATGAACTAACATTTTTAGGGCAAGCTTCTTTAATATGGCTACAATTAAATCCTATTCCATCTAATATAAAGAATGGCATTACTAAATCCTATAAAAAGAAGATTAATATCTAAAAGAGCTTCTATTAAAATTTTATTTTGTTTTAATAGTAAATTTTGAATTTTTAAATTTTTAGATATAGAAATTGTAGGAAAAAAATAATTTAATGGTGATTTTTGACCAACTATTATGCATTCTTAATTTTCTCAAAGGATTTTTTATATTCTTTAGAATTTCCACCAGCCATAATAAATTCGACATAAACCTTCAAACTCTTTAAAAATAAATCTGCAGCCATTTCAAGAATACTTTTTTGGTTCTCAAGCTCAAATTCAGACCAAATTGTGACCTCTGTAGTAGATCCTTTAGGTTTAAATATATATCCTATTTTTTCCATTGGACTACCTTCTTGAATAGAGGTCATCCTCTGTTCTGGAATATTTTCTATCTCTATATTTATAATATCTCCCACATTTGTCTTTAAAAAATATTTCTTCGGTTCGAGTTGTTTTATTTCATTCACTACAATATTCCAAACTGGTAAACTCATATAATCATTTAAAATTTCGTAAACGATCTTAAGAGGTGCTTTTAATTCAATAATCCTTTCTAATTTCGGCATTTAAATTCACACTTTTACATTAATTAATTATCATTTGGCTAATATACTTATTAATTTTTTTTTTTAGATGGGATTTCTAATTCTTCATTTGGGGTAGTTAAACTTTTTATCTTTTAATTTCATTTACTTTATTGAAAAAAAATGGGAGAATCAACAAATGATTTGAAGGAAAAAATCAGTATAGCTGCTTACTTCCTTGCTAAAGAAAATCACCCCTACGATACTTTATGTTGGATGCTTGCGGAAAGACAGTTATTTATCCAATTTAACTTTAGAAGACCTCAAGAAGATCTTATAAGACATAAAGCAGCAGAGATATTTTTTTCTAACCCAAATTATGATGTTCTATGTTGGTTAATAGCAGAAAAAAATATATTGATAAAGGATAAGAAATCAGAACGGAATAGTAAACATACTTTTTAATCAAAGGAATCAACTGTATTAGAATGAATTGAATAATTATAGTAAGTTCATTTATTTCTCTTTTTTTTCCCTTTATTACTGAAATCTTTACTGCAAATACTGCATTTTTTACTATATGATTCTAGTTCAGCCCCACAATCTGGACAGTATTTTGGTCCTGTTAAACAATTATTCTTCTTCATATCGGAATTATTGAACTTTTAAGGTTTTTATATCTCATAATTTGTATTTCTAGATATAATATATTGCTAACATAAAAAAAGAATAACTCAGGAACATACTACCTCCTATTATCTTACTCACACAAACCTAAAGTACTCTAAGCCTGAATCCTTGAATCCTCTTTCGAGTGCCACACACTCGCGCGGTTGAGAGTGGCGGGCTGAATAGGTCGCCCGGAAGCTCCCTACGTACACCCCCACCTCACTAACCCCGTCTTTTACGGGTGCGCTCGTCTTATCCCCATGGTTCGCGTCACCGCGCCCCACTCTTGTTAATCCATATTCTATATATCCCAGCTAAGATTTTCTCACACTTTACATGTGATAAAGGTTTACTATGGTCTACACAGGTTGACCCTTCAACCTTCACCAGCAGAAATACATAAAAATATTTCATCACGATGTGGGATAAGATAGGATGACTATTTTCGGGATCGGCTTCGTGCTTAGATGCTTTCAGCACTTATCCGTTAGCGCGTAGCTGCCCGGCATTGCCTTGTCAGACAACCGGTACACCAGAGGCGCCGGCAAAATGTTCCTCTCGTACTGATTTTCCCTTTCCCTCAGTCATCCAACATACCTGGCAGATAGAATCCGACCTGTCTCACGACGGTCTGAACCCAGCTCACGTTCCCTTTTAATGGGCGTACAGCCCCACCCTTGGGAGTTATGTGCGCTCCCAGGATAGGAAGAGCCGACATCGAGGAAGCAAGCCACGAGGTCGATAGGAACTCTTACTCGTGACAACTCTGTTACCCCCGGGGTAATTTTTCTATCACCTCAACCGCCCACACGAGGCCAGTTAAGGATCGCTAGACCAGGCGTTAGCCTCAGGATTCCTTGGTGATCAGAATCCAGTCAGGCCAGCTTTTGCTCTT
>JBHLLO010000003.1:0-39929 GCA_048885535.1 Candidatus Hermodarchaeota archaeon
TCGACTTGTAATCGAAAGGTCGGGGGTTCAAATCCCCCCGGGGGCTTTCATTCTAAAATAAATCTCTTTCCACGATTGTTTTGAATATTATTTTAAACATATACTTAATATATCAAATCTTATAGAACTTAAAGACGGTATTAAAAAATAAAATGAACAAAATTAATAGAGTAATACTATGTATCATTGACGATGTAAGTTCAGAGTATTTCTTTAGTTTAATAAATAATGGATTCCTTCCAAATTTCAAAAAATTAATGATAGGTGGTACATTTTCAAAAAATTGCATAACTGATTTTCCAGCAATAACTTTCCCAGCTCAAGTATCAACTATTACCGGTACTTATACAGGAGATTATCGAAGCGAATATTGCCATGGCGTCCCGATGTATGAATGGATGGACAGAAGCTATTCGCCTCCTATTTTACGATCGTATGGAACATATGGTTCTGAAAAAAGAATTCAAATCTATAATATCAATGAAGATATGGGAGATAGGTGTAAAACATTAATTGAAATGATTGATGAAGGAAACTCAGTAAGCATTCCTCAATTTATTAATAGAGGGACTAACTTTTTTTTCCCTGAAAGAAAACCAAAACTAATTTTATATTATCTTTTCATCAAATATTATCCAAGAATCAAAGAAATGATGGTTAGAGCGAATACAATTATAATTAAGAAATTACTTAAAACCTTTGAAAATCCTGAGAATTTTTTCGAATTAAAAGAACCTCCTATTGTCTCACTTTTATGGTTTGTGACCTCTGATTTGTTAATGCATGTATTTGGTTACGATTCTTTACTTTATAAGCTAAACCTGAGACACATTGACAAAGTTATTGGTTTTTTAATCAAGGAACTTGATAAGGTAGGCTATTTAAATGATACTTTAATTGCTATTACTTCTGATCATGGAAATTACAAAACAAATAAGATTGGAAGCTTAGATACTTTTTTTAAAAAAAATTGTTTAACTCAATTTCATCCTCGTAAAAACCCAAAAGGTAATATGGATTTAGCGGAATTTGGTGGATTAGGCTTTTTTTATTTCAAGGAAAATAATCCCTACTCAAATAAAATTTGGAGACACCCTAAAATAGAGACTCTTAGGAATTATGGTCAAAAAAAGGTGAATTTATTCCAAGAATTGTTTAGAATTGAAGGAACTGAATTAATGTATTATAGGGATTATGATAATTCGATCGATAAGGGAAGGATTTTTCTAAAGAGAAAAAAACAGAATAATGAAGGTTTCATTACTGGATTTATCGAATATGAAGGTAATTCTAAAAATCTTAAAACAAAATACATGGTTGAAGAACATGTTGAAAAAGATATCTTCGGATACTTACATGACGAACGTGCAATAAAATTAATGGACAATAAATATCATACAATCGATGAATGGTTAGAAGCAACATATCATTTAGATTTTCCATTATATCCTGATCTATTAGTTAGACATTTTAAAAATCCTAGAAGTTCTGATATTATTATAAGTACGGAGGGGAGAATCGCTTATAATATAAAGCATGGTCGAAGAACAAGTAATAATTATTACTTACATGATATAGGTCTTAGAAAATGTTCTGTAGTCCCTTTAATAATATCAGGTTCTGATGAAATTCCAAATGGAGAAATAGAATACTGTAAAATAACTGATATCGTCCCAACTTTACTTAATATGTTAGGGAAGAATCCTCATGAGAGTGTCATAGGGAGAAGTTTAATTTAATTTTTAGATTTATTATTCCATTTTAAATAAAAGGCTAAATATAATATACTAAGCTTGACTGAAACTATTTTAATTACAGGAACGGATGGTTTCATTGGATCATATTTAAAGAAATTCTTTCTAGAAAATGGATATAAAGTTTTTGGAACTGTTTTTCTACGACAGCCGAATGATAATGAAATCAAAATTGATTTTTGTAAAAAACAAGAATTTGAAAAATTACCCAAAAGAGATTTTAAATTTATTATACATACAATTGGAATTGTAGATCAAACAGTTGCGAAGAAACTAATAAAAGATGTAAATGCAACTGGAACTAAACTTATTTGCAACTGGGCTTTAAACCGGAGTTGTAACCATTTTATTTTTATTAGTTCTGTATCTGCTTATGGGTATAGATTATTGGGCGAGAACCGAACAGAAAGGGAAACAAAAAGGAATTGGGGGATATTTGGAATTCCTTATATGAAATCAAAAGCAAAAGCAGAAAGATATGTCGAACAGAGTGGTCTAAATTATACAATATTGAGATTACCCCCAGTTATAGGAAAAGGAGACACTTTTCTTTCCCCAGCTATCATCCCTAAATTACTTAACGGCACCTTCTTCTTCTGTAGTAAGAAGGATCGCAAATATTCCACACTTTATATAAAAAATCTTGGCCCTATTCTTAAAAAGATCATTGAAAGCCCCCCAAGTTGCGATATATTTAATTGTACTGATTTTCAAATTACATGGAAGAGATTAGTAGAAGAATATGTGAAACACTTAGGGGTTAATTTAACAGAACAGTATAAACCCCTACTGAGTGTTTTTCGAAATTATAATGATAAGGATTATTTATTAATGATTTTTTTTAGTCGGTTTGGTTGCCAATATCCAAACGATAAATTAAAAATCAAGTACAACTTTAATCCTATTTTTTCATGGAAGGATGGCGTTAAGGAAGCAGTTGATAATTATTTACAAAATTTAAAGTAATTAAAAGATAAAATTGAAAAAAAATTCGTGATACTGTAATGTACTAAAAGTGAATTGTTATAAAGTTATAATTATATTATTAATATTATTTCAATGAGCTAGTCTAGACTTAATAGCTTTGAGAATTATCACAAAATTGTTGTTTTATTTATGGTTCAGTTAAATAAAATTATTGAACAATTAAAAAGGATGCGAAATATAGTTCGCATAACGGTAGTGGGAGATGGAGCAGTAGGAAAAACTACATTAGTCCAAGCTATTCTTAGATTAACTCAAGATTGTGCTGATGATCCCCCCATTACAAATTTTATGGAAACAAAAAAGATAAAACGAACTCCCTTTATGGAAATAGAATCTTGGAATTATAAAGATCTATTAATTCAGTGTTATGATTTGGCAGGGCAACGGAGTCCAGGGGCTCATCCTTTAGATATTTTGCAAAACCAAGTTATAAGCTCAATTGATATATTTATCTTTGTTTTCTCAGTTGATAGATACGAATCTTTTGAAAATCTCAACAATTGGATAACATTAATGCATTTAAATAATTCATATACAAATAAAAATAGTGGATTAATTCTTGTTGGAAATAAAATTGATCTAAATTATAATGTGTCAAAAGAATTTATTCAATCAATAGTGGGAGAAACTAAATATTTTCAATCTTATATTGAAACGAGCGCAACAAAAGGAATAGGTATCGATGAACTATTGGATGAGATTGCCAACACTGGAAAAAATCTTCTTGATGCAAACATGGGAGGCTAGTTCATAGATTTGAAATAATCTTTGTTGTTTAACAACTTATAGATGAAAAAATCATATGACTATAGTAAATTGCAAGCTCTGTAATGAGAAGATTAGTTTTGATCTCCAAGATAAAGGTTCATATTTGCATAAAGTTGAATCTGGGAATCCAATGATAGGAAAACTCTTCACTGTACGCGTAAGTCATCTGACTAGTAGAGGATTATTCCATATTAATGTAGTTGTTATTGATGAAAAAGGAGAATATCGAGCTCATAAAGATTATTATGAAGAAAAAGAACTAAAACAGAAGATTTCCGATAAATGGGAACTGCTATTACGCCAAATTCCTATAGAAATTAGGTCTTACTTAACTTTAGCAAATGATAATGAAAAAAGAATCCTATCTTCAATAGCGGACCCATTGAATAAGCCTGCTAGTGAATTATATTATAATTTAGCAAGATTTAAACTCGAAAATCCATTTAGCCAATTATTGAATTTTTTAGCCGTGAAGTGGGGCTTTATAATTGGAAAAGGAAAAATCCTTTTACAGGAGAAATATCTTTCCAATTCTTGGAGTTATCCCATATATCTACGCTTACAAGCAAGATTTTCCCCAAAACCAGAACTGGTTGAGACTATAAAAAATTTGGATTTTAGTTCATACCCAATTTTGATGCAATTAGAAGGAGCAATTGCAAAAGCTGAAATATTTCTTCGTTTAAGTGAATATAATTTATTAGAGGAATTATATAATGATTCGCTAAAAAAATGGGGTAATGAAACATCTATTGAAATGAAAACGGGATGGATGCTAATTCAAGGTTATTACGGATTTGGTTTTTATTTTCTAGGAAATATTAATAAAGCAATAAAATTGATAGAGCCAGTTTTTAATTTTGGGCAGATAATTGAGAATCGTGAAATCATTAATGTTGTTGGGAACTTTTATGCGGCAGTTCTTCAATCCAGTGGGGAGTTAGAAAAAACTTTGCAGACCTATCACATTGTTTTGGATGTGAGCGAAGATATGGGAGATGAGAGAACAAAAGCAGTAATTTCATCAAATATGTCTGTCGTTGAATCAAAACAAGGGTTATATGATCAAGCCCTAGAGCGTCAGAGAGCTATTTTGGAATTACCTATTGTTAAGGATGAATACTTCTTAAAGATGTCTCTTCAGGCTATTATAGCTGAAACTCTTTTCATTGCCGAGCGTTATGATGAATCAATAGAATTGTGTAAAACACTGATTTTTGACAGAAGTATGCCTACAAATTATAAGTTCGATACGCTTTCTACTCTTAAGAAGATTGCTGGTAAAACAGATTCTCCTGAATTGTTAGAATTTGTCAGAAATCATTTGATAGATGATAGAGAATTTTTAGAATCTCCAGTAAATAAAATTTTCAATTTTGATTTACAGGCTATTAGTACTAAGCTGCAGGGAAGCTGGCAAGAATTAATTGATTACTTGAAAAAAGAACGCGAAATAATGTTTAGTTACAATTTAATAGAAGATGCTAGTGACATAGAAATTAGGCTTGCTGAAGGTTATTTTAAATTATATCAGCACTTTGAAAGACTTGAAGATTTGAATCATGCATATAGTCATTTAGATCTCGCTAAAATGATTGCATTCGAACGACAGAATTATTTAGACTTATGCAGATTAGAGATTCTCAAAGGATTACTTGCGAGTGAAAGTAAAGTAATAGATCAAGCAGAATTAAATTTTAAAAATGCATTAAAAATAGCACAGGAGCATAACTTACAAAATTTAGAAGATCAAATTGTTGAGCATCTTGATCAGCTAGAGAAAGGAATAATAGAAAAATCAGCAAGTTCATTTTTACGAAAATTATTTAATAGGTTATCATTCAGAAAAGCTGAAGAGTTAAAACCCAAGAAGAAGGGTGTTGTCTATTCAATATGTATAGCAACTCAAGATTCGACTTGGAAATTGGTATTACAAAATGAAAAGATGGGAACTCCTGAATATACATATTATTTATTAGGTTTTCGTGATTTATGGGAAGAGTTAAGGAGAAATAATCTTAAGCAACAATTAAATTATTTTAATGTTGATAAAGGAGCAGTTTTGGTTGAACATTCTCCTAATTTTCAATTAATTGCTATATGCGATCAAGTAGACTATTTAACAAGATTAGCGATTCAAAATATTCTACCCTCATTGGAAGATTTTTCTTTTAAGTATATTCCTGAAGAATTATCTGAAAAGGTATTAGAACTTATAAATAATAATATCACAAAATTCATTAAAGTTGAATAGATTATTTAATACATTACAAGAGGTTATTAAAAATGGAGCCAAAAAATGCAACATCAAATGCCCTTGAATATGTTTTAGAAGCTAAACCAGGAGAATCAATACTTATAATTTCTGATGATCTAAAAAAAGAAGTTGGTCAAGCATTTGCCGAAGGAGCAATTGAATTAGGTTTATGGACACGATTGATAGTTTTGAAAACAGAATCAAATGTATTCAGAAAAGAAATACCGAGTAAATTGGTAGAAATATTTAACTCATCCTTTAAACCAGATATTTACATTAACACTTTTAGAGATACTGCTAAAGAAACACCTTTCAGAATTAAGATAATTCAATTACAAACTCGAAAACGTCAATCTCGACTTGGTCACTGTCCTGGTATAACAAATGATATGTTAACAGAGGGAGCATTATCACTTACACGAGAGGAGTATAATGAAATGCAAACTAACGCTCGAATGTTATTAAGTATACTACAAGATGTTGATAAAGTGATTGTGAAGGCACCAGCAGGTTCAGATTTTGAATTAAGTGTTCGAGGTCGTACATGGTTTAGTGATACCTTTTTAAATTGGAAGGAAATGAAATGGATGAATTTACCTACTGGAGAAGTTCTTGTAGGTCCAATTGAAACATCCATGAGAGGAATTTTAGTTTGTGACTTAGCAATTGGAGGGATCGGTCCTATTAAAAAATTAATCAAACTAAAGATCAAAGATGGTCGTGTTGAGAATATAGAAAGTGATGATGATGAAATTTTAAAGATTGTTAAAGACACACAAGCTACTGACGAGATGGCAAAATATATTGGAGAATTCGCTTTTGGACTCAACCCCAAAGCCAGATTAGTAGAACAGTTTCTTGAGTCAGAAAAAGTGGGAAATACAGTACATGTTGCTTTTGGAAATAACATGGATTATCCAGGTATAGTAGCAAATAATTCGGCAAATCATCAAGACTTTTTGATTAATAAACCAACAGTAGAAATAATCTACTCCAATGGAAATTCCAGAAGAGTCATGGAAAAAGGAAAATTACTCTTAGATTAATCGTATGCTGAAATTTTTAGAAGCTAATTCTATTTTTAAACATTAAGTTTTAATTTTAGGAGGAAGGATAAATACTTCTCTATTTCCAGTCCTTTTTAATATTATTGCATTGTTTGGGCAGTGTTGTACACAGACTCCACATCCAATACATCGACTTTTATTTAGCTTAGCAATTCCATCCAATATTGATATGGCTTCCAAGGGACATTTTTCTTCACATGTGCCACATCCAATGCATTTCTCTCCAATAACTTCAGTTAAATAGCTTGTAAAACAATGATATGGCATTATACCCCTCCAATATAATGAAAAAATACCGCAACAACATCTACAACAATTACAAATAGCTTCTTCATCTAAATCTGGTTTTAAATGTACATGAAATGCTTTATGCACCAAACTTTCATCAGAAGCTCTGTTTATTATCCTTTTAGCGTCACCTTGAGAAATTGGACGACCAAAATTATGTTGAATAGCAAATTGGGCGCTTTTTCCAAATAGAAAGCAATTCTCTCTTTCTTTAGTAACAACACAAGATTTATTTAGCAGATCCTTTTCATGACGGCAATAACAATGGACAATTGCAATGTCTTTATATTTTTCTACAATTTTAGATACTTCCTCATGAGGTAAAATGGTATCTACGGGAATCTCTTCAATCTTTGCTTCTACAGGAACAACTCTAGTAATTGGAGGAAATTTTTTAAATTGTGAAACGATATGATCATAATTCCTCTGTGTTCCTTCACTCAATTCATCAAAAATTTTATCAAAGAGTTGAGCAAGTATTTTTTTGTCTTCTCCATTCTCTCCCCTCATAAACTGCATTTCGAATAATCCGGGGTATGGTCCTAATAAGCGGTAAACCATCAATCCACTCCTCCTACTTGGGATTCCTACTACCACCCCTTTATTCATTAGTCTAGTCAATACTTCATTTAAAACAATTTCATCTAAGTCTATATTCTTCTTTATTTCATTAATATTCATTGAAGGTTTTTTGAAAACCAAGATGAATTTGGCTTCCTCCTCAGTAAGAATCATCTTTAGTAAATTAATAAGAGTATTATTTACTACCATAGGCAATTGCCCAGCTTTAACTATTGTTCGGGCTGCTTTATACCATAGTTTTTCGATTTTTTCAAACATGATCCAGCATTAAAAATGTGTTATCCCCTAATATTCTGCATGAATAAAACTATCGCAGTTTAATTATATTACGTTTCTTTTTTAGAAACAAATTAAAAGAAAGTTCATAAAGGTTCTCTCACCAAGTAGTATGTTTTCTCTGAATTACATTTTGGACAGTTTACTTTACTATCTTTTGAAGCTGTAACATCTTCCCATTCTTCATTACAATTCAAGCATCCATATCCGATTAAGCCTTTTTTAATATCAACATTGCCTCCATACACTTTTATAAACTTTCCCTCCATTAAAGCTTGGGTTACTTTTTGGTGACCACTCTCTAATATTCTAGAAAAAGTAGGTTGAGATACGCCCATTTTTTCAGCAGAATCTTTCTGATTTAAATTGATATAATGTTTAAGGCGTAGGGCCTCGAACTCAGCCATACTTATAACTACATGGTTCTCAAATGATCTGTCTCCTGTTATCCCATGAAAGTATTGATTATCAGGAGGCATTTTTATCATTCTTATTCTTGTTCGGCGTCCCATAATAATCATTGAGAATTAATCTATATTTAAAATATTTATTCATTTAATTATTCAAAATTTTTACAATTTTAATCCTTTGGTTTTACTTTATAAGGTTTTATTATCACCTTGATGAATAATATTATAATCACCATTGAATAACAAGTCTATTATAAACATTTAATAATACAAACATCTAATCTATCTTCAATTTTAATTAAAAAAGGAGTCGATATCTATAGTCGAAAAAGAAATTGAAATTCAACATTCAAAAAAAAATATGGCTTCTTATGGTTTTGCTAAATTTTTAAGTGAATTTATTGAAATGGCTTTTACAACATGGGCTTTCGCTTATTATCAAAGTGTACTTGGATTACACCCAATTTATGTTGGAATAGGTTTTGCTATTTTTGCGATATGGAATGCTGTCAATGATCCTCTTTTGGGTTTTATAACAAATAGACCTTTCAGATTTACTAGAAAGTGGGGTCGCAGATTTCCTTGGATTATAATTGGGGGCATTCCTTACATCTTAAGTTATACATTAATATTTTTACCTATTAATGTAGATCCTGTGTCCGATGCTTGGATACTTTTCACATGGTTGGTTTTCTCTACATGTTTATATGATACATTTAATTCAATATTTTTCATAAATTACGTTTCTTTGTTCCCTGATAAATTTCGATCAGTTAAAGAACGTAGAACCGCTACAGCAATACAAACGCCTATTGGAATTATTGGTATTGCTCTTGGTTTTCTTATACCTCCATTAATAGTTGATGATGCGTTTCCCTTCACCTTCATCATTCAAGCAGTGATAATTAGTGCTATAGGTCTAGGAGTACTAGCTTTAGCAATACCAGGATGCACAGAAGATCAAATAACTATTGATAGATATCTCGATAAACATAAAGATTATGCTAAAGAAACGTCATTCTTCAAATCTTTAAAAACAGCTTTGAAACAAAAAAATTTTATGATTTTTATTATTAGTTACACCCTTTATCGCTTTTTAATTATTTCAATTCAAGCATCAATTTATTACGTCGTTACATTTGTAATGGGTGAACAAGAAGAAATTATGACCTATCTTTCAGCGAGTTTTCTTATTGGTGCCTTATTTAGTTCCCCTCTATGGGCTTTATTAGCGCATAAAACAAACAATAATAAAAAAGTTATGGTCATTTCTAGTTTTATGCTTGTAGCTACTACAATTCCATTAATGTTTATTGATAACTGGGTTTTTATGCTTTTCCCAATTGTTTTATGGGGAGTAGGAGAAGGAGGATATTGGGCAATGATAGCTCCGGTATTAGGTGATGTAATTGATGAGAGTGTCACTATTACAAAAAAGAGAGAAGAGGGAGTATATAATGGATTCCTTCAGTTTTTTGGTAGACTCAGCCTTCTTATGCAAGCTGGTTCATTTACTATTATTATGCTTATAACCTCATTTCATATCGATCCCTATTCAGGAGAGGCTCTTCTTGGAATTGATCTCTTTTTTGCAGTGATTCCTGGTATTGCAATGTTAATTGGAAGTATTATATTCCTAAAGTATTATAAACTAACTCCTAATAAAGTTAAAGAAAATCAAGAAATAGTTAAAGAATTAGGCTTGTAGATCCCCCTAATAACTTTTTTTTTCCTAATTGTTATAAAAATTGATAATTTTAAAAAATAATCTCATCTAAAATGATTATAAGAATTAGAAAAAATTGGTTGAGTACATAAATCAATAAACTGGTGAATTATAATTCGATATATAGAATATCAAATAATAGTTGGTGATGCTCCTCCTAAAATTATTACTGAGGAGATAAAAAAAATTGCTACTCCAGAAATGAATAAATTAATTGAAGAACAAATCGAGGATATTGATAAGCAAGCAAAGTTATTTCCTAAAGGAACTATCCACCATCTTTCAACGGAGACATTTTTCTGGAGTTTTTCTTTGGTGTATAAAGCACGTAGGTTTGATGTAATTAAATGGAAAACAGCTTTTTCTTGGAAAGAAGTTGTGAATGAAAGTGGAAGGAAAATACAAGAGATTGATAAGGGGTTATTTATTGGAGTAATTGGCGGTATTTTCTTTTTTTTAATAGATGAAAATATTGATAGAAATTACATTAAGTTAGCTGAAATGATTGATATTTTTATTCAAAAAACTAATCAAGAAGCTCCCTTCTTAGTTTATGGTCTTCTAGAAAGTAAGCAAAAAGTTGCTGAATTAAAAACTAATTCCGAAATGTTAAAAAATCTAGCGGATATAAAATCTTTGGTTTCTAAATATGGAGGAGAATTCAAAATTGACAATTTAAAAGAAATTAAAATGAATTTACCTCACTTAATCAGAGAGTATTCGCATTACATCTTAGTAAACTTTAAGTCTTCTTCAACCAATTACTCAGATTTAAAGTTTAATCAGGTATATTTCTTAGATTACGAAGATTTGACAGCATTAAAAGAAATTGAATTATCACTAAGCGAACAATTAGAAGCTGGTGAGACTGTAGATGAATTGTTATCTGAATTATTTTTTAAATATTTAAAACAATATCAAGAAGAGAGAGAATTAGCTGCAGAAACAACTAAAACTGAAAAAGTTCACAAACCAATTCCTGAAAAAGCTCAAGTAATTAAGGTAATCATTGAAGAAATAAAAAAAGGCATAAGAAGGCAATGTCCTAAATGCCTAAATAATGACAGAAATAGAATAAGAGAAGTGATCGATAGAGATAATGTTATTATGGAAAACCCTAATATTTATGGCTTCAAATATATTTGTGGGATGTGTGGTCATGAATTTAGGAAAAGTGATATGATCAAAAAAGTAAAAGAAGGACAGGAGAATTCATAGTTCTTTAAGATTTTTATTCAAATTCAAAAAATTTTCAACTTTTTAAAGGTGTAAAAAATTAAAATTGAATTTGCAAATCGATTAGAGAGATTGCCTAAATATATTTTTGCGGCTATTGAAGAGTTGAAAGAAAAGAAAAAAAAAGAAGGTGTAGATTTAATATCTCTAGGGATAGGAGATCCTGATTTGCCCACTCCAGATCTGATTATTAATGAATTAATTCAACAGGTACAAATAGCTGAAAATCAGAATTATCCCTCAAGTATGGGAGAACAGGATTTTAGAGATGCTGTTGCAAGATGGAATGAAGTAAGATATTCTATAAATTTGGATTCTGCAACTGAAGTATCCCATGTGCTGGGAGGTAAAGAAGGAGTAGCTAATATTGCTAGAGCGTTTATCAATCCAGAAGATTTAGTTTTATGCCCAAATCCTGGATATCCTGTTTATGAAAATGGAGCAACAAAGTTATGTGATGGAAAACCATACTTGCTTCCCTTAAAAAAAGAAAATGATTTTTTACCTAATATTGATTCCATTGATACAAAGATCCTGAAAAAGGCTAAATTGATTTACTTAAATTATCCTAATAATCCTACGGGAGCAATTGCTCCACAAGATTTTTTGAAAAAAATGGTGGATTACGCTGAAGATTATAATTTTATCATAATTCATGACAATCCATATTCTGAATTCACTTTTAATGATTATATAGCACCGTCAATATTACAATTTAGTTTAGAGCATGTAGAAATCAATAGTGCTTCTAAGATGTTCAATATGACTGGTTTTCGATGTGGCTGGATTGCTGGAAATGCAAAGATTATTGAAGGTCTAAGGAGGGTAAAATCTCAAATTGATTCAGGGGGTCCCATCTTTATTCAAAAAGCAGTAATCAAGGCACTTAATGAATACAAATCAAATAAGAAACCAGAGATTGTCGCAAAAACTATGAAGACGTATGAAGAAAGGCGAGATGTTTTAGTAAATGGTCTTAATAAGATGGGTTGGAAAACAGATAAACCAAAGGCTACTTTCTACATTTGGACTCAAATCCCTAAGGAAGAACATAGTAGTATGGAATTTGTAAAAAAGTTGATTAATGTGGGTGTAATTGTTACACCTGGCATTGGATTTGGAAAATGTGGAGAGGGATTTATTAGATTTGCATTAACTCAACCTCTTGAGAGAATAAAAGAAGCTTTAGAAAGGATTGAAAAAGTAATAAATTAAAAATAAATAAGTTATTTTTTTTTTGAATATTTACTTCTGAGATATCCTATTCTTCTCTGATCTTCACCCTCAATCTTACCTTCTGAAGAATCAGAAAAATCTAATGAAATCATAATAGGGGCTCTGTCAGAATCCCAATCTTTATAATAATCTAAGATCAGTTTAGAATCTAGATTCTCTGCAAGTTTCTTTCGCGTTTTTACCACCTCCTTTTTTTTAATCAATTATCATGCAGAGAGAGAAACCCTACCCAAACCTCTTTCTTAAAATTTTGAAAAATATTATGTGGAGAGAACAAATCCCTAAAAATTGTAAGAAAAAGGTCAGAAAAAGGATTTATTCTCTCTTCATAACACTACAACTGGGATAAAGGCTCTCTTATAGCCTTCCCACGAGATTGTAGTATTATGTTGTGAAAATACCATTTTTAATATGATAGGTTATTATAAAAAATAAAATAGCGTAAACTTATAAATTTACCCAATCCTTTCCCACTTGTTATATTATTCAGACAATTAACTAAACAGTTTTATTCAAATCACTTTCCTTAAGAATTCATTAAATGAATTAACTTTTTTATAATATAATATTATTTTATTTATTCTAATTGTAAAGTCTAAATTAGGAAATTATGGAAAAGAGGATTGTTTTAGTTGGAGCAGGTAGTACATCTTTTGGACCATCTACATTAACAGATTTATTCCATAGTAAAGTATTGACAGGATCTACTATAGTATTGCATGATATCAATAAAGAACATTTAGAAATTATTTATAGATTAATATATGCTGAAAATGAGAATCTATACCATAAGTTTGAAATTGAATATACAACAGATAGATCTAAAGCTTTTAAAGACGCAGATTTTATAATTAACTCTATAGAAGTTGGAGACCGATTTAAATTATGGATGGAAGATTACCAAATTCCAAGAAAATACGGATCAACACAGATTTTAGGTGAATGTGGCGGACCTGGAGGCACAATGCATGCATTTCGAATAATACCTCCAATTATAGAAATAGTAAAAGATGCTGAAAAAATTTGCCCAAATGCCTTTTTTATAAATTACTCAAATCCTTTAGCCCGAATTTGTTTAGCAATTAAGAGAGCTACCAATAGTCTGAAGTTCATTGGACTCTGTCATCAAATAGGATTCTTAAACAAACATTTGCCTAAAATATTCAACAAACCCGTGGAGAAATTTAAGATAAAGGTAGGAGGTTTAAACCATTTCGCTTTTTTATTGAATCTGGAGGAAATTGAAACTGGAAAGGACCTTATGCAAGAGTTCAATTTGAATGCATTTAATTATTTTAAACAAAACGAAGACCGATTTGAATTTTCAAATTTAACTTTTGAAGTGTATAGAAGATTTGGGTACTTTCCCTATGTGGGAGATAACCATTTAGGTGAATATCTTCAATTTGGTGAAGAGTTTACCAAAAGAGAAGATATGATTGATTGGATTAACCATACTGAATATCACAGAAGGATTGTTTTCGAATATTTTAAGTGGAGATTTAAAAAACTAAAGGAGGGTAGATTCCCGAAAAAAGGGATACTTCCTAAAATTCCTTCAGATGAGAGAGCAATTCCAATAATAGAAGAAATGCTTCAAAATGAAAGCAGTTATGAAGCAGCTGTAAATATTCCCAATGAAAATATTATCGAAAATTTACCTAAAGATTTAATTTTAGAATGTTCAGCGATTGTAAATAAAAATGGAGTTCAAGGAATAAAAATAGGGAAATTGGCAAGACAAATTGCTGCACTTTTAAATATAGAGGCAATAATCCAAGATCTATGCGTTGAAGCCATATTGAAAAAATCTAGAGATTTAGCAATAACATGTTTAGCAATAGATCCTAATGTAGGCAATTTTGAAATGGCAGAGAAGATTTTTAATGAAATGAAAAGTAAGTATAATTTTTACGATTATTTTAAATAACCTTTATAGATTAATTTCTTAAGCTTTTTTATGGTTTCAAAATTAAGATTAAAAAACACTAAACATTTATTTAGTGATGTTTCTATATAGTAGCTCATGGAATCCAAAAAATCTAATGGGAGAATTGAACGGGCTACTACTTTTCTTACAAAATTGTGGTGGTTTTTTGCTTTCTTAATTGGGATTCCAATAACTATTTCTACTATTAGCTTCTATGTTCTCAACTTTATTATTAGAGATATTTATATCTCCATCGGTCTTTCAGTGATTGTCTATTTATTTTCAATCTTCTTTTTTTACAAAAGTTTTGATCAATATAGAAATAAACCTTTCTTTTTTAATAACATAAATAATCTCAACGCCAGGATTCATACTTTTTTTATAATTAGTAGTATTGCTTTGATTGTAACCCCAATATTTGTTTTTATTGCTCCTGAAGGATATTATTTTGAATTTCTTCCTTTAATTTCTTATTGTATTTTATATAACATCATTTATTATTATTTTTTTTATAAACCTATTGAAGATTTTGATATCTCTAAATGGAGATTCAAAAGTGGTGTCAGTTTTAAATCATCATTAAAAGAATTGCATAATCTAGTAGTCATCTTGAATTATATAATTCATATTTTTTTCTTAACCTACACCTATTATACGAAGTTATCTTGGTTATTTGCTTTAGTATCAAATTTAGTTTTTTACATATACACTATACTATCTACAAGATATTTAAGAAAGAAATTCAAAATAACTACCAAAAATGTTGAATCTATTCCTAATTATTTAATCAAATTTAAGAAAAAGTTTACTCTATCTATTGTTAGCCTTTGCTTTGTGCTTTTACTTCAATTGCCATTTGATTTTTATCTTGTAAATGTCTTATCTGGTGCTATTTATACCTATTTTGATTATATCATGATCAGCTTTGTATCAATGATATTCTTGTTTTTATATTTCAAGCTAAGGTTATACATTTCAATATATTACAAGAAGGAATCCTCTAAGTTAATTAATAACGGATTAAACGATGCACGTAAAGATTCTTCGGAGTATCTAATAAAATATCAAAAATGGAATATGATAATATCCTTACTTTTTAGCATTTTTATCCTTTTATTTTCATTAGGGATTAATTTGCCCATAATAATCATAATTATATTCCCAGGCATTATGATTGCTACTTATTATGAGCAAAAAGCTAACTTTTGTCCAAAGAAATATAGTCGTTACATTTTTTTATTTACTAGTATTGTCATTTTAAGTTCATTAATATTTCTAATAATTTTTTCTCTTGAACTTCAAATAATCATATTTCTAATAAGCATTTATTTGGATTTACAAATTTTTGCTTATTATGAGTATTTTGATAAAAATAAACTTATTTTTTCTCAACATTTAATAGCTTTTACATGCTTTTTAGTAATTACTTATCTATTTTATCCATTCATTTCGATAGTCTATTTAGAATTTCCAATTGACCTTTTATTATTAAATTTTATAAACCTTCTCATCTATGCCTTATTAGTAAGCTTAGCTCTATTAGGTACATTCTATTATTTATATTTCCGCTATTTTAGGAAGAACAAATGGGCGCGTTTCAGTTTAATCTTAAACATTGTCATAATCTTAGTTGAGATTCTTTCATATACTCTTATAAATCTATATACCCTTTTTTCCACAGAATTTAATATATTTATTATTTCTATTTTAATAAGCACTGTATTTTTACCATTAATATTTGATGTATTTATCGGATTTAACTATATTCTTGGAATATCTTCGAAAAAAAAAGCTTTAAAACAATTATACTACTCAAGTTGGATTTTAGTTTTAACAATTTTTAGTTTTGTTTTTTATATTTTCCTAAACAATTATATCTTCTTAATAGCCGATTTATTATATCTCTCTATTTTTTCGCAAATTTTAATTAAATTTGGAGAGAAAATTGAGCAAGTAAGTACTAAAACTTACAAAAAATTTGTGAATTTTAACTCGATTTTTATCCTAGTAGAGCTTTATTGCCTAATATTCTCAATTATGCTTGAAACTCTTACTTTTATCAATATCTTTGGCAATGTCTTGCTTTCTTCCTATATTTCATTGATTTCTATTGCGATTTTAATTAATATATTTTTAAGGAGGATGATTTCGAAAGTAGCAATAAAGGTTATTAATCTGGTTAGTCTGTTGTTTTCCACAGGCTTAATTTTTTATTATTTGTATACCTACACCCTTGAATCTTATTTTATTCTTATTATTCCAAGTTTGTTTTCATGCCTTTTCTTCTATATCTTCATTTTTTATCTAAAGTTATTAAGGTATGAAATATTACCAAAAGTTCTTTTCTTGATAAATTCAATTATAGTTTCTATCTCTTTATCTCTTATACCATCGTTTTTGGCATTAGAGAGAATTAAATTAGGTCTTACCATAGATTTTTTCACAGTGTTTAACTTGACTCTTTATATTATTATGGGAATATTATTTATTATTAGCACTTTCTCACAACGATTAAAAATTAGAGAGGGAAGGAAAAGATTTACATTATTTATGCAAATTCTTGGACTTTTCGTTATAGCGGGAACTACAGTGTTCTATTATTCAAATCTAATTTTAGGAACTACTTTTTTTGGAATAATTCCCATTCCTTTAATCGCAACATCTACATTTCTTTTCATCCCTTTTATATTACTATATAAATTTCAATTTTTTAAAGTCAAGACTAGTAAGATCCTCATCTTTTTAAACTACCTCTTCCTCTGGGGGACGATAATATCAATCCCAATCGTTTTTTGTATAGAATTCATAAGATTAGGCAATTATATTGAAATTTATATGATGGTAACGTTAATAATTATATTTCTTTATGGTTTCTTAAAATCTCTGACCCCCATATCAGAAGTCTTCAAAATAAAAGAGTATATTAATTATACAATACGAGTAATGCAAATAGGCATATGGTTTAGTATAGCGACGATGGTTTCACTAATTATACCTCTTTTCTTTTTATTCCAACAATATTATTGGTTAAATCTATTAATAATAAGCTGTGCATTAATACTTTTTTTCATGTTGAATATTGTAAATCTATTTCAATTAGAGAGTTTTAAGCAAAAAGTTTTTGAAAATAAAAGAAGCAAATTAGATTTTTATAAAATTTACAAAATTTTTGAATATCATAAAAATATCATTTACTTTGGATTAGTTCTTTCAATATCTCTCTTATTTTATTCGTTCTTCCAAGCTTTCAATCTTATTTATATAATTTTCCAGTCAACTGACATATTATTAACGAGTTGCTTTAATCTAGCAATCTTCTTGATCATTACCATATTACTGTTGCATTTTACCAGTAAGATACTTAGCATAGAATTTGTTAAAACAAGAGATATAGCTGAATTATTAATTTGGTTATGCATAAAATTCAATATTTTGTTGTTGTTCTACTTATTTCCCTTTCAAATTTCAGTTTCTAATAGAACTTTTCTAATACTTCTAGCTTTTGCCATTCAAAGCCCAATTACCATTTATTATATCAACAAACACATGATGTTGTTAGAAAGTACTGTATCGTTTATGAAAAAAGTTGTAGGATTGTTTTTCTTTATATCTATTCTTGGTCTTTTTGCGGAATATATTTGGAATGTTAACATTAGTATTTCATATTTTACTGAAAACATCTTAATTTTTATTGGCTTTCTTTTTTGTCTAATTTATCTATTTTCTAATCATTATATTATACATTTTAGTGAATTTATCCAAAAGAGAAATGTATTTAGAATATATAGATTGTATATAATTTCCTTTATGTTATTAGGTCTCTTTCTCCTAATGAATATGCAATTTAATTTAATCTCTTTATTTGCTATATTGGTTATACTTTTTCGAAAACGGAATAGAAATGCAATCTGGCATTTACTTAATTATGTAGTAATTAGTTTTCTTAGTTTAATTGAAATAAACCTCTTTATAATAAAATATAGCTTTCTCTCTATTACTTATATTCATCCTGGATTTTACACATGGATATATTTTATATCATTTATTTCGATTTTATTTATTTCAATTATTTTTAACTTCAAGAAAATAAATGTCCTTGAGGAATTATTATTAGACTTTTTAATTCCTTCTTTAATTTTTATGACAATTTTTATTTTCTTTCCGGTTCCTATTTTCTATAATATAACAATTTCTATTACTATTCTACTTTTTTTAATAAGTTTCTTCTTTTATCGTAAAAAAGATGAAATATATATTTGGTTTATACGTCCATGCGCCATTTTATTTCTATTTAACCTGATAAGTATTGGTTCTTATTTCGCAATATTCAGTATTCCCCTTTATCGTGAATTCAATCTGATATTAAGCTCTACCCTAACTTTTAGTGTTATAGGATTTTGTTTCGCTTTATTTTATCACAATTTGGAAAAGAAATTTAAAAGTAAAATAATATCACTTATTCTCATTTTAAGTGTCATTAGTTCTTTCATATTTTCGTACCTCTTTATAGAAATTACGTTTATATTAAATTTTATTTTTCCATGGTTGATTGCTGGAAATATCGCAATAATTTTATCATATTTATCTATTGGAATTTATCAGTGGAGAATTTCATGGGCAATCTGGAAGTCAGGATATTGGCTCTGGATATTTGTTCCAATTCTTAATTACCTATTAATAGCTCAATCATTTGCAGGAATCGATATCTACACAAATGCTCTAAATTTCTTTGGTTTAAATATTTATGGTTCATATTTGATTACACTTGTCATTTGTTTATTGTTATCACTACCCTTCTGGTATACTTGGATTAAAGACCATTTTAATATAGTTTTATTTATCTTATGGGGTTTTAGTTTGTTTTTAATATTTTGGTTTAGTCAAAATGCCTTTTTTGGGTTTGATATTTTGATTTATTTATCATTTTTGGGAATTTCTATAATATTTCTTATGCCAATTTTCTATAGATTAGGCTTTTGGAAAATTCTATCAGTGTTATGGCTAATATTCACTTCACTATTAACCATTTTCATAACATTCATTTTATATGGAGTTGGTTTCTTTTTGAACCTAATCATATCCTTAGATTTAGTCTTAGTTGGATTCCTTTTCATAATATTCTCCTTTTTTCCAAATTTGAAAGCAATGAAAAACATAATATTAATAATTGCTTACTCTATAGTCATAATTGGACTTTTTTCGATTATCTTAATCTTAATGATTTCAATAACCTATAATGTTCCAATTTCGATCAATATTTCTTTCATAATAGTTGCATTTAGTTTGTTCACTTCCCGTATATTGAAATTAAACAGGAAATTATTCAATTTCTTAATATCTATGATTTTGACTGTTAACTTTTCACTTTTAACATTCTTTAGTTTTCTTATGATCCCGAATTTCGAATTTTTCGCTCTATTTTTGGCTATAAGCGTCTGTGGAGGATCTCTTCTTGTATTTAATCGATATCGAATGTTTTCTCCCATTAAAATGATTATTCCCTTATCGATCTTATCTATAGGAATCTCCTTAACAATCTCTACTTTGATATATATTTTTCTACCATATTCTTTTTTTCTTATATCTACTGCGTTTGTTTCTATAATATTATTGATAAATTACCCTTTTCTTAAATATTTCCGTCACATTCTATGGTACTCTATTCCTGTGCCTTTTTGTTTGTTTATTATGCACTTTTTATCATTATTGGAACTGTTCCAATCAATATTTAATTTAATCTTAATCGGTTTGATTTTATATACTTCAATATTTCAAATTATTACAAATTCAATTTACGGAAATATTAAAAGTATAAATCTTTTAGCTTTTGTTCTAAATTCTACTTACATTTCAGTATTTATAGCAATTCTTAGCCCTTTATTTATATTCTATAAGATTCTTGAATTTTTAATAATCTGGTCCATTTTAATCTTGTTATGTATTAAATATATTGAGAAGAAAGGGCAAGAACTTTTCAAAAGCAAGACAATCGTTATAATAGTGAAAGTAAGTAGTTGTATCGCATTACTCCTCTACTTTGAAATTTCACTACTAACTACAATTATTGTCAATGATTTTATAATAACTGAGTTCACAAGCACTATTTTAACATTTTTTGGAATTTTATTTTTAGGATCACTATTAGATATTATTCTTATTAAGAAAGTCAGCAGCAGATTAATATTTTTAATTAATGTGAGTTGTTACATTTTAATTTCAATTTACCTATTTATATTTCTAAATCGCTTTTTAGCTATTGATGTTCAATTTATTTTCTTAAATCTGATAGTATTATTGGTAATGCAATTTTATACCATAAAAATCATATTTTCTCTTCTAAAGCAATTAGATCGTTATGATAACGAAAAGTTAATTTCATCACGAAAAATTGTACAAAC
Source organism: Candidatus Hermodarchaeota archaeon (assembly GCA_048885535.1). GTDB lineage: Archaea > Asgardarchaeota > Lokiarchaeia > Sigyniarchaeales > SOKP01 > SOKP01. Next base: position 20,916 of record JBHLLO010000003.1, read on the forward strand.
GATTCTATTGAATATAATTTTCTTTATCATTAGCTTATTTGGATCCTCTTACTTCACATCAATACTCCTAAATGTATCATCATTACTTAGTGGATCCCCGGCTATTCTATTTTTCTTAATGATTTTTAGTTTTTTAATGTTTAACTTGAATCAAATAATTAATGTTAAATTTAAAGATAAAGTGTTAATTGTATATTATGTAATATTTATGGTAAGTTTTCTTTCTTTCTTTACCTCGTATATGATTAGGTTCAACCTTATTAATTTATTACACCTTAGTTTAATAGCGCTTATCATTACTACTTTATTATCTTACTTCATTTACTTACTAAAAAAAATATATATTGAGAAATTAGGGACTGAGATTGTTGAGAAAATTTATTCATTATTACAATTTTTTCTTTACCTAGAAATTTCGTTAATAATTTATAGCCAACTTTCCGTTTATTTGAATATATTCGAAGGCATTCTAATATCTCAATTAATCCTATGTTTGATTACATTAATCGAAATATATTTTATTAAGAAATTAAAGATTAAATACGGTTTTATGCTTCACACTATTAGCTACTTCAATATAAGCTGGGCTCTATTTTTTGTAGTATTTCAGTTTACTCACAATTATTTTGGTTTAAATATTGTTCTCTTTACATTTATGCAGTTTTATACTAACCATTCATATTTTATAACTAGATCTAAATTTAATCCAAACAAAAGACCAGATTTTGAGAATTGGAAATTAATAAGAAAAAAATTGGTTGGATCCTTTTTCTATTTTACGTTATTATCATATATTGTCCAATATTTAATTCTACTTATCCCTGATATTCAGTTAGTCATTTTAATTTCGAGTATATTAATTCATGGATTAATGTATCTTGATAAATATGTATTTAAATTTTTAGCTAATTTGTCGAAATATTTAATCTTGTTATCCATTGTCTTAATAGCAAGTGTGTCTATTTTGTATTCTCTGGGTTGGATTTTAACTATTTCAATACAAATCATTCCTTTAACAATACTCATAGTTTTACTTGAAATAACTTATTTTATAAGGTTATTACACCTTTGGAATATTTTAAAAAGCGAATTTTCCAAAAATCGAAATTCAATTATTCTCTTATTCTATTTGAATTTTGTAATTTGGCCTCTTTTTTATTTATCCTTGGAAACTATTATTATTCTGAATATATTGTTGATATGTATTATTATATTGATCATAATTTCTCTACTTGATATCCGGATAAAAGCAATTAAACAGAATTTAAGAATAAGGATCTTTAAATTTGCGTATGCTATTTTTGGGATAATATTATCAATAGATATATTTACATTATTAGAGTATATAATTCAACCTAATTTTCCATTAAATTTTTCTGTAGCAGGTTTAATATTTATCATTGTAATTGGATTTTTAGTAAGACCTTTTAAAAAACATAGAGCTATTTCTTTTTTCTATTGGTTATTAGTATATCTATTTATTAGCCTAATTATATTTTATGCCTATTTGAATATTTGGAGTTTTACTATACTGATATTCGGAGTATTATTATATCCATTTATTTTCATGCTTGAGGAGTTGAGAGAATTATTTAATCATTTCTTAGATTATCTTCGTAAGTTGATATCAAAAATTAAGTATATAATAATAACTGGTTATAAAAAATTGATTACGTTTCTTAGAACACACTTTAAGGTAATTCGAATTTTTATTTGTTTAATTATTGGAATAATGACAGGATTTATCTTTTCTGAGTTTGTTTTAGCTATTTTAGACCTCTATCATTCAATACTATTAGCTCTAGCTACTTTTGGAATTACTTATGCTTTTACAGATTATTTATGGTACCATTTCTATATTAAAAACCTTGAGGATTTAAAACAAATCTTTAGACACAAGTTAAAAATATTTATCATTATTTGGATAAGCTTCTCTTCTTTTATTTTTGCATTAATATTACCTTATGTTAATTCAGTGCTTTATCAACTATTTCTTATTCTAATACCACTTTGGGGATTAGGGTCAATCTTAATCTGGGTTGTAAATAGGAAAGAAGCAAAAGAAAAAATTTCGGTGAAAACCCGATTTTCTATAACATTATCTACAATAGTTTTATTTATTATATGGATAGCTATTATCTTGATTTGGTTCTTCTTTGAAGTTCGTGTCTAAAAACACGATTTGGATGTTATTCAAATGAATTCATTAAAAATTAGTCAAGCAATTGGATTAAAGATTTTTTTCTTTCCACTTTTTTAAATAGCCTTTGAATTCTTCATCTTTCATGCCAATTGCATTTATTTCATCTATACTGCTTGGAGAATTATGATTGGGAGCATTTTTCTTAAAATTTAATGTCCAATCATAATATGATACTGCTTTTGACATAATTTAACAAGTAACTTATTCGGAAATAAATTAGAAGAGAGTGTTAGATTTCTAAATATAAGAAGTTCAAAAACAAAAGTATAAAATCTAAAAAGAATGTTTTATTGATTTTAAAATATATAATTTAAAAAAATTGGATAGCGAAATATTATGGGAGAGCAACAAAATAACACGAAAATTAATGTGAGAGATTGGATTATTCTTAGTACCACTATGATAGGGGCTGTTTTAACAATTCTAGCTTTAATATGGCAATTTAAACCTACTTATGGAATTATAACTGTGACTTTTCTTTTATTACTTTCATTTATATTATTTGTGAATTCTGTTTCAGCGAATTCAAAAGCAAATTTTGAGATAAAGGCAAAGAAAATGCCAGAAAAACAAATCTTCAGATTTGTTACTTTTGCTGAATATACTTTTGGTCTCGGTTTTACTCTTGTAATAACTGGATTTTCTATACTTGGGTATAAATATTTTTTAGATTTCGCAGGACGGACTTTAATAGCATTAATTCTGCCAACTAGTTTTATAATCGTTACCTGGTTAATGATCCTTATCTATAATACTATTAACTATTCTGGAAGACCATTTAAAACTATTAGAAGTTTAAAGAGAAATTTATGGATAATATTGGAATTAATATGTCTTGTTTCTATAGGATTAGATTTCTTTGAATTTATATTAATTCCATAAACTTTTTTTTTTAAGCTTGTTATTAACCAATAATAGAGTAAACCCGCTTGGGTCTCCCTACTTTATCACTTTTTATTAATTCCTCTTTTAGAAAGCCTTGTCCAATTAAAAATTCAAGAATTCCTCTTAATTTTGCGCCTGATAATTTAGATTTTATACTTAATTCTCGTGTATTGATGGTTTCTTGTTCTTTGATTATATCTAATACTTTCTGGATTGGATCGGGATTGATTTCCACAGATTTGATACATGTTTTTGCTTCAAGCATTTTACGTACACTTATTGCCATATTTGGCATATAGAACCCATTGAAATGAAAATAAGAATCTTCTATAAATAAAACTGAATTAAAATAATAGTCAATCAAAATTACTCCCTCATTTACAATTAAATCATTAAATCTTACGAATCGACAAGTCTTTTCATTTGTTTCGATAATTTCTACTTTAATATCTTTCAGAACATCAGTTATAAGTCCAAAGTAGTTAGGTATTGTGTCAAAGTCTAGATTTGAATAAAATAATTTAATTTCTATTCCTTTAAGCCATGCTTTATTCAATGCTCGCTCTATTTTCTTTATAAAGGAAGGGGGAAGAGAAGACAGCAAAATTTCTTCTTCCGCTGTATTAATTAATTCATATATGTATTCAAGTCCAATATTAACATCAGAATGATGATAAAAAGTAATATTTCTTGTACATATCCCTTTATCACTTTCATTTGCCTGAATTGTTTCTTCAAGCTGATTAATATTTTTCAGAATTTTTTCATTTTTTTGCTTCAGTACCTCAGTTAAAGCTATTTTTGGATTATTTCGGAAATACATTTTAGGTTTTCCATCTGAAGATGTGACTAAACTATGCTTCTCCAAATTCCTTAAATTTTCTCTTATTTGAGTATAAGAATAATGTAAAGCTTTTTTGATTTGCTGGATTGTTCCAAATTGATTTTTAAGTAAATAATCGTAAATTTTGAGTTGTATATCAGATATCCCAAATTCCCGGAGAAAGTCTAAATTATACATTTTAATTATTCTCGTTATATCTAGTGTTATAGTAATTTGTGACAGCTTTTATCAACAATTCATATAATCATTATTTATATTAGGTCACAAATAATATCACTTTATAATATATATAAAAAAAATAAATATATAAATTATGAGATGAGCAAATTGGCTCAATGTAAAGATTGTAAATTTTATAAACCAATTGATGAAACGAAAGGGGATTGTTTCGGTCATGAGGTTCCAGCAACTTTAGATGTAAATAATTGTCCAGCGCAAAGCTTTCAACCAAGAGAATAAGGTTATATAATTATGCCTGTGAAAAAGGATTTTAAAAAAGAAATGAAAGAATTCTATCAACCTAGTGCAAAAGAGCCTAATTTAATCGATGTACCTGAAATGCAATTTATAATGATTGATGGGATGGGATCACCAGGTGATTCCCAAGAATATTCTGATGCGATTGGAGCTCTATATCCAATAGCATACAAGTTAAAATTCTTAAGTAAAGGGATGGGTAAAGATTATGTTGTTCCTCCACTTGAAGGTTTATGGTGGGCTGATGATATGAAAGATTTCACAAAAGGAAATAGAGCCAAATGGAAATGGACCATGATGATCATGACTCCAGATTGGAACAGCACTGAAATGTTTAATCAGGCTAAAAAATCAGCGTTAGAAAAAAAACTTGACCTTAAAGAAAGCATTACTAGAGTACGACTTGAAAAATACCATGAAGGTAAGTCAGCGCAAATTATGCACATTGGACCATATTCGGAAGAACATCCTACAATTATGAAACTACACAAATATATCGAGGATCAGGGGGGTAGTTTTGATGGTCTTAAACATAAGCATCATGAAATATATATTAGTGATCCAAGAAAAACTAATCCCGCTACAATGAAAACTGTAATAAGACAACCTTTTGAATAAATTTTATTTGAAAATCTTTTTTTTTTGTTCTTTTTTCTTATTATCTAAACAGGATTGTATCGTAAGAACTTAGATGGGTTAACAAAATAAATTCATAAAGAGAATTTTAAAAGGTAAAAGGTTTCGAGAAGCTGCAACGACTATCAAAAAGTTTTCCGGACAACCAAAAGATTATCATTGCGTGGTAATGCTTCCGATCCTAGGTTTGGAAATCTCGATACATTATCGATTTATTAAGTTAGGTTGCGTTATGAAAAAAATCTTTATCCATAAATATAATCACTTATACCTATGAATGGTCTTATCGTTTGATAAGTTTACCAATTCGTTAGAATCGGCAAGATTGAACATCAAATACAAACCGTAAAGCTTGTATTTTAAGTTCTGGTTATGCTTTTTACACATAACTACTTTTCATATTGCTATTAACTTTTTTTAGTACCAATGCATTGAGGTTACATTACCTCTTCTCGATGTTCACACCACTTGATATGAACAAGTATTAGTGTGATAAATTGATATTTAAATAAACCTATTAAGGGGTTATTAGAAAATATTGCTAATATCGAAAAAGTATTTTTTTAGTCGGCTTAGAGTTTCATTTTCAATTTTACCTTTTTTTACTTAAATCCCCTTTTAGCCAATAAAGCAATTTAAATCTTTTTGGGTGGATTTCTTGTTATAATCTCTTTTTAATAGCTCATTGAGTTCAGGAAATTCGAAAGGGAATATATTTTCGAAGGCTCTCTTTAATAGTTCAACATATTTTTTTTTATCATAATGATGTATCTTATTATCATAGAGATCAGAGATAATCACCTTTCGTTCGGGGAAATCAGGGTCGGCTTCGGCATTAAGAATAATATATCTGACATTTTTTCCTGGTGTTACCATAATGCCAGACTCTTCCAATTGTCTAGCAGCAATGGCTTGATATGAATTTACTTTATAAGCTGATGGTTTGCGAGAAATTCTTTGCCTAATTGTGAGGTCTTGCTTTGAAATCTTTCCCGAATAAATTCTATCAGTGAATTTGTGAAGTTTCTTTTTTGCTAGTGGAATTCTTTCAATAAACTCATTAACTGTTTTTGTACCCTGAAAAACATCAATAAAGGCAAATTGGGCTTCCTTCACGATAGTAGGCATATCTCTACGTCGTACTTCAATGCCCCGAACTTTAATTTCGCCAGAACTTTTTATACCCCAGTAGTGACTAAGAGCTGGAACTTCTGGTTCTGCTTTAGAAGGAAGAAATACAATTATATTATATCGACCCTCCCAACTCATTGGAACATTAGTGTGTTCTGAGATTCTATTGGCAATTTCTTTTGATATATTCTCAAATTCTTCTGTTGTCCTTCCCCTTGTATCTTGAAGCCAGATGGAATCAACAATACCATGAATGATTTTACAACCGTATTCTTCGGCAATCTCAACTGCACGCAAAAGAAATTCACGTGCAAATGCACATACTGTCTGATGAGCTTCTATCCTCCCAAAACGTGCGTTTTTAAAGCCTAGATATCCAAAACTTACTACAAGAACCCATTTCAAGGCGATATCAGTAAACTTATAGCGAAGATTTCCAGTCTTCCGAACAAATTCCTTATATTTTAGTCTTTTTGAAAGAGGAAGCTTTATAGATTTTGCGATAATTCCTTCTCTTTTTGAGCAGATATGAAAATCCAGCCCCGGTACTTTTATACCTGTCCCATCATCCTTGCAACATTTACAATTGAGAGTTTCGGAGGAAATGTTATAATTTGCCATTACGGAGGGATACATTGAAGAGAAATCCAGCTCAACAACATTGTCGAAGACACCAATCAGGGGTTCGAAGATGTGTCCTCCCCGATCACTCTTTATCAAATCCATTGCTGAATTGAATCCTTCAGGGCTCTTTTTGAATGGAGCAATCAGGTGATCAAGTTTATAAGCATTATAATACTGGATCGACTGAAGTGCTCCTCCGATTGTTATTCGAGATAGCCGCTGTAAGGAAACTCGAGAAATCCGAGCAACTTCAATAACTCCGGGAATATTACCTTCGGTGAAATGAAGGCTTGCGTACGAGGCAGTATCTAAATGAAATCTCCCTGTGAAATATACTTGCGTTTTGGAGCGATGGAATATAATGCCGTATGACATATAGTGACTTGACCCTCCTGTGAGATTGAAAAGGCTCTTTTCTAAGGGGGTTTTGTCTCGGGAGAAATATAGTTTCCTCGATACTCCGTTTAGTGATGCTCGAGCAGCTAGATATGGAAACATAAATTCATCCCCATTTTGTGTGAGAATTATATCGGGATCAAGCATTTCAATAATTCTGCTTAACTGCTCCAACTTTTCTGATTCGTCACCTCGATTTAATAAGATGGTTTTCTTTTTATATCCATCTGCTCGAGGAACATTATTCTCATCATTTTCTACAATACTAATCTCAATATAGTCAAGTGGATCATTGTAATAAGGTCTTATTCCTTGATATTGGACCTTAACTTCAAGCCATACAGCTTTTAGGGGAGGCAAGTCATAGAATAGTTTTTCATTGTCATCTTTCAATTCTAAAGAAACCAATTGTATTATAGGACTCTGTTTTTTTCTTAATTTATCTGCTTTTGTCCTAAAATGACAGAAAGACATTGGAAATAAATCATTAACGTAGTAATACATTTGGGCAATAGGTAAATCAGTGTTGTATAAGGTAAAAAGATCAATTTCATCAATTTCATGAATTGCTTTCTTAAATAGCGAGGGTTTTTTTACTGAAACCCCTAAAACTTGAGTTTTCTTTTGGTCCTCTAATTTCACATATTTGCTACAAATTCTCACTTTTTTAACGTTATCATTTTGCTGAATAATGTGTTTTAATCTTTCAAAATCATTTCCCACACTTGCTTTTGGCACTGCAAAGAACTCGGGATTAAAATCATGATACAACTTTATAACCTTTTGCTCTCTAAAGGGTTTTACCCAAAGAATTACTCCATCACTAAATGTTGAAACATCCAAAAGCCAACCATCAAAACTCTTTTTCGAAATCAACTTTAGATCATACTTGTTATTTTTTCTTCTAGTTCTTTTATGCTATTCTCCAATAACTCAATCTTTTTTTCTTGTTCTATGGCAAAAGACATGAAGAGAATCTCTGAAAGCATTGGGCGACCTCCTAAACTACCAGCATCAGCATGAATTCGAGCATGATTCATTAATCTGTCAAAAATCTTTCGTTCTTCTGGTCTAAGCGCTCTTTTGAAATCTTTCCAACTCTCTATTTCTTGTTCTAGCGCAGGCCGGAACGAAGGCACAGTTCTACCCATTTTTTTAACCAAGGCTTTGTTTTAAATCCTTAGAAGGGAAGGAATTCGCATAATTAAAAAGAAGATACTTTAATTATTTACTGATTTTTTACTCCTTTGTTAAAATGAGTTAAAATGGAAAAAAAATTTTTAGGAGAAGAATAATTGAGAAAATATATTTAAAGTAAATTAAAGAGAAAAAATTGTTATATGTCATTAGAACAACATGCTCCTTGTGGAATTTTCTGCCCTAGATGCCCTGGAGTAAAGTTTTATAATTGTAAAGGATGCAGAAAGCAGAAAGGTCAGATAAAGAGTTTTCCTGTTTGCAAGACTTATGAATGTGTTACAAGTAAAAACTTTAACTTTTGTTATGAATGTGAAGAGTTTCCATGCGAAAAGCTGCAACCTATAGTTAATTTTGAGATATTTATACCGCATAATTCTAAAGTATATAATCTTCTAATGATAAAAAAATTGGGAATAGATAAATGGAATGAAATCTGTGAAAATAAATCGAATTTATATTACAAAGGACGAAAAGTTCGCTATGGAGGCGACCCATTAACTCTTAAGGAAAAAGATCCAAAAATGTACGAAAAGAAAAAAGAAGAATAAATTTGGGGGAATTAAGAAGTTTCTATATCAAGATAACCAACAATCTAATGATTTAGTTCTTGTGGCGTTCATAAGACTTCTCTTAGGCCTTCGAGGCTTCCATTTCAAAAGGCGTCTTTCTGGTAGAAATGGATGCTGAACAAGAACATATTCTACATATCGTTCCTCATCATTTATAAGAACCAATACATTTCCAAAGTGGGAAATAATTTTTCCTCCCTTGGGACGAAATGAGCTGTACTCGTTCAAAGGAGCAGTTATAACGATTAATGGTTTTGTTTTTTGTAGAATCTTTTTAATACCATGTATAGCTTTTAATAAATCTTCGAAAGTCTGTTTTTCATAATTTTGAAGCAATGAGGTTATACCCGAAATTAGAACAACCTTAACTTCTTCGATATTTGATAGTTTATGCTCTAAAAGCTCAATCATTTGCTCCCAAGTAAAAGCACGTGCAATTAAAATATTTTCTAAAACTATACGAGGCGATAAGTTCTGGGATACCGCAAACTTACTCACATTATAGGGATTGAACCGATTATTCCCATCAATAAAGGCTATCTTTACATTGTTTCCTCTTAAACCCCCATGTGCGTATGATTTCTGTGATATCACTGATGTCGTTAGTAAAATATTGGTAGTCGCCACTTTATCTCCATAAAGAAGATAAACCAGATCTTTATGAAACCCCCCTCCTCCCAATAATTCATCTAGCGTTGAATCTCCACTTGACACAAGCGGAATTTCCCGATTCTTCCTGTAAAATTTGAACCCCGAATTGAATGACATCAAATAATGGATTTTTTTCTTCAAAAAAAAAGTGGGTTACTCCGACAATTTTCTAAAATGCATCCTCTTAAAATTAATTGTTTATCAAAATGAGCTTTGATTAAGAATGGTTTTACTCTTAAGGGTATTTCTATTCCATAGAGACAGGGAGGGGTGATTAAAAGTAAAAATAAATCATATTAAGAATCCCATTCTTAAATTTTTACATTTTTTTAAAAGTTAGAATTTATGGATTTTTAATAAATATTTTTAATAAAAAATAGCTTAATTATTATCACAATTCAATTTGAATACTATTGAATTCAATAATATTGAAAAATAACGAATTAAGTAAAAATAAAAAGTGAAAGTAAAATGGAAAATCCATATGAAAGTCGTTTCTGGCGTAAGAGTTGGGATGACGGTCTGAAAGATTTAGATCCAAGTCTTTGGGAAACATCTTATAGTGATGCAGTGAGAGATACATTTGAAAAATTTCCGGATAAAATGGCATTAGCATATCAAGGTTTAGAAATCCCGTATAAGGATGTTGACATATATTCTAATCAATTTGCAAATATGCTAATCGAAAATGGATTTAAAAAAGGAGATGTTGTGGGAATTAATTTACCAAATATTCCCGAATATGTTTATGCGCTTCTTGGTACTCTAAAAGCAGGATGTGTTGTCTCTGGGGTTAGTCCGTTAATGTCTGATGTTCAAATGCATTATCAATTAAATGATTTAGGTAGTGGTGGTAAAAATGTTGCTCTAGTTACACTTGATGCTATTTTTCAACATAGATTGAAAAATGTTGCTGATAAATTACCACAACTTAAATTAGTTGTAGCGACTAGTGTAATTGGATCTTTTGATAAAGAGTCAAGAGAGAAGATAAGAGCAGTAAGAGAGATTCCATTTGGTGAAGTTACTCCTTTAGAAGGTAAAACTGTCTTTGATTTCCAAGATGATGTTCTAGTTAATAATTCAAAAAACTTACCTAATGTCAATGTAACTCCCGATGATATCGCCTTTATTCAATACACAGGAGGGACAACTGGACCACCTAAGGGAGCAATGCTAACTCACAGAAATTCTGTATCTGATTTACTCATTGTCCAAACATGGATAGATATGGAAAGAGGAACAGGTGTAGCCTTATCTGGATTCCCCTTTTTCCATATTGCAGGAACGTTTTTCTTACAGAATTGTGTTTACTTAGGTTGGAGTCAAATTTTAATCCCAAATCCTCGAGATGCGCTACATATATGTAATGAAATCAAAAAATATAAGCCAAATTATTTAGTAAATGTACCATCTTTATATCAGATTTTAATTAACTTTCGTAAATTTGGGAGACTAGATCATTCGAGTTTAGAAGTGTGTATTTCAGCAGCATCTCCTTTCCCCATTGAATCTCAAAAAGCATTAGAATCAATTGTAGGTGAAGGAAAACTATTAGAAGTTTATGGAATGACTGAATGTTCACCATTGACAACTATGAATCCCAGGAAAGGTGAACGTATGTTGGGATCAATAGGGCTACCCTTGCTTAATACAGAACTTAAATTAATTGATCCTGATACAGGTGAAGAAGTTCCTTTGGGTGAGCCTGGTGAGATTTGTGTTAGAGGACCGATGGTAATGAAAGGTTATTATAATAAGCCTGAAGAAACTGAAAAAGCTATTGATAAGGATGGATATATGCATACTGGAGATGTAGCATTAATGGATGAGAGAGGATATCTAAAAATTGTCGATAGGACAAAAGACATGATTATTGTAGGGGGTTTCAAAGTTTTTTCAAGTAAAGTTGAAGATATTCTTTCTAAACATCCCGCAATAGGGATGATTGCACTTGTAGGTGTACCAAATCCAGATAGACCAGGTTCAGAGTTTGTGAAGGCTTTTATTCAATTAAACCCTGATTTTGATTATGATGGTAATGAAGAAGCCTTACGGGAAGATATTTTAAAATTTTCTAAGGAAAACTTGGCTCCTTATGAAGTGCCAAAGTCTATTGAAATTATGGAGGAACTTCCACTCACAGTCGTGGGAAAAGTCGACAAAAAGACGTTAAGAAAGTAATAAAACATTTTTTTCCTTTTTTATTTATAAAAACTTACTTTGATTTAATGAGCTCTATTTCTACAATTTCCACAATTCTAGGTAAAACATCACCAATTTTTTCATGAACTACTACTTCAGCATAATTATCCATATCAGTTCGCTGGATGTTAATAATAGCTAATTTTGCTCCTTTTGAGAGCACTTTTCTGGGATAAAAAGCGGCAGGATATACTAGAAGACTGCTTCCAAGGACAAGTAATAAATCACAATCTGAGATCATCTCATCTGCTAGCATTAGAGTTTCAGAATGTAAAGGTTCTCCAAAAAATATTGCATTTGGTTTTAATAAACCACCACAAACTTCACAGGAAGGAGAATAAAATCCTTTCAATACTTGATTTATCATTGTAGTTATTGGATAGATTTCTTTACATCTCATACATATTGCCTCATTTACAGTTCCATGAAGCTCAACTACATTTTTAGTACGAGCTTTGTGGTGAAGTCCATCAATATTTTGTGTTAAGATTCCTTTTAATTTACCTAGTTTTTGAAGTCTTGTCAAAGATTTATGCCCTTTGTTCGGCTTTGCTTTGAATATATTCATCCCCATTTCTAACATAAATTTTAGATTCTTTTGTGTATTAGATACATAGGAATGAATACTTGCAAACTCATTAGGGTCTACTTTTTCCCACAAACCAGTTCCAGGACTTCTAAAATCGGCAATTCCAGATTCAGTACTCATTCCAGCCCCTGTTAATACCACAATTTCTTTTGCATTTATGATTAGTTGAGCAAATTTCCGTGTTTTTTTTTCTAAATCATTCATCGATATTTTTCCCCTAATTCATCTGAAAATTGCTACAAAAAATAGAAAAAATATTTAATATTATTATTTTTATTTATTGATTATAATATATATTATTATGATTCATTAAAATAGAACATTATAATTTTTTTTGATTAGATCTATTAATATAAGAGGTATTTATTAATACACATAAAGGAGATAATCTGAAGTGTTGAATGGGCAAATTTCTAAGTCTTATATATACAAGATTTGTGTAGTTGGAAACGGAGGTGTAGGGAAAACCTCAATGGTATTACGTTATTGTGAAAATACCTTTAAAGAAAATTATATTATGACTATTGGGTCTAATTTTTCTACTAAAACTGTTGATTTACCAAATTATCCGCAATTACAAGTGAAATTACAAATATGGGATCTTGCAGGACAGAAACATTTCAGCTTTGTACGCCCACCATTTTATCGAGGAGCAACAGGAATCATCTATGTGTTTGATTTGACTAGAAGATCATCATTTTCCGATCTAATTGAATGGAAAAGTGAAGTAGAAAAAGTTGTAACTCAAAAACCAAGTTTATTAGTTGGTAATAAGATTGACTTAGCTAAAGAGGGCAAAAGAGAGGTTTCGTTTCAAGAAGGAGACGCCCTAAAATCTGAACTAAATGCAAATAAATATTTTGAAACAAGTGCTAAAGAAGGAGATTCTGTGGAAGAAGTCTTTAAGCTTCTAACCCTAGAAATTTTAAAAACCTCTGGTAAGATTTAATATTTAATGTATTATAATAATTAAATTAAAATTAAGTATAATATTTTTACAAATAATCTTTAGATATTTTTAGGTTATAAATATGTTTGGTGGAGGCCAAGTTAAGTATGATCGTGCGCTTACTGTGTTTAGCCCAGAAGGGCGCCTATTTCAGGTAGAATATGCATTAGAAGCTGTTAGGCGAGGAACTCTTGCAGTAGCTGTGAAATCTGGCGATGCAGTATGTCTTGCAGCCCAAATTAAGATTGCTTCTAATTTAATGGATGCAGATTCTATAGATAAATTATTTCAAGTTGATGAGCATATAGGAGTAGCCATTTCGGGTTTACATGCTGATTCCCGAATTTTAATCAATTATGCTCGTGTACAATCACAATCATTTCGCTTGACTTATGATGAACCCGTCCGTCTTAGTATGTTAGTAAAAACTCTTGCAGATATTATACAGCAATACACCCAGTTCGGAGGAATACGTCCTTTTGGCTGTGCCCTCTTCTTTATAGCAGTTGATCCAGCAGGAACTCAGATTTACACGACTTCACCGAGTGGAATCTATCGTTCATTTAGAGCATATGCTTTAGGAAGCGGAGAAGCTGCTGCTAGAGAATATTTGGTTGCAAATTATAAAGAAAACATGCCTTTCGAAGAACTAATTAAGTTAGCATTAAGAGCATTGAAAGAATCTATTGATGAAGAAGCAACAAAGGAGAACATTCGGTTAGCTTACATTAAATCTGATGACAAAAAATTTCACATGTGTTCGAAAGAAGAAATTGAGAAATACTTATTGGAATTATAAAAAGGAAGTTTAAAGTTTAATTAATATATTTATTATCTCTATTTCTTATGTTTTTATTGAAATACTAGAATTAATCCTACTGAAGATTCATATAGGATCTCGTTATTAACAATTAAAATCCATTTGTAGAAGATAATAATATTTCCTTTTGATGTGTTTAAGAATCCTGTTAAAGTGATCCCTTGTCCAAAATAGAGAGTTGTATCTACAACTGTGAAATTCGTATAAGTATATGGATCTACTATATAAGTTGTATTTTCAATAGGATACATATTAGGAGGTAATATTAAACTAAAATTGACATTATTGGTTGTTGAGGTGTAGACTGTTAAATTTACCATGACGTTTAATCCAGGAGCTGAAAAATTTGTATCTAAATTTTGTAAGTTTATAGAAAATCTTGCAGGATCATTAGGGAATGTTATTGATGATTCTATCTCAAATTCATAAGATAGTGATATATTTGAAGGTGGAACTTCACCTGAAATATTAAGATTATTATATGCAATCTCAACATTACTTCCATAACCTACTTTTCGAGTAAACGCATCAACAAATCCAACTAATTTTAGTTGTTGTAGATCTCCTGCTGTACTATAAGTTGGTATATAATAATAAATTGAATCTCCAAGAGGATATAACAGTATATTGCCACTTCTAGCACCGGAAATTAAAGTTATTTCTTGGGTTGCTTCGGAGAGATAGGTTTCATTAGCTGATTTTGGACCAATTAAAGTTTTATCAGAATTTCTTGTCGCATAGAATATTGCTTCTCCAAAATGGTTTCCATGCCTGACAACATACATCCCGGCAAGCACTATTGCTGAACGTCCTTTATATTCAACTAGATCTAATCCAACATATTCAATACCCTCACCTAAATCAGTTTCAATATAAAACAAATCTCCTTTAATTGGCCTTTCATGAAAATCATCTTCTCTTCTCCATGTTGTAGGGTTTTGGACATGATATATATAATTAGCTTCTAATTGTAATTCGAATAGATCTTCTGGATATCTCATTTGTTCTCTCAACCAGAGAGGAGCGTCTTGCCAATCATATTTAGCAATAGAAGTATATATTCTCCAAAGAGCATAAGTAGGATCATTGCTAGTGTTTAAACTGGGATTTCTATAAAATTCTAATTCCCCTGTTTTAACGTCTATTAAACACACACCTAAAAATCTTAATATTGGAAACTTTGCATAGGACCCAATATTGATATGAGTATATATTGAAACAGCATAATACATCTTTCCTTTTTTAATATCAAAAACTAAATATGGATCAGTATCAATCTTAAGATTTGGAAATAAGGTATTTCCAACTCGTGTCTTAACATTTCGATTAATCAAATATTCATGTAATTCTTGGGTTGAATAAGCTAACAAACCTAGATTTAGTGTTTTCCAGAAACCTTCTAGACCAGTAAGTACTCCATCAGGGGCACCATTATAAAGAAATTCGTTATTTGGGATCCCTTCAGCCCATTCGGTTCCTAGCAAAATATCTGAATCGTAAGCCCCTAAGGATCCTTCTTCGTAATAACCTTGAGTTCTTTCTAAGAATTTTCTACTTTCACTTTCACCGAAAAATATAGGGTAGTTCTCCGATATATTGAATATTAACGAGACATTAACTAAATTACCAGAAAATGTATCCATTGCTAAGAAACCTTCAACATGATCATATAACTCTGTATTTGTCTGCACAGGATCTCCTGTTATTTGAGAAAATCTAATAGTTTTAGGAGCTACCCAATATTCACTGGTATGGTTCGTGTAAGGATTTCTAATGTAAACTATATCTGAATCTGCTAAACCTTCAAAAGTAGATCCTATTGAAGCGGCCAAATATTGAACAGCAAAATCTTGATCGAACTGTCTAATATTTGATCTAATAGTAGCATCGTCAGTTATAGGTGATTCGGTGAAATTTTCAATTGTACGTTCCTTAAACATATTTAGTCCAGCACAATCTCTTGTCCAATCAATTTCTCTGCGAATCTTTTTATTCCACTCCTGTTCAATCCATACATCAGTATTATTTAGGCTAAGTGCTGGTCCAATACTAATCAATAAAGGTACAATAATAAAAATTATGATTACTGCACCTATTACGATTATTTTCCTCCTCATTTGTCTTGGAAGAATGTAATTCTTAGAATTTTTACGATATAAGAGCCTTCCATATATATAAATAAGAATACCTAAAACATTTAAGACTATGAAGGCAAATATTACGGACCACATTTGAATGAGGTTTATCCCATTTAATGCCTGCGTAGGTAGAGAAAAGAACCATATCCCAAAAAGCAAACCACCTATTATAAGTGCGTTTGCTGTTATATAAAAATCATTTCTCCTAAGATAAAGATTTTTTGCTATATTTAAAATTATTCTAAAAATAAGTATGCAAATTGTAAAAACAATAATTGGAAATATTAGATTTCCATAAATGAAGATGCTTATAAAATCCTTACTGTTTTCATCCAAAATTACCCTAAATGCATCAATTATAATATTAGGACTCAGTTGGATTTCCCCTTTTTCAATTAGATAAGCTGTCCAAGCGAAAGATTGACCATTAATATTGAGGGTAAAACCTAATAAATAGAAAATAATAAAACCAACAGTCCACCAAAAAACAAGTGATTTAATATAAGAGGGTTTTCCAAATCTTAAACGTGTACCAATTATCGTTAATAGGATCCTATCTGGAGGGATACTCATAATAATACATCCTATCAAGGCTCCAATTAAAGAAGTCCAATTAAAAAAGAAATTTGAAGACCAAAAATTTATAAAATGCACGTCTAAGAAATTAGTATGTGCTTTTGATTGATAAAGCTGAATCTGAAGATTAATTGGTCCAATCCAAGAGGGCCATAACCAGAAAATTATTAAAATAATTAAAATTCCAACTATGATTAAAGAGCCTAATAATAGCTTTTTTAATCTAGGTTTTTTTTGGAATGGGTTATACTTAAACCTTGAAGACTTAATTTTTTCATTCATATTAATTTCGTTTGAAACGGATATATCTATGAAATTATTATACTTCTTTACTTAAAAATAAAAACATCAAATTATATTTAGATTATAAAATGCTTTAATAATTAAGATGATTACCATTATTAAGGATTTTTGTTATAAGATTTAAGGTGATATTAATGGGCAAAAAGAAGAAAATTCGGGAAGAATTTGAAGAAGTCTTTAAAAGTGGTAATGAAAAAGTTATTAAGAAAATGTTAGACAAATATCCATGGCTACTTGATGAAGTTTCTACAGAAATGAACAAAGTAATGGGAGATCAACACCAAGTCATTTCTGCTTTAGGAATTATGGAAGATGAACTTGGTAGCTCCGTACCTATCGATGAAATTGCATTTTCTCTCAAAACTGATTTCGATATTCGTATGAGTGAGGAGGAAATACTCAGAATTTTGACTGAAGTTGAAGAGCTTGGATTAGTGAGAAAAGATGTAAACGGGTGGTTATTAACAAGTGAAGGGGGAAAAATTTGTGACGACTATCTTAACAAAAATCTTAACAGATTAGAATCTTAATAAAACCTGAAGAATTAAAGATAATTCTAAGGTTAAAATGATTTTTTAAGTAAGTATTAAATTGAGTTTATATATTTTAATTATTTTATGATAACTTGTAGAATTCTTTTTTTAATTTGATGATTATCATGAATGAACAAAACAAAGATTCAAGAGGTGATTTTGACGATAAGGATACTGAAATTCGAAAAAGTGATTTTGATACTTTCTTTGATGATTTAAACAATGTAGAGGAGGAAGTATTATCTGAAGCTTATGATTTAGTAGTTCATGCCTTATCGTTAATCGAAGGGCATTACTATGATGACGCAATAGAGATATTACGCCAAGCAATAGGTTTATATAGCCAAATTAATAGAATTGCTGAAATTGAAGCTCTTAATAACAAAATATCAGAGATCTATATATTAAAAGAGCAATTTTTTCGGGAAACTGTCTCGAAACCAATAGCAAAACCACCACCGCAAGTGGATGAAGAAAATGAAATCTATAAATATGCAAAAGATTTGATTAGTAAAGGTAAAGAGCTTTTAGAGTCTGAAAAATTTGATGAGGTACTTGACAATTATGATGAGGCTATCATGTTATTTAAGGACTTGGGAGCTTCCGACGAAATTGAAAATGTAAATAAATTAATTGAGGAGTGTTATAACAAGAAGGCAGATTATCTTAAAAGAAGAAAGGAAAAAGCCCACCCTGTTCAAGAAGTTGCAAAAACTAAGGAAGCGGAGGAATTAAATGAAGAAGAATTAAAACGACAGCGATTAAAAGCGTTTGAAGAGGCTAAAAAACGTGAGGAAGAGATTTCAAACAAGGCTTTCGAAATAATAGGTAAAGCTTCTGATCTTGCTGAGATTTACCAATACGAACAATCTATAAACCTGTATCTAAGAGGTATAAAACTTTTTGAAGAAATTAATTGGGTGGATGAAGCTAAAAAAATTCAGACAACAATTGAACAAATTGAAAAATTAAAAATAAAATATGAAAAAGAAATGGAACAACTAAAATTCCAAGAAGAAAAGACAAGGTTATTGCAAGAACAAGCCTCAGCGCAAATGATGGAACAACCTCAAATGAAGCAAAATATGGAAACTCAAATTCAAGCCGAAAAGTTATCAGAAATGACAAAAAGGAAAAGTGAGGAAGAATCTTTCAGAAATATAATTACAGAAATGATTGACAAAGCGGAAAAATTAGCTCGAGAATACGATATAGAAATGAAAAAGGTCATTAAAAAAGGATATTTATTGGAAGACTGTGTTTACCCAAAGGTTATTGCTATATA
>JBHLLO010000003.1:40029-85889 GCA_048885535.1 Candidatus Hermodarchaeota archaeon
GCGATAGAACAGCAAAAAGTTTTTGAACAAGAGGAAGCAGAATTCAGACAACGGATTGATCAAATGATTAATAAAGCTGAAAAACTCGCTCGAGAATACGATATAGAAATGAAGAAAACAATTAAAAAAGGATATTTGGTAGAAAAGTGTGTTTATCCTGAGGTTATAGCCTTATATGAAGAAGCAAGCAAATTAGCAGCTAAAAAGGGTTGGGAAGAACAAGTAAATGTTTATTTCAATCAAATTACTCATTATCAAGAACTCTTAGTAAGGGACCAAAAATTACGACAAATAGAAGCTCAGAAACTTGAAAAACAAAAAGAATACGAAGAATTACATAAAGTTAAAAAAGATCAGATTTCAGAATCTGAACGCGATAGGATAAGAGCCATAGAACAACATAAAGTTATTGAACAAGAGGAAGCAGAATTTAGACAATGGATTGATCAGATGATCAATAAAGCGGAAAAATTAGCTCGAGAATATGATATAGAAATGAAAAAGGTCATTAAAAAAGGATATTTATTGGAAGACTGTGTTTACCCAAAGGTTATTGCTATATACGAAGAAGTGAGAAAATTAGTGGCTGAAAAGGGTTGGGAAGAACAGGTAAATGTTTATTCTAATCAAATTGCTCATTACCAAGAACTTTTCATAAGAGACCAAAAATTGCGACAAATAGAAGCTCAGAAACTTGAAAAACAAAAGGAATATGAAGAACTACATAAAGTTAAAAAAGCAGAGATTTCAGAATCTGAACTTGACAGGATAAGAGCGATAGAACAGCAAAAAGTTTTTGAACAAGAGGAAGCAGAATTCAGACAACGGATTGATCAAATGATTAATAAAGCGGAAAAGCTGGCAAGAGAATATGATATTAAAATTAAAAAAGCCGTAAAGAAAGGAAATTTAAATTTTCAATCAGGCTATCCAGAGATTATAGAAATCTACACCGAAGCCAGAAAATTGGTGCTAGAAAAAGGATTAGAAAAGGAAGGGATTATTTATTCAAGCCAAATAGTGAAATATTCAGATTTGTATAATAATGAAAAAAAGTTACGCGAAATAGAAGTTGAAAAGGTTAAAAAGCAGGAAGAATTCGAAGAAATGAAGAAGCTCAAAAAGAGAGACCAAGTTTCTGGATTGGATGTTCAAAAAATTAAAGAAATTGAACAAAAGAAGAGATTAGAACAAGAAGAAGAAATTTTTGAAAATGAAATAGATCATATGATTGATACAGCAGAGAAAATGGTGCGTGAATATGAACTTGCGATAAAACGTGGTAAATTCGAAGAGGAATGTCCATATCCCACAGTTATAGAAATATATAAGAGTATAAGAGAAAAAGTTTATGCTAAAAATTGGACAGAAGAAGCTAAAATCTATACTAATCAAATTATACTTTATCAAGAAAAGTTAGATAGAGATAGGAAATTACGGGAGATTGAAACCCAAAAAGCAAAACAAAAGCAAGAATTTGAAGAGAGTCTAAAGAAGGGGAAGGATGTTGATATAGAAAAAAAACTAAAAATTGAAGAGAGGGATATAAGAAATGAGAAATTGCTTGATGAGGCAATGAATCTTATAAATGATGCTGAAAATGAAGTAAAAAGTTATGAATTAAGTTTAAAAAAAGATATTCTTATATATCAAAGTCCATATGGTCTAGCTATTTCTAATTATGAAAAAGCAAGAGAAATATTTAAAGAAATTGGATGGTTGGATGAAAGTAATCGTTTAAGTTATACAATCAATTTCTATAAGGAAAAAAAAGCGAGAGATGACAACTTAAGAGAAATCGAAAGAAATAAGTTGCAGAAAGCTAAAATCGAAGAAGCAAGAGCTAAATACATACCTGAATATAAACCATTTGTTCGAGAACAGAAGATTATTGATATTGAGAAATTGGAGAAGAAGGAATCACAGGATACTGATGTCATATTCGAGTTGATTAACAAAGCTGAGAGATTAGCACAAGAATATGAAATTAAAAAGAAAGAAGGTATTTTGAATATTTCTTCTCCATACCCAGAGATAATTAATTTATATAAAGAAGCTAAAATGTGTTTTGAAAAGATAGGATGGAATGAGCAAGCAGACCAATTAATTAATTCGATAAATCACTATAAAAAAAGATTAGAAGCAGATAAGAAAGTTAGAGAATATGAGACTCAAAAACTAGAAAAAGAAAAAGAATTAGAAAAGAAACGAAAATTAGAAGTTAAAATCGCTCGAGATGCAGAAGCTGAACTTTTGAAACAAAAAGCTCAAGCTCTTGAACTTAAAAAGCAACAAAGTTTAGAGTATGAAGCAAAAAAAGAGCAAGCTTTCAATTTTATGGATCTTGCTAAAAGAGAATTAAAACAAAACAACTTTGAAAAAGCAATAAAATTCTATAAAAGCAGTGAACAAATTTTCACCGAAATTAATTGGCCAGAAGGAATCAGGATGATCAATGAATCTATTAATTTAATAAAAAAGAAAAAGGAAGCTCTGGAAAGAGAGAAAGAAATACTAATAAAGAGAGAAGAAGAAAAGTTGAAGTTGAAAGCTCAATTAGAAGAACAGATTGCAAAAGCTCAAGATCTTAAGGATATCCAGGAAGAAAAAAGGAGACAAGAGTTATTAGTAATTCAACAACAACAAGAATATGAAAGAAAAGTATCAGAACAAGCATATAAATTACTAGAAGATGGAACAGCATTGAAAAATGCAAAAAAGTTTGAAGAAGCATACGAAAAATATATTATGGGAAGAGATTTATTCGAAAAAATTGGTTGGGTTCATGAGGTAAGCCGGATTAATAATGATCTGCTATTTATTCTTAAAAAGGAAATGAAACAAGTTGAAAAAATAAAAGCTATACAGAAGAAAAAGTTAGAAGAAGAACAAGAGATTGAAGTATTACTTAGAGAAGCTGATGAAAAACGTAAAGAACTTGAAAAAACTAAAAAAGAAAAAAAAAGAAAACAGAGGGAACTTGTAATTCAACAGAGGTTAGAGGAAGTAAACGATATCTTAAAAAAGTTGAAATATAATGAGGGAATCTTAATGCTTAAAAAAGTGATTAAAAAATTAGCTAAAATTGGACAAGAAAAACAAATTAAACAATTGAATAAACAGATTGAGGTATTAAAAAATGCAAGTCAGGTTCCAATAATTACTCTAGATGATATTGAAAGTAATGAAAATATACAAAAATTTACTATAGCTTATCAAGCCTTAGATAGAGCACAAATTTCATTAGCAGAAAATCAGTTCATGAAGGCAATATCCGAATTTAATGAGGCAAATTTTAATTTGAAACGCACCAATATTGGTCAAAAATATATTCCTATAATTCAAGAAAAAATTAATAATTATAAGAAAAGTTTAGGTATTAAAACAGAACCAGAAGAAGAAATAAAAGTTGAAAAACCTCCAGTTGAAGAAGAGACTCTAAAGGATAAAATTGCTGCTCGGAGAGCAGAACGAAGAAAAAGAATAGAAAAATTACTCGGAAAGAAATAATTCTTTGTTTTGAAATTATAATACAAAAAAAAAGAAAGAAAAATTATAATAATTCTTGTATTTGATGTTCAACTTCAGTTTGGATAATAGTTGGATTTAGATTTCGCTTTACAGATTCCTCGATCAAATATTCTGTTTTTATCAAATCGCGAATTCCTACGCGTATAGCTTCTGATCGATTAGGAAACTTACCTTCAGCAACTAATATCTCTAGTACTTTTAAATAAGACTCGGGTAAATTTACTGAGATTAATTTCATATTTTTTTCATTTCGTTATGTATATTTAGATATATATCATATTATTGACGTAATATATTATTATCACGCACATATATAAACCTTTCAATGGAAATGGACCCCAAGAACTCCGACAAAAAAACCCTAATAACTTTAAGAGTATATTATTAAAATCTAGCTAAATTACATAGACATTTCAAATATATTGTAGAAGAATTAATATTTTCTATTATTAAAAAGGAAAAAATATATATACGTAACATTATATGTAACACGTAACAAAAACAAAAAAATAAAAAAATTAATAGATATCAAAGGAGAATAAATATGTCAAATATTGAAACCCAATTGAAGGAACATTTAGAAAAAGGTGATGACTGGGCGAAAATGGAAACTCCTGTTCCTGGTGTATTTGTTGTAAAAGTTCCAGCAACTAAAACAAGACCATCATTATTATTTATTGAGGTTAATCCATTGAAAGAAGATGGATCTCCAATGAAAAGGAAGGGTTTATTTATAGGAACGAAAGAAATGCTGGTTAAATTTGGTGAAGCATTAAATGACGATAAAGTTTTTCAATTAATTGGAGAAATTGAAAAAGTTAATCCTAAAGAGATCAAATCTAAATCGACTAAAAAACTTAAAATGTAAATTTATTATTTTTTTCTATTTCTTTTAAATTTTAAAAAGAAAAAACAAGATTAACGAGAAGATACACCATCCCAAGCTTTTACTTCAGGGTCCTCATAACCGCAAACAGGGCATTTTTGGTTGACTTCCCATGCCTCTAAAGCAGGATGTACACGAGTAAAGAGAGAGCCACATTTTTGGCAAACTAAATACTTCGATCCGCATCCGTCACACATTTTTAATTGCCCTTTTTCAACAAACCTGAATGTTCTGGACATCCATTCATCATGAACAAGTCGAAAAGAATTACCGCCACATTGGGAGCAAGTCTTACCATTTTCTTCCATTTCTACCATCTTTTTAAAAGAATTATATAGAAATTATATAATTTTAAAAATATAAATTTTACACTTAGGAAAATTGCGTCCATAAGAGGAAATATCAACAACTAAATGAATTTAAAAATTTTAGAAATTTTCTTCCTTTTTTTTACTACTATTTTGACTTTAACAAATTGAAAACACTAAAGTTTATAAAAAATTACAAAAAAAAATAACATATCTCTTATTATTTATATTAAATATAAGTAAAGTAAATTTAAATTAAAATGAGCATAAAAATAGACCTAGCAACACCAGAGCAGATTGAAGCATTAAAAGAACTCACTAAACAGCTGGTAGAGGGATTAGGTCAGGAATTTGATCCAAAAAGATTCGATTGGGGTATTTCTCGAAGAATCTATGATAAATTGCAAAGACACGGAATACTTATTGCTGTTGATGAAGATAAAGATGATGAGGTTGTAGGAATGGTTATTGCTGAATTACGTATTGATCCTTTTGGAACTTCTGAAGGATATATTAAACAAGTATTTCTTAAGCAAGAATATCGGGGTAAAGGAATCGGAGAATTACTTGTAAAGAAAGCTATTGAACATTTGCGTAAAATTAAAGTGGAAAAAATTAAGGTGAATATTAAAGAACAAGCAAAACAAGCGGCGAATCTTTATGCTAAGATGCATTTTAAAAAAGTTTATGAGGTCTTAGAATTAGATTTGTCTGATGAAAAATTTGAAGATTGAATAAAAACCACTAAATAATTAAAATCTTGATTGATTTAGAAACTCCATGGATTGAAAAATATCGTCCTAAATCATTTGATGAAATTGTTAGCCAAAGTATTGCAGTTAATAATTTAAAAGAGTTTGCAAAATCTGGAGATATGCCTCACTTGATTTTTGCTGGACCTGCAGGAACAGGTAAAACCAGTACTGCTTTAATTTTAGCTAGAGAAACAATTAAGAAAGACACATATTATAGAAACGTTCTTGAGTTAAATGCTTCGGATACAGTGAGGATGGAGTATGTTAGAAGTGTAATTAAAGATTTTGTGAATCAGAAAATGATAATTGAAGAGAGTTCTCTGAAGTTTATCATTTTAGACGAGGCAGATAATATCCCGGGGCAAGTTCAACAAGCTCTAAGAAGAATTATTGAATTATCATCTAATAACGTGAAATTTATTCTATTATGCAACTATATTAACAGAATTATTGATCCGATTGTGTCTAGATGTGCAGTATTTAGGTTCGTGGCTCTCCCAGAAAATAAAATAATCGAAAGACTGAAATATATAGTTAAAAAGGAGAAAATTAAGATATCTCAAGAGATACAAGATTCTTTTTATAAAACTCTTTTTTTCATATCTGGTGGCGATCTTAGAAAAGCTATCAACTCTTTACAAATGGCTGTAGCACTTCAATTGCAGGAGAAATTAGATATAAATGAGATTTTAAGAATATCAGGCTTTATGGATGATATAACATTGAAGAATTTAATTGTTAATATCAATAATAAAGATATGAGAAGTATAAAAGAATTAATTGAAGGGATTAATAATTTTGATGGTAGAAATTTGATAAAACAAATCCTAGAGATTCTAACTCAACTTAATATTAATGCAGAAAGTTTGAATTCTATTATATCTCATATTGGAAATATCGATTATCGGTTAAGTCAAGGTGCGGATGAGGATTTGCAATTGATTTCATTAATAGCTGAAATAATAAAGAATGTTGTTGATTAATTTTTCCTGGTGTTTAAAATGAATGCAGAACCTCCTATTTGGCGCATTAAATATTTACCTCATACATTAGAAGAAGTATGTGGAAGAGATATAATAAAGGAAAGATTAAATAGATTTATTATATCAAAAAACTTCCCCCATCTACTTTTTTTTGGTCAAGAAGGTATTGGGAAAGCTACTATAGCCAAATTATTTTCAGAGTTATTTCTAGGCGAATTTTTTGATGCCAATTTTAGAATTGTTTATGCGAATGTTCCTTTGACAAGCGAAGAACTAAAAGAAGCTCGGTCAGAAGCATATATTTCAACAAGCAGAATTGGTAGTTTAGCAGGTAAAAGAATTATTACTCCCGCATTTTTACAAATAAAAATCAAACCTTTTATTCAATTAAAGGTTCTAGGAGATGCTCCATTTAAAATTTTAGTAATAAAGAATTTTGAAGCATTAGGAACATATCAACAAGGATTTCGAAGATTAATGGAAAGTTATGGAACTAATTGCCGTATGATTTTAATAACTACTAAGATTTCAAATATTATTGATCCTATAATTAGTCGTTGTCAGATATTTATTATCTCTCCGACAGATTTCAAATCATTCAAAATATTAATTTCTAATATTTCAGAAAATGAATCTTTAAAGATTGATGACGAGGCTATTAAATTGCTTTATAAAATTACTGGAGGTAAAATAGCTAAAGCTATTGATTTATTACAGCTTAGTAGTATAAAAAGCAAAATAGTCAACATTAACACAATTTACGATAATTTAATCAGTTCTCAAAAAGATTTGGTTAGGAGTTTATTATTATTATGTTTTAGAGGAGATTTTTTAAAAGCAAGAGATTTATTTCGTAAAATTCAAACTAGTTATAGATATTCTGCTCACGAAATTTTTAACTTATTAATAATTGAGTTGTTAAAATTACCCATTAGCACATATAGTAAATGTAAATTAATTGATCTCGTTTCAAAAGCAGATTTTAGAGCAGTAGATGGATTGGATTTAGATATACAAGTTTCGAATCTCATAGCAAAAATTAGTTACTACTCAGAATTTATGTAGGTGGTTATATGCCAAGTAAAAAGAATCTTCCATGGGTAGAAAAGTATAGACCTTCATCTATTAAGTCCATGGCTTTACCTATAGCTAAGATAAAAGGTCATAAGGTAAAACTTAATGAAGAATTAGAATCTTTCATAAGTGAATTTTTCGAGGAGATGGACAGAATTAATATAGAAAACAGAAAAATTAGACAATTCAATCGATTGCATTCAGAAAAAGAACGCAAAGAAGAGATAAAAATTGCGCCTGAAAAAGCGGCAGTACTTTTAGAAGGACCTCCAGGAATAGGTAAAACTTCAATAGTTTATGCTTTAGCAAATGATTTGAATATGGAAGTAATTGAAACTAATGCCTCTGATACTAGAACAAAATCAAAGTTAGAAGCTAAGTTAAAAGAAACTGTAAAAAATAGAGGGATAATGGATTTTATTACAGACTCTAAGCGCAAATTAATACTTATTGACGAAGTTGACGGTATTTATGGAGTGTCTGATCGAGGAGCATTACCAGCTATTCTAAATTTGATCGATGAGACTCAATTTCCCATAATACTATGTTCAAATGAATATAAGCAAAATTTACAATCACTTTACAACAAAATTAAAAGATATGAGGTTAGTCCTCTCCCACAGCAAGAAATTATAAAGGTAGCAAAAAGAATTCTGAAAGAAGAGAATATACTAGAATTGAGTGAAGAGGATCTAAATTTAATTATTGAGAAGAATAATGGGGATCTTCGAGGTGTTATAAATGATCTCGAGGCATTGAGCCATGGTGTGATGGACAAAGATTACAAAGAATTAATATTGAAACTAAATAGGGATGGTTATGAAGAAATTTTTACTTTAATTAGAGATTTATTTCAGAAAGCAAATTCGCTAAGGGAAGCACGCAATTTAACCGATAAATCCGACGTCGACTATAATTTCCTATATAAATGGGTTAATGAAAATCTTCCTAGTTTTATTGATCTTAAGAGTGAAATTGCAAAGGCTTATGAAAATCTCTCTCTTGCTGACGAAATTTTTGGAAGAATAAGAAAAAATCAATATTGGTCACTTCTACCTTACTTCTATGACCTTTTTGCTGGAGGTGTCGCTTTATCAAAATCGAATAAATCTTCAAAACCTGGATTTCGAAGAGTAGTTTTTCCTAGATACAGTTCTTCTGCATTTTTTTCTTTAAGTGCTACTGAACGATTATTTACTGAAAAAGTTATGGAAAAATATTCTATTTCTGAAATTGAAATAATTCAGAATTTCCTACCATTTTTAAGAATTTTATGTAGTAGTTCAAGAAAACAGTTAAAAGAAATAAGCGATTGGTTAGAGCTAGATCCTAAAGAGAAAAAGCTATTAAAACAAACATGAAATTTATAAAGATGGACTTTATTAACTATAGTAACTTAATTTTGATTTTTTTTAACAAGATTATATGTCGGTAGAGCCAAAACACGCAAGGATTCAAGTATATTTCGATTGCATCTGTGGAATTATATGTTCCAGTCTATCCATATCAGGGTTAATTATCACCACCATTTTAAGACGTATTTTTAACCCCTATTTGTATGCATTAAGCCTTACTTTTTGGATAATATGGTTAGTTTTCTCGATATTTTTGATTGTTCTGGGAATGCATACAAAAAGGAAAGAAGAAGAAGCTTTGAAAAGGGTTTTCGGCAAGAGTTAGATATGAAAGCAAGAAATTTTACTTATAAATGAGTAGATAATATTTTATATCTACAAAAAGGATATATTATTTACGTTTAATTGAAACACTTTTTTTTATGATTTATCAACCATATCCATACTTTGGAACTTTAAGAGATAAAGGTAATATATTTTATCTAATCCAACGTTTTCTCTTATAATTATGTATGGAAATAAAACTTTTATATATGAGTTGATTAAAGATATTATAAAAACTATTTTCAAGTTTTATTATGGCAGAATTAAAAGAGAAAGAAATAGTAGAAGTTAAGGATTCAACAGCACATTGTACTTATTGTGGAAATGAAATTGAGGATATAACTCAAGTCTATTGTGAGTCTTGTGGGCAAGAGTTAGCCAAATATGTTTCTTCTGATATAGAAAGAGAAGCTAAGATGTCAAGAAGTTCTAGTGCTATTTTACAAATTACTGGCGCGGCTTTATTTGGAGCGCTTTCAATTGTTTTATCAGCATTTTTGGCACCAATAATTCCAAGAGTTCCAGGTTGGGGCATCGCTTATTTTGACCCCGTTTCAATTGTCTGGGTTATGTGTTTCTTCATATTTGGTACAAAAGCAGGTTTATTATGTTGCGGTATAGGAACATTAGGTCTAATGCCCTTTGATCCCTTTGCTCCAATTGGTCCTTTGATGAAACTTTTTGCAACACTTTCTTTAATAATTATTCCAATCATCTTATTAAGGTTATATAAAGTTGAAGAAGGAAGAAAAAATAGTCAGAAGATCAAGAACCCATTAAACTTTGTAATAACAGGCATTTTAGGAATTTTTCTAAGAATAGTTGTAATGTTGTTCTTTAATGTATTACTCTTTTTAACACTGTTTTCGGATTATTTTGCTTATGTAAATTTAGATTTTTTACGTACAACCTCATACCTTTTAGGTACGAGTGATGTAACAGGATGGTCGGCAGTTATTATTGTTGTTGTCTTAATAAACACTGAGACAAGTTTATGGGATTTACTGATCCCTTATGCTCTTACCTTTGGGTTAAGATTAGATGAGAAATTTGATATTTGGTAATCTTATTCTTTTTTTTCTTTTTAAATTAACTTTTTATAATCCTTATGGTTATTGTTAAAATAAGCTTTAGAATAATTAATTTAGAACTTTAAGGATTTAGAGAGAGGATTAAAATTTTTGAGAAAGAATATAAATTCATATTATATAATGAAGAAGATGGAGTTGCTACAATTACTTTAAATCGTCCAGATTATTTAAATGCTTTAAATTATCCGTTATTAATGGAAATTATTGAAGTATTAGAATTAAAGAAAAAAGATAAATCAATTCGAGTTATAGTAATAGAAGGTTCTGAACACGCGTTTAGCTCTGGTGATGATTTGAAAGGCATGGGACCGGACGGAGTTCGTTTTAAGCCTTTAGAGGATGGGTCTAGAATGCCTCATCATAGAGTTTTAAGACTCATTCGAGAGATTGAAAAGCCTGTTATTGCCTTAATTCAAGGATATTGTATAGGAGCGGGATTTGAATTAACTCTTGCCTGCGATTTTCGGTTAGCAGCGAATAATTTAAAAATTGGAGATTATCGTGCTTCAAAGGGGATTTGTGTGATGAGTGGAGCAAGTTGGTTTCTACCAAGAATAGTCGGATTTAGTCGTGCGACAGATATAATTTTAACTGGCAGACTTCTTGATGCCCAAGAGGCCTTAGAGATTAATTTAGTGAATCAAGTTTATCCTGTTTCACAATTTAAAATAAAAGCATCAGAATTTATAAAAAAAATGGCAGAAATGCCCACAATTTGTCTTGGTTATAATAAAAGCATGTTAAATTTTTCACAAAATAACGAACTATTTCCTTCATTACAATATGAGTTTAGGTTATATTTAAAAAATATTAGGACACATGATTTTGGAGAAGGAATGAAATCTTTTCTTAAAAAACGAGAACCTAAATTTAAAGGAAAATAAAAAATTAATAACTAAAGAAAACTGAAAATTATTTAAAATGTCGATAACAGAAGAAATTAGGGATTTTTTATTAAAAGAAGCATTAGAAAGATTTTTAAAATATGTTAAAGTTTGGACTACATCGGATGTGAATTCCACTTCTTTTCCATCAACTAAAAATCAATTTGAGTTAGGAAAAATCCTAGTAGAAGAATTAAAGCAACTTGGGTTAAAAAATGTCACTCTTGATGATCTCGGATTTGTATATGCTAGTCTAAATCCAAGTGAAGGATTTGAAAAAACACCTGCAATTGGTCTATTAGCACATTTAGATACATCTTCTGCTGTCAGTGGTAAGGATGTAAAACCTGTTATTCATAGAAATTATGATGGAGGAGATATAAAGTTCTCGAAAAACAAAGACTTAAGTTTAACTACTAATGATTCAGTAAATTTAACAAACTATATTGGACTTGATATAGTTACATCTGAAGGTGACACCCTGTTAGGTGCTGATGATAAAGCAGGTATTGCTGAAATTATGGCTGCTTGTGCTGCCTGGAAGAAATACCCTCAATTAAAGCATGGAACTATCGTTGTATGTTTCTCACCAGATGAGGAGACTGGAAAACAGGCAATTCTTAGAGCTGATAAAAAGAAACTACCTAAGATATGTTATACGATTGATGGAGGTGAAATGGGTCAATTAGAGTTTGAGTGTTTTGATGCATGGTTAGCGATTATTAATTTTAAAGGGTTGAGTGTTCACACAGGAGACGCTAAAGATAAAATGATTAATGCTATACATATAGCCTGTAGATTTCTTACAGAATTGCCAGAATTCGAATCACCAGAACACACTGAAGGAAGAGAAGGCTTCTTTCATATTACTCAGTTAGCAGGAAATTCTGAGGAAGCTTCAGTAAGAATATTGATAAGAGATTTTGAATTAGAAGGAAATGAAAGGCGAATGAATTACTTAAAAACATTAAATGATTTGTTTGAAAATCGTTATCCAGGTCTAAAAATAGATTTACATTTCAAACATCAGTATGAAAACATGCTTAGATATGTGGAAAAAGAACAAAAAGTAATTAATTTAGCTAAGAAGGCAATTGAATTAGCGGGATTAGAAGTAAAAATTAATTCCATTAGAGGAGGCACTGATGGAGCTTCGCTTAGTGCGAACGGCATTCCAACACCAAATATCTTCACTGGAGGGGAATTATTTCATTCTAGAAAAGAATTTATACCTACATTAGCACTACAAAAAGCTATTGAGACTATAATTCACTTAGCTGAATTATGGACAAAATAAAAGAAAAGTAAAAAACAACTCTTATTTTCTAATAATTTTTGTGAAGTCTGTTATTCCAAATATAATAATACAAATAAATAATACATATGAGATGTATATAAACGCCCATGTAATCGAGTAGTCATAAATTAATCCAAAAAGAAATGATTCTGCCAAAGATATAAATCCTACTGAGAGATAATAATATCCATAAGCACGTCCACGTTTTCTTTTTCCAGTTAAATCAGCGATATATGCCCTTGAAATGGGATCTACTGATGCCATATAAAATCCATACATGATGAAAATAACAACAATAAGTAGAACGGACCATAATGATATTTCAATAGGAAATGCTAAAATAATACAACATAAAAATAAAATAGATAATCCTAAAATAATAACTGGTTTACGGCCAATTTTATCTGATAAGGTTCCAGTTAGAGGTGAAAACAACGCATAAATAAGATTACTCACTAAATATAAAATTGGTACAAAAAGTTCTAAAGGAATAAAATTTAAGGCTCTTATTTGAAGGAAAGCTATATTTAAACTTGCAAATTCAATAACTCCTAAAATAACTATCAATTTAATAAAATTTCTATCTATTTTTCTGTCATCTTTAATATGTTCTTCCTTAAAATCTATAGTTTTATCCATTTCATTTGGATCCACATCTTTTACAGTAAAAATTAAAGCAATTGCTAAAATCCCTGGTATAATGGAAAAAAATATGATCTGTGAATAAGTCCAAGCTAAAAATAAAAAGAGAAACGCTAAAAGTGAACCTATTGTTGCTCCTAAAGTATCCATAGCTCTATGTAATCCAAAAGTTTTTCCTTTTTCAGTTGCATAATAAGATATTAATGCATCTCTCGCGGACGTTCTTAATCCTTTTCCGAAACGATCGATTGCTTTTAAACCAAGAACATATTCCCAGGATGGGCTAAATGCTATGAATGGTTTTGATAGATTAGATAAGGCATAACCACCAACTACAAAAGGTTTTCTTCTATTAACCTTATCGCTTAACCAACCAGTTAGTCCTTTTAAAATATTCGAAATAGCTCCTGTGACTCCTGAAATTAAACCAAGAACTAACGCATTTCCCCCGATATATATTATAAATACAGGTAATATACTTTGAATCATTTCACTGGAAATATCTGTAAAAAGAGATACTAATCCCATAATAAATACTTGAATTGAAATCCCGAAAATAAGCCTCTGTTTTTGATTTGACATATCTTTTGTATCCAGAAACTAAAAAATATTTTTTATGAGAATAAATATATTAAACTTAATTGAAAAAAAAAATTTGTGATCCAATGTCAGAAAAAAATACATTAGAGGTAATTGAGGGAACGCTTAAATCAGTTGAAGATAATTTTAAGCAATTTATTGATGTGTTAGAAACTGCAAAAAATGAACTAATCATTTTAGAGAAAGACAAAACTAAGTTAAGTCAAGACAAAGATTTATTAGAGAGTGAAAAAAGCCAGCTCGAAGACGCGACAAAAATGTTAGAAGCCGAAAAACAAGCTCTTAAACAAGAAAAAGGAATGTTAGAAGCAGAAAAGAAAAAGTTAGAGTTAGAGAAGGAAGAAAAGGAACAAAAGATTGGAGAATTAACAGGTGAACAATTACGATTATTAGATGAATATAAAAATCTAAAGATAGAATTAAAGAAATTCATGAAGATCGCTCAGGATCAAGAAGAATCTGAGTATAACTTCGAAAGAATTAAAGCGTTATTGTCAATCACTATGCTTTTAATACAAGAAATATGGCAGGGCCAACCACATTACCGAATATTATTAACTCTCCACGGTGATAAAGAGGAAATGACACGCGATGAAATAAAAAATACTACAGGGATTTCTGGGGCAATGGTCCTAAGAGCAGTTCATGAATTAGTGAATATTGATGTATTAGAATATAATGAAGAAAAATCTCTTGTTAAATTAAAAAGACGCCTTTTTCCAAGAAAAGCTTTAGAAAAAAAGGCAGAAAAATAGAAGGAAAATGTTTATTTCACTATCACCATTTCGTGTAAAGTATTCCCTATTTCCTTAAAGACTGTATCTTCATAAAGATATTCAATAATATATTTTGAATTTAACCTGAAGTATCCTGGTTTAATTCTTAATAAAGTTTTCGCCAGAAATCTAACAACTGGACTTAATTCAAACAATAAGTTATCCGCATCAATAATTTTCTGAACTTCCAAAGAAATTTTTTGTTGTTCTGACAGTTTAAACATTAAGAACTTTGGATATTTATTACCTGCTTGTTCATTATATTGAAAGGTCTTTTCTATTAATTCAAATTCACCTGTACTTAGAAGAATTTGTTCACCTTTTGCAACCATCAATATGCTTATTGGATAGTTATCCATTCGTTTGTTACATTTAATGTAGGCATAAATTATTGTGAAATTTTCTGAATAAATTCGTCCCCAATACCAATATTGTACGACTCGAACCAAATTAAAGGTCAACCAATTATGATCGTGGTAACCAATACCTTTTACAGCAATTTCTTCATTATTAAGTTTAATTTTCCCCTCTACTTCTGCTCTTGGGATTGCAACAGACCACCCAAATTGCCCTAATGTGCCAAACTCAGTAAATCCCTCTCCAGGCATCCAGCCTCTTAATTTTGGCTTATAAATTAAGTGTATACCGAGATCATCCTCATCTAAAAAGATTTCATAAATAGGTAACTCCTGACTTAAATAATCAACTTTAATATAATTATTTCCAATTCTTACATTTGCATTTTCTTTTGAAGCTTTAAGATCTGAGCGTCGATAGTTAAAGATTTTCTGTATTTTTTCGCCATTTGGTTTATAAATTGTGATCTCTACTCCAGTTTTACCTGTACGTTCGTGTTTAGCTCGAAAAAAACCTACAGCCATATATCCGTTATCTAGACGTGCATCAAAATACCACCATTCAAAAGTTCCTTTCTTATTCATATCAATATGAAGCCCATCATTTTCTGGTTTAAATTCCCGAATATAACCATCTTTTTTTCCAGGACCCAACCAAACTTCTTTAATCTTACTTGTCATAGAACTCATTAAAATTTATTTTAATGGAAAAAATATTTTAAGCTAAAATAAACTTTTGATTATGATTATTCCGTCAAAATTTTGATTAGTTTTAGCATATTAAGAAGCTTAAAAATGCCCTTGACCTTTACCTTTCCTGAAATTATTTTTAGTATGAGTTTTAATATTGATAATCTTTTCATTGCAAGACTTAGAAAGAGCTGAGTGTCCATTGAAATATAACCATCCCATCCTAGTGCTTTTCTCTTTAAATTTGATATTGGTTTATTTAGAATACTTTCAACCTCCAATCTACCCTTATCTATTATTAGTAAGGCAGCATATTTCAAATTGGTAGCATTTATAAGGATTTTTTGATTAGTATCTTTAAATTGTTCTTTAAATTTAGGATTGTCATTTAATGGCATCACTATATTAGCTAAAAGTCCAGCAAAACCTCTTTGTTCTTTTATTGTCATTATCTACTCACTCTTTTTTCCTGAAATATAGAATCCAGAATCGGAAATACCATTCGGATCAAATTTTTTTTTGATTTGTCGTAACCATTTGTTATAATTCATCATATGGGGCCCCCATTCATCATGTAATTTGTCACCTTCAATAAAGAATGGAACCCCCAAATGCTTAAGTAAATCAATTTGATTGCTTGCTTCCATACATTCCGCCATTCCTTTAACACTTTCCAAATTGGTTTGATCATAAAGGGTGGGTACTTCCATATGAAAATAGTGACCCGATTCATATGATGTCATCCATGCTCCCTCTCCAAAATCATTTACTATCACTCTCTTTTTAATAAATTTTCGTTTTAAGGAAATATTTTTTTTTTCTGTACGAAGACAGAGTGCAGCAGCATCACATTGACCTTTTGCTGATTGAAAACCTCCTGTAACAATGAATCCATGATATCCAAGATTGGCGCGTAGACATTCAGCATAAAATATAGAAGGAGGAACGTATTTGGTTCCAATAATATTCCTTAAATCTAATTCTTTCATTAAAAAATCCATAACTTTTTGTTTATAGTTAAACTCCCGTTTGGTTCGGGCTGCTATAACGATTAATAATGGTCTTTTCATACCTCCAAGAGCAATTTTATCCATTAGGCTTTCTAACGTGTAAGAGAATATTGCCATGATCGCAAAGTTTGACATATGACTGCATATAAAAGCAATTTCTTCCTGTTCAATCCTTAAATAAACCTTTTCTAAGTTTTTAAAATCTTTACAATCAATAACATAAGCTCTAATAAATTCTGGTATTTCAAAATCATACATTGGAGCATGCCCTTTTGCTATAAACTTCGTACTGCACGGATATGGGAACAGTTTTATAGCTACTTTAGTAAATACTCCAAGACCAGATTTTGTTCCTAACCATCCTCTCATAATTCCTCTTAAACTAGGACCTGGGCCATCTCCTGAAAACCAATCAGGATTGTTTTTTAATCCATTTGACCCCAATCTCAGAATTTCTCCAGTTGGTAAAACCCATTCAGTACCTAAAACATTCCTTGCACTATGTCCAGTTTGAGGAGAGGTGAATCCTGGACCCGCCATTGAGGTATGGCTGGCAAGAGGTGAAGTCATAGGACCAGCACCAGGCATATGAAGATTTAAACCAAATTTAACCACTTCCGCTTGCAGTTGAGACCCACTCACATATGGTTCAACTACGGCATAAAGATTCTTTATATCGATTTTTACAATTTTGTTCATTCTTCGTAAATCTAGTATTACTGAATTATCAGTAGAAGGTTGATTCCATGGTCCAAGACCAGTACTTTGGGCTTTGAATTGTATTCTATATTTATTGCAAAGTTGAACAATTTGTTGAACCTCTTGGGTAGTAGATGGTAATATTACTGCTTTGGGTATAGGAGAGAAAGGAATAGGTTCTCTCCCTTCCATATAATTTATATATTCTATACACCAATTGAAAGCATAAACATTAGTCATTACTTCGCTATCATCAACATTTTCTGCACCGACTACACTCTGAAACTCTTTTCGAATTTCTGGTTCTAGCATCCTTTATATCTCCTTAATTTTTAATTGGTTTAATTTTTCAGCATCCATGTCCATTGCCATTAGAATTAATTCACTTATATCAAGGTATTTTAATTTAGAACTATAATTTTGAATTGCATCTTGAAAATTTGTTGAACAAAATGGGCATGTCGATATTAAAATATCCGCACCTGAATCTTCAGCTTCCTCAATCCTCATTTTTGCTGTTTTGATAGCCATATCAGGAAAAGCTGATTTTACACCTGCTCCAGCCCCGCAACAATAAGCATACTCTTGAATTCGCTCCATTTCAACAAATTCTAACCCTGGGATTTTGTAGAGAATCTTTCTTGGGGCATCATAAACACCCATTGCACCCATCCTTTTAGGTTTAGGAGGAATATTTATAGAAACCAATGGCATTAATTGAATTTGATCTCCATCCCAAACCTTGAATCTTTCAGCGTTTCTACCTAGATGACAAGGATCATGATAGGTTACTTTAAGAGGAACATTTACTGTTAGTTTTAATTGTCCAGATTCAATCAATTCATTAAATAATTCAGTTGTATGCAAAACCTTGAAACTATAGTTTCTACGTAATGAATAATCTACTTTAAAGGTATCATAACACCCAGCGCAGCTGAAAACTATTGTATCTATTCCTTT
This sequence comes from Candidatus Hermodarchaeota archaeon, assembly GCA_048885535.1. Classification (GTDB taxonomy): domain Archaea; phylum Asgardarchaeota; class Lokiarchaeia; order Sigyniarchaeales; family SOKP01; genus SOKP01. Next base: position 58,251 of record JBHLLO010000003.1, read on the forward strand.
AGATTCAATGAGATCTAGATTTTTATTTAAAATATCCTCGAACGTAGTAAGATCTCCAACACGTAATACAGGACTTCCACAGCAAAACTCATCATTTTGTAAAATATTAAAACCTACTCCAGCTTTATTCATAATACGAGCTGCTGCTATTGCCATCTCCTTTCTCCTATAAGATGAAGTACATCCAACAAAGTAGAGGATTTTTGCATTAGGATCGAGTCTAATATCATTAGGTAACCAATCCATTCTGTATTCATGAGGCTCGTTATATGGGTTGTTGACTTTTTTCACAGCTTGAATATAGTCTTGTTGTTTTGGCATAGGACCACATCCGTCTTTCACTAACTTTTCTCTTAATTTCATTATTATCTCCAATGGCTCTAAAGTATTCATATATTTACAAGTAATGTCACAGCTTCCACATTCCGTACATTTATATACTATATCGCGTAATTCTTCTGTAGGTTTAATACGCCCCATCTCATAAGCAAGAGCAAGAATAATCTTTCCTCCTCCACTATAGGGGTGAAAATTGTATATATCAATCGCAGGACACCCTGAAGCATACTTTTGACTTTTTATTTGCACTTGAGGTATCCATTTACATACCGAGCAACGCACACAACGTTTAATCATCCGTTGATATTCTTGTTCACTAAAATGTTCAATTGTCAAAACATAATACCCCTGGATTTAGTATATTATTTGGGTCAAAAATCTTCTTAACTTTTTTTAAAGCTATAACCGTTTCTTCGTTATGATGATTATATATTTCATTTGCCAAGAGTCCATACGGTCTGTTAAAAAATGCACCCTGCTGTATTAATTGATTACAAATTTCTAAGAATTTGTCTTTAAAAGTATCTAAATTCTTAATATCGTTAGGATCATAATAAATATCAAATTCACAATGATATGAGGTTCCCTGATTAATGGGCTGAACGTATATACCTATATCAAATGGAAGCTGTTCTTCAACTAGATTCGTGAAGATAGATATTTTTTCAAAACTTGATAAAAAGAATATATCTTGGTATGCTCCCTTTAGTCTTAATCGCCATGGATTTGAATCAGCTTCATTTAATATTTTCAAAATAGATTTTTCTTCGATTAAATTATCACTTTTCAAAATAGAGAATCGCTTTTCTTTTAAGATATCATTAATGTCTGCCTCAAGATAAGAAACTTTATCTTGTGCTAACTTACCTCTCCCAGATAATACGTAAATTAAATTCCATTTGTCTAATCGTTTAGTTAAAAGTTTAATTTCACTAGGTTCTTGATTTAAGAGACATGCTAAATTAAGGTTATTCAAAATAAATAGCTCATCACATAAACGGTATTTAAGTAATTCATATTGAAAATCTAATAATTCTGATATGCTTTTCGAGTGGAAATGATATACCTTTTGAATTGTGGGAGAATACTCTAATTTCAAAGTCGCCCATGTCACAATTCCTAAACTTCCTTGTGCTCCTTGTAATAATCTAAATGGACTAAATTGAGTAGGACCCATCGGATTTACATGTGCTTGTCCTGACTTTTTTTGCTGTTTGATTGTTCCTGGACTTGCAGCAGTACCCGTTCTAAACAAATCTCCCGTTCCAAAAACTACTTCAGTACATAGTAATGGATCTGAACTATCCCAATGATAACGTGGGATAATAATTGGTTCCTTTTCAAGAGCAGTGGTAAGAACTGACTTTGTATTTTTAGGATAAAGAGGTAATAATAATCTTAACCCTTCTTTTCTCAATTTAGGTATTAACTCTTCAAATGTAACACCAGGCTCTATCATCACAACCCTGTTTTTCTTATCAATAGAAATTACTTTTTTCATCTTAGATAAATCAATGATAATACTATTCTCTTTTCTTGGAATGGTATCACCATGATGTCTAAGTATAGAATTTGAGCTAACAGGAATAACTGAAAAGTTCATGCTATTTGCTAGTTCCAAAATTTTTACTATTTGTTTTGTTTTGAATGGCCAAACCACCAAATTTGGAAGTGTTCCTTGTAAAAAACTCATATCTTTAGAATATTTCTCTAGAATCTCTATTTTATTACTGACATTTTTGGATCCACAGATATTTATTAATTTATGAAACAAAATCTTGTTATTTAGCACAATCATATCCCCTTTAAGAGAGTAAAGATCAACAATTTTTTAATCCTTAAAGATATTTTGATTAATATAATTAAGTTAGCTTTAAATAAGGATAATATCAATCTCTTTTTATATAAAAAAAAATGGGTGAAAAATTGAAAAATTTTGATATAATAATCGTGGGTGCTGGACCTGGAGGCTCTATGACTGCAAAAGTTGCTGCTGAAAAAGGACTTAAAGTTATACTTTTTGAGAGAGGTCGTAAGCCTGGTGAAAAAAATTCATCTGGTTGTGGGTTAGGGCCACGAATGTGGAAAGAATTTCCAGATATGATGAAACACTTAACTCCTGAAACATGTCCTTCTCTCAGAGCTGGAGCTGCTGCTCGAAATTATTTCATTAACAATGAAGGTGAAGTAGCTGGCTTTGTCATGGCGCGACCTACTAAGTCTGTATCATATGAACCTGCTAAAAGTTGGATAACTATGAATTGTTATAGAAGTGAGTTTGATCCTTGGATAGCAGAGTTTGCCACTAAAGCGGGTGCCGAATTAAAGACTTCGACATTGATTGTCGATCTCTTAAAAGAAGAAGGTAAGATATGCGGTGTTATTGATGAAAATGGAATGAAATACAATGCTCCAATTGTTATTGGAGCTGATGGTGCAGTCTCGATAGTAGCTAGAAAGAGTGGTTTGCGATCAAAATGGGCTTTAGATCAAATCACAATTGTGCCTCAATATGATTTTTATGCACCTCCTAATAAAATTGACGATATTATGGGGGACGAGGCACTTGCTGTTTGGTGGTCAGCAATATTTCCTGCATCTTATCAAGTATTTTTTCATAATGGCTTTCATCAAGGTTTAGGAAACTGGTTGGATAAATGGGATAAAAACCCATTATTTTATCTAAATCGTGTTATTGGTTTAAAGTATTATCAAAGATTATTAAAAATATTGGAAGCTAAACCAAGAGAATTACAATCCCACCTTTTACCTTGGTTAAAATATCCATATAACACACATACTGATAATATTATTCTAGTTGGAGATGCTGGAGGATTTCCTTGTCCACTTGAAGCTGAAGGAATATATCCTGCTATGGTAACTGGAAAAGTGGCGGCAGAAGTTGCAGCTGATGCAATAAGCTCAGAAGATTATTCAAAAGTTAAGCTCTCCAGATTTGATGAATTATGGAAGAATACAAGTATTGGAGAGGAATTTGAAGCGGGAGAAGAGTTATATAACATTTGGAAAGCAATGCCTTTTAGCCCTAAAGAAACAATGAGTTGGTTTGTCCCTATGTTTATGGAAGTCATAGGAGGGATTTACGATTGGTCACAACCACATGCTAAACGGGTTCGCCAAATTGCTGCTCATATTAAATCATACATGCCAAAAGCCTTACCATTTATCATGAAATATGTTTTTCCCCTCGTTGCGAAAATCTTTGAAGACGATCTTGATAAACTAATGGATCCTCAAAAATTAATGTCAGCAATTCCAAAAATAATGGAGTTGCTTCCAAAGAAGAAAAAGTTAAGGAGGGATAATTTATGAGGATACAAATTGAAGATTTAACAGAGCATATATCAGGAACAGGTGATTTTATCTCGATTGATATTGATAGATGCAATAAGTGTGATAAATGTCTTCAAGTATGTTTAGTTAATTTATGGCATAAAAGTGACAATAGAATTTACATTTCTGAAGATTATAAAAAGAAATGTTTAGAATGTGCTGCCTGTTATCAAGTATGCGAAACTGGAGCAATATATTTTCAATATCCTCGAGGAGGTACGGGAATAGTCTATAAAAGGGGTTAATTTCATTTAAAGGTTTTTTTTCGAAGCATTCCATAAACATAGAGCTCCGAATGAAGAACTTGTCCTTTCTCAACAAGTTTGAATACTAGATTTTCATAGAAATGGTAAAGATTTCTAATTTTGAAAAGCTTATCCTACGGTAATTTCAAGCCAAAATGTATTTAGCTTGGTCAGCTGAACCTAAAACTTCTTTATTTTTTCTTTTTACCATCTCAATAAGTTCTTGTCGTGCTAGACCGAGATATTGTCTTGGATCAAAATGGTCTGAGTGTTCAAATAAATATTTTCTTACTATAGCAGTAAAAAGTAAGCGACTATCAGTTGCTATGTTTATTTTACAAACCCCATATTCAGTTACTTTTTTCAGTTGATTCTCTGGAACCCCGAAAGCTTTGATAATTGATCCTCCATAAGAATTTATCATCTCTATTGGACTTTGCAACACTGAGGATGCTCCGTGTAGTACGATAGGGAATTTACCCAATTTCTTCCTAACCTCTTGAAGAATATCAAATCTGAGTTCAGGTATATCTTGTTCGTTTTCTACCTTAAATTTGTAAGCTCCATGAGACGTTCCAATAGCTATAGCTAAAGAATTACATTCAGTTCTACTTACAAATTCCTCTACTTGCTGTGGGTCGGTGAATTGGGGAGTATTCAATTTATATTTATTATTCGGTCTGCTTACTATACCTAATTCGGCTTCAACGCTGACATCTTTCTTCCGAGCATATCTTACAACTTCTTTTGTAAGGGAGATATTTTTTTCATAATCTAAATGACTTCCATCAATCATAACGCTTGAAAATCCATTTTCTATGCAGGATTTACATAAATCAAAAGAATCTCCATGATCTAAATGTAGTGTTATTGGTATCTCATAACCAAAATTTTTTACCATTTCAGTAATTCCTTTCCCTAGGTATCTAAGAATGGTAGCATTTATATACGTTAGCGATTTAGGATTAATTTGTAATATTAATGGGGAATTAGATTCACAACATCCTACTGTTACTGCTTGAATTTGCTCCAGATTACTAACATTATAACCAGGAATAGCAAAATTTCTTTTTAAAGCTACCTCGAACATCTTTTTAGTATTTAAGAACCCTAATTCTTTAAATGAAACCATACTTGTCACTTCTTATAAGTATAAAAATATATAAGTATGAAAAAGCTTAAAAGTTGAAGAGTTAAATATTTTTTTATAATGAAAGCAGAAACGTTTCGAATTGATATTCATCATCATATTGTTCCACCTATCTATTTATCATCACTTGCCAAATTTGATATTACAAAGGTTAGCAGTTCAAGCTTTCCTAATTGGAATCCAGAACAAAGTCTCGAATTAATGAATCGCCAAAATATAGCAATGGCTTTAACCTCAATATCTTCTCCAGGAATCTTCTTCGGTGATATCGATTTCACTAAGAATTTAGCACGTTTGTGTAATAATTATTTAGCAAATTTAATACAGAAGTATCCAAAACATTTCGGAGGTTTTGCTATCTTGCCTCTTCCTGATTATGAAGCATCGCTACAAGAATTAGAATTTGCATTAGATACATTAAAATTGGATGGCATAGGAATGCTGACAAACATTAATGGTAAATATATTGGGGATCCTGAATTTAAAGATATCTTTTCAGAATTGAATAAGCGAAACGCAGCAGTTTTTATTCATCCAAACTCTCCTCCTGTGGAAAAACTACCTAATCTCAATTTTCCAGTTTCTGTTTTAGAATTTGTATTTGATACTACTAGAGCATTTGCTAATCTCTTGCATAATGATATATTTAAAAAATTCCAAAATATAAAATTCATTTTTGCTCATGCTGGAGGGACTGCACCCTATATTGCGTGGAGAATTACATTTGGTAATAATAGATTGAAGAAGTTATTCCAAAAGCTTTACTATGACACAGCTCTATCCGCTACTAAAAATGTTTTTCGCTCTCTTATGGAATTAGCTGATATTTCGCACATCCTTTTTGGCACTGATTATCCATTCGTTCATGAAATAGTAGTAAAGGAAATGATCCAATCGATTTCTGCTAACCAAGATTTCGATGAAGAAACACGTCTTAAGATAGAACAAAAAAACACATTGTCACTTTTCCCTAGGCTTAGATCCAACTTTTAAAAAGACAGGTACTCATACCTTAATTCTTCAAAGAAAATCTAAAAAATAGATTCTAATCGAACTTTATTTTTAACTTTTGAGTAATTTCCTTATATCTTGAACGTAGAGTCACTTCAGTAATTCCTACTAAATCGGCTATTCGATTTTGAGTAAAAGGTAATTTTTTAAGTTTACAGCTAATATATATAGCTGCTCCTACAATACCTTTTGGATCTTTTCCACTTGTACCAAAATTTGAATTAAAAACTTTGACTATTTTTGCAGCCAAAGTTTCAATTTCTGAAGATAATCCTAGTTCTGCGATATATCTTGGAATAAGAGTTACTGGATTAGTATTTGGTGCCTTTAGCTTTAATTCACGAATTAAAACGCGGTAACATCTTCTAACATTTTTATCTTTTTCAGCTGTTTCGTTTAAAATCTCATGAAGCGTTCTAGATACTTTATATTTTCGGATTGAATAATAAAGACAGGCTGCAATCATAGAATTTATTGACCTACCACGAAGTAATTTACGTTTAAATGCTTCTCTATAGAGCTTCATAGCTTCTTCTTTTACATGACCAGGTAAATTTAGATTATTGGCAATTCTCTTTAATTCAGTTGTTGCAATTAATACATTTCGTATTTCCCATTTCATTCGTGTATCCCATTTTACTGCTCTCTTTAAATCGGGATTTTTGATTTTCTTTCTATCAATAGTTGTAGTCATCCCGATATCTGGTACTAGTCCTGAAATAGGCGAACCAGTTGTCTCTCTCTGGGATTTCTCTTCCTTACTGTAAGCTCTTCTTCCGCTATGCGAAAAGTCAACACTTTTCTCTTGTATTACTAACCCACATTGGTTGCACACAACATCTCCCGTTTCTTGGATTGTAATTAAAGTGCCCTCACATTCGGGACATAACCTAATAATTTTTTTTACGTAGACTGCATTCATTTTATCATCACTGTAAATATTTTTTAAAGTTAAGTATAAAAACATAAAAAAATTAAATTTCTAATAATCAATTATAATCCTACTGCTTGTAATTTTTTAACTAATTCTTTTTGGGGCTTATTTAGTTTTTCAGGAACTTTAATCTTTATTTTAACTAATAGATTACCTCTTTCGTTGGAATTTATTTTAGAAAATCCTTGATTTCTCAACCTTAAAAGGGATCCATCGCTAGTTACTGGTGGAACTGTTACATTTAATGTATTTTCGATTCCTGGAACCGTAATTTTACCACCTAATATTGCAACTGAAAAAAATATTTCTTGTTCTATATAAAGATCATCTCCCCTTCTTTCAAAAATCGGATGAGGTTTTATATGTACCGCAATATATAAATCTCCTGAAGAGCCTCCGTTTTCTCCCGGCATTCCTTTTCCTTTTAGCCTTAACTTTTGGTCATCTTTAATACCTTTAGGTACATTAACCGTTAAGTTTTTCATTTCACCAGATAAAGGATCCTTATATTGAATCCTCATTTTACCACCATAAAAGGCATCCATAAAATTAATCTCCATATCATATCGTAAATCATCTCCCTCTCTTGGATAGCTATATGAATTTGTACGAGCTCTTGTACTGCCAGTGCCTTTTCGTGTAAACACATCAAAAATATCTCCTAAATCATTAAAAAAGTCAAACCCTCCCGCTTTTGATGATCTATTATTGCCAAATATCTCATTAAAATCAAACCCTCCTGGGTTACCTGACGTCGAATAATAATAGTTTGTGCTTCCATCTGGACTTGTATATACTCTTCCACCTCTTGGAAAACCTTCAGTCCATTGTTGATGAGAAGATGGATCCCCGTCTACTACTCCAAATTTGTCGTACATTTCTCGCTTTTTGTCATCACTTAAAATACTATAAGCTTCATTTATTTCTTTGAATTTTTCACCCGATTTTGGTTCATCTGGATTCACATCTGGATGATATTTACGAGCCATCTTCCTAAAAGCTCTCTTTATTTCTTCTTTTGTGGCATTTTTTGGTAAATCTAAAATTTGATAATAATCCTTCCTCATCTTCCAAACCCCTTTATCTAATATTATAAAAAAATAAAATTAAAAAAAAAGGAACTATTCATATTCAGCATCTACTACATCATCTTGACCAGTGGCTCTCCTAAATTGCTCCTCTTCGATTTCGTCTTGCGATTTCCCATAGTTACTGCCTTGACTTGTACCTCCCATTCCTCCAGGAGTGGTTCCTTGATAAGCCCCTTGATATGGACCTTGTTGTTGACCATAAATACGCGCTGAGACTTCATGTAGTGATTGTTGTAGTGTTTCTATTGATTTTTTAATCCTTGATACATCATCTGATTCCATAGCACTTCTTAGCTCAGATATTTTTCCCAAGATATTAGTCTTAAGATCTCCAATTACTTCTGTATTCTCGTTTAACAATTTCTCTGTTTGATATATAAGAGCTTCTGCTTGGTTCTTAGCTTCTGTCAATTCTTTGAATTTTTTATCTTCTTCAGCATATCTCTCAGCCTCTCTAACTTTTCGATTAATTTCATCTTCAGGCATTTTCGTTGAAGCTGTAATAGTTATACTTTGACTCTTTCCAGTTCCTTTATCTTTCGCTGAGACATTTAAGATACCATTTTGGTCAATATCAAATGTAACTTCAATCTGAGGCACACCCCGTGGTGCAGGCGGAATCCCTGTTAAATGAAATTTTCCTAGTGTTATATTATCCGCAGCTCTTGGTCTTTCTCCTTGTAAAACATGAATTTCAACAGCAGGTTGATTATCTGCAGCAGTACTGAAAATTTCAGTTTTTCGCGTTGGAATCGTTGTATTTCTTTCAATTAATTTAGTAAAAACGCCTCCTAGTGTTTCAACCCCTAAGGATAAAGGAGTCACATCAAGTAATAATAAATCTTCAACTTCACCTGTTAATACACCACCTTGAACTGAAGCACCCATTGCAACACATTCCATAGGATCAATACTTCTTTCTGGCTTTGTACCTAAAAAACTTTCAAATTTCTCTTGGACACTAGGCATTCTGGTGGGACCTCCAACTAATATTACTTTATCAACCTGTCCTTTCTTTAGATCTGCATCACTCAAGGCTTTAATTATTGGCGCTTCTAGTCTCTTTAATACAGGATCAATTAGCTGCTCTAGTTTTGCTCGTGTAATTGTTAAATTAAGATGTTTAGGACCTGCATCTGTAGCTGTTATATATGGCAAATTTATATCTGTCGTGATTGAGGTTGATAATTCAATTTTAGCTTGTTCTGCGGCTTCTCTAATCCTTTGTATTGCCATAGAATCCTTTCTTAAATCAATTCCTTCTTTAGTTTTGAATTCATCAACAATATAGTCAACTAGAATTCTATCCATGTCAGTACCTCCAAGTTGAGTATCACCAGCAGTGGAAATGACTTCAAATACCTGATTATCCATTTCCATTATAGTGACATCAAAAGTACCACCGCCAAGGTCTAAAACAGCAATCTTTAAGCGTGCATTTTTCTTATCTAATCCATAAGCTACAGCTGCGGCAGTTGGTTCGTTAATTAAACGTCGAACGTTTAATCCCGCGATCTTTCCCGCATCTTTTGTAGCTTGTCTTTGATTATCATTAAAGTATGCTGGTACAGTAATTATAGCATCTGTTACTTCCCCTCCTAAATAAGCACTTGCATCTTCTTTGATCTTGCGTAAAATCATAGCTGATATTTCTTGCGGAGTATAATCTTTTCCATCAATAGTGATCTTATAAGAGGTTCCCATTTTACGTTTTATTGCAGTAATTGTTCGATCTGGATTTGATATTGCTTGTCTTCGTGCAGGTTCTCCTACTAATCTCTGCCCATCTTTTGTAAATGCAACCACTGATGGAAATGCTTTTCCACCTAAAGTATTACCTTCAGCACTCGGAATAATTGCTGGTTTACCACCAATTAATACAGCAGCAGCTGAATTTGAAGTTCCTAAATCGATACCAATTATTTTTCCCATAAGTTTCACTCTCTTTTTCAATTTTTTAATTTAGTTTTTTGTATTTGATTTTAATTTTGATATTTTAACCCCCGCGGGTTTCAATATTACGTTATTTAAATAATAACCTTTATCAATTTCTTCAATTATAGTATTTTCAGGAAGATTGTCATCCTCTTCAACCATAAGAGCTTCATGTTTGTAAGGATCAAACACTTGCCCTTCGCAATTCATTGCACTCACTCCCTCTTCTTCAAGCATTTTCTCAAAGTTCTTTACAATCATCTCAAATCCCTTCTTAATATGGTCATCATTCTGTAATGTCTCTAAAATCTTTAATGCCCTTTGCAAATCTTCGTAGTGTTTAATCATTTTTCTCAGTATATTCTCCTTTACTCGTAATGTATATCTTTCATTTTCACGTTGATTCGATTTTTTATAATTTTCAAAATCTGCTTGAACTCTTATTAATGAATTCAAATATTTTTCTGTCTTTTCTTGTAATTCTTTAAGCTTTCTTCCATCATTCATCTCTTCAAGTTGGTTATTTAACTCTGTATTTTTAGTTTCAATTTCCTTAAATTTTTTAATTAGCACTTGATATCGCTCAGCCATTTCCCTTAATTGCCTATATTCAGATTTTGATATAGTAATCTTATTATAAGGGTCCTCTAATGACCTTCTACCATTGATAAATTCATCATAAAAATCTTCAAATACCATAATTTTTAATCAACTTATTTTTGTCAATAAATTGTTTTTTGTCAATAGTCTGTTGACAATAATATGTTAAAAAAAGTATTTAAATGTTTCGATTTTATAAAATAAATATCTAAATTTTAGTTGTCGATTACTTTTGACTCCTAATTTCTTATATCTTCCCGCTATCTAAAGTATACAGACAATTTGGAAAATTCCTTTAACATAAGAATCAATTTAAAGCAATTGAAAAAAAAACTTATACTTAAAAAATATCAAGAATAGTATTATTAATACTCACTCTAATAAATTGAAAGTGTGAATGAAAATATGAAATATCGAAGAATGGGATCTCTTGGTTGGGAGGTGTCAGCATTAGGGTTTGGTTGTATGCGTTTACCCACTAAGAATATTAAAGATGAAGAGACGAATCAAATAAGAACAAAAATCGATGAATATGAGGCAATTAAAATTATTCGTCATGGAATTGATAGTGGGATTAATTACATAGATACGGCATGGCCATATCATGAACGTGAAAGTGAAATACTTGTTGGTAAAGTTTTAAAAAACGGATATAGAGAAAAAGTAAGATTAGTTACTAAACTACCTACTTGGTTAATTAAAAAACCTGATGATTTTGATGATTTTCTAAATGAACAGCTTAAGAAGTTACAAACAAATTATTTGGATGTTTATCTTTTCCATGGTTTAAATAAAAATCGGTTCAATGTTGTTAAAGAGATGAACTTGATAAGGAAAATGGAGATCGCAAGAGAAGAAGGCAAAATAAAACATATAGGTTTTTCGTTTCATGATAATTTTGAATCTTTCAAAGAAATCATTGATTATTACAAATGGGATGCTGCTCAGATTCAATATAATTATATGGATATTGAATATCAAGCAGGAATAAAAGGTCTAAAATATGCTGCTGATAAGGGAATTGCTGTTATAATTATGGAACCACTTCAAGGCGGAAAACTCGTTAAATTATTTCCTCAAGTCGAAAATGTTCTTAACAAAGCTAAATATAAAAGAAAATTAGCTGATTGGGCACTACAGTTTTTATGGAATCAACCTGAAGTATCTGTTGTTTTGAGTGGTATGAGTGCTGAATGGATGGTGAATGAAAATCTTCAAAGTGCTGACATGTCGGGAGTTAATTCACTTAACAAGGATGAATTGAAAGTCATTTCGGATTTAAGACAGGCATATAAGGAATATATAACAATCCCATGTACAAATTGTGAATATTGCCTTCCATGCCCTAATTCTGTGAACATTCCATTTAACTTTCGAATACTTAACGATTTTATCTGGTTTGGAGAAGATCAGAGAGAAAAATATCTTGGTTTTTATAAAAGATTTTTACAAACCGCCAAGGAATTAGAGACATCTAAGGAAGAGAATGCTGGTGATGCAAGTGTATGTAGTCAATGTGGTGAATGTCTTGAAAAGTGTCCTCAACAAATTGATATACCTGAACTGTTAAAGAAAGTCGATTCGGTTTTCGGAAAAGGAAGGAAATTATCAGAAATATTAGGTTAAATAAGTAATTCAGGTTGAATTCAATGTAATTCTTATTTCAAACGAATTTTCCACTTTCTTAGAACAATTATAGAAGCACTTATAAGTTTATATTTTATTAAAATTTTAAAGACTAACTATAATAATTTGGTAAAAGGGTAAATAAAAATGAAATTCAACTGGAAACAATTCAAAAAAACTTATCCCTATATATGTGAGAATTGTGGGGAACTTTCTAATATGGAAAGAGAATATTGTGAAAAATGCGGTTCACAACATTTTAGGGCTACAAAAAAAGAAGACCACGAAAAATTAATGAAGGAAAAAAAATAAAATAAAAATTTTAATTAATAAAATTTAATCTCTTGTCCATTTGTACTTTTTTGGTCCAGCAAAAAGCAATACGAAAGCTGGAATTAAGATCAATATACCTCCCCACCACCATAGGCTTACAATCTCAACCAGAACACCCCAGAATAGCATCCAAGGGAATCTAAGCTTTCCCAAGTTCAAGACCCATTCATATAGCGCATCCCAATCCTTTTCACCACATCTTTTAGAAAACTTAGGTCTAATAATGACAATTGAAACTATAAGAGTTATTGCAGAACCAATCAAATACCAAATATCTAATCCGATAGGCATTGGTGGTACTGGTAAAAACAATGACTCATAGAGAGGTCTAATAACTGTCTCCCAATAAATAGCTGTGGATATTATCCAATAAAGTGATAATATTATACCTAGAATTCCATTAATCATTGCTACAATCCAAGCCCATTTACCTATACCTGATACCCAACCTGCATGTTTCCATTCTGACGTTGTGGCTTTTTTTTTTGTGGCTTTTTTTTTTGGAGCTTCTGGCTCAACTTCTTCTCCCATATCTATTTACCTCTATTTTTGAAGTTTAATATTTTTTTATTATTAGATAAAAACTCATATTTATGCAATTAAATTTATTTTAATTATTTTAATAATTTGTTATTGTGGTTTAATTAAAGCTTTAAGTTCAATCGATAACTATAAATTACATTATTTTTATCTATTGTTTGATTCAATAATTTCACCTACATAGTAAAGTCCAACTAAATTTCCTCTACTTTGAAATCTCCTTGAAACCAGTAAAATAATAACATGCTCATTCTCATCTAAAATTCCAATCTCCACACCATATTTAACAGATTCTTCAATTAAGCTTTCAGCATCCAGATTAAAAAAGTCAATGTTCTCAATATGAATGGATTGAACACCCCATACTAAATGTAATTCGCGAGCAGTTCTTTTAAAAGGTGTCATAGCAATTATTGGCAATGGTGGCCGAAATTTTGATATCATTCTTGCTCCATAACCTTGTCGAGTTATTACTAAGATCTTTCCCCGAAAGTTTAGTTCTTGCATTTCTTTTGCTAAAGCATGAATTGCATGACCAAGAGTTTGAGTGTGTGTTAGTCGATCTGAATCATAGTCATCTGGAGATCTTAATGGAGTATGCTGAGTTGCAGTTGTAGCAATTTTATTCATATATTCAACACAGCTTATTGGGAACTTCCCAACAGCGGTTTCAGCAGAAAGCATAACCGCGTCAGTACCATCTATTACAGCATTATATATATCATTTGCTTCTGCGCGGGTAGGAATGGGTGTATTTACCATTGATTCTAGCATCTGAGTGGCCACGATAACAGGTTTTCCTTCTTTATTAGATTTATAAATAAGCTCCTTTTGTTTAATGGGTACTTGATCTGGAGATATCTCAACCCCAAGATCACCCCTGGCTATCATAATTCCATCAGACATGTCTAAAATTTGATCAAAATTATCCAATGCGACAGGTCTCTCAATTTTTGATATTAGTTTTATTTCACTATTTCCATAATTTTCGAGAAGTTTCTTTACAGTGAGAACATCATCACCAGTTGAGACAAATGAAATTGCAACATATTCAGGATTTAATTGGGCAATGAATTCAAGATCCTTGATATCCTTTTCAGTGGGTACTTTAGTTGCTAACTCGCCACTAGGGATATTAACTCCTTTATTATTGCTAATTAAACCTCCAGCTATTACTTCTCCAATAATATGGTTCCTTTCTTTACTTTTCACCTTAATTTTAATTATTCCATCATTGACAAAAAAGAAATCTCCTTTATTTAAGCTTTTTAAAATCCCAACTAAAGGTATAGAAAATTGAGTTTGGTCTCCTCCTCCTTCTATTTCGTTCTCATAAACTTTAACTTCCTGACCTACATTCAAATTATAAGCTTGATCATTTTTAAACTTCCCAACTCTGATTTTAGGTCCTTGGATATCAGCTAAGATTCCCACATAGTCATCGATTCCTCTAATTTTCTCAACCAATTGTCTTTTTTCATCATGGGTACCATGAGAAAAATTTAATCTGAAGATGTCAATCCCAGTATCGATTAATTTTTTAATCATATTTTTGGAATCTGAAGCTGGACCTAAAGTAGCTATAATTTTGATAGTATTTTCTCGGAATGACATATATATCTTTATTCCTTTTATTAATGTTTAATTATAAGAAAGATAATTAACCAATTTATATTATTTTTGATTAAAATTTAATAATTTTATAATTGATTTTTTATATTAGTTAATTTTTTTCTAAAATTAATTCTTAAATCTTTTAATGTCTTGACTGAATCTTGAAACTCATCTTTGGTTTTAATCTCCTTTAAAGCCAATAGACTAATTCTCAAATTCTTAGGATGGATTGAGAATTGGATTAACTTTATATTCTTATGTAAATAAGTTTTAGCGAGAATTACTAAGAAATCAGAGCTTTGAAAAGCTAAAATAACTGCTAAAAAATAGATAAATTTCGGATTATTTTGATAATTTCGAGTTTTAATTAAATAAAAATTTCTATATTCCTTACTCAATTCATAGAGATTCTCAATTCTTAAGACAATAGTTACACCCTCTCTCGTCTCTGAAATAGGAGGATATTTGGTTTTTAACTTTTTTGCATTTTTAATTATTTCAGATTTAAGATATGAGTTCAATGGTTTATTATTTGATGTTTTTTCGTTTTTAAAACTACTCAAATTTTATTCTCTCTAAAAAATAACTTTAATTATAAAAAATCAAGATTCAATATAAATCCTTAATAACAAAATCCAAATTTAGTCTTTTTAAAGTTTCCTTTAAAGGAACTCCTGTTTCTGGATCCCATCCCATCTCTTTGGCGTATCCCTTATAGAACTCTTTATATTCAACTGAAACATTTTTAGTTGGACCCTTTTCATCAGGAGGATGCCCCGTAATCCTACCAGGTAACTCATTATCTATAATTTTAATACCTTCTCGTAAAGTGAATGCCTGTCTTAAAGTTTGGATTCTCATGCCAATTTCTAGGATTTCTTCAACGTCCATATCCCAGCCCGTTAGTGAGTTAATTAAGTCAATGAAAGGGTAAGGTCCAAATAGTGTAGAGAACAAACATAATCCAGAACTATTAATAGTCTGATGAAAGCAAGTTACCATTTTTTGTGCTTTCTGTCTTTTCATCTCATTTTTTTTCCATCCCCTTGGTAATTTAAATCCTGTCTGAAATTTGTCTATAGGTCCAATATCGACAAAATCTACGCTTGCTGCTGTATGTCTACTAGGGGTGGGATCATAAGCATAAGTAAAAGCTAATGAAGGAAATATTCTAGGGTTATGCATAGCTACTTCAGAACCTTGCGAAACCATAGCATACTTCATGCTATTTTTACCAATCTTATTTGCAGCAATTTCACAACCATCAGCTAATATATCTCCTATCCCCTCACGATCTATAATCTTCTTCACTAATTGAACAATCGTTTTTGAGTCTCCCCATTTTAATACTAATCCTTCTGTATCTTCTAAATTTAAAATATTGCTTTCAAAGCATTCAATAGCAAAAGCAACTGTAGCGCCCGTAGATATCGTATCAATTGCAGCACGATTACATAACTCGTTGAGTTCAAAAATTGATATTAGATCATTATTTAATAATAAAGCTCCAAACGCACAACAGGTTTCATATTCGGGTAAAAAAGTTTCCTCCAATTCCAATTCTGGAACCTTTAATATTGCTCCACATTGAATTGGACAACTAAAACATCCATAATCCTTAATTTTATAATTTTGAATAATATTTGCAGATAAATCTTTTGATTTTGAAAATGGAAAATCATACATACCTACTCCCTTCCAATTTTTGACAGGGGAGTCTCCTGTTTCAGCAGATAAAGTATTGCCAACACTGGTTCCAAAATTCTGATATATATATTTTACCATTCCTGCAGGACCTGAAAATTTAACTTTAAGACGCCGCATTAATTTAGCTAAATTTGGAGCTTTATTTAAAATAAATTTAATAAATGAACCTGGCTTTTTTTTTTCTTTAATGCTATTATATTTCTTTACCAAATTCATAAATTGGTTTTTATCATAAAAATCTAATCTGTGGTTTCCTCTTAAAATGAGAGCTTTCAGATTCTTTGACCCCATAATAGCTCCTAAACCAGATCTTGCGGCAATTCTCCCCTTATCGTTAGCAATCCCAGAAATTTTTGAAAGGTTTTCTCCAGCTTGTCCAATACCTGCGACCTTTGCGGTTTTACCATGCCTAATTTTCAGTAATTCTTCACTTCTGATAAAATCTATTCCCCAAATATCTGTGGCTTCTAAGATTTCATTAGTCTCGTCTAAAATTGCGATATAGACTGGATTTTTTGCCTTGCCATTAATCAAAATAGCATCATACCCACATCTTTTAATTTCAGGTCCAAAAGTACCTCCACTATTAGCATCACCCCAAGTTCTTGTCAAAGGTGATTTTCCTACAACCATATATCTTCCAGATAAAGGAGCGGTTGTACTTGTAAGTAATCCAGGGAAAAATCCAAGAATCGATTCGGGAGCAAGAGGTTCAATTTGAGGTCTTGTATAATCATAAATAATTCTACAACCTAAGCCATACCCTCCCAGAAAATGGCGATAGAACTTGTCTGATAAATTGATTACATTGAATTGTTTTTTCGATAAATCTATTGATAAAATTTTTCCAAAAAATCCAACTGGCATAAGTAAAATAAAATTTTTCTATTAAAATTATATTAGAATTATTAAATAAAATAATTTTAAGTTCATTAATAAATCTCAATCATAAATTCTAAGGAGATTTTAAATGATTTCTATTTGAATTTAAATAACCAAAAATCCTTTTACTTAACAACTTATTTAACCAAAAGGTCGAAACTTATATATATCTCGTTTTTTTTATAATATTGGTTTAAAACAATATACACAACCTTTAGTTAGAATTATTAGCTCAATAGTATTTAATGGTTTAAGGGCATTTTTTGAAGATTTTTACCAAAAAAGTAAATTAGTTAAACCTTACTGTCTATTACATAATATTTTGGAGGTCTCCAATGGCATTAATCCCAACTACAAAAAAGGATAAGATAACCATAAGTAAGTTTATTGATTGGGATAAATTTGAAAATTGCTTCTACAATAATATTTATTTAGAGGATTATAAGATTGTAATCAAAATGCCACTGGTAGCAAGTAAAAAGTATAAACAAGATATAAAAATCAAGAGATTTGATTTAACTAAATATACCTACTTAGTTTCATATGATTAAACGATTACCCTATTTGCTTACTTCTATTTTAAATCCAATTATTTAATAAGACGTTTGTCTTTGAGATATTTATTCCAACATGAAAAGCATATAAATACTTCTTCTTTTGATTTTACTAAATCTTTTGTTGCCCTAATCATTCCGCAATTTTGGCATTTTTTTTTCATAGCTGAAATTTTTTATTTAATTGACTATATGTGAATAAATTGGCAAAAGTTTTTAATTTTATAGGAATAAAGTGTGTTTATTTTTAATTTTTATAAAAAAAGCGAAAGAAATCCATAGTTCGAGCAAAATTTATAAGGTTTAGAAATAATTAAGCAGTTATGCTTAATAGAGGGCGAAATCCAATGTTTAGCTCGAATTAATGGAATCCTTCCGTTTCTTAATGTAACTAACAATTTAGTGAAATAAATAGGTTAATAAATAAATCTTAGTTTGTGACAATAACACGGAAAAGATTAGATCTGCGACAAAAAAATCAAATCCCTTTGGAACTTATAGATATCAATTTTTAAAGGTCTTTATTTTTCCCTTTTTTTTAAGAGTTAATATTCTAAAGCTTTAATAGTCTAATCCAAGATTTTTTTGTTTACTTTAAAAAGTTTGAATCAGAATTAAGGATAATGTATTATTGAGTCTAAAATATAAGATTCCAATTTAAAGAAAAATCATGAAAGAAGATACGCTATTGAAAGAAAAGAAGAAAGAACAGTTTTGCGATAGTCTTGAGAGAATGTGGGGTAATAGGTCCAATGGAACGAAAAAATTGAAAATTAGATTAACTACTGGAAATCAAACTTTATCATTAAAATTAGAAAATGGTAATAATGGGAAAATTAATGACACTTATAACTTGATATCTAATTTATTGAAGGATTTTTTTTCTTGAATTTGTAATGTGTATTTTATTATATTTGAATATTACCACTTCTATAAAGTATAAGTGAATCTTTTCATTCCATTTTTTATAATATTGTATATTATCTTAAAATACTTGAGAAGCTATATGTCTAAAAGCAAGAATAGTCTTCTAAGAAAAATTATCAAACTCGAGTTTGAAATGTTTGAAAATGTAAGGGCTATTCAACCATCTCTATGTCAAGAAAAACCCGGATCATTTAGATTGATGAGAGAAATGAATCATAGTGTATTATCTAATGATACTCTCAAATCTTATTTAAAAGATTTAAAAACCGCAAGATTAAAAGGGAGAAACCTGATGACTGAGAAGTACGCTCGCATTAATAATATAATCCATCCAATTAATCTCAATCCAGATATTCAAAAGATTGTATCTACAGAATTAGAATGGTTTAAAGAATTTTCCGAGCAGTATCCTTATATCATAAATAAAAAACCAAATTATTTTTCGAAGTATCTCTCATGTGAATTAGAGACTTATTCTAACAGATCAATCGAATTATATATTAAAGATATTGAAATTGCACAGAAGGTTGGAATTAACCTAGTAAAACAAAGGTTCAAATATCTTGTCAAGAAGTTAGGTTATACTTCTTTGGATGAGTTTGAATCGAAAAGAAAAGAATAGAAAAAATTATTTTTTTCTAAGTAAAGTCTCATTTTAGTTTTATAAATCATCTAAATTTCATTTTAATCTTATGAGTTATTAAACCTATCTTTATTTTTCTTATTCTTCACTTAATAATATAGATATTGTTAAAAGTTGACTTCTTATGTTTGAAACTGAGATGGTGAAGAAAAGTTATAATAAAATTGCTGCTATTTATTATTCCAATAGAGATCTAACCAAGTTTAACGGTGAATTAGATAAGTTTATTGAACTTTTACCAAAAGAAGCACATATTTTAGATGCAGGGTGTGGAGCAGGAATACCCACGGCAAAGTATTTAGTGAATAAGGGATTAAAGGTGACTGGTGTTGATATATCAGATACAATGCTAAAAATGGCTCGGAATAATGTGCCAGAAGGAAATTTTCTCAACCAAGACTTAAATAATCTTGATTTTGAAAAGGAAAGTTTTGATGGACTTATTTCAGTATATACACTATTTCATATTCCTAAAAAGAATCTTGACAAAATTATTAGAAAATTTTTCGAAATTTTAAAACCTGGTGGCATTATGTTAATAAATACTGGAGTTTCAGATTCAGGGGGAATAAGTAATTTTTTCGGAGAACCAATGTTTTGGAGTAATTATGATCCAAAAAAGACATTAGAAATAGTTAAGTCTGTTGGATTTTCAATAGTATTTGAAGGGGTTCTTGTGAGAGGTGGGGAGTTTCAATACTGGATTTTTGCTGAAAAAAGAACATGATTCATCTTTTTATTTTATATTATTCTGAGTGATTTAATAATGAAAAAAAGATGAGAACTAAGTTTTTAGAATAATAAAAAAAAATGAATATTATTCTCTGAAACCATAGTACACGTTTATTACAAGCAATAAGACGTCTTGAATAGATAAAGTGTAGAATGGTAACGAAAGGATTATATATTCCCAACCAAATGTGAAGGAAAACAGAGCTATAACTACTGCAATAAATGTTAAAATAGATAGTAAGCTTTTTCCAATATTTAACCAGTGACTTGGCTTTTTTTCCTCAAGTTTTTCGAGAATTTGATATTTTGAGAGTTCCTGGTAATTTGTTATTTGATTAATTCGCTTCTTTAACCTTTTCTTTTGCCTAGTCAAGCCGATCGTTCTAAAGAGAATTCCGATGAAATAGAGCACAATTATAATTAGAATATCTAATAGAGTGTTGGTAACAGATTCAATGGTTACATTTGGTCCATAGATATTAATAATTATAACTAGAATTAATATCAGAACTAATGAAATTCTTACAGTATATTTAGGTAAATATAATGGATATATTTGTTTTTCTTTTTCTTGTCTGAATTTTTCTGGGTCTTGAATTTCTTCAACTAACTTTAACTTATCTTCTCCACCTTTCCTTGCTTCAAAATAAAATGCAATTAAAATAAAAATGGCATTAGTAATTATACTAGGAATAGTCTGATCTCCAAATAGATAATCATTAATTATATAAGTAAAAGGGAAACTTACGATCATCAGGGTAATAATTGCTCTTACTGTGCCCTTTGGTAATGTAAGAGGTTGTCCCTCAACTTTGCCTCCTTGAGTAATTCTTTTTCCGATACACCATAGAATTAAAAATACACCTAAGATCCAACTTATCATGATTATTTCATTTTAATTTAATTAGATATACTAAAAATAATTTTTATAATTAAAAAATTTGATTTATGAAAAATTGTTTGACAGATTATTGTTTTTAGGTTAATCTCTTTTATAATTTAAATTGACTTTTAATAAAAACTTGGGAGGCGTGCGGACTTTAATCGATTGTTCAAAAGAATATGCTATCTTAAGTAATTTTGGTTCCTGAAATGCTCCCCCAAAAAAGGATATTCCAATGGGCAAACCAAACACATATCCTGCTGGAACTGTTATATTGGGGTACCCAGCGACTGCTGCCAGAGAGGAGCTACCCCCAGTAAAATGATCTCCATTAATGTAATCAATTAACCAAGCAGGACCTCCGCTCGGAGCAACAATAGCATCTAATTGGTGCTCATTTATGGCCGCATCAATTCCTTCCTCTCGGGCAAAACGTTGGCATTTTTCTATTGCTTCTTTGTACTCTTCACTTGTTATTGGCTCTTTTTCATTTGCCATAAGGAATAGTTCTTGCCCAAAATATGGCATAATATCTTGTCTATGATTTTCATTAAACCTTATTAAATCCTCGAGGTTTCTTATAGAATTTATTGGGCCATATTTAAGTAGATATTGATTTAAATCATGCTTAAAATCATATAAAAGAACTACTAATTCAGGTTCCTCTAAACTATCAAGAGTTTTAAATTCGATGGGATCTATTATATCAGCACCTAAAGCCCTCATTTTATCAACGCTTTTCTCCATAATTTTATCAATGTATTCATTCTTACCAAAGAAATTGCGAGCTATACCTATTCTAGCACTTTTCAAACCATCTAGATCTAAAAATTGGGTGTAATCTTCATGAATTTTAGTGTAATTGCCGATTGTGCTTGGATCATCTGGATCGACTCCGACTAACACGTTTAATAGAATTGTTGCATCATAAATGGATTTCGCAATAGGTCCAGCAGTATCTTGGTGATGAGAAATTGGAATAATTCCATTTCTGCTAATCAATCCTATTGTTGGTTTAATTCCAACAACTGAATTAATATGTGAGGGGCATATGATTGACCCATCAGTTTCAGTACCAATGGCTATTGGACATAAATTAGCTGCTACTGCAGCAGCCGAGCCAGAACTTGAACCACATGGATTTCTATCTAGAGCATATGGATTTAGCGTCTGCCCACCTCGACTACTCCAACCACTGGTAGAACGAGTTGAACGAAAATTAGCCCATTCACTTAAGTTAGCTTTTGCAATGATAATGGCACCTGCTTTCCGTAAGTTTTTAACTATAAATGCATCTTCTAAAGCATAATGTCCTTCTAAGGCTAGGGAGCCCGCTGTAGTCTGCATTTTATCAGCAGTATTAATATTATCTTTAATGATGATGGGAATACCATGTAATGGTCCTCGGTTATTGTTGTCTTTCCATTCATCATCTAAATTTTCTGCAATTTTTAATGCATCAGGATTCAGTTCAATTACAGAATTAATTTTTGGTCCAGATTTATCAATTTCATGGATGCGCCGCAAATACATTCCAATAAGTTTTCTAGCAGAAATTTCCCCGTTTTTCATTAATACATTAATTTCTTTAATGCTATATTCATTCATTTTTTACATCTTTTTAATAATAATATTTGATAGACATAATATTTATAAAATTCTTTGTTTCCCTTCCTTAGATTCATGTCTATTAGTATATATTTTTAAGTTTTAATAATCCAATCAATGAAAATGATGTAATACTAGAAAACTAATTATAAGAAATTTAATTATGTTACTTAACCCCAAAAATTAATAAAATGATTAATACGAGTAAAAAATACCAACAGAGAGTAAAACGACTTAAAGATCATAAAAGTGATGAAGAAGGAAAACCACACCAAGAAAAAATAAAATCATATTCGAGTAATATTAAAGTAAGTCAATTAAAAAAAAATGATAAAAAAATTCATGAAAAGCTCGATAAAAGTGAGTATACTTGGTTATAGAGAGAGATGAACAGATTAACTTGAATTTCTCTAAAAAACTCACATCCTTAGTTTTAAACCTTTTAATGTCCTTACATCTAACGTACAATTGAAGAAATTAGAGATTATGCTGAAAGCAAGGCTCTATCTTTTCAGGCTATTAACTTAAAAAGTTGTAAAGAAGCTCAACAGAATCAAATACATCCATATGGAACATATTGCATTTTTTTTGATGGTAAATTGTTATCGTATATACCTGGAGAGAGAAGAAGAATATTGGACTTATTAAATGAGAAATGAAGGAGTGACTCGAATCTATCGCTATTTGATAATATGTTTACCTTCACTTAATTTTTGATTTAAATCTACAAAGGCTTTTTTCCATGCTTTCTCAAAAAAGTTACGGGCTTCCTCCCATTCTGAGCTTTTCCTCCAACCAGTATGGAATAGATAAACTATGGTAGTATTCTTGTTATCACTTGGAAAGAAAAATATCACAACATGAGTCAATGGATCAGCAAAATTCATAAATGAATGGAATTGTTCGGGACCCTTCCAATCAAATGATATAAATTTATTAATTTCAATTCCAGTAATTTTACACCCAATAGTACTATTCAAAGCAGGATTAACAGGATCCCAAAAAAGTTCATACTTACCTCCAACTCTAGGTTCTACATCAGCCTTTTCAGGTAACCAAGTTTCTAGTAAATAATTTACAGTAAACATCTTGAAAGCTGAGTCTAAATCACAATTCAATTCAGTCTTAAGAAAGATTATACTTTCGATTTTAAATCAACTTTAGCTATTTTCTTATAGTATATTTAATATAATAACATAATAGTTTATTAATACAAATTATTCAATCTTGATAGCAAATTTGAGGGTAGAATCGAATAATGAATGGTGAAAATTTGATTTTATATGAAGTAGTAGGTCGTATTGCTACAATTACGATAAATAGACCAGATAAAGCTAACTCTTGTAATGTTGATATGTTAAAGAAGATTCATGCGAACTTAATTAATGCTGATGAAAATGAGAAAGTAAAATGTATTCTCATTAAAAGTAAGGGTGAAAAGTTCTTTTCTGCAGGATATGATTTAAAAGATATTCAAGGATCTCCTGAACAAGCAAGGATGATTACAGAATGGGGGAGAAATGTGAATGAAACAATTGTTCTTTTAAAAAAGCCTGTAATCGTCCAAGTTCAAGGTATTGCAATTGGCTTTGGTGTTTTAATTACACTAGCATCGGATTTACGTGTTTTTGCCGAGAGACCAAAAGAGGAATTATATTTGAGGCTACCGGAAATAGCCATTTCAGCGTTTCCTCAAACTGGTGCTACTTTCCTTCCTTTAACGGCTTTTGGATTGACAATAGCAAAAAATCTTTTATTTACTACCGATACTGTGGGAGTTCAAGAACTAAAAAATATTAATTTTCCAACCCGCGTATTTCCATTAGAAACACTTGAAGAGGATACCCTTGCTTTTGTTAAACAATTAACCAAATATAAAACAGAGTTTTTATTCTTTATTAAATCTATGTTAGCAATAATGAATAAGCGTTATATCAAATCTTGTTTTGATCTAGAAGATGAGTGCGGTAAGGCAGCTTATGAGAAAGAAAAGAGATCAATGAAGGAACTAGATGATTTTATTAAAGGTTTATACAAGAAGTATTCTGAATAAATGAATAATTATGTTAATTTATTTTTTCTTTATTAATTAGTACTATAAAGGTGACTATTACCTTTTTTGCCAGTAATAGTAAGCATATTCATTTTTCTAAGAGTATATGTTATCATTTGAGCTAACCTAACTTTTATATTTAGAGAATCGGCAAGCATATGATTTGTAAATGGATTTTTAAGTTCCATCGGAATTAATTGTAATAATTGCTCAGGAGTAGAAAACATCTTCCAATCCAGTACTTTAAGCAATCTTCGGTCATAAACACTCCATCCCTTTCTCCTCCAACTTCCTTTATTGTCTCTTACTTGAATTTCCTCTGCTTGAATTAATAAAATCTCAATTGTGAGATTAAAATGTGACAATAGATGAGGAATATAAATTAATTCTTTGAAAATGTTGAGAAAGGAACCATGTTGAGGTGATAACCTTTTCTGATTTATTCTGTTGCCAGTTTGTTGTAATTTAATGATCCACTTATCTTTTATTATAGGATAAATTAAAAGCACTTGGTTATTCTTAAGAAGTTCTTCGAGTTTTCTTCTTATTTTGGAAAAATTTTTTATTTGAATCTCGATTAGTAATTCTTCACGGACAATATCAACAATGTATTTACCAATTGAGCTTTCAACCTTATCACCGGGTTCTTTATAAATTTGTTTTAAAGCTGCATGTAATGAACTTTCTTTTAATGTGCCAATCATTAATAATTAGAATTTTATACAAGCAATTAAAAAATGAATATTATTAAGAGAATATGCTCAGCTTTATCTCAGATTTTATATTTAATATTCTATATGAAAGATGATATAGAAAGAAGATTACATCGTGTTAAAATAATGTTAAATAAGAATAATATAAAATGCCCATTTTCTAAACAATGTGATGTAGCAGAAAATTCTTATAGATGTAATCAATTCTATGAAAAATGTTCTTATTTTAGAACCTTTAAGTAAGTTAAATATATATTGTCATTTTTCATTTTTTGCAAACATTTAAATATGCACTTTTCATATATTTTACATAATATTGTCATTTATTGAAAAATGCAAATATTGCTGATATTGCTTGACTGAAGATTATATCTTAAAGCATCGCGCTTTTGTTATTTTAGGTTTAGTTAATGAGAAGATGCATGAAGGTGGATGTCATGCATATGATATTAATAAGAGAATTGAAGAACGAGGAATGAGAGATTGGACAAGCATAGGAGCGGATTTCTCATTCTCTACAATTTATAGAACTTTAGATAGATTAGAAAATGAGAAATTAGTAGAGAGTTTCGAAGAAGAGATTGATAATAGGCCACGAAAAAATTACAAAATCACTGATTATGGATATAAAATTTTAAAGAAAAAAGTTTATGATGTTATCTATAATTACATAGGGAAAATGGATGAAGACTTCTATGTTGCATTTTCAATGTTTCCAATTCTAAGTCTTAAAGAACAAATTGAAGCATTTAGTCATGCTATAGAAATCATAAAAACACATAGAAAAGAACTAGAAAATATGTTAGATGAAATGTTGTCGAACTTTCCAAGCATACCAATCAATGTAACAGGACTTTTTATACACCCAATTAAAATTCTCGAGACTGATGAAGACTTTTTTGAGATGGTCTTGGATAAGATTAAACATCTTAAGGGAAATATCAACCCTGAGGATTATAAAAAAGTTGAGTGAGGTAGTTATGAAATGAAACACATGGTTAAAGATTTTATACATCGAATAGGTCATCATTGCGAATCATCTTCAATGAGGGATTTATTTGAGTATTATGGATTTGCAATGTCAGAACCGATGGTATTTGGATTGGATGCAACAATGGGATTTGGATTTTTTGACACAACAGGTCAAACTTCTTTTATGCCTGAATCGGATATCCCATTCTTCTTAGGCGGAAAGCAAGGAACAATCGAACCTAATAGTTTGGCATGCCGATTATTAGGTATTACGTTAAGAAAACAATCATTTACGAATGCAGACAAAGCTTGGGAAGAATCTAAGAGGATGCTAGACCAAGATATTCCACTTTTATTAAGAGTGGATATAGCATATATGCCATATGAGGAATTTGATAAGGAAACGGATGAAGCTCATTTTGGAGGGCATGCAGTAACCTTAGGAGGTTATGATGAAGAAAAGGGAGTAGTCTATATAGGGGATACAGAATTTGAGGGATTTCAAGAAGTTCCAATTGATGTCCTTAAGATAGCGAGGAGTTCGACATATGGACCAAAGTTTATGCATCCGAACAATACTCAATTCTCCATGAAACGTCGCCCTAACGGTAAACACCCACCTTTAGCCGGAGGAGTTAAGTTAGCGATTCAAAAAGCAGTAAATAACATGTTACGTCCCTCAATGAATTTTAACGGTATTCAAGGCTTAAAACAATTTGCAAATTCTATACTGAGATGGAGAGAAAAACTAAATAAGGTTATTATAAATTCGAAGGGAAAAGAAAGATCCTTAGCTCGCTTAATGTTTGAGCTTATACATGGATATATTGAAACATGGGGTACGGGAGGAGGTTTATTTAGAATGCTCTATAAAGAGTTTTTGGAGGAAATATTAACCCATCCTGAGCTTAAGGAAGGCCCTAGGGCATGGAGTTCCGAAGAATTCAAGATTCTCGAAGATTGTATCCCTATAATTAACGATTCTGCTCAAAAATGGACTTTAATAGCAGAAACATTGAAGAATGCAGCCGAGGAGCATAAAGATGATTGTATAAACTACGTAAGTTTAAAGGAACTCTATAATGTTGCAGCTTATATCCAATCTAAGGAAGAAAATTTATTTCAAAAACTATCAAAAATAAAGGTTTAAGTGGAAAAATGGTTGATAATAATTTAGCCGCCCCTTGTGGGTT
>JBHLLO010000004.1:0-61625 GCA_048885535.1 Candidatus Hermodarchaeota archaeon
TACTTAGCTGGACCTGGAGGCCAATATGAAGGAACACTTGCACATGAATATCAACACCTTATTCATGATGATTATCAGGCAATAAAAACACCTTTCATGAATGAAGGATGTTCAATGTTCGCTGAACTTCTATGTGGATATCCTACAGCTTGGAATGATATAAATAGTTTTTTTGCAACCCCAGATAATTCCCTTACCGAATGGGGAGACCAAGGTGGGATAAATGCCTTAGCAGATTATGGCCAGGCTTTACTTTGGGCAACTTATCTAGTTGATAATTATGGTGGAGAAATCTTAAAGGATTACGTTCAAAATGGTGTTACAGGTATCCCAGGTATCGAAGCATTACTTCCTATGGGAGTAGGTTTCGATGATGTTTATCGTGATTGGACATTGGCAAACTTTATGCGAACAGGTTATACAAGTATTGATTTTAATGATAAAGCATCAAATGATATAAGGGTTTATGAAGTAAAGAATAAATGGCCTACCAATGTTTATGGGACTGATTTTGGCAACACTATTACAATACTTGGTTATGACACAGGAATCTCAATGACTGGCTCATACGGGACAGACTATATACTACTAAGTAAATTAAAATGGCAATATTCATCTGAATTATGGTTTGATGGAGCAGACACTGCTTGGCGACCACATTGGGATAAAGATGGAACTGCTTGGTATTCTGGTCCGTCTTCAGCGCTAAACGCTTTAAATCTCTTCTTCGATTTCGATGCAACTGGAGTTTCCAGTTTATCTTTTGATACTCAATATATAATCGAAACTGGTTGGGACTTTGGAGCTGTCCAAATTTCCACTGATGGGGGAATGACTTGGACATCGCTAGAAAATGATTATACAACTGATGTACATCAAGGTACTCATCCAGATATTATAGAGAATCTTCCTGGATTAACAGGTATCAGCGATGGCTGGATATCTATGAGCTTTGATATAAGTGCTTATTCAGGACCTGCAACAATTCGCTTCCGTTATATGACAGATTGGGGTACTCAATGGGATGGTTGGTGGATAGATAATATAGCTTTAGACGGAGGTCTAATAAGTGAAGACGACTTCTATACAGATTATGATCCGCCTTTAACCAGCTTTATTGTAAGTGTTCTAAGACAGGACTTCTGGGATGGAGAATATTATTACAATTTAATAGCTGAGTTCGATGTATCTGGACCTAATGAGTTTGTCTTAGATTTAGCAGATTTTCTTTCATCTCCAGGTGAAGATCTTCGTTATCCTGATGTAGTTTTAGCTATAACTCCTCGAGTTGGAATAGCAGATTATTCATTCTCGGTAGTTCGTACATAAAAATGAATAGGATGATTTTAAAATTTTAAAATTCTTTTTTTTTAATCTATTATATTGGAAATTTTTAATTTTAGACTATCTTCAGCAGCAATAATATTCTTTATTATCGTTTTATTTCTTAATTTCTCAATTTGACTAGGTACAAAATTATTTTTCGAGACTTGAGAATCCATATATGCTCCAAAATGAGTAATGATTAATCCGTCCAAAGGTGGTTCTATTCTATTTAAATAGGGAATTACTTCATCAGTACATAAATGTCGGCGGCATTTTATTGAGTTAGGTCTTAATAAGTTTAAAACAAGAATATTTACTCCAGCAAATTGTTCTGAAAATCCATTGAATACTGTGGTATCACTTGTGAATGCTATAGAATAGTCAGTAAGGTTAAATCTAATCCCAAATCCTTCCATATTGGGAGAATGAATAACTTTAGTTCCGATTATCTCAACATTTTTAAAAATGTATTTATCACCAATTTTGAATGGTACAATTTTTTCAAGCATGTTTAAATGATAATCTGAAACAAACGTTAGGACTTCTTTAGTTGTTATTAATGTGCCCTTTTTATAATAGTTATAATTCTTATCATGTAAGATTTCTCTTGAACTTTCTATTAGAGCTGCTAAATCGTTATAATGATCAACATGTGCATGAGTTACAATAAATAACTCTGTTTTGGTTGGATTTTCTCCGTATTGATTAAGCCGCACGACAGCACCGGGACCAGGATCTAAATGAGCTTGAGTTCTATTAAACTTGTATAGAATCCCACCTGTAGCTCTGTATTGGGTTCTGATATGATGTCTCCCTCCACCAGAGCCAAGAATTACTAGTTCATCATCCATTTTTTTTAAAAAATAAAAATAGATTAGTTATAGAAATAAATAAATCATGAAATCTAATATTTACTTTTTCTCATTAATTCTTTAGCAATCGATTCAAATACTAGATCAACATTATAACCTGTTTTTGAGGAAGTTTTAATGTACTCCATCATATTAAAGGTATTTTTGATATCTAAAGCAGTATCATCATCCATAGCGATAGCATCCTCAAGGTCTAATTTAGTGCCGACAAGAATAATAGGGAGATCGATATCATGTAATCTAACTATATTCACCCAGTTCAATACATGACTCATTTTAGGCATTATGGTTAGATCCATTAAGAGGAGTGCGCCTCTTGCACCCATTACAAAATTACTTAGTAAATGTCTGAACCTTTCTTGACCACCCAAATCCCATAATTGTAATGAGCAATTTCCTTCTTCTAGAGAAATTTCCTTAAGGCAAAAGTCGACACCAATGGTAGTTATAGTAGATTCATCAAAAATTCCATCTACATATCTTCTTAGCAAAGCTGTTTTGCCTACACCACCATCTCCTGCAACAAGTAGCTTGAATACGAAATTTCTCACTAACATCATTAAATAAGATTAATTTATGATTTTTTTTTGAGACATGATATAATCTAATTAATATATCACAAAAAAATTAACAATTTTATATTTTAATATAATATTAACCTATTATTTTAGGATTGGAATTCCTTTAATACAAATTTATCAATTTCAGTAAGTAGCTGTTTTAATTCTCTATTGAGAATTTTCTGTAACTTCATCTTTGAGGGAATCTGTTTTAAGGTTCTAATAAAATTTTTGTAAATTCGTTCAGAAATAATTTGTCCCTTTTTTCCTAAATTTGCTAGAATCCTATGATTTTCATTGTCTGTGTTAAACTTCTTTATAGGATTATCTAAAGGAATTTTAAATATATGTCTTGAACTCTTTTTAATTTTAACTTGTTTATTGATTAAAGGAGAATTTAGAATTGCTGATAAATAGTAAGCCTCTTCAAGAGTTTGAGTATCATAAAAACACAAATCTCCTGTAATTAAATAATCTCCTTGGATAACTGCTGAATTTAGAACTGCTCCAGAATTATTATATATAACTTTTATTTTCGCTTTTTGTCGATTAGTTATTAATTTAGACCAACGATTCAAATTATCCATTAATGAATTATTTTTAGTTGTATCTTTTTTGTATTTCAAATAAATCCGGTTAATTTTTTCATAAAACCTTTTGGCATTTTCTGATAATTCTTGATAATTAAAACTCAAATCTTTCTTTGATATTGGTAAAAAAACTTGATAAGAATCATATATAAAAAACTTAACTAACTCTGTGCTTTTTACTACTTTAAAAATATATTGACTCTCAATTATTTCATTCGTAAATTCAATTTTATTCCAAGGCGCTTTTGCCCTTTTAAAAATCTTTTCTTCTGGATTGATTTTAACTAATGAATCTTTATAATTTTTACACCTTACAAAAATCAAATTACGGGGATTTAAGTCTGCTCCTTTATGAAATAGTTTCTTGTAGCTACTAGGTTTAATGGGTAATAACTTTTTAAATTCTTCCTTAGAAACTAACTTATGGATATAGATTTTATCTCCTTTTTTTTCAATATGATATGGAATGAAAACTTTTTTACTTTTCAATGTTATCTCAACATTTTCAAAATAATTGATATTATTCTGGCTATTATGTAAAATGAAATAGTAAACAGGAACTTCAAGACTTCTATTGCGGGTTTCATAATTAGATTTTCTCGCATATAAGCAAATAAAATCAATGTTAAATATTTTTTTGATTCTAGGACCAAATGTCCACATCTTTAAATCCTTAAATCCTTCAAAATTACGAAAACGAGAAGCATGGGAACCATTAATAATTCCTTTAGTTATTACAAAAAAAATTTTTGAGTTTTTTTTCATATAGGAAGTCTTAGCTTTATAAAAGAATAGAGATGATATTTCAATATTTAAAACATTTTTTGGCCTTGGCTTGATCCTTAATTTTTCTGCCAAGGATTTTATTTTATTTTGATAGTCAATTGATTCGATATCTCTTAAAGTATACCAAGGAGGATTTCCAATCACTAAATCAAACTTTTCATTATGAATAGATTCTCCTGGGAATAGAGAATCCATTATAAAGAGATTCAATTTTACTTTGGTAATATCTTCGCGTAGTAATAATAAGAAATTAATTTTTGCTAAGAATATCGAAATTGGATTAATATCGTATCCATACAGGTTATTGATAGCTAGATTTATTTCACTTTCTGATTTATTTGATTGAAGGATATCTTTTAGGATTTCAATTAAAAAGTTAGCAGAACCGCAACTTGGATCGAGCACTTTTTCTCCAAACTTGTAAGAACCATCAACCATCTTCTTTGTTAAAAATTTTGGAGTATAAAATTCTCCAGATTTATGTCTAATAAATTTTGATAAATAATTTTGAATAAGAAAGTCAAAGACGTATTCTAGAGGTATATCTAACGTGAAGATTTCTGTCTCAACAAAACTTAAAATGTCCTGGTAAAGAGTAGTGTTAAAATCCTCAAAAATTTGAAAGATGGGATGGAAATAATCATCTCTAAGAATTATTTCTTTGTGATATCTTGTTCTAATTTTTTCCTTCAAGTCATTAAATTTCTTTATTGTAAATTCTTTTAAGTTAATAGACATCCGATTATTAAAAATGAACTTCAAAACCAAGAGATATCCTAAGTAATATAATAAACCGAGGAAGAGATACAAACGTAAATTTGTAAGTCTACTTCCATAAACTTGAGTGAAATAATATTTCCAATTATTATATTGATCAGTTTTTCTAACACTTTTGATCTCTGAGATTTTTTCAAAATTGCTTAAAATGTGTTCTAATTTTTTAGGATTAGTATTCAAACTTTTATTTAAAGTTAAAGGATCAGCCACTAGTTTAACTCCTTGTTGTGTAAATAATCAATGAATTAATATTTAATTTTAAATTTATTTTTCCTATATTTATGTATTAATTAAAATTAATTTTTATTTCAAATATTCGTGTTTTGACATCTACAGAAATAAAAATTTCTAAGTTCTTAGAAAAAGGAATTGAATTTTCCTGTCAAATGTGTGGAGATTGCTGTAGAGGATTAAAAGAGGGTGAGGTGTATCTTTTTAAAGCTGATATAATACGATTAGCGCATCATCTTAATTTAAAAGGAGATCAAGAGTATAGATCATTCGTAAAGAAGTATCTTAAAATAATTGAGGATTCTTTTTTTTGGAGAGCTCCGAATGTGAAGAGAGGAAAAACATATAAATTTAAAACTTTAGCATTTAAGTTTACAGGTAAGGATGAACATTGTCATTTTTTGATAGATAATGTTTGTTCTGTCCATGAGGCACGACCTTTTCAATGTAGATGTTTTCCATTTTGGAAAATGATGGTTACAAACAAGAAGAATCTCCTTGACTATTCAAAGAAATGTAAAGGCTTAAGGTTGTTAAAAGGACGTTTCTATACTAAAGAAGAGATCTTAGACTGGGCGAGGAAAGAATATAAAATAGAAAAAGAATATTTTTTAGAGATAAAAAAACATAATTTTAATATTTTGGGGGTTTATCCCTTTCTTACTCAAGAAATAATTGAAGAATTGGAAAAATGAAATGGAGTTAAATATACTTATTTCGTTTATTTCAGGATTAATAATTGGTTTATCTCCATGTATTTTATTAATTATTAGTGTGTTTGGAACTAGTTTAATCGTCATTCAAGAAAAAAGTAAATATTTAAAAATTGTCGGTGGATTAATATCTGGTATAATTCTTGCATATATCATAGTGTCTGTTCTCCTTTTCTATTTAATCAATTTTTTAAATATTTTCTCGTATTTTAGGTATTTTTTCTTTGGAATTTTAATTTTTATAGGAGTTTGGCAGTTAATAGAAAGCAAAAAGGAAAAAAGTCTTATTTATCAAACTCCCTCTAAAGTAAAGCTAACAATGAAAAGGTTCATTGAAAAGAATTCAGGGTTTTATGCTTTTCTAGTAGGTATTATTTTCATTTTAATAAAATTACCTTGTATGGCAGCAATATATTCCACCCTCATTTATAATCTTTATCTAAATGTTTATTTAATATTTTGTATAATTATGTATTTTGTTGGAATGCTTGTTCCAATGACAATCTTCTTCATTTTAATTCGGCTTGGGTTGGAATCTTCACGAATTAATGAGATCAGGCTTAAATATAGACCTTATCTAAGAATCATAAGTGCCGTAACTTTAATTATTTTAGCGATTTATCTATTGTTTTTTTAAAAAATATTAAATATAATAAATAATAAGCAAGAAATCAGCGTTCTTTATATTTGGGAAAAGTTAAGATTAATTTATTTAACTCATTAGCATTAATTAGTAGAATTGTTTTTTAATCGTAATATTGCGTAAATTCATACCTATTAGGTGATTAAAACTGAAAATTGGATTATTTATCTGTGATTGTGGAAAAAATATTAGTGGTACCATTGAAAATAAAAAACTAATTGATTACTTCTCTAAATATTCTGATGTAATAGTTATTGGAGATCAATATTTATGCTCTGAGACGGGATTAAACAAAGTTATTGAACAAATAAAAGAAAATAATATTGATCGTGTTGTCATTGCGGCATGTTCATTTAAATTGCATGGATTACTATTTCGAAAAACTATTGAAAAAGCTGGAATAAATAGGTTTCTAATATCTTTTGCCAATATCCGCGAACAAAATTCTTGGGTACATAGTAATGAACCTAAAAAAGCAACGAGAAAGGCAATAGATCAAATAAGTATGGCGATAGAGCAAGTAAAGCTTCTAGAACCCTTAGAAGTTCAATATTCGGATGTAATTCCCTCAACTCTAATTATTGGTGGAGGGATTGCTGGTATTAAGGCTGCTTTAGTTATTGCTAATGCAGGTTATAATGTATATTTAGTTGAGAAAGATTTAACTATAGGGGGTCATATGGCTTTATTTGACAAAACTTTTCCAACACTTGATTGTTCAATTTGTATTCTTGGACCTTTGATGAGTGAAATTAAAGATCACCCTAAGGTAACGCTCTATAGTTACTCTGAAATTGAAAAAGTAGAAGGATATGTAGGGAATTTTGATATCTCTGTTATAAAAAAACCTCGGTTTATAGTAGAAGAAAATTGTGTAGGATGTTTTGATATTTGTAGAGAAGTTTGCCCCATTGATGTGAATGAGACATTTTTTCCTCGAAAAGCAATAGATGTTCCATATCCCCAGGCAATTCCCCTCTTTCCAAATATTTTAGAAGATCATTGTATAGGTTGCAAGGCGTGTGCTCAAGCCTGCGATCGAGACGCTATTGATTTTGAACAAACTGAAGAACAAATAAAATTTAAAGTAGGATCTATAATTGTAGCAACAGGTTTTAAAACATTTGATCCAACATTACTTGGAGAGCTTAATTATGTTAAATATCCTGATGTAATTACAACTTTACAAATGGAACGTATGCTAAATAATGATGGCCCTACTCGAGGGAGAATTGTAAGACCTTCAAATGGAAAAACCCCGAAAAAAGTATCTTTTGTGTTATGTGTTGGATCACGGAATCAAGTAATTCATCATGATTACTGTAGTCAAGTATGTTGCAACGTAGCGATTAAAGAAGCAATCTTAATGAAGAAGGAACACCCCGAAATTAAAATTACTATTTATTATAACGATATCAGAGCTATAGGTAAGAATTGTGAAGAATTTTATAATAGAGCTCGGGAAGATTTTGGGATTAGATTTATTAAGAGTAATATTTCCGCTATTTTAAAAAGGGATATCTCAGAAGAAAGTGAATTAATCATACGTGGGGAAGATGTAATTGAAGGTATGTTATTTGAGAATCAAACAGATTTAGTTATTTTAGCAGTTGGAATGGAACCTGCTGAAGATACAGATAAATTGAGTAAAATTTTAAATGTCTCTCAAGACACTTATGGATTTTTACTTGAAAAGCACTTAAAAATACAACCTTCCGAGACTTCCATAAATGGCATTTTTCTTGCGGGGGCAATTCAAGGACCTAAGGATATTCCAAGTAGCATAGCTCATGCAGAGAGTGCTGCCGCCAAAACAATAGCTTTAATTTCGAAAGGAAGTGTGGAATTAGATCCTCATATTGTTTATTATAATGCAGAAAGTTGTGATCTTTGTAGATTGTGCGAAGAAATTTGCATTTATAATGCAATAAAAATACAAGGGAGTAAATTAAAACTTACTCAAGCAAATTGCTCAGGATGCGGTGCCTGTGCTGCTATGTGTCACAGTGATGCATTGTATATTCCAGGGTTTAAAAAGAGCCAAATATCGGCTCAAATTAGAACAATCCTCAAAAAAGAAAAGTCAGATTACCCTCTAATCATCGCTTTTCTATGCAACTGGTGTGCTTATATAGGAGCAGACTTAGCTGGTACAAGCAAGATTAATTACCCCTCAAATGTAAGAATAATACGCGTCATGTGCACTGCAATGTTAGATCCTGCTTTAGTTTTTGAAAGCTTTTTTTTAGGTGCTGATGGAGTGTTAATCGCTGGGTGCTACGAACAGGATTGTCATTATGATACAGGATTTATCAAGACAAAAACACGCTATAGCAGCATAAAGGAAATGTTAGGAGAAACTGGTATTAATGAGAAGCGTGTAAAAATAAGTAGTATTTCCGCTGGTGAAGGTGAAAAATTTGCAAAAGTTATCAGAGATTTTAAAGAAGAATTAGAAGAATTAGAACCAATAAAACCAGGAGAGTTTACTAAACCTTCAATAGAAGAGGAAGCTGTTAGGTCAACGGCAAAATTAGACGAATTATAAAATTGTACTAAGAATTACGTCTTTTAATAAGTTCTCTTTAGTATTCAAAAAATTAATCTTATAAACCTTAATAATGAAATTTCCTTATAAGTACATCAGTTAAAAATAAAAGACTATATTTTATTTAATTATTACACAATGAAAATTCGAGCAATTACAATAGGGCAAAAATTACCTTTTTTGGTAGAAGATAATGAATTACAATCCTCATTAGAGAAAAAACTTGAAACTTTTTATTCTATTAATAGAGATTTAACGAGAAGATTTAAGGATATAAATATTGATGTCCAGACTAAAAGATTGTGCTCTCAACCAATACTAACCTATGAGCAACAAGTGTATGAAAAGAATTTAAATGAGACTCTCGCACGAATCCATAACCAACTAGGTATTATAGAACAATTGATAAAAGAATATGAGATAGACTATTTTGCTGCTTGTACTGTTCTTGCAGATATTCAAATAGAAAAGTATGGTGTGTATGAAAAGCTATTTCTCAATGAAGTTCCACAGTTTATAAAAAGAAGAGAGAAATTTTTTACTTCACTTCATGTAGCTTCAACAGATTATGGATTAAACCTGTCTGCACTAAGATCAGCAGCAAAAATCATAAAAGATCTCTCTGAACCTGACCCATTCAATAATTTGAAATTCTGTGTTAGCTCTAATGTGACTCCTGATACTCCTTTCTTTCCAGCAGCATATCATATCACTGAACGACCATCTTTCGGTCTAGCTTTAGAAATGGCAGACGAGGTTGTAAAAGCTTTTGAAGGCTCTAAAAACCTAGAGGAAGCTCAAAAAAATTTAAAAAATAGATTTAATGAAATTTATAATGATTTAATAACAATATGTGAACAAGTCGCAAAAGAATATTATATTGATTTTCACGGGCTAGATTTCTCTCCAGCTCCTTATCCTACGATTGAAAAAAGTATCGGAACAGCCTTTGAAAAGCTAGGTTATGAATATTTCGGGGCTCATGGTTCATTATTAGGAGTAGCATTAATTAAAAATGCAATTCCACGGAAGGAGAAAATAATTGGTTTTTCAGGATTTATGCCATCAGTTTTAGAAGATTATGCAATATCGAAAAGTCTTTCTGAAAATAAGTTGAATTTAGATACTTTATTGTTATATTCAACTATTTGTGGCACGGGTCTTGACTGTGTACCTTTACCTGGCGATATTACTCCAAGAGAGTTATTCTATATTCTGTTAGATATGTGTATAATTTCAATTAAATTTGATAAACCTTTAACTGCTCGATTAATTCCTATCCCTGGCAGAGGTAGTGGAGATCCTGTAGATTTTGATTTTGAGTATTTTGCTTCATCAACAGTAATGGATATTAGAAGACTAGAAGATTCAAAAAAAGATGATATTTACTTTAGTAAAGAAAAAAGTTTTCGCTTTATGTGAATTTTATAAGATAATACGTTTTTCATAATAAGTTTTAAAATGAAACTATACTAGATTTCATAGAAATAAAATAATTATCAAAATTTAGTTAATTAAAAGAATGACTGAAGATAGGGTAATTAAAAAGGAACCAAATAAATTGCTCTTTTTTAATGAAGCTTTAGAATATTTGGACGATTTTGATGATATCGAACCCAACGATTATAGACAAAATACTTTAAAACGCTCAAATGTCCTGCGAGATGAAATGCTTGAGGAATTAAATAATATAAAAGAACTTATTATAAATAACCCTGATTTAAAACTTGAATCCTTAAATAAAGAAGAAAAAGCGCTATTTTTTGACTTTATGGAATATTATTCTACATGTCCAATATGTAGAAAAACAAATCAT
The DNA here is from genome assembly GCA_048885535.1 of Candidatus Hermodarchaeota archaeon. Classification (GTDB taxonomy): domain Archaea; phylum Asgardarchaeota; class Lokiarchaeia; order Sigyniarchaeales; family SOKP01; genus SOKP01. Next base: position 10,863 of record JBHLLO010000004.1, read on the forward strand.
TATTCAAACTTGAAGAAATTTTATTTTAATGATAAAATGGAAACAATCAAAGATTTATTAATCCGAATCATGAATTTTGATAATTCTAAACAAACTGATTTTAATTTAAGTTTTGGTATTCCATGTTGTAATTGTTATAAGAATTACTTTAAAGATTTGGAGCAGTAAAAAGTGTTTTAACGAAGATATTCAATAACTTTACCAGATTGGGTTATTTTGTAATATATCTTCTCGTCTACTAACTCTCTTTCAACACATAATGCTTTAAGTAGAAAATCAATATTATAATCTAAAACAGAATATTCTGTTAGTAATTTTTTTTCATACAGAAGTTCGAATAAACTACATCTTGAAATTTTTTTTGATTTATTGATTGTTTTAAGAATTTCTTTTCTAATAGGATGGTTTACAGCTCTTAAATAGAGAGCATGGTATTCTCGACTTCCATCAAGAGTTTTACATACCTCTTCTACGGTGTCATAATCTTTAAAGTCATCTGGCATATATGATAAAAAATATCAATCAAGAAAAACTTTTAGTCTTTAATCCATTAAAAAGGAATTTAATAAAATTTTGTAGAGATGATTTAAATATGGATTTTAATGAAATTAAGGCAATTCTAGGTTCAGAAGCAGATGATTTATTAAATTATACATGTACTGGAATCCCAAAGAATATGATTCATAATCCCGGTCCTGAGTTTATAGAAAGAGTTTGGGAAAAATCAGATCGTAATAATTTAGTTTTAGGAAATATGGAGCGTTTATTTAATCAAATTGGAAGATTAGCAGGTACGGGATATCTATCTATACTACCTGTTGATCAAGGAATTGAACATAGTGCTTCTGCAAGTTTCGCAGCCAACCCCTCTTATTTTGATCCAGAAAATATTATAAAATTGGCAATTGATGGAGGCTGTAACGCTGTTGTCTCTACTCTCGGCGCTTTAGGCGTAATGAGTCGCAGATATGCCAGAAGAATCCCAAATATAGTTAAAATTAATCATAATGAACTCCTAACAAAACCAGAATTATCTGATCAGACCCTCTTTGCAAATGTAGATCAAGCATGGAGCATGGGAGCAGCTGGTGTAGGAGCAACTATATATTTCGGTTCCATTGAATCTCGACGACAAATTCAAGAAATAAGTGATGCTTTTCGATATGCTCACGAACTTGGGTTAGTCTGTATATTATGGTGTTATCTAAGAAATAAAGAGGAGTTTGTAAAAGATGGTAAAGATTATCATACTGCTAACGATTTAGAGGCTCAAGCAAATCATATCGGTGTCACTATTGAAGCTGACATAATAAAACAGAAAATTTCTACAATAAGTAGAGGTTTTCTTGATTTAAAGTTCGGGAAAACTGATAATCTTGTCTATAATAAAATAGCAAAAGATCATCCTTTAGAGTGGAATCGATACCAAGTGGCTAATTGCTATATGGGACGTGTTGGGCTAATTAATTCTGGTGGTGAATCTGGAGGGAATGATTTGCAAGATGCTGTAAAAGCTGCTGTGATAAATAAACGTTCAGGTGGCATGGGTCTTATTTTGGGAAGAAAAGCATTCAAAAAACCAACCCCCGAAGGGATTAAAATACTAAATGCTGTTCAAGATGTATATTTATGCAAGGATATTACTATTGCATAAAAAAATTAATCACTTCTTTTTTCTCTTTATCTTGTCTCTATCTTAAAATTTTGAATTAAATATTGGACTACAATAACTTAATTAAATGTAATCTTCATATATATCATAAGCTTAAAGAAGATAAATAATAAGTATAATAATACGAGAGTTATAAAATGGGTAAAGAATATTATCGTCCCTCAGAAGAAAATCCCTATAAAGTAAAAAATACACCTTCAGGGACGCAAAATAAAGCTCAATCAAAAGATTCTCCTATTGATTTCAAAACAGCTCGAATTTGTCCTGCGTGTGGAAAAATTATTAAAATTAGCCACAACTTCTGTAAATTTTGTGGAATAGACTTGAGTACCATTATTCCATTAGGTAACTCAGATCGAACATTAATAGAGTTAGCAAAAACAGCATTGACAGATCCAAATGCAGATGTTAGGAGAGATGCGGTTGATACAATTGGAGATTTAGGAGAAAATGATGTTCTAGGAATTTTAACCTATATTTTAATTAATGATATTGATGCCTTAGTAAGGAAAGAAGCTGCAGATGAACTCGGAAATAAACATAATTCAATATCTATTGATATCCTTACTAAAACCCTTAAGGATAGAAGCCCTATTGTTAGAAAACAAGCGATAGAAGCATTAAAGAAGATAAAAAAGGCGGCTAAATCTAAAGAAAGTCATGAAAATGAAATACAAAAAATGGAACCAAGAGAACAAAGAGAAGAGTTTAAAAAGGAAAACGAACAAGAGGGGAATGTAGTTGAAACACCAAAACCAACTGAAAGTGAACAAAAATTAGAGCCTAAAAACGAAAACGAGCATAACGAAGAAGAAGATGAACATCCTCTTATTGAAATAGACCCTCAAGATGACGATTATTACAGAGTTTAAGTAGGTTAAAAATCTATCTTAGTATCTTAAAAAATTAATCATTTCCATTCGGGATCTTTGGTAATTCTCTTTTAACTGGCTTAGTTCTTTTTTCTGTATTAACTTTTTTATCAAAATTTAATTTATTTAGTTTTAAATTTTCCTTTTTCCTTAATACTTCAATAGCTTCAACTATTCCTTTTTTCTCATCAAAATAAATTCTAAATTTGGTATTATCCAATTCCATTACTCCTTTTGGAACTTTTTTGACTTCCTCCCATGTAATGTCCACGATATTTTTACCAAATACTTCTACAACTTTAGAAACAGCTCCGTAAAGATAATGCCCTAAAATTAGATTTTGTCTCTCATAATCTTCAGGAACCTTTAATTCTAAGATTTTCTTCTTTATTTTTTCTTTTTCCTCATCTGACAAACCTACTACTCTTTTTACTAAAGAAGTTTTATATTGAGGGGCAGGTTTTTTTACTGGGGGAGGAGTAAGACTAAAGGAAGAAATAACAATCTGCTCACCCGCATCCTCCAAACCAGGAGAATAATAATCATCTTTTGGTCCTCGTGATTTTTTAAAACCTCCAGCATCCTTTGCTTTTTGTCTTTCAATATTTCGTATATAATACATATCAGGAAGCCTTTCTTTCACTTCCATTGATTCTAACTTAAATGCATTTAGAAATTCTTGTAGCTCATCACCCTGATCAATAGAAACTATTTTACATCTATGATAACGTGGATCAGTCATAAGCTCCTTTTGTAATTCTTGGGCAACTTTTGAACTTATAAATCGTTTCCTTACGGGAGATTTCGAACCTTTCCAAATATATATTCTTCTTAAATCCTCTCTTATAATAATCAAAACTTGTTCAGGATCTAAATGATTTTGTAGCTCTTCTTGTTTAATATTAAGCTGTTTACGTTCTCCTGTGTTCTTTAGATCAAATACAACGAATTCATCGTAAATATCTGTCATAAAATACTCCCAAATTTCATTCTTTCAAAAATTAATAGAAATGATAAAACTTTTACTTTCTATTTTACCAAAATATAAAATTACTTAAATAAAAATTTATTTAATCAAGTGAATTAGGTTTGTAGTAAAACCATTATTCTTGTATTTCATAAAATTAAAATTATTTTAAAAGGGTCTTGGAAATCTTCCACCCCTTCGATAAGGACCCCGCCAAACTGGACCAGGTCTGAAGCCTGGACCCATTACCATTGTATCATGTAAAACATTATCTATAGATAGCACAAAACCTAATAAAATTCGGCGATCAGTCTCATTATCTAAAATCTTTAGAGCATAAGTATCTGCGAAATCAAAAACGCCTCCTAAAAATACATCACGCCAGCGATCTGCTTTCTCTATCTCTGCTACTAACTTTCTTGAGGCGGCTTCATAAATCTTAAATGACCAACCCATAAAATCACCTTCAGCTACATACCAGCGCTGTCCAGAAGAATCTTCAAGATAAAAGACATTTCGAAAAAGTGTTAAAATTTTTCTTTTTATCCTTGCTATCATATTTCCTGACGGATCCTTTAAATCTTGTGCTCCACGAGCGGATATGATTTTACTGTGGATTGTAGCCGCGACAGTTCCATCAATTTCCTGAAGTTCGACTCGGCGTCTAATACTAAAAATAATTCGTTTCATTTTTCCGATCAATTTTCCCTTCTCATCCATTATATCGCCAAATCCCATATCCCACATTCGCTCTTTGACTAAATAGTAGTTCCTATTTATATCAAATAAGCTCAATTCCTTTTGTGGAACTGATTTGAGAGTAGTATCTACTGTTTTTGGTTTTGATTCATCAGAAAAATTGGAATCTCTTAATTGACTACCGCATTTTTCACAATACTTTTGATCACTACTAACTATTTTTTCGCCACAGTTCTGACAATACATGTCATTTCTCTCTAATTGAAAATCTTTCTATTGTTTAAGCAAGGAGAGTTAATTTAAATTAATAAATTTAAGGATTAAGTATAAAGGAAATTTTATAATAAAATAAGCTTTTATCTAATATAAATAGAATTTTAATCACTCCATTATGTCAACAATCCCTAAGTTATTAAAATTAAAAGACTATATCACTTTAGTTGGTACAGCTTTAGGATTAATTGCTATCATTTTTGCTTGTATAGGTTTACGTGATGCAATCTCATTTGGATTTTTTTTTGTAACTCTTTCTTTAGGTACTGATTTAATTGATGGATACATTGCTCGGAAAACAGGCACTGTAAATGAAATGGGAAAACACCTTGATTCCTTAAGCGATAGTTTAACATTTGGGATTGCCCCCGCTATTTTAACATTTCAAGCTTTTAAAAGGGGTAATCCTTATGATATTATATTATTAGCAGCTTGTATTCTTTTTGCTATGGGGGCAATGTTAAGGCTAGCCCGATTTAATATTAAGGAAGAGGGGGGATATACGGGAGTCCCAAGTCCAGCAAGTGCTTTGCTAATGATTGCATATTTCTACGCTAACTATTTTTACGCTTTTGCTTTGGGGGGGATAAGTTATCCTTTTCTTGATATAGCATATTATGCAGTCCCAGGTTTTTTAATATTTATTGGTTGGTTAAACATTACTACACATGTTTCCTTTGGAGAAAAAGGAAGAATTACTTATGTTATTATTATTCTTTTTGCCCCATCCTGCCCTATTTTTGGAATTATTGGGATTCTTAATCCAGATTTTATTATATCGATTATTGCTGCAATATTTTTTGTAAGTTCTTTTTTTGGTTTATTAGTGTATATAATATTAAGGGTTTTTCTAAAATTTCGTAAAGAATACTAATAGTAGGACTTGATAATTTCACAATAAATGTTTTTTCCATTCCTCAATATCTTCTATTATCTGTCTTACATCATCGGGTGTTAGAAGGTCAACTTGTTCTTTATATCGATTTATTGTACTACGTAATTTGTGAAGAGTAACTGAAAATCCTTTATTTTCTAGAATTAGATTAGCAACCTTTTGTAATTCAATACTAAATTCTTCACCCTTCAAGGTTCCCAACTTCTGAATTAAGGTATTAAAAGCATTGTTAATTAAAATGGCGGCTTCATCTAACACTTTAGGTGCAACTTTTGACATAAACTCAGAATGTTGTTGAACTTGTTGAGGTAAGTTTATATCTGTTGATCCTTCAAGAGGAACTTCTTGTTGAGGGGGTTTCTTAAGCCATTTATCCACTTTTACGGTTTCTGATGGAATTACTATACTTTCTTTTTCGGTTTTTGCAGGCTTGGTACTAGAAATATATTTTGGAGCTTGATATAACTCAGAAGTTGCACTATTCCATATAGATTCTACGACAGGAGCTAATAGATCAATAATGGGTTTGAAATTTGTTCCAATACCAATAAAATCATTGAATTTATCTTTTACTCCGGTTAAAACTACGCCTATGATGATATATGAGTCCTTTGACTTTAAAACATAGAGGCTTTCATTCTTAAGAGTCCTATATTCAAGAGTTTTAATTTCTTTTAATTTTCTAACACTACTATTAGTGGTGGCTTCTGAAGATGCCACCTTTATTTTTAAATTTCTAGATATATCTTTAAACTGTTCAGCGATTAGTATATCTTCTAGTTTTGGGATAATTAAAAGTAAATCATCCTTAGAGTGTGTTATTAAATTTTGAATTTCTTCATTTACCTTTAAAATGCTATTAACAACCCATAAATTATCTATCTGAATTTTTTCAGGTTTGATAAAATCACTATAATCTTTCATTACGATATTTATAGGATTATTCAAAGCTGCAACTGAATCAACGGAATTTTTAATTACACTGTCTAAGTTATCAATAATTGTTTCTTGGAACTTTTTTAAATCTTCAAATAATGATTCATTTTTACTTTTTATTAGATCAAAAATTGTGGTCATTTTAATTTCGAAACTGTTTATAGTGTTTATTAATAACATTTTAAAATCGTCTCTAAATTGGAGGCTAGATTCAATGATATTATTTAATGATTCAATTTTTGTTTTAAGTTCTTCTTCTATAAGCTTATGTAAATTATCTGTGAAATTTTGTATTGATTTATTTATTTTTTTGTTGATTCCATCTTCTACAACCATTTTGACTTCTTTCTCATGCTTCTTAAGCTCTAAAATTTCGATTTCATTAATAATATCTTTATTTATATTCGAGATAGCCTTGTTTAGATCATTAAATTGAGCTTGAATTTTTTTTATTACGGTTTGACTGAGATCTTCCAAAACATCTTCCATAACTCGGACATTTTCTATCCCTTTCGCGATATCTTCGATCTCTTGCTTTTGAATCATTGTTTCTTCTTGAATATCCTTTCTCATATCTTGAGTTGCTTTGAAGATAGTATTAACCTCAAGCCTTTTATTGTCTTTAAATACAGTATTCAATGAATTTGTTAATAATTGTCGTAATTGATTTTTGATACTTCCTAGGTTAGCATTAATATTTGCTAGGTAATTTATGATTGGATTAAATGGTGGTAATGCCAAATATTGAGTTATAATCCCATGTTTTTGAGGAGTGATAGGGATTAATAAGCCTATCATATTTAGCTCTCTTAATACATTTTGAAAATCTTCTTGAGAGAGTGTAGGTATTATTGAATGTAACTCATTCGATGATAAAGATTTTCTACCTAAGGAATTAATATAAATCTTTATAGCTTCTTCCGAGAGTTGAATTTGTTTTAAAAAATCCTCCATATTTATACACTAATTATACTCTTATTTCTAATTACCTTTCTCACATACATTAATAAGTAATATCAAATTTTACTTTTTAAAATTTTGGAAGAAAAAAATATTTAAAAAATTAAAATCTTAAACTAAATTAAAAGTCTAAAAGTTTATAGATTTATGAAGACTTATTATGAAGATGTATTTTTCTATTTAGATCTTACAAAAGATTTTATAAGAAAGAAGGAGTTAATAAAAGCAATAAAAAATTTCATCTATGAGAAAAATAAGAGTAATATTAAAGGGCACTATGGACTCTTAATTTTTCAGGAAGAAGGTAATCCAGTATTCATTATTGAAAAAAAAGATTCTAATATTATAGCAAACGCTATAGAAGAAAATTGGAAATCACGTCCTAGAAAGAAATCTTTTTTCGAAAATGGTTTATTTTATATCTTTTCTTATTTTGCTGAAACTGTTAGAAAAAAATCAAAAGTAAATAGAATAATTGTTATTACAGACACTCCTAGTGATTTATCTGAGGATTATGCTGAAGCTCTGTTTAATTTAGTATCTAAAATCAAAGATTTTCCGACTTTTATTGACATTATTCGAATCTCAAAAAGTGATGAGCGATTTTTTAAAGATGATGTAAAATTAAACATTTTAGCGAGCGATACAAAAGGTAATATCTTTTATACACATCATAAGAAGGATTTCTATAAGGTTATTGATATTTTAATCCAATCTAAACAACTAATAGGCGATGTTAAACAAAAAAAGCTTAAAATTAAGAAGGAAGACTATAAATTCTATTCGCGTCTAGCAAAAGAATTAATACCTACTCCAGAAGATGTAGTAGGAGTGAAATGTTATTTATGTAAGGAAGATATTTGCCCTGTTTGTACAAATATATATGACCTCCCAAATTTATGCGAGAACTGTGGTAGTATCTTTCATAGTTGTTGCATTACTAATTTTACAATCCAAAATAATATTGGCATCCCTCACATTTTTAGGTGTCCGAGTTGTGATATCTTGTTAAAGATTAAACAAGATGAGATTGTTGAATTACCAAATGATTCAGTGAATTCTGTTGAAGAGTATATTGAGAGTGAAACAACTGAATTAAAACCATCAACTCCTGAAATTCCATCAAAACAAGTTAGAATTGGAGGCTTTTTTGGTAAGTTTTATTCTGTGGAAAAACAAGGAGATAAATTAGTATATAAAAAAATTTCTCAAACAAACCAACTGGATAACTTCCATGAGCCAAAAATGAATACTTCAACGAAAGAAGATAAAAGTATTGTTAACTTGAAAACTTTAGATAAACTTAATACCGATAAATATAAAAGAGGGGCTAATTCTTTTACTTGTCCTGAATGTGGTACCCAAATAGAGGGAAGTGAAGTTGATAAAAAGCGATGCCTTTATTGTGGACACATGTTTTAAGGTTATTTTTTAGAATATTGAGGAGAGATATACTCTTTTTTAAGAAAATGTGAAATAAGAAAAGATCAATAAAAATAAATAAAAATTTTATTATTAGTTTATATAATTTCTTAAACATTTTTTATATAATTTTTTCTTTCGATTGGTGTTGAGATGTTTAGTAAAACTGCTGTTAATTCAGAGGAATTCATATTTTACATTGATCTTCTGTCAAATTTTCTAAAAAAGAAGATACTAACAAAAGCAATTTCCGTATTTATTAAAGAAAAAGAAAAATTTAATAGTTTAAACTCATACGGACTGATTTTGTTCCAGGAGAAAGGAGCTCCTATTACTGTTTACAATGAAAAAGAAGCTGAATCTTTAGTTAAAACAATAGAAGAATATTGGGATCACCGTGAAACTAAAAAGAGTTATCTGGAGAACGGTTTATTTGAAATTTTATCATATGTTTTTAGGAAAATCAAAACAGCTAGGAAAAATTATCGAGTTATTATATTATCTGATACACCAAGTTCTCTCTCTGAAGAATATCACAATGCCTTATATGATTTATTACTAAAAGCTAGGAAATTCGATACATTTATTGATATAATAAGAGTAGGCGATCAGAAATTTTATGATGATGATGTTAAACTAAAAGTGATTGTTTCCGAAACTCATGGAGGGGTATTTTATTGTGATGACATTAAGCTATTTCAAAATATTCTAGGCTCTTTAATTCAGAATAAATCCGAATTTAACGTGATTCATACAAATGAAACAGAACAAATTTTAAAGGAAGACAAATTATTTTATGAGAGACTCGCTGTAGATTTAATATCTTTAGCTTCTGAAGAAATCGAAAAATGTGATATATGTGATCAAGAATTATGTCCTATATGTGAAGCTCATTCTGATGAAATACATAAATGTTTTAACTGTAATGCAAAATATCATGCCTGTTGTGGAGCTGAATATTCAATATCTAATAATATAGGATTTAATCATTTGTTTAGATGCATAAAATGTGATACTTTGTTGAAATTAGATGAGGATTTTGTGAATTTAGTATATCAAGAAAATCATATTGAAGAAGTAGAAGAAGCACCCGAAAAATTTTTAGACGTACATGAAGATCATCATATTGAAGAATTAAATAATGAAGAAGTAATTGAATTAGAAGAAATAATTCCCGAGAGTGAACCGAACTATAAAAAAGTTCGTGTAGGAGGATTTTTTGGTCCTGAAATCACAATTGAAACAAAAAATAATAGTAAACCAAAAATAATAGAACCTATGGCTAATCCTATAATAAGTGCTTCAGAAGATTCCGAAACATCTTCATTAATACAAGAAAAAATTTCTATTACTTCATTAAGACCCCCTAAGAAAAAAACCATAAACCTATGTAAAATTTGTGGAACAACTCTTAGAAATGCTTCAATTTGCCCTAATTGCGGCGCAACATTAGATTAAGTTTTTTTAATAATTTGATCTTACAGAATTTTTTTTAGTATTAAGATAATAATTAGAATAAGATATGGAAGTAAAAGATAAGATTCAGAGTCTTACTAAGAAATTTAATTTTGATAAGCTCAAATTCTTAATAGAAAATAGCCAAGATGAAAATCTAAGAATTAAAAGTGCCCAATATATTAAGAATCTAGGTTTAAATGATTCTAAAGTATTTCAGTTTCTAGAAGATTTGCTGATTAGTGATTCTAATATAAAAATAAGGAAAATTGCATTTGAATCATTGATTTCAATTGATGCTAAGAAGGTAGTCAAAACAATTATTTATGCAATTAATTATGAATCGGGAACATTTTTAATAGATCTTATCGAATTTTTATATAGAATAAATCCATTTATATGTAAACAATCGTTAAAGAAAAAAATTCAGCAAATTGAGAAAAAAAATCCAAAGATTTTACTCAAAAATCAAAAATTGGATAAACTTGGTCTTAGTGAATTGAAAGAAATCTTGTATAACCATCAATTGAATAATTCTTTAGAATTTCTTTATTTTCATAGACGTTCCATACCGTTAGCTCTAGATCTTTATGGAATGGAGTAATTAATGTAATAAATTTAATGATTTTAATGGAAAGAAAAACCCAGTATCCTAAACCGACTACTTCCAAAGTATGCATGTTTTTGTCAGGCATTTTCATGGGGAATGTGGGTATCTTTGTAACCCTTTTATCAAGTTTTTCAATCTATACTATTGTGTTGCTTAGAGGCATATTTGGAACGATTTTTCTAACAGGCTTCATGGTGATTTCGAAATCCTTATCAAAAGATTTTTTAAAACAGAATTTTAAATTACATTGGAAATACTTACTTCTATTATGCATAACAAACCCGTTAGTTATTTTTCTATACTTTTTAAATATCTCAATCACTGGATATGCTTTTGCAGCCTTCTTATTATATACAAGCGGAATTTTTCTTCTTCTCTTCCTTATCATTACAAAAGAAGAGAAGATATCAAAAATAAACATTATTAGTTTTTTTTTAGCAATAATAGGAGTTGCGATCATAATGGAATTTTGGAATGTTAATTTAATGTCAATAGGAATCCTCCTCGGGATTTTATCAGGTATAAATTTAGCATTACTAGTTTACTCTAAGAAAAAAATATATAATTATCGAATGAAAAATCAACAGGAATTTAAGTTTAAGGGTAATTTTGATATATTCTTATCATGGTTTAGCACTTTACTATTGATTATCTTTTTTCTACCACTGGGAATGGTGGAACTCATTAATTTAAATTTAGTAGATATATTTATTAGCATACTCCTAGGGTTAATCCCTACGGCTTTAGCATTCACATTATATAACGTGGGAGTGAAAAATGATAAGGGCGGGAGCATTGTAATTCTTTCTTATTTTGAACCTGTTATGGCAACAATTAATACTGCTATTTTCCTTAAAAATTTATCTATTTTTACTATAATTGGAGGAACTTTAATTTTAGCAGCAAACATTATAATATTAAGATTTTCGAAATAACATAAAATTTGGTATGAATTAAAAGACATATCTTTAAAAATTTGATTTTTTTTTATTATGTATTAAATTCCGAAGAGAATGTAGAAATATATTTTAGGTGATATCGGTTTTAGAATTGGACTTAAATCTATTTAAACATAGGTGATGAAAAATTTCAGGTGAAAATGATGATGAATTTTCTAGAATTAAAGAACTTGAAAGTACTAATTTAGCGAGAGATGAAATAAGAGATACGGTTATCCAAACTAAAAAGCAGATAGAACAAGATAATGATTTACTAGCCCAAAAAATTAACCAAATGTTAAAAGATCATCAAATTAAATCGTTTGATATTGTAGGAGCAATTGGTGCTGGAAAGACAGCGATTCTAGAGAGAATTGTAGAAAAATTAGCTCTACAATTTAAAATACTAGTTATATGTGGCGATATTACTACTCGAGTAGATGCGAATCGAATTGAAAAACATAATGCTGAGACTATACAAATTAATACCGGGCGAGAATGTGCTTTAAATGCCTATCATATTCATCAGATCATAAAAAATAAAGATTTGGAAGAAATCGACATAATATTCATAGAAAATGTTGGAAATTTAATCTGCCCCTCTGAATTTATCTTAGGAACAGATAAGAGAATCGTTATTGTCTCTATTACGGAAGGAGAATGGGTTATAGAAAAGCATCCAATGCTTTTTAGAATGTCAGATATTGCAGTTATAAATAAAATTGATTTAAAAGAACGGCTAGGAACGAATGTTGAGAAAATGATTACTGATGCAAAAAGAATAAATTCAGATATTAATGTAATTACCACGAGTGCTAAGACGGGAGAAAATATTGATAAGTTACTTGAATTAATGGGCATTAATATATAAAAAAGGCGAAGAAATATGAATGAAGATTTAGAATTGATAAAACAAGCTTGCAATGATTTAGAAAATATTGAGAAGTACAATATGAAAGAATTATTAGACAACTTTTTTTCAAAAATTAAAACTAAAATCGATAAGTATATTGGTGATTATCCCACGTTTATAGAGCCTGTATTTCTAGGGGAAAATGTTAAAATTGGAGATGATGTTCTTATTGGACCAAATGTTTTTATAGGTACTAATTCTGAAATTGGAGATTATGTTGAAGTTTCGAACTCAATTATATTTGAAAATGTTAGGATTGGAGAAAACTTCAAATTGGAAAATTGTGTCATTATTAAAGATAGTAGCTTAAATTTTAGCAACTTTAAGTTTAAAAACTGCATTCTCAAAGGTAGAAGTACATTAAAAAATGAAATCGAGAAGTATAACATTTAATTTTTGAAATAAAATTAAAATGAAAGATATTGAGAAATACTTTGAATATAATTTAAAGAGATGGAATGAATTAGCAGAGATTAACCCTAAATCCAAATTTTATGACTTGGAGGGCTTTAAAAGAGGTAAAACATCACTCTTACCTATAGAGCTTGAGGAAATGGGAACTGTTAAAGGAAAGTCTTTATTGCATCTTCAATGCCATTTTGGTATGGATACGTTATCTTGGGCACGAAAAGGAGCTATAGTAACGGGAGTTGATTTTTCAGAAAAAGCAATTACGTTTGCAAAACAACTAAGTAAAGATTTAAAAATTCCTGCAAAATTTATTCTTTCTAATGTGTATGATATCCCGAAAGTAATAAAACAAAAATTTGATGTTGTTTTTACTTCTTATGGAGTTATTTGCTGGCTGCCAGATATTCCTAAATGGGCAGAAATCATTGAATATTGTTTAGAGTCGGGTGGTATATTTTATATTATTGAAAACCATCCGTTTGGTATAATTATAGATGAGAAAAAGCAACCATTTCAAGTTGGTTACAATTATTTTACAGACGGAAAACCAGTCTTTTGGGATGACTCTGGAACATATGCGGGAGAAGAAATACAATTAAAGAATACAACAAGTTATGAATGGTTTCATAAAATGAGTGATATTATAAATTCATTAATTACAGTTGGCTTGCACATTGAATTTTTGCATGAATTTCCTTTTAGTTTTTTTAAATTGCATCCAGACATGAAAAAGAGAGAGGATGGCTATTGGGAATTTCAAACCTTAAAATTTTCAGTACCTATGATATTTTCATTAAAAACACGTAAGTGAATTTTAACCTTATTTACTTAGTCTTATTTGCTCTTCATTAGAGAAAAGTAAATTAAAGCTTAATGGGATTGATATGGGATAAATTAACAGAAATATTTTTGTTTTGTAGGATATTTTTACTTATAATTAGGAGTATTTGTGATATTTAAGATGAAAGGTCCTGTTGAGCCATTTAAAATAAAAATGATTGAGCACGTGGGAATGCCAGATGAAAATAGAAGAAAACAAGCAATTAAAGAAGCAGGATATAATACATTTTTATTAAAGTCTGAAGATGTTTTTATAGATCTATTAACTGATTCAGGAACCTCTGCAATGTCCGATGTTCAATGGTCTGGTATGATGCTTGGAGATGAAGCTTACGCTGGAGCACGAAGTTTTTATAATCTCGAAAAAGCAGTGCAAGATGTTCTTGGATATAAATATATAGTACCTACCCATCAAGGTCGAGGCGCTGAACATTTGATGTATAGTTATCTTGTAAAACCGGGAGATATCGTTCCAAGAAATATGTACTTTACTACATCAAAAGTTCATGTTGAATTACCAGGAGGAAAAATGGTTGATGTTATCATTGATGAAGCACATGATCCTGAAAACCTACATCCATTTAAAGGAAATGTTGATTTAAAGAAGCTACAAGCGTTAATTGATGAATTTGGAGCAGACAAAATACCATTTGTCAATGTTGAGATGGATGTAAATATGGCTGGTGGACAACCTGTTTCGATGGAGAATCTAAGGCAACTAAGAGAATTTTGCGATGATTATAACTTAAGAATAATTTTTGATGCCACGCGTTCAAGCGAAAATGCATATTTCATTCGGGAACGAGAAAAAGGATACGAAGATATACCAATTATAGATATTCTTCGAGAAATGATGAGTTATTCTAATGGTTGTATCTATAGTTCTAAAAAAGATTGCTTAGTGAATATAGGCGGTTTTCTGGCTGCAAATGACGAGGATATATTTGAGCATACAAGGAGTATGGTGGTTGTATTTGAAGGACTTCATACTTATGGGGGAATGTCAGGACGAGATATGGAAGCCTTAGCACGAGGATTAAGAGAAGGTGCCCAATACGAATATTTAAAATACAGAATTAAACAAGTTCGATATTTAGGTAATTTATTAATGGAGGAAAATGTCCCAATTGTAAAGCCTGTAGGAGGCCATGCTGTTTTTCTAAATGCATTAAAATTTTTACCTCATCTCAAAAGAGAACATTGGCCTGCTCAGACTTTGGCAGCAGAAATTTATGAAGATTCAGCTGTCCGAAGTATGGA
Source organism: Candidatus Hermodarchaeota archaeon (assembly GCA_048885535.1). GTDB lineage: Archaea > Asgardarchaeota > Lokiarchaeia > Sigyniarchaeales > SOKP01 > SOKP01. The sequence goes on from JBHLLO010000004.1 coordinate 25,986, forward strand.
GCGAGGTGCTGTGTCAAAGGGAAGGGACATAGAAACAGGAGAGAATATTTTTCCACCATTAGAGTTAGTAAGATTAACTATTCCTAGAAGAGTATATACTAATTCCCATATGGAATATGTTGCTGAATCAATAATTCGTCTTTTTCAAAAAAAGGATGAAATTAAAGGCTTAAAAATGGTATATGAACCAAAGTATTTGCGATTTTTCCAAGCTCAATTTGAAAAAGTAGGATAGGCTAATTCATATCCATCTTTCATTTCACTCGTATTTGTTTTGGAATGAGAAATGGGACTCTTTCTTTATACATTACGTATTCTTCACCAAATCGTTGATGTAATTCTTTTTCCTCATAAGTTAATAGAGCTATTAGCAGTGGGATATAAATAATTGTTAATAAGGCAAAAGGAACTAAATCAAAAATTAATGTAAATCCTGGTAAAATAAACACAAATCCCAAAGAAATAGGATGGCGGCAAATAGCAAAAGCTCCACCAGTTATTAATTTAGAATTCTCAATAGTTTTACCTATCTCTTTTCCACTTGCGCGAGCTGTACTTATTGATGTTAAACCCCATGTGAAAAAGTATATCCCGAAAATCGTTAATAAATAACCAATAATCAATTCAACAAGTCGCCAAGGGTATAATACATCATAATTAGGTAAAAATAACCAAGGTAACTCAAACCAGAGGAAAAGAAGCGTTATAAGACCCAATTCGATAAAAAATGAAACATTTGGAAGAATTACTATAATAAACCGAGAATATTTTTTTTTATTGTTTAAATTTATGTCTTTGTTCATATTTAACTTGGCTTTTAAAAAATTCATAAATTTAATATACTAATAGGAAAGTATAATAAAATTGCAAGAACAGCTGCTATCGGAAATGTTAAAATCCAAATTAAGGCTATCTTTCGCACATTCTTACTTGTTGGAGCCCTCCTAGCTTTTGCTAACCCAACAAGGGATGCAACTAACATATGAGAGCCTGATAAAGGAATCCCTAATAAGGTCCCAAAGAATAAAATAACAGCTATGGGGATTTCACTTGCAAATGCGGTACTTGGGTGTAATTCTGTAATTGTCCCTACATTTTTGATAACACCCCTCCCTAAAATTACAATACCGCTTGATAAACTCAAGCCTGTTATGATTAAGAGAAGTGTTGTATCAATACTCGCTTCAGCACCCAACACAATTCCAACTGCATTTGAACAATCATTTCCTGCTCTTGAAAAAGCAGTCCAACAAATAACAGCTAGCAATATATATGAAAAATATTTTTCTACTCTTTCAAAGCTTCTAAAACCTGAAAGTTTATTGATAATCACCTTATGTATAGCCTTATATGCAAAATAGGTTACAATAAATCCAATTATTGGAGACAATATCCACCATATTCCCATTTCCAGAATTGTAAACCAATTTACTCCTAAAAATCCTCCCCCTGTTTGTGGCAAAAGACCCACACCTATTATACTTCCAATTGTTGCATGTGTTGTTGAGATGGGTAATCCGTATGCAGAAGAAACAATAAGCCAAATAGCTGTTGAGATTAATATTGTCAAGACAATTGAATTAGATACTTCAAAAGATAATAAATCCTGTCCAACAGTCTCACTCACAGCTCTACCAAGGAATATTGCTCCTAAAATTGCAAAGATAGTTGCAAGTATTAGTACCTCTTTCATTGTTAGGGTTTTAGATCCATATAATGTAGCCATAGTTTCATCGTTTGCACCGATTCCGAAACTAATAACGATTGAAATGATCAAAAAAATAACAATGATTAGTATTATCTCCATGTTTTATCGCCTTTTCAATTATTTTCTATTATTTTGAAGGATATTTTATAATTAATCCTCTAAGGTAATCTGAAGTTTCTTCAGCCCAAGATGCAATATCATAGAGATATGTAACAAGCTTTGAAGTTAAGTAGACTTTTGTGGGATCATCCTTTTTCTTAAAAAGTACATCGAGCAATTCAAATTTCACTTTGCGTGCATCTCTTCTAATTGATTCTACCTTAAAAGTTCCTCTATAAGCCTCCTCAAAATCTGTTTCAATAAAAGTAGCACAATTTATCAATTCTTTAACAGTTTCATAACTAAAATTACATAAACTTCTGAAGAGTTCTTTAATATCTTCATATATCTTGAATGGATAGACTTGAAGAAATCGAGCAAAAAACTCTGTTTTGTCATTAATTTGATCAATCATCATAAGAATATTATATCTATCTTCTAATAAGAAGGGTAGTGCTCTTTTATCTTTAAATAGAACTTGAACATATCTTTCTTTAATCCGATCACACTTTTTCTCCGATTGGATTACATCTTCAAGGTCTTCAGGCTTTAGTTTATTTTCCAAGAAGTTTTCAATCAATGTATGCAAAATCTCGGCGGCATTCAATGTTTCTTCAAGAAATTCTTTATTAATCTCTAATAATTCATTTTTCTTTTCTTTCCCTAATTTCATCACAAACACATTGTAATATTTTTAATTTCTCTTAATTAGATTCAAAAGATACTATATTATTTTTATTATGTTTTATTGTTTAAAAGACTTATATCTTTCAAGTTAATAGGTAGGAAGAGAAATACTTTTTTAGAATCATCATCTATTCAAATTAGTGATTTTATATACTTTGAAAGTGATTTCTTGCCTTTTTGTGAAATTAAGTTAAACGATATTTGTTTTGATCCAAAAGTACAAACTTACTGTAATAATCAAAAATTTAGATGTCCAAATTACAACAACTCTTGGGCTTGTCCCCCTGAATCTCCTTATATGAAAGAAATAGTGTCTCAATTTGATAAATTTTTCTTAATATACTTTAAATTTAATTTAAAAGAGCATCTTAATGGTCAGAATTTGGAAATTGATAAAAGGTCTTTTAGTAATTCGTTCTATCGAAATGAACTTGTGCGAGACTATTTGGAGAAAGAGATTATAGATTTTTTAGAAAACTATAAAGAAGATTATAATGACAAACTAATCTTATGGGATGGATATTGTAGAGTTTGTTCTAAAGAAGGCAGAAAATGTACGTATTATTTAAAGAAACCATGTCGTTACCCAACTGATATAAGATTTTCAATGGAAGCTGTTGGAATAGATGTCGATAAAACTGTTAAAAATCTTGATTTTGCATTAGAATGGCCACCATTGAATTACGTGTATCGCTTTGGTTTAGTTTGTTTTAAATAGTATTTTTGAATCTTTAAAGGTGTTATTTATATTGAAATATCCCAATAGGAGAGAAAAGAAACCATTTCAAATTCGAGAAATAGGGAATGAAGATAAACCGTGGCTTATTGAACTAATGAAAGAAGAATGGGCTTCAACCAGAATTGTTACAATTGGAAAAATTCATAGAACAGAAAATCTACCTGGATTTATCGCAATTTATAAGAAGAGAAGAGTAGGTCTTATAATTTACAACATTGCAAATGAGGAATGTGAGATTATATCATTAAATAGTTTAAAAGAAAATATTGGTATTGGAACAAATTTATTATATTTTTTGGAATCTGTAGCTATATCTCGATCTTGCAAAAGAATATGGTTAATTACTACAAATGATAATATTAAAGCTTTAAGGTTTTATCAGAAAAGGGGTTATAACATTAAAGCAATATATATTAATTCAATTGCCCATTCAAGGAAGTTAAAACCTGAAATCCCCTTAAGAGGGTTGCATAACATAGAAATTAGAGATGAAATTGAATTAGAAAAAATTTTGGAATATTAGAATATTTCTGAATCTAAAACGATAGTATCCTCTCTTTGAGGTCCTATAGAAATCATAGCTATATTTGCTTGTAATTCTTCTTTAATCGCTTGAATGTACTTTTTCATATTAGAGGGTAATGAATTATATCCCTTTTTTGCGATTTCTGACCATTCTTCCCTTGATCTTTCATTCCAACCATCGTATTCTTTATAGATTGGTGTGCATTTTTCAATAATTTCATGATGAATTGGCCAACTATCCAAAATATCTCCATTCAATTTATATCCTACACACATTTTAATTGGACTTATTCCTTCTAGGGCATCAAGAAGAGTAATTATTACTTTATCTATTCCATTTATCACCATTCCATATTTTATATTAAAGAGATCAATCCAGCCTACTCTTCTTGGTCGTCCTGTTACAGTTCCATATTCTTTTCCTTGTTCCCGTATTTTATCAGCAATTTTATCCATTAACTCTGTTGGAAATTTACCTTCTCCTACTCTTGAAGTATATGCTTTAATTATCCCGTAGATCTTGCCTATTTTTTTGGGGGGAACACCTGAACCTACGCTAATTCCTAAAGCATTAGCATTTGATGAGGTACCATAGGGATACATACCATGATCTATTCCTAGCAAATTCCCTTGAGCTCCTTCAAAAAGAACTTTCCTCCCAGCATCAATCTCTTTATTAAGATAATAAGCTGTATCAACTACATAAGGTTTTAGTTGTTTGCCATAAGCTTTATATTCTTCATAAATCTTGTTAACATCCATATCCCAACTTGGGTCATAAATATTAATCAATGCTTTTTTTATATTAAAAAGTTTTTCTAATTTAGGTTTTAATATATCTGGATTAATCAAGTCAAATATTCTTATACCCCATCGAGCTGCTTTATCAGCGTAAGCTGGACCGATCCCCCTTTTAGTGGTTCCAGCGCTATATTCACCTTTTCTTTTTTCCTCTAAATCATCCAATACATTATGGAAAGGGAAGATAACATGAGCAGTTGAACTTAACTTCAGGTTAACATTCTTATTCAATTTTTTTAAATTTTCTATCTCCTCTAATAGTACTCTCGGATCAACAACAACACCGTTTCCAATTATATTTTCTTTTTCTAATGGTGCCCCAGATGGCATCAATTTGAATTTATACTTGATTCCATCAGCAACAATAGTATGCCCCGCGTTATTACCACCATTATATCTAACAACGATATCAGATTTCTGAGCTAAGAAGTCGACGAACTTTCCTTTTCCTTCATATAGAGTTAAGTGCGTTTTGCATCATTAATCTCCCCAACTTAGCCCAATAACAGCAATTGTATTTAGTTTATTGTCCATTTCTCAAATCTACTTTTAATTGAATTTGATTTAATATCATCAATCTATTCCAAAATTGATTATTCATTAAGGTTTAAAAAGTTTTTAGTCCCTTCTATGTCAATACAATAATTTTTAAATAATAATTTTCTTGAATTTTATAGTAAAAATGCTTGAGAGAACTATTCTTTTTGACTTATTTCATAATGAGATGTTAAACATTGAAGAAAAAGATTTTTCTGAATTCTTAAATCTTCTAAAACGAATAAATCTAAAAATCAAAAAAAATGAAACAAAAAATCTAACAAAAAAAATCTTAGAAAACGTTGATATATTAGTTATTGGAAATCCAATCGATGATTATTTCTCAAATATTGAAATAAAGGATATTTGTGATTTTGTACGGATGGGAGGGGGCTTACTATTAATCAGTGAATATGGAGCCGATTATCTTCAAAAAACTAATTTAAATGACATTTCTGGTTCTAATTTCGGAATTTTTTTTGAGAAAAATCTTGTAAAAGAATTGAATAATAGTGATCAAAAGAAATCAAGTATTCTCCATGTACAAAACTTCAAAAAAAATAAAATTACTAATAATTTAAGAGAACTAGTAATTGGAGGAACTTGCTCTTTAATGTTAAAAAAAGACGCTTTACCTTTATTAGAATCGCATAATGAAAATATCTGGACAGAAATATTTAAAAATTCAAAAGAAGAATGGGTTAAGGATAAGGAAGAAAAGCAAATTTTAGCGGCTTATACAGAATCTGGTCAAGGTAAAGTTGTAGCTTTAGGAGACGTGGATATGTTTACAAACGATCATAATATTGGAATTAATTCATTAGATAATTATATATTTTTACAGAATATATTAAATTGGCTAACCAAACCAGTAAAAGAATCTAATGTTTTTTCGTATGTGTTAAATCAAATTGGAATTATGCAAAATGAAATTAAGGAGTTAAATAAAACTATAAATAATATTATTGAGACTATGACAATCTTAGAAAAGAGAATTTCTCACTTAGAAGAAAAGGAAGATTAAATTTATGTTCTTCCCGTCTCAACTACTTTTTAATAGTTTAAAAATAAATTAAAATAATTACAAACTTTCTTTAATTATCTTTTACTACTATTTTTAATTAAAAATCAAATCAGAGATAGCTTAAATTATGAATGGGAACTCTTACGATGAAATTTTCACTCTTTTTGAAGAAGTTTCAAATGGATTTAATCGAAAGAATCAATATTTTGATATTTTATATGATTGTTTATCCTCTACTCAAATAATTAAAAGTCCTTCTGCTGAAGATGTTTCTGTTAATAAGAAAACTTCAGGTATAGTAGCTCGAACTTTTTTAGGGTCATGGAAAGAAATATCAACTGAAAACCTTTCGGATCTTAAAAGTATCCAAGAAAAGATACCAAAAGTTTCTAAGAAGGGGGATGAATTAGCTGAATTTGACGGATGGACATTAAATAAAGAAATTATCCCTCGGATAGACCCCTCTACGATTTCTATCCAGGATAAAATAAAAAAAGTCAGAGAAATTTATGATTACATAAAGAATGTTGATAGAAGAATTGTAAAAGTAGAAATTAGATACCTTGAATACTTATTAGAGAGAATTTTTTCCAATAATGAAGGGTGCTTATTAAGGCAATTAATTCCAAGGATGAGACTATTTATTGTGCCAATAGCAAAAGAAGGTGGTATTATTGATTTTGAGTATTATGTGAGAAGTCAAGAAACTGGTTATGAAATATTTGATGAAATTACTAATGAAAAATTAGACGAGATAGCCCAGAACTCAATAGACATGTTAGAAGCAAAAGCTCCACCTGCGGGAAGATTCACTGTTATTTTAGATCCAAGCGTCACAGGTCTTATTGCTCATGAAAGTTTTGGACATGGTCTTGAAGCAGATCAAGTTTTAAGAGGGAGAAGTTACCTAAAAAAACACCTAAATAAAAAAGTTGCTTCAAGTATCTGTAAAATCTATGATTCACCCTCTTTAAGTGGACCAATCGGTTCATATTTTTTTGATGATGAGGGAATTAAAGTAGGTAAAAATGTATTAGTCGAAGAAGGAATCTTAAAAAATTTCATCTATGATAGAAGAACTGCATCAGAATTTAACGTTACGCCTCAAGGAAATGGTCGAAGAGAAAGTTTTGCCCATCCTGTTAATGTGCGTATGTCAAACACATATTTTGGACCGGGAGATCACGATTTGAAAGAGATGATTTCTGAAATAAAGTATGGAGTGATACTCGTTCATGGATATTTTGGAATGGAGGATCCTATTGGTGGTGGATGTCAATGTACATCTAAGAAAGGTTATTTGATAGAAAATGGAGAAAAGACAAAAATTTTGAGAAAAGTTGCGTTAAGTGGCTCTGTTTTGGAACTATTACAAAATATTGATGCTATCTCTAAAGATAATATTAAAATGGATGGCGGAACATGTGGTAAAGGCAGTGAAGACTATGTTCCAGTGGGTTCAGGGGGAACTTATATTAGAATTAATAATGCAATAATAAGTCAAGGGTGATTAAAGGAATGCCAAAAACTAACTTGGATATTATCGAAAAAAGATTGAAAGCAAATAAAGTAGAAGAGTATGAAATTTTCTTAATTGATAGAGATATTTTTGAATCAATTTTTCTTAAAAGTTCTGTAGATAATGAGAGGGAAATTTCTAACTCTGAATATTTTCTAAGAATTTTACATCAAAATGAAGAACATACGGGTATTGGAGTAACAAAAGGAAATTCGTTAGACCCTCAAGATATAGATAACAATATCGAAACTTGTCTAAATTTATCAAAAACTAACTTAAGTTCTAAATATTCTTTCCCTGAACAGAAATCAATGCCGAAAATTGAAACTGTAGATAAAAAAATTTTGAATGATCCAATTGGGATTAAAAATGATTTATGTGAGGAGTTAATAGTAGTTGTAAGTAAACATAAGGATGTATTTCCCACTTTTGGAAGATTTCGAATTCATTCACATTCATCATATTTACGAAATAGCAATGGATTGGATCTTGAATCTTCAAAAACGTTTTTCTTTGTTGAACTCTCAATAAAAGCAGAAAAAAATGGTAAATTAGCAGAATATTGGGCTGTGGATTATTATAAGGAGCGAAAACATCTCGATTTAGAAAATAGGATTGGAAAATGGACTAAATATGCTAAAGATACACTATCAGCTGAATTACCAAAGCCAAAGTCTGATGCTATTGTAATTTTTCCTCCTCATGTATTGAAGGCTGCTATAAATCCAGTAGTAGGTCTTCATTCATTAGCTAAAGCACATTATGAAAATACCTCTGCTTTTGAAATTGATTCTCAGATCGCATCCAGTAATTTTTCATTACTTGATAATGGGCTGTTAGAAGGAGGATTAAACTCAAGCCCGTGGGACAGAGAAGGTAACCCTCATCAAAATACTGAAATAATAAATAAAGGAATTTTTAAAAGTCGATTATATGATGAAAAATATGCAATTTTAAAAAACACATCATCAACGGGAAATGGTGTAATGGGTCTTGGAGGTTCAGTTGCCAACGGAATTAGCAATTTTGTTATTGAACCTGGAGATATATCTTATAACGAAATGATTTCAAATATAGATGAGGGTTATTTGATTGATAAATTTTCTTGGCTTAATCCTGAATCTATATCAGGGTTCTTTGGAGCAGAAATAAGAAATGGTTATTATATTAAAAATGGTGAACTAAAAAACCCAATTAAACTTGGTAATGCTAGTGGAAATGTTTTACAAATGATTAAAAACATTCTATATATCTCTGAGGAACGTGAGTTTGTAGAAAATGGACTTTTTCCTTATATTGCATTTACTGGATTGGAAATTTCTTCTTAAAAGAAGACTTTTTTCCTTTTATATAATAAAATAGAAAAAGTTAGGTATTATTCTCAATCTTAACTTGGATTAGATTATAATCCCTAGAACCTAAACCGATTTTTTCAGCAGCTTTTAATTGAATTTCCCAACTTTTTGATTGTTTACCTTCAAAATTTAAATCTAATTCACCTGATGTGAATCTAGGAATATATGAAAACCAATCATAACTTTCGTTAATTGGGAGATTCTTTACTTCAGATAAAATAGAATTCGGACTTTTTAAAGATCCATGTGCTAAATCAATACAAGCTTGATCTAATGCTACAGGATCCATAGAGGATAATACACCTATATCTGGAATAAAAGGAACATCACTAGAACCACAGTCACATTGCCAAGTTATATCAATAGCATAATTAATATAAAAAATCTTCTTTTTTCCAAAATAATCAACAACACCTTTGGCATTATCTATAAATCTATAAATAAAATCTTCTGTTGTAGTTGATCCTGTGTTAATTACTCCTTTATCACATATAGATCTGCACATATAGCAATAACGGCATTTATCCCAATCTTTTTTTAAAATATTATTACCGTTTTTGCTTAAAGCTCCAGTTGGACAAACTGTTATACATTTATCACAATCTTCAATACATTTACTCAAATCATAATCAAACATCGTACCTAGATGAGCACGAATTTTTTGACCCTTGGCTACACACCCAATACCTAAGTTTTTTAAAGCACCTCCAAAACCAGCACCTAAATGTCCTTTAAAATGAGTTGCTAATATCATATAATCAAATTCTCTTAAACGACCTGCTACGAATACCTTTTTAAGTAAATTTCCATCAATGGGTTGTATTTCATAATCAATCCCATTTGAACCATCTAGCATTAATATCGGAGCTCCCATAGTTTCAAGTGTAAATCCGTGCATTAAAGCAACCTTTAAATACTCTTCTTCATTAGCTCGGCCACTATATTCTGTATGAACTCCTGATATATCTTCAGGTAAGCCCCAACCACATGATTCAGCTACTGAAGGTATAGCACCAAGTTCCTTAACATAATCACATAAAAATCTAATATAGGAAGGTCTAAGATATCTAGTGTTTTCTAATGCCCCAAAATGTGTTTTTATAACTATTTTATTATCTTTCTTGATCTTATTTTTAATCCCAATCTTTTCTAAGGCAAGGGGACCTTTTACTTTACTCATGCTTTCTTTATATGATTGAGAATGTGCTGTGAAAAAATAAACTTCTGCCTTCATTTATAATCACTTTTTCCCAATAAAAAAGAATTTTTGTCTCAAAATATTTTATCTAAATTAAATTTAGCTTTTATTGGGTATAGGATTTTTCTCAATCTTTTAAACAAAAAACGAATCTTATGACCAATAAATTTAAATAATTGTATCCCTTTCTGTGTACACAGAAGAGAGATTCTGATAACAAAAATGAAAGACTTGTATATTTGTTATAAAAAAACCTGAAGGAGAGAATATGTCAAATAATCAGAAAATAAGAATTCTTGATGTTTTATTGATTGAGAGCGACTGGGAAACTGCACATATAATTGAAAAATTTTGTGAAATTAAGGGATATTCAATTGAAATAGCAACAACAGGGCAAAGAGGATTAGATGTATTGAAAAAATCAATACCAAAATTAATACTCTTAAGTATAATGTTGCCTGATATTGCTGGTTATGAAGTATGCAAACAAATTAAATCAAATAATAATTTAAAAAACATACTTGTTTTCTATTTTACTACTATGCCTGAAAAATTAGTAAAATATAAAGTTGAGGAAACGGGTGCAGATGGGTATATTTTAAAACCATTTAGTTTATCGGAACTCTCTGAATTATTAGAATCTATAGTATAATTTAGTTATTTTAAAGTTTTTTATTGTAAATTAGGTTTTATTTAAAAAAAATTGAAATTAAATTTAACTCAAATAGAATAATTATTAGAATAATTATTTTAACGGTGAATTATTCTATAAATATATAAAAGTAAATAAATTATAAAAGTAGAAAATTAATGGCAAATTGCCCTGAATGCGGTGGTTCTATGAAGTATCAACCTGATATAAAACATTTAGTTTGTCAATCATGTGGACTATCTCTCACACGAGCAGAACTTGAGAGGTATTGGCAGAGAATAAGAAACGAACGAGGTTCTGAGGTTGATGCCACAGATAAAGCTAAGAACCGCCGTAAAGAATGGTTAGACTGGTACTCTCAGTCTAAAAAAGAAAAAGAGAATTATTGAGTAGATAAAATTATAAAAAAATCAATAATAAATTCTTAGTTGATTTTCTTCTTATAGTGAATTATTTAACTTTTTATGGATTTTTAACTTATTAATAAAATACTAATTAGATAATTAGAATATTTCGATGAATGAGATAATAATTTTTAACTATATCATGTTAATTTTCAGTATTGTTGGTATAGCAATGTTCATTCTCTTGCTTTTTGTTCCTGCTCCGTATGGGCAGCATATTAATGAGAAGTGGGGACCAACTATTAACAATAAGCTAGGGTGGTTTATTATGGAAATCCCTACTATAATAATCTACTTATTTTTCTATCTGATTGGAGGTAGAAAAACAGATATTATGTCAATTGTATTTCTATGTATTTGGATGTTGCATTATGGTCAAAGAACATTTATATTCCCTTTTTTAATACGAGCAAAACAACCTATGCCATTAACAATAATTAGTTTCGGTCTAATGTTTAATGGAATAAACACTTACTTACAAGCAAGATGGATATATACTTTTTCGCTTCCTTACCCCTCAAATTGGATTATAAGTCCGTTTTTCATAGTTGGAGCGATTATATTCTTTAGTGGCTTTTTCATAAACCTTCATTCTGATAGAATTATACGTAATTTGCGAAAACCTGGAGAAATTGATTATAAAATTCCTTATGGAGGAATGTTTAATTACGTGAGTTGTCCAAGTTATTTTGGTGAAATAACTGAATGGGCTGGATGGGCTGTAATGACATGGTCTTTACCCGGACTTGTTTTTGTTTTATGGACATTTTTTAATTTAGGTCCAAGAGCACGATCCCATCATAAATGGTATCTTAATACCTTCCCGGATTATCCTAAAAACAGAAAAGCATTAATACCCTATATTTATTAAAGTAGAAATTTTATTTCTTATATTCCTTATAATATTCTGATTTTTTTATAAAAATCTTTCTTAAAAGCCACCTTAAAAGTGGCGTTAAATATCTCTTAAAACCTATCCATTTTTTTACTTCTTTATAATAATCTTGTAAGTTTAAATTCCTAAAATTGAATAATTCTTGGACTCCATCATCAAAATAGAAACCACAATGGTAACCTTCTACAGAAAAGGCTTCCTTTGGCATAAAACCTCTTCCTAAACCCATAATTTCATAAAGATCGTCTAAATGATCCCCATATTTAATTCTACAATTTTCACCACCTCCAAGATTGAAAATTTTTCCCCATATATCTTCTCTTTCCAACGCATTTCCTAATGCTTTGCCAATGTCACTAGTTAAAATCATTTCCATACTTGTATTTAATGGCATTCGAAACATTACAGGATGGAACTTAAGAACTGCTGGTGAAGCACAATAAGCTAACCTAAAAATACAATATTCTAAACCTGAATTCCTAATTAGTTTTTCTGCTTCAATTTTTGATTCTGCATAGAAATCTCCTTTCGCAGGTCTGATTGGATCTGATAATTTAATTATTGGGTTTTCAACTCGATTTCCATAAACAGCTACAGAAGAAGTATATACGATTTTTGGTTTAATTTGTTGCTTTAACATAGAATTTATAATATTTTTAGTCCCCTCTACGTTAACTGTATGAGTGGTTTCTGGATTGCATTCTTTAGAGATGGGAATAACGGCAGCAATATGTAAAATAATGTCTTGATTAGCAACAGCCTTTTCTACATCATTATAATTCTGTAAATCTCCCCAGATGATATTTAATTCTGTTCTATAATTTTTAAACAATTTCTTATTTTTTTTAGAACCTCTGAGAAAAAGAGTAATATCATATTTTTCTTTCCTTGTATAAAATTCATGAAAAACTTTTATGCCAACACTTCCCGAGGCTCCAGTAATTAAAATATTCTTTTTTGACATTGTAAAAAATTATTTAATTTCATGCAAATTTCCTTTCAAAGATTTCCATTAAGAATTCTTCTAATTTTGGTGCGGGAATGTCTAACAAAGTAATCTCTAAGTGCCTTCCCCTGTCTTTTTCTTCAATTCTTACGGTTTTTGAGGAAACTACATTTAAATTATTCAATTCTCTAACATATTTCCTAAAGCTCATTTTTACATGAGGTTCAACTGAATATGCTTCACATATAGCCTGATATTCTTCATAAGCATCTTCCACAATTGTGAAAGGCTCATCTGTATTCATTAATGCTCGTGTAATTCCATATAATGCTAAAAGCTCTTGATTACTAAGGCGATCAACAATTTCTCCTCTAAAGGTAGGATAAACTTGATTTGAAGCTTCTCTAATGGCATCCGGAAATATTTTTTCTAATCCTTCCTTGTCGGCATGCATCCCACTTATTCGTAGGATCTCTATTCCGTGTCGCATATTTTTATGTTGAGCGACGATTTGGCTTACCATATTTAAAATTTCATTATTTACTGCATTTTCTTTAAAGGCTAAATCACTTCTATATTGTAATATTTGTTTAGATTCATCTAAGTTATAGGGTTTGAGTCTAATAGTATGATTTATACGACTCAAAATCCTCTCTGTTTCGACATTCATCCAAGCATTACTTCTTGAAATCAAAATGAGAGAAAGTTTGGCATTCTGGTGACCAAAAGTTTCTGCTATATCTAAAAATGCTAAGATTTCATCAGATTGTAATAAGTGAATTTCATCAATTATTAGAAGCATATAACCTGGTTCTCTAACTAGTTTTGTTAATATTAACTTTAATGCTTCATCATCACTAAATCCCCTCCCACTTCCATGAGTGTATTTGGCTAAAAGGTCTCTAATTATCTTACTTTTGGTTCGAAAGTTAATGCAATTATAGTACTCCACAAAGAAATTAACATCTTTTTCGATAGCTATATTTCTAAAATTCTTACCGAAGTATCTGGCCGTTGCTGTCTTACCAACTCCTGCCTTTCCTAGAATTAGAAAATTAATTGATGGTTGTTCTAACTCTTCTAAAATCCTTCGAAAAGTAAAAATAAGCTCCTTAATTTCTTTGTCTCGACAATATAATTTCTCCGGGACATAGCTTAAATCTAGGGAACTGGATTGCCTAAAGACAGATTTCTTCATAAACTCTTTTCTAAATTCATTCTCATCAGACATAGCAGAATATCTACCAATTTCAAATATATTATATATTTAAATATAATACGATTTAAGTTTAAAGTTTCTTATACTTAATAAATTGTAATAAGAACTATTAGATTAATAAAATAAGCTTATTTTAAAATTTTTTACATTCAAAATAAATTTAAAATTTATTTGAATTATTAAGTGGATGCATCATCGAATAAGATTGCTTTAATTTTGTAATATCATTTTTGGCATATATTCGCGTTGTATTTGGAGAGCTATGTCCCAATATATCTTGTAATTCACTAATATCCATTCCTGAACGCCTTAAATGAGTTGCACCTGTATGTCTGAATACATGAGGGGTGACCACTTTTGAATCTGGAAAGCCGCATTTTTCTTTTATTATTTTAATATCAGATTGTACAACCCGAGGAGTTAACTTTTTCCCCCATGTATTTACTAAGAGATAATCCTCAGAATCGTATGAAATCCGATTACTGATATGTTCCTTAAAAAAATCTAACGTTTTTTTATCAACAGGGACAATTCTCTCTTTATTTCCTTTACCTCTTAATTTTAAATAGCCCTTTTCGAAATCAATATCTTTTATTTGTATATTACAAAGTTCACTTACTCTTGCCATTGTTGAATATAATAACCTGACGATTAAATAGTATCTTTGACTTTTCTTAGAATTAAAAACAGTTTTGTCGTTTAGTTTCTTAAAGATTTCTTCTATATCAGAAACTTTAAGGAACTTTGGAAGACTTTCTTCAACCTTAATTTTGGGAGAGTGGATTTTCGTCATTGGATTCTTTTCAATATATTCATTTAATGTTAAGAATTTAAAAAAGGACCTTAAACATGCAATTTTTCTCCCAATACCCTTCTTAGTATAATCCATATCTTTTAATTTCTTTAAAAATAACCTAATCTTTTGCGGGATGATAGGAGAATTTATTTCAATGTCCCCTGCAATTTCAATAAATTTTTCAAGATCATAACGATACGCCTTAATAGTTGAATGCGTACATCCCTCCTCAACTTCTTTTGAAATTAGAAAATCGTCAATAAAATCTGAAAATTTATGATTTTCCATGATAATTTCAATATGATCGGGATATTACAAAATACAGAGTAATATCTAGGTGACACTTAAATGCATTAAAAATGCATAAACTAAAGTTTTAAATATGACTTTAACAGAAAATATATCTAGGCAAATTAATCAACGTAAGTTAAATCTCTAAGGTGATAAAATAATATGCTTTTTCAATATAATTTAATTCAATTTCTCCTTTTATCTTTTTTACCTAGCACTTCAATTCTTATAGCAAATATATTGTTAATCATAACTGCTCAAAGGAATCGGAAAGAGAATCAGAAATTCTACTTATTCTCTAAAGTTGGAGTAATAAATATAATTTGGTTATTTTTGTACCCAAATTTCCTTCTCATGATGGTAATCATAATCATAGATCCATGGTTTTATTTTGCTATTACATCTCAGATAAATCTTATTGTATCAGACGCAATAAGCTTAGTTACCTATGGTGTTTATTTTATGAAAATTGGATATAGTGATCCAAGCGATGCTAAGAAATTATTAAAAATCTCAGGTATTATATGGATGGTTACCCTAAATATATTCTTTATAGTTGATTATATGGTGCTCTACATTCCTCCTGCTTCGTCATTAACCTTTATTATCTTTACATCTATTATTACATTATACATAATTCTAATTTCAGCAAGGATTTTATTTCTAATATATAGCATTAAAATAAGAGACAAACGTTTAATTGCTGCAGCAATTTTACTTCTTATAGCAACATTCTTCGGAGTAGAAATATCTAATCTTAGCTTTTTACTTACTGGAGGATTTTAATTATTTCTTTTTCTCAAAAATAAACCTAGGCTTAACTTTTTAATCTTTTTTTACTTGTCGTAAATATTTACAAGCATTAATTCCTGCACGTGCTCCTTCTGCTGTGGCAAAAACTACTTGAAATAAACCTCCAGTAACATCCCCAGCAGCGTATACACCTTTTATATTCGTTTGTTGATTTTCATCAACTTTAACATTTCCATTTTCATCTAGTTCAATTCCTGCCTTCTTAAAAATAGAATTAGAAGGTACATGAGAAATTATAAATAAACAATCTAGTTCAAGTTCCTCTATAATATCCTCACTTACTTCTTCCCTATCACTAGGTTTGATAATGATTTTTTGAATTATACCTTCTGAGTCAGATATAGCCTCTTCAATAATTGTATTATCAAGAATTTGGATTCGTTTTTGCTTAACCTCTTCTAACTTTTCTGGTAATTCACTTATGTCTACATTAGTAATAATATGAACATCGCATCCCATCTGGTCAAGTATTAAAGCGTCTTCCAACATTTCTGTATCATTACCAAACAAATATACCTTTTTATCCTTGTATAGGGGACCATCACATAATGCGCAATAAGAAATTCCGAAACCAATTAAAGAACTCTCCCCTTTAATTATTTCTTTCCTCTTTCCAGTTCCAGAGGCAATAATTACTACATCAGAAGTAATATTCGCTGTTCGAGTAGAAATCATATTAACTCCCATTCCAATCATTAATGAGATAACATCACCATCGATTATTCTTACAGTATCGAAACTTTCTGCATGAATTTTGAACTTTTTTAGTAATTCTATACCAGAAATATCTTTTTCACCAATCCAATTTTGAATTTCTTTTGCTTTAACTAGTGCCGAGGTTTCTTTTCCATCTAAAATTATTGTATCTCTATTTGCTCGTCCACAATAAACACCCGCAGTTAAACCAGCAGGACCCGCTCCAATTATTAATACTTCACATGTGTATTCATCCATCAGAATTAACCTTATACTTATCTTATATAAATAAAGATTTGTTAGCTTTCTTAAATTTTTTTACCTTTTAATTTAAAACATTATATTATCAGAATTAAAAACAATTTTTCTATATATTACTTGATTAACCCGTTATTACTTAACTAATCTTTCATTACAGCACATTTTTATACATGATTGCGTAGGTATAATGTAAAAATCTAACTACAAAATACACAATAAAGGTGAAAGAATTTGAAAACAAAGAAAGGATTAAAAATAATTACAATCATAGGGATAATCTTGGTTATTTTAGGTCCAATTTTAGGACTTACCTTAAATAAAGTCGGTATAGTTTCTCAAGGTCCAACAAATCCAGTTGTAATACAAGAAAGTAGTTCAACTACAATTCGGGATGCTTATTCGAAATTAATAACACTCACAAAAAACCAAAAAATGGTAATTGAATTTTCAGTATATTATCCGAATGTTTCAGCAAACATAATAATTTTAGGGAAAGGTACGTATGATCAGCAGTATGCTCTGGATAATGCTCCACCTGGATCTGGCTTAACCTTTATCTATTCACAATTTACTTGGGGGCAATATGTACCAAGTTCAGCATCACCAGCAAATGTCCTCTCAATAACAAATGAAGGTTATTGGTATATTGAGTTTGCTGGCAGTGTATCCGGAAATTATCTGATCTCAAGACCAGGAAATTACATGGTTGTTGTATATGGTCTTAATACTGGACCTCCAGCAGCTACAAATGTTACATTCGAAATAAGTGTCAAAGTTG
This sequence comes from Candidatus Hermodarchaeota archaeon, assembly GCA_048885535.1. GTDB lineage: Archaea > Asgardarchaeota > Lokiarchaeia > Sigyniarchaeales > SOKP01 > SOKP01. The sequence goes on from JBHLLO010000004.1 coordinate 43,929, forward strand.
ACGGACCTGGGGGATTTTTAAACACATTCTTTTTAACAATAGGTATAATACTTCTTGCTGCTGCTGCTATCTTATTTTCTTATAGTTATCTCAATAAATTAAGGAGGGGTATTGACTAATGGGAGAGGAGAAAAGAAAATTTAGCATATTTGAAAATATTCCTTTATTAGATAAAAGAAAAGCAATGAAATTCATTATATACGGTTTAATTGCAGCAATTCTATTTGGTTTAATTATGATGATCAGTAGATCGATCGCCAATAATGCTGGAGCATGGCAAAATCTAGCTCTTCAAGAAAATGATATCGCTTATTGGAATGGAGAGTATGGCTATAATGATTACATTCGACGACAAGAAGAAATTTATAGGATAGCATATTGGATGGCTTTTCAGGATGTAATATTTATGAATATAGCGAGGGTTGGTGTTAATATAGCGTTAGTTTTTATGCTTATTGGCTTTCTAAGTCTAGGAGTAGCTGAAAACATTGACGAAAGAGCAAGACGGATTTATTTAATCATTTCAGGTTTGATTTTATTTGTGGTAATGTTTACGACATTTTTCGCGTCGATTAGCATTTCAGTTGCTTAATTTAATCTCAAAATCTTTTTTTTTCTAATATCCTTATGATAACATTGTAAGATTCAAAGTACGTAAAACTTATGTTTCACGTCAATTCTGTAATATGTGGATCGTATTTCGATATTTTAAGGATATGATCTCCGTAATATTTAGTTCTTTTTAGAGCAGTTTGGTGTTATTTGAATTATAAAAGGTGATAAAACTATTAATGAATTAATTTGGACGTCTATAAAACCAACAATTGAGGGAATTTTTGTGAAAATACAAAGCTGTTTAGAACAATACTCTGAAGATACAAAAGATCAGCACGCTCATACAATTGAGGGTTATGCTAAGATTATATTTAACTTACTAAAGTATGCCGAAACCTGAAACGTCAACATTTTAAGATATTTAGTTAAAAATAATAACTTTCTGTTACTTTAGCATCATTTCCTACTCTTTTTTGATTTCACGGTGTAAATTTAGTAGAGATACTTATATTCATGTATTTCTTTAAATTACAGCGATAGAAATAGAGTTACAGAATGAAAAAATAAAAATAAGAATAATAAAATCCTTACTTTTTTCTCTTAATTATGACTACATTTATGTCCATTCAATAGAAATAAATAATAAGCTTCTAGGCTTATTTCAAATAAATCTGAGTAATACAATATTATTATTTTCTTAGAAATTATTATAAGAAATAAATTGAAACTTTAAAGCTTTGACAAATTTAAATTTAATTAATTAAAGAATAGTTTAATTTAATTAAAATAATAACCTCAAATGTAAAATGAATCAAACGAATGGAAATTTGGATAATAAGGAAAGAAAACAGAGATTTCAGGTAGCTGAATCTCATATTTTGTCTAAAAGATCAAGATGGTTAAGAGATTATTTCTATAAGGGTAGAGAGAGAGAATGGAACAATCAATTTAGTCCTTTTACTACTGGAACAGAATGGGATATTAATTGGCATGAAGGAGATTGGTATATCAATCCAGAAGTATATTTTTATATACAAGCGTTAGGTAAAAAAGATATGGGAGTATTTGCCTCCTCTTACCGGTCAATGGCAATTCCTGTAAAATTACCTGAGAATTTTTGGGGATTATCCATACCAGAAAGAAGAATTTTATTTCTAAATGAAGTTATGTTGAATTATATACCCCAAGAAATCATCTCTGAAAATGATCTAATTGCTGGTGGAAGATTTAATACCCAATTATCCAAATGTTTTAATAAAAAAGAAGCCAAAAAATATTGGAAATGGAATATCAAAAATCGGGAAGCTAATTTTAAATATCACTATTCTGGATTTGGGAATATCGGTGCAGCCCCTGGTCATATTATCCCCGATTATGAAACTGTAATAAAGAAGGGTTTTAAGCATATTTATGAAAAGGCAATAAAAAGATATGAACAATTAAGTAAAAATGATAAAAAAGGTCCTAAAGGTCAGGAACTACGAGCAATAATAAAGGCTACCGAAATCCCAAAAGCACTAGCTAAAAAATATGCTGATGAATGTAGAAGATTAAAAGAAAATGCTCCATCTCCTGATCGAGTGGAAGAATTAGAACAAATGGCACAAAATTTGGAGAAAGTACCATGGGAACCCTCAGAAACGTTTTGGCAAGCAGTTCAAGCCTTATGGCTTACTCATATGTTATTAATGGCTGAAGAATCCTATCCCGGAGCAGGTTTATCTTTTGGTCGAATGGATCAATATTTATGGCCATATTATAAAAAAGATGTTATTGAAGAAGAAAAGATATCAAAAGAATTCGCAAAAGATATTTTAGGGAGCTTTTGGTTTCATTGCAATACGGCATACGATGCAATGATAATTCTAGGTAGGCAAGGTATTACTTCAGGATATGGACAACTATTAACTCTTTCTGGATGCGGTCCTAATGGAGAAGATTTAACCAATGAATTAACCTATACTATCTTAGAAGTTATAGATGAATGGTATCCAAGCTTAGAACCTAAACCTAATGTAAAATTACATAGAAATAGTCCTGATAAATTATTAGATACCGTTATCAATATGATTTCTAGAGCTCAAGGAGCGCCATTTCTCATAAATTTTGATGAGAGGAGCATGGCAGGATTAACAGCCGAAGGAATTCCTGAAGAAGATGTTTGGAATTACGCCTGTGTAGGATGCCTTGAAAATACTATGCAAGGCAATGACCGTTCAGGAACTGTAAACTGCAATCCAAATCTCGTTAAAACAATAGAACTAACATTATGGAATGGTAAAAATATGCCTGGTAATGTTAGAGCAACTAAGAAAGGTGAACAATTAGGACCAAAAACAGGAAATTCAGAAGATTTCGAAACTTGGGAACAGTTTTGGAACGTGTGGAAGGAACAAATAGAATTTTTAATAAAATATACTGTTGATGTTTATAATCAAGATGAAGATATTGCAGCTAAGCTTATGCCCACCCCTTTATTATCCTCAATTGTGCGAGGATGCATAGAAAAAGGACTAGATATAAGACAAGGAGGCCCTGAGTTTCGATATGTTACGATTAATGGAGTTGGTTTTGCGACTTTAGTTGATTCCTTACTAGCTATTAAAAAGTTAGTTTATGATGAGAAAAAGTATTCAATAAGGCAATTAAAAGATGCAATTTTGAATAATTTTGAAGGATCAGAGTATGAAAAAATGAGAATTCATCTAAAAAATAAAGCTCCAAAATTTGGTAATGATAATGATGAAGCTGATGAATTATCAAGGAAGGTAATGAAAGCTTGGACTGATGAATGCTGGAGATTTAAAACTCCAAATAATTATCAATATAGACCAGGAATGTTATCATGGAATTACTGGGCTGGAGAAGATGCAAGTTTAACAATTGCAACCCCTGATGGTAGAAAAAGAGGAACTTTTCTATCTAATGCTATATGTCCAACAAGTGGAGCTGATTTAAAAGGACCTACTGCAGTTACCAACTCAGTGGGTAGAGCTATAGGAGGAAAAACTGAAGAAGGTGAATTAATAAATTATTTGCCAAATGGAACAAGTCAAACAATTACATTTAATCCCAATATCTTAAGAGATCCTGAACATAAAGAGAAATTCAAGTCATATCTAAAAGGTTATATCGAGAATGGTGGCACATGTTTGCAAGTTAATATGTTAGATACAAAAATGTTAAAAGATGCTCAGCTGCATCCAGATAATTATAAAAATCTTTTAGTCCGCGTAACTGGGTATAATGCTTATTTCATTGGAATAGGAAAAGAATTACAAGATGAAATCATTGCTCGTGAATGTCATAAGATGTAAATTTTAATACTCTTTCTACATTTTTTTAATTTGGTGAGTGTTATAGTAGAATCAGATAAGGCTTTAATATTCGAGATTCAGAAAATGTCTACTGAGGACGGTCCTGGGATTCGAACAACAGTATTTTTTAAACAATGTACTTTAAGATGTGTTTGGTGTCATAATCCAGAATCACTTTTGATGATACCACAATTAGAATGGCTTAAACATAAATGTATTGGATGTAATACTTGTATAGAAACTTGTGAACAGGAAGCCTTAATTCTTGACCAAGATGGTATGCATATAGATCGAGAGAAATGCATTAGTTGTGGAAATTGTGTGAAGGAATGCCCTAGTACCGCTCTCCATATGTTTGGAGAATGGTGGAATTTAGAAGGGTTATATCATGAAATTCAGAAAGATAAAATATATTATCAGAAGTCCAATGGAGGAATTACTGCTTCCGGAGGTGAGCCCACCCTTCAATCTAGTTTTCTTTTAAAATTTCTAAAAAAATGCAAAAAAAATGGAATTTCTACAGCGTTGGATACATGTGGTTATGCAAATAGAAATATATATGAAAAATTATTACCTTTCGTTGATTTAGTTTTACTAGACATTAAACAAATTGATTCTGAAAAACATAAGGCATTCACAGGAGTAAAAAATGAACTGATTTTAGAAAATGCTGAGTGGATCGCAAATTATATGCATAATAATAACAAAAAGATATGGATTCGTACACCAGTAATTCCAAGTTATACTGCTACTGAAGATAATATAAAAGGAATAGGAAAATTTATCACAGAAAAATTAAGAAACATACCTGAACGTTGGGATCTATTATCATTTAATAATTTATGTATTGCTAAATATGAACGTTTAGATATGGACTGGCCATTGAAGGATTTAGCATTAATGACTAAACAAGAAATTGAATCACTACTTGACATAGCAAAAAAAACTGGTGTGAAAAATGTTCAATGGTCAGGGTTAACAAAAATAGATGAAGAGAATTAAAATATCTATAATTAAAATATTCAATGTATTAAATTTATATAATATAATAACAGAAAATAATATGTTAAGAAGGTTCTGATTGAGAATGGGAAAGAAAAAGAATAACCAACAATGGTTAACAAATTTCACAGACGATATGATTAAATTCACAGAACCAGCTATACTGGTTAAATTTTTGGCAACTATAGATCCTCGTGGATGGCCTCACTTAACTTTCATAAGCTCAAACGCTGCAAGAGGAAAAGATCTCGTTGTATGGGGTGAAATGGCGAGTGGTATGAGTAATAAAAACATTGAAAGCAATCCAAAGCAAGGCGTTTTCTATATGTCTCCTGATATGCCATTTAAGTTCATACAGGCTAAGATTAAATATACACATTCAAGGACTGATGGTGAAGATTTAGACTTTTTCAATAGATCCGATTTAATGCGATATTTAACTTATATTAACGTTTATAAGGCTCATTATAGTGAAGTTATTGCTGTAACTCCTATAAGAAGTTTACCCTTAATAGGGATAATCAAAGGAATCATAAAAGATATCATAGGAAAAGGTGGAGCAAAGACTAAACTAAACGAAAAGCGATTGAATCCTATTGGATATAAATTATTTACAAATACTATTGGTGTTCGAGCTATATCTTATATTGATCCTTTGGATGGCTATCCGATAATTATTCCTTGTATACCGCTCCAGGCAGCTGATCATAATCGATTAGTGTTTCCAATTGGAACTGCCCTAAAACAAAACCTATTATCTATTCCCCCTCAAGCGAAATTAGCCGTATTAGCAGCGAACTTTGATCTTGCATATCAAGTAGCAAAAGGAACATATACCGGAATTTCTAAATTTAGAGGGATCAAATTTGGAGTGATGGAAATTGAAGAGATATACAATGGTAGTCCCCCTGTTATTGGAAAAATTTATCCTGAAATTGAAGCCAGACCAAAAGTTACTGAGTTTAAATTGTCGTCTTAGGTAAAATGACATGAGTAAAAAAATGAATGTACTATTTATAATTACTGATCAGCAACGAGCTGATATGCTGAGCTGTTATGGTAATAATATGATAAAAACGCCTAATTTGGACAGCCTTGCAAAAGAAAGTATAAGATTCTCAAATGCTTTTTGTACAAGCCCAATGTGTATGCCAAATAGAGCGACTCTGCTTACGGGGTATTATCCTAATGTTCATGGAGTTAGAAGTAATGGAATAGATTTACCTCAAAATGTACCTACAATAACTCAAACATTAGTAAATAGGGGTTATCACACTATTAGCATAGGAAAGACTCATTATAATACGTGGACACCCCGACATGGAGAATTTTATAAAACAAAATCAGCAGAGGATTTTCAAGATTGGAAGATAAAGAATCCTAAAGGTGATTATTTAACTCATGAAAAGTTTCCAATCCCTTATTATGGATTTGAAGAGGTTGATTTAGTTATCGGACATGGTAATGCATGTCTAGGACATTATCTTGAATGGATAGAAGAAAAAGATCCTATAATTGCAGAGAAAATTAGAAGAGAGTATTCTATAACTCTTCCTGCTCAAGAAATTTTTTATGAAAGTTGGGTCCCATTGGAATTATATAATACTACTTATATCCAAAATAACACTATTGCCTTTTTAGAAAGGTATGTTAAAGGTGTTTATGGAGAGAAACCCTTCTTTTTACATTGTTCCTTTCCTGATCCCCATCAACCAGTTTCACCACCAGGAAAGTATAGAGAGATGTATAAACCAGAGGATATGAAACTTCCTAGAAATGTTCATAATATAAAGAATTTATATAAACACCCTTATTTAAAGCAACATTTAGAATATCCTCCTGTTAGAGGTTCAATGCTACGTGAAGAAACAGAAGAAAATATTAGAAAATTTATTGCTCTTAGCTACGGTTCAGTTTCCTTGATAGATTATGCAATAGGTCAAATTCTAGTTACATTGGAAAAACTTGGATTGGCAGACAATACTATGGTAATTTTTACTTCTGATCATGGAGATTATTTAGGAGAGCATGGATTAATATTAAAGGGAATATCTCCCTTTAATGGTACATTACAAGTTCCCTTAATTTGGAGAATCCCTGGTCTCACTAATCCTGCTGTTTCAGAAGCATTAACAAGTTCAGTAGATCTACCCAAAACGATTCTTGAGTTACTTAATATTAAAGAAAGATATAGACCTCCCGATATGCAGGGATATGATATGACTCCAGTTTTAAAAGATCCTAATAAAGAATTACGTGACTGCATACTTATTATGGAGGACGAGGAAATTGGTCCACATGGTCCGTTATATACGAGATTAGTTCATTTGGTAACTAGAGGTTACAAGTTAACTAAGTATGCTGAAGTACCAGGATACGGAGATCTCTTTGATAGAAATAATGACATACTAGAATTAAATAATTTATGGGATAAAGATCAAAATTTAAGAATAGAAATGTTAGACAAATTATTCCATGAGTATGCTCTTACTCGAAGTCGTTTTCCAAAAAGAGCTTCTGGATTTTAATAAAAATACGCTTTTATTTAACAATAGAAATAGCTGTCAAAACCATGATTTGGAATACAAGGATCACGCAATTAATAAGAATTAAATATCCATTAGTAATGGGCGCGTTTGGAGGATGGGGAAAATCCGAATTTGCCTCTAAATTTTCTAATGCAGGAGGTTTAGGAATAATTGCGGCCCTAAATTTTCCAGATCCAGCAGATTTTAAAAATGATATTCAGAGAATGAAAACATTTACAGATAAACCTTTTGGTATTAATCTATCTCTTCCACACCACAAACTCAAGGAAGATGATATTAAAATAAAAGATCGATATTTAAAATATATTGATGTTGCTCTTAACCAGGATTGCAAGATTTTTACTACTTCAGGTTACAGAGCTTCCTTTATTGGGAAAAGAGTTCATGAATCTGGTGCGTACTGGCTTCATAAATGCGTTTTAGTTAAACACGCTATCTCAGCTGAAAAAGAAGGAGCCGATGGAGTAACTTTAGTCGGATTAGAGGGAACTGGTTTTAAAAATCCTCTTTCTCATAGTACACTAATAAATATAACCATCGCTAAAAGATTACTAAATATACCTCTCATTGCCGCTGGCGGGATAGGGGATGCTAGAGGTTTCTTAGCAGCTCTGGCAATGGGAGCTGATGCGGTCTGCCTCGGAACAGCTTTAATGACCTCTGAAGAATGCCCCGTGTCTCAAGATATCAAGGAGAGATGGATTAATCTTAATATATTTAGTGAAGATTTCTATGATAGAATCTATCATTATAATCTCAAGAACTTTATGGCACCATCTACTGCTATTGGTCATAGAAGGAAAATCATCCCTCTTAAAACTTTAATAGAGGAGATTATAACTGAAGCTCAGAATATATTAAAATCTTGGGGTTTTAATAATACTCAAATAAATACTACTTTATAATGAATATCGTGAGAAATATGCTTAATTTCAGTTTAAATAATGCACATTTTTCTTAAATCAATTGAAATTTATTTAAGTTCTAAAATTCAAAATATTTATAGCACTTAGGCTAATAGATAAAATATTAACAAATTTCAAATAAAAAGTTTAAAAAACTCTAAATACAAAAGTGTTAAAAATGGAAATTCCACTAATTTTAATTGTAGCTTTAATTGCGGGAGTAGTTTCAATTGCTATAGCTTTATTTTTTCGATATTTGGTTTTAAAGGAAGATCCTGGAAATGAAAAGATGGTTGAAGTTGCTGGCTACATTGAAAAAGGAGCAAAAACATATATAAAAGTCCAATATAAAATACTAGGACTTTTCGTTATTGGATTATTTTTAATTATTTTCTTTTTATTACCGTCTCCTATTGATCCAGTTAATAGATACGCTGAATTCTTCAACTGGGAACAAGCAGTCGCCTATAGTGTCGGAGCGGTTGGTTCAATGCTCGCTGGATATCTAGGGTTGTATGTAGGTGTTAAAGCTAATACAAGAGCTGCTCAAGGTTGTACAATAAGCACTAAAAAAGGATTTGATATTGCTTTTTTTGGTGGTTCAGTAATGGGTTTAGCAGTAGTAGGCGTAGCTTTAATCGGTGTTTCAATTGTATACATGATATTTCAAACTCCTCTAGTAGTACTTGGATTTAGTTTTGGGGCAAGCAGTATTGCGCTTTTCATGAAATGTGGTGGCGGAATATATACTAAAACGGCTGATGTTGGGGCAGATTTGGTTGGAAAAGCAGAATATAATCTACCAGAAGATGATCCTCGAAATCCTGCGACTATTGCAGATAATGTGGGCGATAATGTTGGAGATATAGCTGGAATGGGCTCAGATTTATTTGATTCTTATGTAGCATCAATAGTAGCAGCAATGATGCTTGCTGCAGTACTGTCAATAATTGAAGCTCCCTTGGGAGATGTTACAATGTCAGAATCACTACGTGCTATACTTGTTATAGCTCCTGTTGTATTATGTGGGGTTGGTCTCATTGCTTCACTTATTGGCATATTTATCATTAAGTGGAGAGGTTCTGAAGAACCAGGAAAGGCATTAAATAATGGGACTTATTTTGCAACTATAATTTTTGCGGGAATTGCTGCACTATTTACTTTCTTCTTATCTATTGGGTTATCTCCAGAAGGATCTATATTACTTTGGAGGATTTATGGCGCATTGATATTAGGTCTTGCAAGTGGTATAATAATAGGTTGGACAAGTGACTATTTCACAAGAGATGATAAGAAACCTACACGTAATATGGCAAATGCAGCTAAAGAAGGTCATGCAGTGGTGATTCTTTCTGGATTTTCATATGGTCTTATAAGTGTGGTACCCCCTGCTGTTGGAATTGTAGCTGCCATGGCGCTATCTTATTTGCTTGGGGGTGTATTTGGTGTAGCAATGGCAGCGGTAGGAATGCTAGCTATTGTAGGCACTATTGTATCTAATGATGCATACGGACCAATAGTAGATAATAGCCGCGCAATAGCAGAACAAGGAGAATTGGGAGAGGATATCATCCGAACTGCTGATCGATTAGATTCCGCGGGAAATACTGCAAAAGCTATTACAAAAGGATTTGCAATAGGTGCAGCAAATCTTACAGTTTTAGCATTATTATTCTCGTATTCTGAAGAAGCAAAAGCGAGAGGTCTAACATTGGTAATTGATCTAATGAATCCAAATGTTTTGATTGGTGCTTTTCTTGGAGTTGTTGTTCCTGCTTTATTCTCTGCTTTGTTGATTTTGGCTGTTCAAAGAAATGCTGCTAAGATGGTCGATGAAATAAGAAGACAATTTGAAGAAAATCCAAAAATCCTAACAGGTGAGGAACCAGCTGATTTCAGCAAGACCATCGATATAGCAACAAAAGGATCATTAAGAGAACTTGTATTGCCAAGTATTATCTCAATTGTTATTCCAATTGCAGTAGGTATTGTTTTTGGTGTATCTTCACTAGGTGCATTCTTAGCAGGTTCAATTCTATCGGGATTTGTCTTTGCAGTAATGATGTCTAACGCTGGTGGAGCATGGGACAATGCGAAAAAGTGGATAGAAGATGGAAATTTAGGTGGGAAGGGTACAGACATACACAAAGCATCCATAACTGGAGATACAGTAGGTGATCCTTTTAAAGATACTGCGGGTCCAAGCATTAATACATTATTAGTTGTAATGTCTCTTACAGCTTCTATTTTCATCGGCTTATTACTTATAGTTAACGGTGGATTAGGATTACTGGTGTTATAAGGAGCAGAATTTAAACAAATTTACTTTTTTTTATTCTCTTTTAATTTTTTATCATCAATTCTTAAGTTTATCTATATTTTATATTACAGACTTTTTGATCAAATGAAATTAAATATTTTTAATTTATAAAATGAACATACTATTAAACACAAAAGATAAAAAAGCATTATTGGCTGCCATTGAAAGTAATTTAGATGATTTCTATGTAAAATGTTCACATCACCCAAATTTCGAATTAGCCCAAAGTGATACGATTAATTGGGTTCGGGCTAAATATGTTGACTGGCCAAATTGCATCTTTAAAGTAAACTTTAAAAATTTAGATATAGATGCTGAAATTAATCAAATTAAGGCATTAATTCAAAATAAGGAAGCTCCTAACGCATGGACTTTGGGACCATTAACGGAGCCATCTAGTTTGGGATCTAAGTTGGAGCAATTTGGTTTTTTAAATGTATATCAACAAGCAGGAATGGTTTTGAATCTTCAAGATCTAACCAAATTGGATTTTAAATCAATTGAAACAGAAATAAAAATTGTTGATAACTTGCCAATGCTTCAAGAGTGGTCAAAAATAGTTTCATTGGTTTTTAATCTTAAAGTTGATTTAGATTTACTTAAATATCTCTTATACGAGAAAGAAGCTCGTTTCTACCTTGGTTATTATAATGGTAAGCCAGCAACAACCTTATTATTATATCTTTCATCAGGAGTGGGAGGATTACATGCTGTATCTACTTTACAAGAGTTTAGAAACAAAGGTCTTGGCTTAATAATAAGTGGAAGAGCCCTAAAAGATGCTCTTACACTGGGTTATAAAGTTGGAGTCCTTCAAGCTTCAAAAATAGGAGAAAGAGTATATAGGAAATTGGGATTTAAAAAACAATGTGATATTTTCTCTTATGAACTTCAAAGCTAGTCAAAAATGTAAGTTTTTTTTATTGAAGAATTTCATAAAAAAATTCGTATAAGTTTAAATATTATCTTAACTCAATTTAGTATAACAATTTTGTAAAATGTAATCCAATATAAAATCTAAAAAGCTATTAGTTGATAAATATGGCTTCAAGAGCAGGACGTATTTTGGGAGAAGTAGGTGCAATTATCTTAATGGCATATACATTATATGGCATTCAAATGACTATGTACTTTCAAAGTTGGCCACCTTCTGATTGGAGATTACTCCTTTCGATAATATTAACTTTAGTTTGGGGCGCTGGTATCATAATTGGAGTTGTATTAGCTGCAAGAGACATTAAGGTGGGTAATTATCTGATATTAGCCTTTGGCTCAATTGCTTTAGTGGGTACATTTATTCCTCTTCATGTTTATAGATTCCCACCAATGTTTTTTAATATTATACCTTTAAGTATGACCTTTTTCTATGTAGACGTTTTGTTAGTTCTTGTTGGAGGAATTCTTGCAGTTGTAACAGGAGGAAGAGACTAATTTAGCATAATTAATTCATTTTTTTTTTTAATTTAGGATTATCTGATAATTTGGATATAGACTCTAAGCGTTTCTTTTAAAGAAATAAATCAAGATTAAACTTGATAAATTAGTATAAATTTAAATACTATCTCAACACAATTTAGTATAACAATTTTGTAAAATGTAATCCAATATCAAATTTAAAAAGCTATTAGTTGGTAAATATGGCTTCAAGAGCAGGACGTATTTTGGGAGAAGTAGGTGCAATTATCTTAATGGCATTTACTTTATTTGGCATTCAAATGAGTATGTATTTCGGAGGTTGGCCACCTTATAATTGGCAATATATGCTTTCAATCATAATGACTTTTGTTTGGGGTACCGGTATCATAGTTGGAGTAGTTTTAAGTGCAAGAGACATAAAGGTAGGAAATTATTTAATATTATCATTTGGAATTATTGCTTTAATAGGTACATTTATTCCTCTTGAGATTTTTGCTTTTCCTCCAATGCTTTTTAATATTAGACCTTTAAATATGACATTCTATTATATTGATGTTTTATTAGTCATCGTAGGTGGCATTCTTGCTATAACAATGGGAGGAAGAGATTAAACCAGCAGAAATAAATTCATAATTTTTTCTTTTTTTTCAAATTTTGAGAAGAGATATTTAACAGGCTTAACTCTCTCAGATTAATATTAATTTAAGCAAAAATACATGGATCTAGTGAATATGCATAAAATTTGTTTATAATTTTAAAAATTTGTATAAGTTTAAATATTATCTTAACACAATTTAGTATAACAATTTTGTAAAATGCAATCCAATAAGTAACCAAAAAAATAAATAGTTGGTAAAAATGGCAGAAAAATCAGGACCTATCTTAGGTTTGGTAGGAGGATTAATGTTAGCGGCATTAAATTTAATCGCTTTTCAATTCCTTCCATGGTCTGCTCCTCCCCCTTCAAATATTGCTGTAGCTTACTTTCTTAACTTTATATTTACTTTTATTTGGGTAGCTATTACTGTAACGGGAGCTATTTTAGCTATAAGAGACATTTTCATTGGAAAATATATTATGTTAGCGGGAGGGCTATTGATTCTAATAGGTAAAATGATTCCTATCGCCTATTGTCCATACTCTTGCTTTCAAATACTGAATTTCGTTCCATTAAACCGTTCTTTCTGGTTTGTAGATGCTATCTTAATAATCGTTGGTGGAGTTACTGCTATTGCTAAAAAAGAAGAAGTAGCCCCAATGTAAAAGCTTAATCTTCAAAATTATCTTTTTTTTATTGCTTTTTATTTGAAAAGACGAGTGATATATATACCCACCTTTCTGTAATATTTTTCGTCACCAAAAAATATTTGAGGCATCAAACTGTGCGGCCTACCCAAAGTTCGCTCCAAGTATCTCATCACTTTCATTTGGCCTTACACCAAGGTTTTTAGCTCGTTCCAACCATTCCTTTATACTTATTCTTTGGCTTATATCCAAATCATTAATATTTGTAAAAAGGCAGTGTCGTTTCAGTTCCTAAAATATGGTTCTCACCATAGCAGCTCTCGCTACACCTTGCTTGGAGTATGAGGTGAGGTTCCTCAGCAGGTCATGCCTACCGTCAGCCTCATATATCACTTGTCTGTCTTCTTAAAAGAAAGTTTGTTATAAAAAACTTTTCTTAGTTTTTATTGAATTAAATCTTTCAAATAATAAGAGAAAAATTAACAAAATAATTATCAAATTCTGAACTATAAATGGGAGTAATTTTTTTTAGATAATCAAATAATTTTTCACTTCTTAGAAAATCTATATACTCTTTCTTGTAAAACCAACCACGAGGTAATTCAAATATAAAATTCCATAACTTGGGGATTTTTTTTTCTTTCCTTTGATTCTTCCTTTGATAATATCGCACCTTCTCACAACAATTTTGCCAAAAAAGAAATAGTCTTGGGTCTACTTGATCATCATATTTAATTGGCTCTCTTTTAAAAGAAGTTGAGGCAAGAACCATTAATAAAGGTAAAGCATACTTAAATTGAATGACTGTATGTTCATCTTGCAATGATTTAATAAAGTTTTCCCAACTATTACCAGTTTCTCTTAAAGCACCTTCAATTTTAGAATAATATAGTTCTTTTGTCAATTCTGAATTAGTATCAACAAATTGGAAAATTCTTAGAGCACATGAAATACGCCATTTTAAATTTTGGATATCAAGATCTGAAAGTGCCTTAAATAAAGCAAATCTACGGTTATCAAAAGCAAAAGTTCTAGTTTTAATAAAAATACTAGTTAAATTTTGATGTATATTTTCATAATTATCAAAATAGTGATCAAAAATTCTAGAATAATCATACCCTAAAATATCAATTATTGTAAAAGTAGTCAGAATTTGAAAGAAAGTGTAAATATCTTCTTGAAAAGACCATAGTTCTTGTAAATCTTGATCATTAAAAATCGAAATGGCTCCATAATAGCTTGATTCTCCTGTAAATATAGTTCCTAGAAGTAGATGGTACTTTATAGTGCCATATAATACCTTTTGCTGTTTAAAATTTAAACCCAATTTAGATAACATTTTTTTTTGTTTGATTAAGTTTGCAGACTCAAAAGTATGCCATTCTCTATTAAATGGTCTTCCAATATCATGAAATAAGAGAAGTAAAGGAAAAATATCTCTATTATAGTTAAAAATTTTAACTAAATTGTTCTTCAATAATGTTATATTTTCTCTTTTAATCTCTAAGTTAAGTTTTTCATTCATAATAGCATAATATATCCATAATGAGCGAAAAATATGCCGTAATGTCCTTAATGTTTCTGCTTTATTGTATTTTAATCCTAGATCTATTAATTCTTTCCATTCAGGGATTATTTTACTTATTTTTCTCATTTCTAAGGACTCAATTAAAATCTCGCCAGAATTATCACAAAACTGTAATTCTACTTTCTGAAAAATCTCATCAAGCTTTTCATGAAAATTAATATAAAATTACCCCATATTAATTGATTTGGCTAAAATTTGTAAGAAACTCTACCTCTAATGATGCTGTTTAAGAATGCTGAACTAATTTAACAAAATGTTCAAAATCTCTATTGTATGAACTCTCTGCATCCTTTGATATATGAGCAAAAATACAACCTGGTAATTGATCCATTTTTAAATGATATTGGATACACTCACAGCATTTACCTCTCCTTGAACAACTCATATATGTACATGCACATTCTTTACTTATTTTCTCGTAATCACATTCAACCATTTTTTTCACAATGATAAATAAATTAAACTACCTAATTTTTCTTAACTACTTTTTCTACTAAGCTGAACGTACCATCTTCAGCTTTACATTTTGGGCATTTTTTCGGAATCTCTTCCATGTCAAAAGTAGCACCACATTTATCGCATTTCCATGGCATATCTTTTAATCGAGATGTCTTGTAAAAAATCTTAGGCTTTATAAAGATATAGAAAAAAGGAATTTAATAAAATTTTACTTTATAAAAAGAATTCGAAGCAAAATTTATTATTATCGGTACAGTAATTCTATTTCATCTTTCGATAAAATAATGTCTGCTGCTTCCGCATTAGATATCGTATGAATAGCTTGTTTCGCCTTGGGTATGGTAATCACGTTATCATGATTAACTAACCAGGCTATAGCTATTTGTTGAATAGAAGCATTATGGTTTTTTGCAATTTTCTCTAATTTTATTTTCAATGCATTATCTATTTTTGTATAACCCCTGTGTGCTAGAGGGCTATATGCTGTCATTAAGATGCCATTCTGTTTATAATATGGTAATGATCTAAATAAATGCTTTTGAAAAGTCAAATTTACATGCAATTGGTTATTAATGAGTTTACAATCTTTTAAATAACCTTGTGCTTCAATAAACTGATTTACAGAGAAATTACTAACGCCAACATATCTTGTTTTTTCTTCTCTAACAAGATCCTCAAGAACAACCATCTGTTTTTTAATTGAAATTAAATTAGATGGCCAATGAATCAAATATAAATCCAAATATTTAATGCCCAATCTCTTTAATGACTTATAAGCTGCTCTCTTCATAGTTTCATATCTGACATGAATGGGAAATAGTTTACTAGTAATGAATAAATCATCTCTATCATATTCCTTAATAATTTCTCCGATTAACTTCTCAGATTCCCCATTTCCATAAAATTCTGCAGTATCTATGTGGGTTAAACCTAGTTCAATTCCTTTCCTTAAAGACGCTTTCCATTCCTCATAAAAAGCTTTCGACCTAAATCTTTTAATTCCCCAAGCCCCCTGTCCTACTATGGGAAGTTTTTCTTTCGATTCTCCAATTTCAACATATCTCAAAAAAGCTCACCTTTATATAGAGAAAACTTAACCAGAGATTTATTTTTAATTTTTTGAAATTATTGATATTATGAACAATTAAATTAATTAAGAACGAGATTTTTTAGTAAAATTTTATAATTTATAAAGTTATACATAAGTTCAGATGTTTTCTATTATATCAAATCAAGAATTTTTTCATATATCTCATATTGATTATTAACATTCATCTGGAATAGTTTTAGGTTCGAGAGATTTAATAGTTCTCTTTTTATGGGATGTTTTAGTTTTTCTCCTATAGTTGCTATTATTTTTAAATTTGAATAAAATACTTCTTTTAAAAATTGGACAAATAACAGAGAATGTAATTCCATTTTTCCAATTTCATCAATAATTAGAAGATCAAGAGTCTCCAAACTGCTTAACTGTAATTCTTTCAAATAACTATTAAAAATGTCTATAAATATGCAATAATTACCTAATTTATATTTTGTATCATAATTACCTTTACGTGCAAGTGAAAATAACTTACCAGATTCAATATCATGAATGTTAAAACCAATCCTTTTTCGTGCTTCCTTAACTTCTGGAGTTAAAAATCCCCCTAACTTATAATTTTTCGACTTATAATAAGAAATCAATTTTGTTATTAAAGTTGATTTGCCACATCTAGGTGGACCTGCAATTAAAACTTTTGAAAACATGATTTAATTCGAAAAGAAGAAGATTTCATTTTTCTTTCTGTGATAACTCTTGAAATTTTAGCAATAACTTCTTTTGTTCATCATTAATATCTTTTGGAATTTCTATCCTAACAACTACATATTGGTCACCTTTAGCCTTCCCTCTTAAATAAGGTACACCATGATTCTTTATTCGAAATTCTGTTCCATATTGCGTTCCTGGTGGTATTGACAACTCTTTTTCAGTTAGTTGGTTATTTTTATGATCAAGAGTGGGAACCTTTATTTTTCCACCTGTTATAGCAGTTACAATATCTATATCCATTGGAGTGTAAAGATCGTTACCACGTCGAATAAAATTCTCGTTTTCAATGACTCTAATCCCTAAATATAAATCTCCCGGAACCGCATTTACTGAGGGTACATGCCCTGCGCCTTGCACTTTAAGATGAACACCATCATCAATTCCTGCGGGAATATCTACGTGAATAGTTTTATCTTCTGGTACAACCTTCTTTCCTTTACAGATTTTACATTTCTTTTCAATTATCTTTCCTGTCCCATTACAAACATTACACCCTGTAGTGCGAATTATTGTACTAAAACCCTGTCT
>JBHLLO010000004.1:61725-84492 GCA_048885535.1 Candidatus Hermodarchaeota archaeon
TTCTTTTCAATTATCTTTCCTGTCCCATTACAAACATTACACCCTGTAGTGCGAATTATTGTACTAAAACCCTGTCTTGTCATAGTTCTAACTTGACCAGCTCCTTCACAATTCGAGCAATCTTTAATACTTGAAGGATCTTCAGCTCCTGTACCTTCACACGTATCACATGGAGTATATCTCTGAATTTTAACGTCCTTTTTTACTCCAAACATCGCTTCTTCGAATGTAATCTCGATATAATCTTCGATATCTTGCCCTACTTCTCTTCGAGGTCTTGTTCTAGGTCGTGCACCAGATCCAAAAAAACCGAATCCAAAATCATCATCACCAAATATGCTTCCTCCCCCAAATATCGACCTTAATATTTCATTAATTCCAGGGATTCCACCACTGAAAAAATCACTCATGTCAATGTGCACTCCACTGAAACCAAATCGATCATAATTACTTCTTTTCTCAGTATCGCTTAAAACTTCATAAGCTTCTTGCAACTCAATAAATTTTTCTTTAGCTTTAGGATCCGTTTTATTTACATCAGGATGAAGTTTCCTAGCTAATTTTCGATACGCTATTTTTATATCGTTTGTACTAGCATCTTTGGATACACCTAATACTTCATAATAATCACGTTTTTTAGAAGACACTGCATTCACTTAATTTAAATCTGTGTTCTTTTATATTAAAACTGTCTTATATGGTTACCAATTTAGTAAGTAAAATAAAATCTGAAATATATTTTTTTGGGTCATTGAAAATTAAACAAATGAAAACCAAATTTGACATTCATTTTTAGTAAGTATTCGAAAAAGTAACCTATAATAATAAAGTAGTAACAATTATTAATATACTAATTTTATACATAAAAAAATAAAAAAAATCTTAATTAAGGTGTATAACTAATGGCTTGGACTCCACCAACTAAAGCAATGGTATTTATAACCTTTCTTCTATGGGTCTTCGGGTTATTTATCATGCTCGATCAATCCACATTACTTTGGGCGCCTTCCATATTACCTGCATTTTCTTTTTTTGGATTCTCCTCTCCGCAAACTTGGATGTTAATTGCATTGATAGTTATCTTTTTGTCTTGGTTTCTTTTTTTCTTGGCGATAATAGTAAAAGGTTTATAATTCTATTAATTTCTTTTTTTTTTTATTACGATATGATTGAATCATTTGTAATAAACTTGTTACTCTTTTGAATACCAAATAAAAGAAAACAATCTTGGATTTCTTTCTAATTAAAATAAAAAGACTTTTAGTTTAAAAAACGGTTCAATCTTCATCCAATTTACATCTTCTCCTTCCATTAGCTTCTTTCTCCAGATTTTGAGTGCTCTCTCATTTTTTTAAGCTTTTTTATTTCCTCTTGATTTTAATGCCTTAATTACCCATAATATAAGTGTTATAAGAAGCGCTAGCCCTCCAACAATCATCACAACCAAACTTACACCACGGGGTATATATTTACCATAATAGTATATCAATAGTCCGATTATTAAAATTAATGAAAATATGACAGTAAGGATAATATACTTTTTATTATATCGCTCCATTAAGATTTACCATAAAAATGTTATAGTCTTAATTAATCTACAAAAATATATAATTATATTCCTTGTTTTTATTACCTAATTTTTTGAGTTAAGAGTCAATTTTTTAATGTTAGATTTCAAAGATCATTATTATTTTAAATTTAATTACCTAGAATTATTTTAAACCTTAATTTATTCTGGCAAAATTAAAAAGAATTTAATTCTTTTTAATTAAATCGATTAATAAGAAAAAATTAATTAGTTATTCAGAGTAAAAGATTGGATTCAATCCTCATCCCAATCCACATCTACAACTTTCTTCTTCTTATCTTCTTCTTTATCTTTCTTATATGTTGCTCCTCCTTCTCCAGTACCACCCGTTTCTTCAGGTGGGGCTTCACCCATACCCCCAGGTGGAACACCACCCATACCACTTGCGGCTCTCTGAGCTTGGTCAGCTGCTTGTTTATAAACTTGGTCCTGGGCTTGTGAAGCGTAAATTCTTTGAGAGAAACTATACATTGATTTTTGAAGATTTTCGATTCCTAACTTGATTCTATTAACATCATCTGTTTTAATATCTTCCTCTAAAGACTTGATAGCGGCTTCAATCTCATTTTTCTCATTTTCTTGTATTTTGTCTTTATTATCTTCCATTAACTTCCGAGTTTGATATATCATTGAATCAGCATTATTCTTAACTTCAATTAACTCACGTACTTTTTTATCTGCTTCCTCAAATTTTTCAGCGTCTCGAATTTTCTGTTGAATTTCATCTTCAGTCAAACCTTTTGCTCCGGTAACTGTGATCCCAGTTTCTTTACCTGTACCTAAATCTTTAGCTGTAACATGAACTATCCCATCTGCATCAATAGAGAATTTTACTTCTATTTGTGGTATACCTCGAGGCGCAGGAGGAATACCTGTTAAATGAAACATTCCCAATGATATGTTATCTTTTGCCATCGCTCGTTCGCCTTGTAAAACATTAATTGTAACAGCAGGTTGATTATCTGCAGCAGTACTAAAGGTCTGTTTTTTCTCTGTAGGAATGGTTGAATTTCTTTCTATTAATTTAGTAAATACACCCCCTAAAGTCTCTACTCCTAATGATAAGGGAGTGACATCCAGTAATAGTAAGTCTTCTACATCTCCAGCTATAATCCCTCCTTGAATTGCAGCACCTATAGCAACACATTCCATTGGATCTACAGAGTGTTCTGGTTCTTGTTTAAAGAATTTCTTAAATCTTTCTTGAACAGAAGGCATTCTTGTTGGACCACCAACTAATATCACTTTATCAACGTCGTTAGGAGAAACTTTAGCATCTGAAACAGCTCTCTGCATTATAGGATCTAATCTTTTTAGAGTGGGCTCAATCAATTGCTCTAACTTAGCTCTCGTAAGTTCCATCTCTAAGTGGACTGGGTTTCCCGCTTTTTGTGTAATATAAGGTAAATTAATTTGTGTTGATAAGGTTGTAGATAATTCTATTTTTGCTTTTTCAGCCGCATCCTTAATTCTAATCATTGCCTTATTATCTCCCTTTAAATCAATGCCTTCCTTCTTTTTAAATTCCTCAACAACCCAATCAATTATAGCGTTATCCATATCTGTTCCTCCGAGTTGAGTATCCCCCGCAGTCGAAAGAACCTCAACTACCCCCTCTCCATACTCCATAAGTGTTATATCGAATGTACCGCCTCCCAGATCGAGTACACAGATTTTTAACAATTTATTTTTTGTATCTTTATCAAGACCATAAGCCAGGCATGCTGCAGTTGGTTCATTAATCATCCTTACTACTTCTAAGCCAGCAATTTCTCCTGCATTCTTTGTAGCTGTCCTTTGCGCATCATTAAAGTAAGCAGGGACAGTAATAACAGCTTTCTTAACCTCTTCACCTAAATAAGCACTTGCATCATTTTTGATTTTTGTAAGAATCATTGCACTTATTTCTTCAGGAGAGAATTCCTTCCACTCTTTTCCAACTTTAATTTTTGCCTTATAAGATAATCCCATCTTCCTTTTAATAGCAGTAACCGTACCATCAGGATTAGAGACTGCCTGACGACGTGCTGGTTCTCCTACAATCTTTCTTCCGCCCTCATCAAAAGCTACATATGATGGAAAAGCTTTTCCACCTAATGTTCGACCTTCAGCAGCAGGAATAATTTCAGGTTTTCCAGTACCACCTAAGACGGCACATGCACTATTACTTGTGCCTAAGTCTATCCCGATGATCTTTTCTTTTTTCGTTGTTTTGCTTTTTTCACTCATTATTACAATTCACTCTGTGGAAATTTTTAGTCATTATAATTTTATTATAAATAATTATTTTATTCTACATTATTTCCTATGAAGAATATAATTAATGGTAAAATTTTAATTTTTTTTATAATGATCTATAAATCATAATTCTAAAAAAGTTTGATATAACTAATTCAAAGTAAATCTTTAGGATTCTTAAAGGTCTGTAGATATGACAGATAAAAAGCAAAAAAAAAGCGAGAAAGAGGATAAACCCCAATTTGATAATAAAATTAAAGAAAAAAGTTCTGGATCAGAAGAACCGAATGTAGTAAAAGAAGCAGAGACAAAATTGATTGAGGGTGAAGAACCGCGTAAATTGGAATATTTTTCTAAAGAAGAATTAATAAATAAACTAGAGGTATTAGAAAAGGACCTTAAAGAAAAAGAAAAAACTCTCAATGATTTTCAAGCGCGAGCGAATGATTGGAAAAATAAATATATGAGACTTCAAGCTGAATTTGAAAATGCACAAAAAAGATGGGATAAGAACCGTCTAAATTTAAACGTTCAATACACCACTTCAACGTTAAAAAGCTTCTTACCCCTATATGATTCTTTTAAAAAAGCTATTGAGGGGAATAGCCCCCAAAAAGATGTATTAAAAGGCTTTTATGACCAATTTATGAATATCTTAAGATCATATAAGGCTGAACCAATTAAGGTAAAAGTAAATGATCCATTTGATTATAATTATCATGAGGCTTTAAGTTCTATAGAGAAGAAAGATGTTCCTAATAATACAATAATTGATATTATTCAAGACGGATGGAAACTAGATAAGGAAGTAATTCGATACGCTAAAGTAATTGTAGCTCGTGAACCTAAACCCCCAGAACCCGAACCAGAGGAAAAAGAAGAATTTGAGGAAGAAGAGAAAGTAACGTTGAAAGAAAAAGAAATTGAGCCAGAATTGGAAGTAAACGAAGAAAAAGAAAAAATTAAACCAGAAGAACAAGTAAAAAATAAAGAAGATGATTCTAAAGAAACCACTAATAAAGAAAGCTCAAAAAGCTAAAGCAATATATATTATTTTTAGATTATAAAAAATTTATCTGTTTTTTTGTAGTTCTTAATCAATTTTTGCAGTCTTCTTATCGGTTATAATGATAACTTATTTTTAAGCAAACTATTTTGATTAGGTTGTGTATTTTAATTCTGTTTAAGGTGAAAAAATGAATAAAATTCGAAAGGTAAAATTAACTTTAAAAAGCCGTCCTACTATGGAGGGAGCAGGAGTAAGATTAAAACGAGCGTTTGGATATGCTGATTCCTCCTTAGATCCATTTTTACTCCTAGATGATTTTCATTCTGACAATCCTAATGACTATTTAGCCGGATTTCCTTGGCATCCTCATCGTGGAATAGAAACAATCACTTATATGCTTCATGGAAAAGTTGAGCATAGTGATAGTTTAGGAAATGGAGGTGTTATCGAAGCTGGGGATGTTCAATGGATGACCGCTGGTTCTGGAATAATACACCAAGAGATGCCAAAAAAAGATAATAAAGATTCACTTCTATGGGGATTCCAACTCTGGGCAAATTTACCAGCTTCACATAAAATGATGGATCCGCGATATAGAGAAATTAAAAAAAATCAAATTCCAGAAATTGAAGTAGTAAAAGGAGTGAAAGTAAAAATAATAAGTGGAGCGATTAATGGTTCAAAAGGACCTATTCAAGATATAGTGACTGAACCAGAATATTTAGATGTCCAAATGGATGCAAATTCAATATTTAGACATCTCATTAAAAAAGGACATAATGCAATAGCTTATGTAATAGAAGGTGAAGCCTACTTTGATGACAATGATGAAAAACTCATTAGAATTGAAAATCTTATTATTTATCACGATGGTGATGAAGTTTTAATTAGAACTGTCGATCAAAAGGTCCGATTTCTCTTGATTTCAGGAAAACCATTGAGAGAACCTGTCGCTTGGCGTGGTCCTATCGTAATGAATAC
The DNA here is from genome assembly GCA_048885535.1 of Candidatus Hermodarchaeota archaeon. Lineage (GTDB taxonomy): Archaea > Asgardarchaeota > Lokiarchaeia > Sigyniarchaeales > SOKP01 > SOKP01. Next base: position 67,542 of record JBHLLO010000004.1, read on the forward strand.
TGATGAAGAGTTAAGTATAGCATTTCAAGAATATAATAATGAGACTTTTATTAAGCATAATTGAAGAAAAGTCTATTCCTTATAAACTATTATAACTACATTTCCCTTTTTATGCCCCGTTTCGACATACCTGTGAGCTTCGACAATTTCTTCCCAGGAATAATGGCGATCTATAGCCGATGTTAAATTACCTGCCTCAATTAAATCTTTAATAAAGATTAAATCTTCTGTCTTTAATTTGCTTGGGGAATCCCTAATAACATTAAGATAGATTCCTCCTTTCTTTAGAGCCTTTTTGCCATGTGAACGCGAAAGCTTGGCCACTGCGTCGAAAATAACATCATAAATTTCGCCACTTAGGGTAAAATCATCTTTAGTATAATCTATTACATTGTCTGCTCCCAGAGATTTAACCAATTCTAAATTTGTGGTGCTACAAACTCCAGTGACTTCAGCTCCAAAATACTTAGCAATCTGCACCCCAAAAGTACCTACACTTCCAGAAGCTCCATAGATGAGAACTTTTTGACCTTTCTGGATATTAGCCTTTTTAAGAACAGTTAATGCTGTAATTCCCCCAGAAGCAAAACCAGCAGCGGCTACTTCAATACCTATATTTGCTGGTTTTAATGCCAATATTCTATCTTCAGGTAAATTTTTATACTCCGCATAAGCGCCAAACTTCATTTCTGTAGATCCAAAAACCTGATCGCCTTTCTTAAACCGCTTAACATCCTTTCCTATTGACTCGACTATTCCAGCGAGTTCCATCCCTAGAATAGGTCTTTTTGGTTTTTTAATCCCCATCATTAAATGCAACATGAGAGTTTGAAATTTGGAGGTTGGGTGTTTACCTCTTCGCATTATTACATCCCCTATTGTAACTGATGTTGCATAAACTTTTATAAGGACTTCATTATCCTTAGGAGTTGGTTTTTCAACTTCCTTGAACATAAGAACTTCTGGGGCCCCATATTTTGTGTATACAATTGCTTTCATATTTTTGCCCAATACATGTACATTATCTTTACAAACTATTAAATGTATAAAACAGAAATTTTGTTTTTTTTAAGCTTTTGTTTATATAATTTACATATATTTGAAAAGCTAAAAAGTTAATAGGTTTGCTTAATTAGACATAAATAGAAATAAATCTAAGGTATAATTAAAATGGCAGAAGAACCTCAATTCCCAGAGATTCCGGATCTTGGAGAGATTGATAGAAAAGACCGATTTATCCAAAAAAAGACAACTGTTATTAAATGTAGTGAATGCAAAGCAAGAAAAGAGAGACCTTTTATTGTAGGGGATTATACGTTTAAGAAACTAGTGAATGAAGAATGCGAGAAATGTCATAGTAAAATGTTAACTATCGAAGAAATCTATGCTGAATGGGTGGATCCTAAAAAATCTAAATAAAATTTAGCTTTTTAGTATAAAATAGCAATAGGGATATTTATTTTGTTCCCATAATTTTGTATTTTTGCAGGCAATTTATTGACTAATCAAATAAAAATATAGATTATCAATTTAACTATTTATGTTAATTGGGAAAAATATAAACTTGAGAATTATAGAAAAATCAGATTTACCTCTCATTAAAGAATGGATAAATGAACTTAATATTGATGGAGAATTTGAGCCAATAACTCAATTAAGTATGAAAGATCTAGAAAAAGAATATGATGGTAATACTGAAGGTCAGTGGTTTTTTATAGAGAAAAAAGATAAGACTAAAATAGGATATATTGCCCATTTTCTTACCAAATCAAGTAGAACAATTGGTTATGCACTATTGTCTAACGAGAGATCTAAAGGTTACGGGTCCGAGGCTGTTCAAATGATGGTAGATTATTTATTTCTTTCAAGAAATATAGTGCGGGTTCAAGCAGAAACACATCCCGAAAATATTGCATCTCAAAGAATCTTAATAAAAGCAGGTTTTCAAAAGGAAGGAATTATTCGCAAAAGTTTCTTTAGCAGAGGAATATGGAGAGATACAGCTTTGTATAGCGTTTTAAAGGACGAATGGAAAGAACCCAAAATTATAACAAAGCTTTAGATTAGCTTCAGTTAATCGATTCCAAGTAGTTTTATTATTAGATTTGCCATAGAATAAGGATCTAGGCTTTTATCCATTACTAAGTTAATGTATTTTTCTATTTCAGAATTAGAGGAGAGTAACTTTTCTACCTTTTTTGTTAATTTGTGTTTTAAAATTTGCAGAGTTTCATTTTTTATTCTATTTTTAGTATAACTCTCAATTATTCCTGTATCGTTTAAAAAAAGTTTGTGTTGGTTAATCATTTCAAGAAATTCATTGAAACCTTCACCTGTTTTTGAATTTACTTTGACAATTTTGGGAGTCCATCGTCTTATTTTTGAATATTCTTTGAATAAATCTTGATCATCATATTTAAAGCTGGATTCTAGTTCGAGCATTTGTGAAATCTCGGCTACTTTTCGATCTGCTCCTGGAAGATCCATTTTATTCACTACAAAAATATCGGTAATTTCCATTATTCCCGCCTTAATAGCTTGAATATCATCCCCTACTTCTGGTTGGAGTAATACAGCTACTGTTTGAGCAGATTTGAATATATCTACTTCTGATTGACCTACTCCTACAGTCTCCACGATCACTACATCAGATCCATAAACATCTAAGATTTTAATTGTATCTTCAGTAGCTCGTGCCAATCCTCCTAATTGGCCTCTATTTGCCATGCTTCTAATGAAAACATTATCCAGATTAAAATGCTCTTTCATTCTGATACGATCTCCGAGTATAGAGCCTCCTGTAAGCGGTGAGGTCGGATCAACACAAATAATCCCAATCCTCTTTCCTTGTTCAACAAAATTCTTAGTTAAAGTCGAAATAAATGTAGATTTTCCACTTCCGGGTGATCCAGTTACCCCTAGAATGTAAGCATTTCCAGTATATTTGTATATAGAGTTAATTATTTCTTCAGCAGCAATGATATCATTTTCTACAATCGTAATTAAGCGTGCTGCAGCCCTTGAGTCTCTATTGAGAAATTTCTCGATTAAAGTTGAATAGCTCATCTATGATTTATCTCTTAAGATTATTCTTCACAAATTCTACAATAGTTTTTAGTTCAGTTCCAGGTCCGTGAAAACCTTTAAGTCCATGCTTCTCTAGAAAGGGCTTATCCTCATCAGGAATTATCCCCCCTACAGCAACAAGAACATCATCTATCCCATTTTCTTTTAACTTCTCCATTATGACAGGACATAATGCATTATGAGCTCCGGATAACATACTTAACATAACTGCATCGGGATCCTCCTGAATAACTGTATTAACAATATCATCGGGAGTTTGATGGAGTCCAGTATATATAACTTCCATCCCAGCATCTCGTAATGCTCGAGCCAACACTTTTGCTCCCCTATCATGACCATCAAGCCCAGGTTTGCATACCAAAACCTTTATTTTTCTTTTATCCGCCATTTTATATATTCCCTCAAAATATTGAATCTTCTTGATAAGTGCCAAATACTTCTTTTAAAGTTGTAATAATTTCACCAATAGAAACATATTCTCTTACAGCTTCAATAATATAAGGCATTAAATTTTCAGTACCTTCTGCTGCTTCTTTAAGTTTTTTGAGCTTTTCCTTAACTACTTCATTATCCCTTTCTTGCTTTATTTTCATTAGCTTTTCTATTTGCTCTTTTGCCACTTCCTCGTCAATTTTTAATAAGGGCGTAGAACAAGGTTCTCTGAAAGCTACATCATTTACGCCTACAATTACTCTTTCCTTTTTTTCCACTTCCTTTTGATACTTATAAGAAGCATTTGCAATTTCTTTTTGGAAGAAATTTGCTTTAATAGCAGGAATTACTCCTCCTAACTCATCAATCCTCTGGAAATAATTTTCAGCTTCCTCTTCCATTTTATTCGTAAGCCATTCTACATAATAACTCCCAGCTAGGGGATCAACTGTATCAGCCACTCCTGATTCATGAGCGATAATTTGTTGCGTTCTTAAAGCAATTTTTGCAGCTTTTTCAGTGGGTAGGCATAGTGCTTCATCAAAAGAATTGGTATGTAGGGATTGGGTTCCTCCCAAAATAGCAGCTAAAGCTTGAAGTGTAACCCTAGCTATATTGTTTTCAGGTTCTTGCGCTGAAAGCGAAACTCCTGCAGTTTGGGTATGGAATCTAAGTCTCATTGACTCTGGATTTTTAGCACCATACTTATTTTTCAAGTGTTTAGCCCAAATTCTTCTTGCAGCCCTATATTTGGCAACTTCCTCAAAAAAATTGTTATGAGAATTGAAAAAGAATGATAACCTTGGAGCAAAATCGTCAACATCTAAACCCCGTTCCATTGCAGCCTCAACATAAGCAAAACCATCTGCTAATGTAAATGCTAATTCTTGAACAGCTGTCGATCCTGCTTCTCGAATGTGATATCCACTTATAGATATTGCATACCACTGTGGTACGTGTTTAGTACAATATTCTATAGTGTCTATAATAAGCCTCATGGAAGGTTCCGGTGGAAAAATCCATGACTTTTGTGCTATATATTCCTTCAATATATCATTTTGAATTGTTCCTCTCAACTCTTCAGGACTGTGCCCTTGCTTTTCAGCAGTTACAATATACAATGCCAATAAAATCGCAGCAGGACCATTTATTGTCATAGAAGTACTAATTTTTGAAAGATCTATTCCATCAAATAAAGTTTCCATGTCTTTAATTGTATCAATACTCACTCCTTCTTTTCCTATCTCTCCTAGTGCTTTCTCATCGGTAGCTTCAATACCATATATTGTATGGAGACTAAAGGCTACACTTAAACCTGTTTGCCCATGTTCTAATAAAAACTTATAACGCTTATTTGTTTGTTCAGCAGTTCCAAATCCCGCAAATTGTCTCATAGTCCATAACCGTCCACGATACATATTCTTATATGCCCCACGAGTGAAGGGATATTTTCCAGGTTCTCCTAAATCCATTACATAATTAAAGTCTTTAATATCCTCTGGAGAGTATAATTTATTTATCTCAATGTCAGAAAGGTTTCGAAACTTCTCTTTTCGTTCACCTTTCTTCGGCTTTAATGTCTTCTGCTCATCTATTTCTGTCATAATAATACTCCTAATTAATTCTTAAAAATCTTATATAATTTTCATTAAAGATATTAATCTACAAGTTTGATAATAAAATAAATTTTTTAATTTTTCTTATTAATCTTAAATTCCGCTTTATAGTTTTATATTTATATAGTAAAGAATCAAGTTAATTATAGATGAAAGAAATCAATAATGTAAAATATTTTGATATTGTTGACATTCGCGAGATATTTCATAATAAGATAAGTGAAGAAGAACTAAGAAATTATTTCGAAGAAGAGAAGATAAAAGGGAAAAAAATTGGGGAAAACTGGTATACAACCGAAGATGAATTAAAGAAGTTTGTTAATCAAATACTGTTAAAAGAAAAGGCAGTAATGGTTGGACCTCACAAAATTGACTTGTCTAATATTAAATTAGAGGGAAGAGTCTTAGATATAGGTGGCGGCGGAGAAGGAATAATAGGGCAAGTGGGAGGTGAACAAGTTGTTGCAATTGATTTTAATAAAAGTGAACTCGAAGAAGCTCCAGATAGCGGGGAATTAAAAATAATTATGAATGCAAAAGAATTGAAATTCCTCGATAATACTTTTGATATAGCAACAACATTTTTCACTTTGATGTACATTCCCTTAAATGACCATAAAAAAATTTTCCAAGAAATCCATAGGGTTTTAAAACCTAATGGCGTGTTTCTACTTTGGGATCTATATTTTCCAAAAAAAATTAACAAGGAAAAAGAATTTTATGGTGTCACCCTTAGAATAAAAATTAATGAAATTACAATAGAAACGGGTTATGTTGTAAAATGGGTTAAAGAACAAGATATCAACTATTATTTAGATCTAGGAAAGAATATAGGATTTGATACTATTGAGACTAAAATTAAAGAAGATACTTTTTACATAAAATTTAGAAAAGATTAATTTTTTAATTCTTTATTTTTAAATTTTTTTTGAAGATTTTATAAGGCGCTATGCTATCTTATAAGCTTCTTTAATTGCTGAACAACCACCACATCTAACACAACCTGCTTTATTTTCCAAAGGATTAACCCCATATTCTTTCAGTAGATTTGAAGCTTTTTGATAAATTTTGACTAGCAATTCGTGGTCTGTCAATGGCATATCTTTTTTTCCAAGAATTGATCGAACAGGAGTTATAAATGGTATTACACCAAGATGAATTATTCGTTCCAAATCATTTATTAAATTTTCATAATTTTCTCCAAATCCAGTTAAAATAAATGTCTCTACTTGGTTCTTACCAAATATTTTGAGAGCATATTCCCAATTTTTTTCAAAATCCTCATATGGGATATGATACTTACCGGGAGTAAGTTCTTTTCTTATATTTTCGTCAAGTACCTCTATGTGAATACCTATTGTATCTGCTCCTGCTTCTTTTAATTTCCTAATATAATTTAAATCGTCCAGTGGTTCAATTTGAACATGGAGGGGAAGTTCTGGATAATGATTCTTAATTTCTTCTAATAATTTAGTATAACGATTGGCACCCTTATCATCCGTTTCATCAGTACCACTCGTTAATGTCATATGATTACATCTACCTTCAGCTATCGCAGCTTTTATTACTTCGATCATTTGTTGAGGAGTTTTTTCTAAGATGGTATCTCCTGATTTTAAGCTTAACTCTATTCCACAAAATTTGCATCCTTCTCCACACGCCCAATAAACACATTTTTGATATATTGTACTTGCTAAACAATCTAGCCCATGAACTAATGCAATCTTTTTCATGGGAATACCATCAGATGTCATATAGTTAGGATTATAATATTCAGGATTAGAGACTAATTTTAATCTTCCAAAAGAAGCGTTTGAATTCGTATTAAAAATTTCAAAATAACCCCTGCGATTTTCTCCTAATACAAGATCCGTTCTATTTCTATTATCCCAAAGAGCAACATTTACTAAAACCCCATTATCCAATAAAAAATAACGTCCTCCTGATGGACCAGCTCCTCCCTTTCGGCCAAAATCGATTTCAATACCTTGTCCTAAATAATCTTGAATTCGATTTTTGTCAAGATATAATCCTTTACATAACAATTCAGTTTTTTTGACAAACGCTAAGTAATCATCAATCATAATATCAAAATTTATTGATTAGAATCCCAATTCAATAAAATTTTTTAATTAGTCTACATAAAATTTATTTATTATAGACTTATAAGTATAGTTCTTATTAATTGTAAAAATTATACTATCATTGCTTATAATAAAACTAAATAGAAGAAAAACTTAAACAATTTAATCAAAGTGATATAATAGTGGTGAAAGAATAATGGCACACCGCAGACCCTGGAAATGTTATAGCCGCTGGACACGTCGTCCATACCAATATAAGCGAAGCAGTAATCGCCGTAGGGAATTCGCCCGTGGGGGTACTCAATCAAAAATACAAAGATATTGGGGAGGCAATAAAGACATTAAGTGGGAAGATTGGGAATTAGTAGTTGGTCTAAAATCTGATGCCCAAGTACAGATTTCCTCAAATGCTCTTGAAGCTATTAGAATTACAATCAATAGTGCATTACAGAAGAATTTAGGTAGAACAAACTTTAGATTTCGAGTACGTCCAAAACCATTTCAAAAATATCGCGAAAATCGTATGTTAGCTTTCGCTGGTGCTGATAGAGTTCAATCTGGTATGAGAAATAGCTTTGGGCGTTCCACTGGTGTATGTGCACGGGTTAGAGCGGGATCTATAATTTGCGAAATTGGTACTCATTTGAAGAATCTTCCATTAATTCGAGAGAGGTTAAGGATTGCGAGTATGAAAGTACCATGCTCTTGTTCAATTGTTATTTTGAGTTATAAATCACCAGAATATTTTAAAAAGGCAGGTCTTCCTCTCTATGATGCTAAAAACCGCAAGGAGATACCTTTATACGAACTTGCGTTTACTTAATTTATATTTAAACAAATCTTAATAATAGATGTTTTTACAAATAAGCTTTAATCTCATTTATAGATAAAATTAATATCAACAAATTTTTAATAATTCAAATTCTCTTATAATATAATTATACACATCATTCTAAGTAATATCTTGAAAAATCTTACACCCTTTTTCAATCCTAAAAGTGTTTTAATCATTGGAGTTTCTAGAAAAGCACTTTCCTTCAGTTATACTGTATTAAAGAATTTATTAGAAATCTTTTATCAAGGAAGACTTTACATTCTCAACCCCAATGCAAGTGAAATATTGGGACTTCAAGCTTACCATTCTTTTGATGAACTTCCAGAAATACCTGAGCTTGCAGTAATTGTCTTAGGCAAAGATATATTAAATATTGTTGAAAATTTAGGTAAAATGGGAGTAAAATATGTTGCGATTCAAACTGAGTTAAAACCTGGTACAAATATCTCTGAAGTAACCATTAAATTACATGAGATATGCGAAAAATACAATATTACTTATTTAGGACCATCTATGTTAGGAGTCATTAACTTTAATGACAATTTTACAACATCCATTATTCCAGTAAGACAGCATATTATGCGGGAGAATAAGAACGTCAAAGATGGGATAAGTTTTATCGCTCAAAGTGGAGGTTTAGCTGGAGCAATGGGTTGGTGGACACCCTCCCAAAAGTTACCAATCTCTAAAGTTATCCATTTAGGCAAAGGTTATCATATAAATGAGGCAGATATCCTTGATTTCTTTTTAAATGACAAAACTACAAAAGTGATTTCATTATTTTTAAGAGAAATAACAGATGAACTTATAGAAGCGGTAAGACGCGTTTCTGCTCTAAAACCTGTACTTTTTTTCCATGTGGGTAAAGATGAAAGAAAAGTACTACAAATTAAAGAAGCGGGGGGTATTGAGGTTTTTAATTATATTGAGCTTTTTGAGATTGCTAAAATATTTCTATGGTGCCCCGAACCAAAAGGACCCAATTTGGGTCTTATTGGGCCTTCCTCAGGAGCAATACATTTAATAGTTAGAGAGATGAGGAAACAAAATTTATCCCTTGCTCAACCTAGTGAAGCGTCAAGACAGATAATAATTGATAAAGTAGGCGGCTCAACTTGCGCTTTTGGCAACCCTGTTGATTTTTGGCCCCCTGAAAAATTTATTGGTATAAAGATTTGTGGAATTTATAATACTGCTTCTCATGTATTATTAGAAGATACTGCTGTTGATGGTCTAATTTTAGCACTAGAATTCTTTATAGAAATAGAATTTGATATTGGGATATATTCTTCATTAAAATCTAAATTTCCAAATAAACCTATAATTATTATCTTAATTCAAGCAGAAAAAGAGGGTGCAAAGAGAGTTATTAAAACAGCTTCAGATCTACGAATCCCAGTTTTCGAAAATGAAATAGAACGAGCAGTTAGGGGATTTAGATTACTTTATGATTGGTATTCTAAAATAAAAAAGAAATAAGGGTTTAACTTAAAAAGATATCTTTTAATTCTTCCGGTATTTCAACGTCTTCATCCATTAAAGAGAGAGCATAAAAGTTTTCGCCACAATTACATTCTTTTCCTTCAAACAAGTAAAATTTGAATTGATTTTTCCAATTAGTTATTTGGACACTGCGAATTGATGCTAATTCACCACATAAACAATAAATACCCATTTCTTTAGAATAATTTGGGATTATATCGTTAAAAGGTTGAGGTGCCTCAGAAAACTCAGAATCATTTAACATTTGATTTATTTTTTCCGCAAGTGTATCTTTTAAAGTAGGAATAAAGCTTTCTATAATGCCATCTTTTCCTTTCATTTCAGTTAATACAATGAAATTCTTTTCAACTTTTTTTTCAGGAAATAATGATTTGTCATATTGTTGAAGAGTTTCTGGAATAGGATAAGGTTCCATTCCTTCTGGATACTCAAAAGCAAAATAAAACTGAGATACCCCTCTAAAGGATCGCTGATTAATAAGTCTTAAATTTTCATAATCCCTACTATAAAGCCCAAATTTAATTAATTGAAGTGGCACTTTCAATTCTAAAAGTTTAGCTCTGATATTATTCAAAATTTCATTTACGAAACTTTTTAATATCATTATATCTTCTCGATTGTCTGTATATACCTCATTTTTATTTTCATCTTTAAACCTTAACCACTTTTTATAAACAGAACTTCTAACTAATTGAGGTATAATACAAAAAACACATAATATTGGTAATATAAATAATAAATCAACATTTGGGAAAAACATTAACACTGTAATTGCTGCAAGAAGGGGTAGAGTCACAATTAAATTTAAATTTCTTAATCGTTTATCTACGGAACTTTTTACTCCTTTACTTAATGCAATTTCTTCGGCTCTAATTTTAAGCTTATAAATTGTCTCAAGAATCTTCTTCTCATTATAATTTATTTTTAAAAGCTTATCTTCTTCATTGCCTTCTTCCAAAGTATCACTTTTATCAGTTAGTCTTTTTACATATTGTTCAAGATTCCTGTCTTTATATATAAAATCTAAGGTTTCCTCAGCAAAGTAATCAAGAAATCTAGCAATGAATAATTTTTCTTCAATATCTTGAATATCATCTGGTGTCAAACCTAATGCTTCCTGCATCATCTGACTCTGTGTTTTTTTAGCAGGTTTTCTCCGTTTTGATTTCTTCTCTTTTTTCTCAGAAGTCTCTTTTTCTTCAATTTTATTCTTATTATTTTCGTTCATAATTCTTAAAAAAGCATATCTAGTTTAATAATAAGTTAATAATAGTGGAAAAATAATTAACTTTATGAATTTTTCGTTGAATAATAATAATAACTGTTTTTAGATTAAATCTATAAATAATTCATGGATAGAATATCAATTATGCGTAAATTAACTACAGATGTTTTACTAAAAGATTTAAAATTTCCAGAAGGTTTGAGATGGCATGACGACAGATTATGGTTTTCTGATATGGAAGATCGTAAGGTTATATCTGTTAATATAAAAGGAGAAATAGAATCGACAGTCGAAGTGCCAAATCGCCCTTCTGGTCTTGGATGGTTGCCTGATGGAAAATTGATAGTAGTTTCAATGGAAGATCGAAAACTGTTGCAACTCGAAATGGGAGTTATGAAAGAATTTGCGGATTTAAGTAAATTGGCAGCTTATCATTTAAACGATATGGTAGTTAGTAACCAAGGACGTGTCTATGTTGGAAATTTTGGGTTTGATTATATTAATAACCAACCTTTTTTGCCAGCAGTGATTATTATGGTCACTTCTGATGGAAAGGGTAAAATTGTAGCTGAAAACATGTCATTTCCAAATGGTTTAGTTATAACGCCTGATAATAAAACACTTATTATAGCAGAAACCCTTTCAGCTCGATTAACTGCTTTTGACATCAAAGATGATGGAACTCTTATAAATCAGAGACTATGGGCTGATTTAAAATCTATTCCTCCTGATGGAATTTGTCTTGATGAAGAAGGAGCTATTTGGGTCGCTGCTCCAGGACAGCATGGAGTTTTGCGGGTTCTTGAGGGAGGAACAATAACTAATATTGTCAAAGTCGAGAATGAAGCTTATGCATGTATGTTAGGAGGTCCAAATTTGACAACTCTATTCATTGCTACATCTAAAAGTCACCTTATAAGAGATAAAGGCCAAATCGAATATATAGAAGTTAATGTGCCCAAGGCAGGATTTCCATAATTCAATGTTGTTTAGATATGCATTATGAACTAGTAATTAGATTTTTAAGCTTTTAATCCCATCATTCTCCATTACTTAATATTTAAAAAAATCAATATAAAATAATGAGATTGAATGACAGCTATTCGAAAACCAGGAAAAATTAATGAAGATACTATTTTGATTGATGCAAATATGATGGGAATTCCTCGCATATTGAGTATTTATCTCATAGTAAGTGAAAAAATATGTTTAATAGATACAGGAACTCATATAGAAGCCCGAAAAACTCTTAGACAACTAAAAGGGTTGAATAAATTTCCCCCTGATATAATTATCTTAACTCATTCTCATTGGGATCATGTCCAAGGGTTGCCTTTTTTAAGCCAGAGAGCAAGAAAAGAAGGAAAAGAAATTCAAATTTTAGCACTAGATTCTGCAATTCCCAACCTAAGGGATCAATCCTTTAATGCCGTTTTTGAAACTGGCCCTTTTAATAATATTGAAGATGAAATTACTTCATTGAAAGAAGGAGATGTAATTGATTTGGGAGGAATTAATTTAGAGATATTTAAGGCACCAGGACATATGGATGATGAGATTGCTATACTCGATCAAAAAAATAAAAATCTATTCGTGGGTGACGTCCTTGGTATGAAGGTTTCAGATAATGTATTTGTTCCTCCATTTTTGCCTCCGCAATGGGATCCAACCGCTTATTTAAAAACAATCGATAAATTTAAAAGAATAGACTACGATACGTTATGTCTAGCTCATTTTGGGTACTTTTATGGGGATGAGGTTAAAGATATTTTAGACGAATCTATACAAAACTGTAATCAATTTTGGGAAAGCATTGAGGATAATATAGAACATATAGATGATGTTCCTTATTTAATTGAAAATGTTCTTGAAAAACTTATATCTAAATCTGACATTGAAAACTTCCCTGAGAAATTAGTTCAAGGTGTTATTTATTGGCTTAGTCAAGGTTATAAAATCTATAAAAATTTATAAAAAACTCATCTTCTTTTTAGGATCTATATTTTCTAAATATATATCTATGACAAATCTTTTTTTTCTTTTTTTAAATTTCTTAGATTTAAAAAAAAATTGAATAATTTTTAAATGTTTTAAATTTCGGGCATTTCAAGACCAACAAGCGGTAATGCTTCAGCACCCGACATAAAAACCTCGAAATCTACCTTATATCCTTCTATATCGAAATATTCGAGTATATTCTGGTAGAAGCGTTTCATATACTCTTTAAATTTGCCATCTTTAACTTCAGTCACAGAAATTGCCTTCATTCCCCTGCTTGTTGTTCTTACAGCTACAGGTAAAATTGGTTTATCTATAGATCTATCTGTAGGGAATTTTTTTAGGACTTCAAGGTATTTTTTTCCTACTTCAGTTGATTTATCAGCTGGAAAGTAGGTGGTTGCTAATACAATAACCATATAATTCACCTCTATTTAAAATTTAGTTTTTTATAGTTAATTGGATTAATCAGTATTGTATGGTTATATCAAAATTAATAAAAACTTTTCCAATTCTGTCAAACTATATAAAATTAAAATAAGAGAAATAGTAATCGATCAAGTGCCTTAATATTCAATCTATTAACTCTGTCAGGGCTTTAAAAGTAGTAATGGCTTATAAAAAAACCAATAAAATACATAAATTTTTTCTTAAAAAAGAAGATATTATTATAGAAAAAAGCTTCTTACATAACATTCTGAACTGCTTTTACTTCGGGTACAAATTGCTTCACAGCGCGTTCAATTCCTTGCGATAGAGTCATTTGAGAGTAAGGACAACCAGCACAATGTCCCATTAATCTAACCTTTACGATTCCATCATCGGTAATTTCAACAATTTCGACGTCTCCACCATCAGCTTGTAACTGGGGTCTAATTTTTTCTATAACTTGCTTAACTTTTTCTTTATCCATAATTAATCCTCATATTTTTTGATTATTTCTTAATAATATAAATAAAAATTGCTATATAAAACATAGTATAATATTTTATGGAATATTTTTTACCAAGAATTATCCTTGGGAATGAACCTTTATACTTAGCTAATAAATTAAAAATGGAAGTGTAATTATCCAAATTTGGTAATGAAATTTCTTATTTTATTACTTAAAAGGCTTAAAAAAAAGAAAGGTAATCTATTTCTGTTGAGCAAGCAAAGCTTATAAAATATTGAAAATTAGAAGCTTTTAGTTATCAATAAATAAATGAAAAATTAGAATCAGAAGTTGGATTTACTTCATAGGAGAGATTGTAGATGAATGAATATGATGTTATTGTTGTAGGAGCAGGATGTGCTGGTCCAGCTGCTGCTAAAAAAGCAGCTGAATTAGGATTAAAAGTTTTACTCCTCGAGAAAGCACAAATCCCCGGGGAAAAAAATGTATCTGGAACTTGCTTAAATGGAGCTGCTTTAATCATTCCTGATTTGCATTATTTAGTAGAAGGTCCTGTTGAAAGAGTAATACGAGAAATGAGAACGTATCACATCAATGAAGATCGAACCACTATTTTCCATGAAATTCCTTCGGAAGGGATTTTACTCCTTTCTATTCGGAGGGATCATTTCGATGCTTGGCATACTGAAAAGGCAAAGGAAGCAGGAGCGGAAGTAAAACTCTCAACAACTGTGGTTGATATAATTGAGGAAAATAGCTATGTAAAAGGAGTTATAACTGATAGAGGAGAAAAATTATATTCTAAAGTTGTGATCGATGCAGGAGGAGTAAATTCTGTTGTAGGAAGGAAAGCAGGTTTGATTCCCAAAAGAAAAGGCAAAAACATGATACTATATGTTACTGTATGTGTTCATTTAGGTAAAGAAGTTGTTGATGAGCGAATTGGAGAGTGTATTGAGTATTATTTATCACCAGGAATTCAATATAAAACATGGCCCTGGATTTTTCCTAAAAAGGATACGGTAACTCTTGGAACTGGTGGATACATGGATGAACATTTGATAAATGATGACTTTCCAAATGTAAATAAATATATGGAAAATTTTCTCAATTTACCTGTGGTAAAGAGAAAATTAGAAGGCGGGAAAATAGTCGCTTGGGGATGCCATTTAGAGTATGACGAAGCCATAGAAAAAAGAGTGAAGAATGGATTAATTTTAACAGGAGAAGCTGGAGGTTTTGTCGTTCCTTTCTTAGGCGAAGGAATGCCTGAGGCTTTTTTTACTGGAATTTATGCAGCTCAATCAGTAGCAAATGCAATTAAAGCCAATGATTTTTCAGAAGCTAAGTTATCTGAAACATACCAAGAATTGATTGCTAGTAATTTCTTTATGCAAGCTTTTCGCCATATTGGTGCTGTAAATAAAGAAACTGCTTTAAGTAAAACTGATGAAGAGATTACAAAAATGATGCAGAATGTAATTATGGGGGGGGGATTTATTTCAAATGCTATCCATACTAAATGGATGAAGGGAGTTGAGGATCAGGATATGGACCTTTTGCAAGAAGCATATGATTTATTAGAGCTTATACAACCTTATGCAAATGTAGATCCAGATTTTGAAAATTTATATAATGAGAGGGGAAGACAATGAAGGTAGAAATGAAAGTTGATTATTATCCGGGAGATTCGGGAGATTTCATAAAGGTTGATGAAGAAAGGTGTACTGGGTGTGGTGAATGTGCTAAATTTTGTACAAGAGATGTTTGGGAACCAGATGGTGTAATATATCGCCCTGTAAATTTAAAGCAATGCGTTGAATGTGGGGCGTGTTGGAATGTGTGTGATGCTGATGCCGTTATATTCGAAGAACCTAAAGGAGGAACTGGAGTTCGCTTCAGTTATGGATAATTTATTAGGTGATTGAAATGGTAGATAAAGATGAATTGATGAAAACTTTAGACGATCAGCGAAAAAAGTATACCCATAAGGATGTTGCTAGACATTTCAAGGGCTGGAATAAAACACTTCAATACTATTTTACTGATATCGATGAATATTATGTTATTGAATTGGTTGATGGAAATCCTAAACCAGTTGTTAAAGAAAAATTAGAGAATCCTGATATTATGTATTCTATGAGCACAGAGACTTTCTTAGCTCTTAATAGAGGAGAAATAACAGGATTCAAAGCATATCAACGTGGAAAATTAAAGATTAAGGCGACTATGGGAGAAATATTAAAATTACAAAAACTCGATAAATTACAAATAGATTAATCTTAACACTTACTATTTAATCGAACTAAATTTCAACACATATTCAAAATAATAGATTAATCCCTTTTTAGATTTCAAGGTTTAATCCTTATAAATTAAATATAAAAGATTAATTAAGCAATATAGATTTAGTCTTATTATCTTATTTTAAAGTTTTAACAACAATTCGAGTGAGAACATGAAGGTTAAAAAGTTTACAGATGAACTTAATAAAGTTCAAGAATTAATGTCCCAAGAAAAGTATGCGGAAGCCATAACCTTGCTTGAAGGTCTAAAAAAAATTGAAAAACAAGGAAATTTTAACTATAGTTTAACCCATAAATTATATCAATTGGATTCTAACGCCCAATCATTATTTAATCAACAAAAGATTCTGAGTTTAATTTTTGAGCTCTCTCAACAAAATAAATCAATAGATTTTACAGAACTTAGAATAAAATTGAAGGAAAAAGAACAAATCGAACTTGATGAGCCCAATTTAAGAAGAGAAATAGAAATTCTTATTCTCAGGGAACTATTGCCTTGTAAAATCGACGAAGATAAAATAGTCTTCTAAGAATTTAATAATGGATAAATTATCGGATTTTATAAATTTAAATTTAGATTCAATATAAAACTAAGTTATCATATTAAAATGATAATAAATTCTCTTGAACGTTCAATACAACTAAAAGTCTGTTATTATGGACCAGCTATGTCGGGGAAGACAACTACACTTAAATCGCTATTCAATCATTTCGGGAGAAAAAATCTGGTTCAAAGCATCGAAACATCACATGACCGCACTAAGAGACGCACCCTATTTTTCGATTATGGTACAATAAGCTTCCAGAATCAAGAATGGGTACTAAAGATCCATCTGTATTCAACTACCGGCCAGGATTTCTATATTGTTACCCGCCCAATTACATTACAAGGTATGGATGGTTTCATATTTGTAGCAGATTCTCAAAGAGACGTATATGATCGAAATGTAATGTCTTGGAATGAGCTATC
>JBHLLO010000005.1:0-47651 GCA_048885535.1 Candidatus Hermodarchaeota archaeon
ATTAGCAATAATCCAAAAGCTCCAGCATAAAATCAAGTATATAAATTTTTTATCTTTTGAATCATAATAGAAATCAATTGAAACTCCTAATCCTGTAGCTCTTAAAAGTATAAACACAATCAAGCAAAATAAGACAATAATATTCATTTATCATCAACCCTTTAAATTAAAAGTTAAGAAAATTATATTCATTTCTTTTTAAAGAAATTAGTGTTAACCTTAATATTAATGATTTTGCATATAATTTTGAACTCTAAATAAGTATGTCTATATTTATAATGTTCCAAGAAAATTAGAGATATCTGACGATTTGGGAATATCTACTTCAAAATAATTTTCTACAATATCAAAGAGATAACTTAAATAGGATAAAACTATTTTTAAATTATGCTTCTTTTCCAATTGATTTATTATCTTTTTAGAATATATTTTTTCGTTTTCCTTCAAGTCATGAATTATATCTACTATCGTTTCTGATAATTGAAATGCTTTTAGAATTTCATTCTTTAAAATTATTAAGCTTGTCATTGGATCATATTCATTTAAAAATTTTTGAACAATAGTTTTTTCCACGTTCATTTTTTTGGATTGAATTTTACTATCAAAATTAGTAATAATTTCTCGACCTTTAAAGGCAAAATGCTCTCCAAATGAATTTTCATTATATTGAGTTTCATTAACTAAAGTTAAATCCATACCAAATGAGTTTTGTGTAATATAGTGAAAAAAATTCGAAATTTGATTAAAAATATAATTCTGATTAGAAATTATTACTATTTTTTTCTTGTAGATCATAGCTTTTAGGACATAACCTAATAAAGACGCTGTTAAATTTAGCTTGATCAAATCTATATCAAATAAGTCAAATAAATCCTTTCTTTCTTCAACTTTTTCTTCAGTTAAGGTATTAGGAAGTTCAATCTCAAAATCGGCAATAAATGTATCTCTTACAACAAAATTTTTATCTACATACGCCACAAAAGAATGATTACATATTATACCTTCTGAGACATTTACAGCAAAAAGTCCTTTTGAAGCTTTCTTGACCTCATCATCAGAAACCTCAATGAAATTAGTTTTTGAACAAGATGGACAACGAATTTGAAGTTTAGCCATGATAAGAATCGAAATTTTAACTATAAATCTAATCTATTTAGATAACGAAAAAATAATTTATATAAATAATAACTATTTTGTTATTAAATTATTATGATATCTTTAAAAAAAAATTTAATATCAATCTCTTAGTATCTTTTTACTTTTCCATACTTTTTTTCAATAAAATTCGCTATAAGCAAGCAGACCAAGGTGGAAAAAATTTCAGCAATTAGAAACGCAAATAAATTACCCAAATAATAAAGAGTAATGTAATAAGAAATAAAGAACAAAGGAGTAAAGATTACGTGCATAATTAGCAATGGTTTAACAACTGGAAAGTCTAAGAATCTTTTAATTAACGAAAAATCTAATCTTGACTTTTGATATTGAGTCTTTAACTTTCTTCTACGCTCTTCTTGAGCATAAGCTTCAAAAATCATAGTAGTTCCAAAATATAGCCCTATAATAGCTCCAATTGGAACAAGGATAACAATAACATAATTTCCTACGCTTAGTAGGTATTGAGCAATAAATATAAATAACACTTGGAAAATACCACATCCTCCTAAAATCATTAGAGCAAATGGGATATATTCTTTTGATCTCCAGCGAACCCTTATTGGCATATTTGTAGATATTTCCTTTACTTTTTACTTTAATAGTGGGCCCGGCGTGATTTGAACACACGACCTTCCGCACGTCAAGCGGACGTCACTCTAGGCTTATATGCTTACCAGGCTAGACCACGGGCCCTTTTTATAATTTTATATTTTATCAACTATCGAAATTAACGATAAGTAATTTATTTTATTAAAAAATAAATATTTTATTAGTTTTTTTAACTATTTGGTATTTACAGCTAGAGAAGGGTAAAGTCACTCTTTTTCTCTTTCAAATATTAAGTAAAAAGAAACTGCTAATTTAAATTCCCAGCCCTCTACTGCCTGATTATTTAATATATCTTCGAATTCTTTTGCGTATTTTGACTTGGAATAGATATTGTCTACAGTTTCCACCCTATATTCTTTCAATTTTTTTATCACCTTACAATTGTAATATGTAATCTAAATTTAGTTGGCTTATTATTTAATTCTTAGTTGATTTTCTTGACAAATTTATAAGAGATCGTCAAATTAGTTTTTTATACTAACACTATAGACATAAATTTTTTTATCTGTGTCTTCACTTATGACTTGTAATTTATTGAACATGAAAGAATTTGAAATTACACGAGCAGTTGGTTTAAGTTCTTTTAGAAGTTTTTCTTCTAATTTGTCATTCGTCTCTTGTAATAAAAAGCATGTTATTACATCTGCATCACTTAAATTGCGTTTAAAAAAATTACCGTAAAGAATTTTAACTCTTCTCCGTAAACCTAAGATTGTAATTACTAATTGACACCATAAATAAAGTACAGGATTAATTTCAATACCAACAGCTTTTGCACCAAACTTACGTGCTGCTGTTATTATAAATCGTCCATCCCCACAACCCAAATCATAAAGAACTTCATCAGGTTGAATATCAACTAAAGATAACATTTGGCGTACTTTTTTCTTTCGAGTTGGAATCCAAGGCGCTCCATTAATAAGAGGCCAGAAGAGACACACAATAATGAATCCAACTATACTAATACCTATTATAATAAAACGAGCTAAATCCATCATTTTTAGTGGAAAATTTTTTTGCTCATATCTCTGAGGGGTTTAGTATTCAAAAAAAAAGATGATTTAATTACTTTTTGACCTTTATCCGAAAAGTCTTGTATTAGTGTCATTACTATATAAAAATTATTGAACATCAATCTAAAAATTTAGTCAAATTTCAGACGGTTTATAATTAAAAAAGAATAGGAAGAATATTCTTTCAATCTAAAAATAGGAAAATCTATAATTAATTTTTAAAAAATTATAAAAAAAAAATGAAATTGGTTAAAATTAAAGGATAAAAATTAAGAATTGAATAGAGTAAAAATTTAAGAATAACGCCCCGAATACAATAAACAAAGCTCTTTTGGTAGAGATACTGAAGATAAGGATTAGGATAGCTGCTACTATGGGCAAAATGTAAGCTGTAACTGCCAAAATGAGAGCCACAAAGAGTGGAAAAGAAAACCCTATTATGAATGAGAGAATTGTGATTAAATCAATTATCCAAGTTATTAAGTATAATATACCTCCAACTAACATTACTGTTCCACCTTGATCCCGATTCTTGCTTCCGACATTAATGAATCCGATTCCTAATATGATTTGAAAAGCTATGTAAAATATCCCGCCCGTTTGCGAAGACGGGATTGCAAATATTGAATACCTGAAAAGTAAGTTATATAAATTATGGAGAAATAGCTCTGTTGGTGGCATATATGAAGATAAGACCATTGATGGAATAATGAGGCGCAATAAAAGATAGCAAGCCAATAGTAAGATTCCAGAAATAAATAGGAGCGTAGTAGAATCATAATTGTTCTTCTTTAGATCTTTGCTCCCTAAAATGAGGAATAAGTATGTAAGGGTTAAAAGGATGAAAACAATCCACCCCAACCAATTCCAATCTAAAAATCCAAAAAACTCAAATGTTATAGTCATTTTAGATCATAAATAATCTAGATTGCTTAATACTTAAATTCTTCATAATAAGAAAAAAAATTAGAAAATAGAATTAGGGTTTTTATACCTTTTTTTCTCTTAATGCTCTAATCATTGGGAGATCGTTTCCTGAGAGGATTTCTAGCATCGCTCCTCCTGCAGTAGATATGAATGAGACATCATTTGCTAAACCTGCCATAGAAGCAGCAGCTCCCATTTCACCGCCGCCTATTATTGTCAATGCTCCATTTTCTTTCGTTGCCTTGACCATTGCCTTGACCATCTCATTAGTGGCTTCTCTGAAAACTTCTTGCTCAAAAATTCCTGGAGGTCCATTTGCTACAATAGTTTTGCATTTCATTATTATCTCTTTGAATTTTTCTTCTGTTTTCGGACCAATATCTCCAGTTGTAGTGTTATATGTTCCAGCCTCATCAATAGCAATTATTTTTCTATTACCATTATCATCTATTACTAAATCTTCAGGAAGGATTATTTTGTTTTTATATTTTTCATAAGTGTCTTTAATCATATCCTTATTTTCCTCTAAATCTTTAGCAATGATTTTTTGATTTGGGGTTCCCATGTTTTTGCCAAGTGCAGCAAAAATTAGGATTGCGGTTAACCCTGAGCATAACGCAAAATCTAACTTCTCATTATCAAAATTATATTTCATAGCTTTAAACTTATCAATTGCTTTAGCACCGCCAATAAGCATTGACATAGGTTTTTCTGGTACATCCATTATCTTTCTTAATGCATTTAACTCATTAGCGGTAATAGGACCAGCCAGCATTTTAGGCCAACCAACGATAGAAGCGTGTGCTCGGTGAGCTGCTCCAAATGCATCCACAATTACATAATCTACTAATGGATATAATGTTTTAACCATCTCGGTATTCTCAGCTTCTTCGAAACTTTTATATTTTGCCATTTCACCTTCCCATTTTCGAATATTATTTAAAACAAGGATTTCTCCTGGTTTTAAATCTTTAATTGCTTGAACAGCTTTCTCACCAAAAATATCTTGAACAAATTTCACAGGGCGACCTGATTCTTTCTCAATCTCCCTAGCATGGAGATCCAAATCCGTGAAATCTTCACTACCAGGTCGAGATTGATGTGCCATAATTATTACCGCACTCTCTTTTATTTCCTCTAAAGCGGGAACTAACGCACGAATTCTTGGAGAGTCTCTTATCTCCATTTTATCCACATCAATATTAGAATTGATATCTACACGCATTAAGACTTTCTTTCCTTTCAAGTCTACATCTTTATAGGATGTATAATCAATTTTCACTTTAATTATCACTTTTAGTTTGGATTTGATTTATTTATAATATTTATAATCAATAAAGTTTTGATAAGTTAATACTTTTTTTGTATGCTAATTAAAAATTGGTTTTTAAGCTACGTATTTCGAAAAAAAAGTCTTATTTATTTGATTTAATTAGAAGTAATCATTAACATATATTAAATGATAACTTTCGAGAAAGGAAAAAAACGATTTGCTTTTAGAATTGCCGGTGTCGCTATTTTAGATCGTAAAGTTCTGCTGCATAAAAGTGTGCTAGATGATTTTTGGGCATTACCTGGAGGAAGATGCGAATTCTTAGAAAACTCTAGAGACACCCTCATAAGAGAGATGAAAGAAGAAATGGGGGTCGAAATAAATATTATACGACCGCTCTATTTTGTAGAAAATTTTTTTGAATATGAAAACCGAGATTGTCATGAAGTATCAATAATTTATCTGATGGATTTTCCTCCAAAATCCAAAAAAATTATAGAAAAGGATATATTCTATGGAAATGAATCTCAGTTAGGGTTTGAAAAAGATGAGATTTATGGGAAAAAACTTAAAATAATTTTTAGATGGTTTAGTATAAATGAACTTGAAAACCTTGAAGTATATCCATCATTTTTACGAACTTCGCTTCAGAATATTAAACCTTATCCCGAACATATAATACATAAAGATAATTAGAATCTATTATAAATCTGTGGGAAGAAAATATAGAAAAAATGATAATTTTCTTGAAGAAGTTATTGAATAAAGGACTTTCTATTGGGATGCAGAGCATCCAATTAATAATAACTTTTACAATTTTAAGCTAATTCTCGTTGAGAATATATTTCTTTTTGAATTTTTCTCTTTCTTCTTACCATTATTATGGTTATTGTAATTCCTATTATAGCTGAAACACCCACGAGAACAATTATTAAGATTATGAATTCAAAACTGAATAGCTTTGCCTTATAAATTATTCCCACTTGTAATATATTAGTTTTTTCATTGTTCCATTCCCATGTATAAACCTTACCATTATTAATATCAGTTATTTCACAGCGATCTTCAAAAGTGCCATTTGTATATTCTCTATAGCCGTCAGGTATCTTTCCTATCACTTTAAATTCAACATATTCATTTAAATCCCCTTCCCAAGCTCTTGCGGTTCCTAGATCATAACTAATTGAAAAGTCATTTGATCGTTTCGGCATCATACCACTAAATTGATATTTAATAGTATTAGTACTATTCTCTGAGATTGTTAAATTGCATATAATTAAAGCTGTAATAAACATAGAACCTGGAGATGATAAATAATCCTCTATATATGTAGAAACATTATAATCAAGTTCATATATGTAAAGTATTTCAAATGGAATCATTGTATCATTTATTTGAACTAAGCAATTTGAACTTACAACATCTATCTCCAAAGAGAATGGTGCATATAAAGTGATATTGATTTTTTTATCAGGATTAAAAATAGTATAATTTCCAGAGAAATCAATACCAATATTATTGGAAAAATCTGTAGAATCTATATTAAAAAGTACATCTGCATTAAGTAGATTCAGAGATACGCTTCTATTAGAGACAATTCCTCCAACAAAATGATCTTCTGGTGCTGGTAGAGGATTACAATTAATCCTAGGAATTAACACAGTATAACTCAGCATAAGAGAAGTAACTATAAGAATTAGCAAACTCAATTCTTTTTTTTTCATATATCACCCTCTTTGACCATTATTAGAGATACAATCGATGTATTTAAGTCTTATGTTTTTAAACAACTATTAAAAGGGTAGTATCTTAATCTATTAATTTTTAGATTCTTAATTTGATTATAAATTTTTTTCATTTAGAAAAAAACATAAGATAAGTGTTCTTAAAAAGTATAAACCTTATCCAGAAAATATAATACATAAAGATAATTAGAATCTAAAACTAAACTATAATGAATATATATGGAAGATATGAGAGACATTTTGAAAAAATTGCTTAATAAAGAGTGTTCCATAGAAGAAGCAGAGAAATTATTAAAAGCAAATTTGATTGAGGAAGTGGGAGATTTCGCTAAATTAGATATTTATAGAAAAACTCGTACTGGTGTGATTGAAGTGATATATGCTGAAAACAAAACACCTCAATCTATTATAGACATTGCTAAAAAGTTCTTGAAAACCAAAAAGTTTACTATAATCTCAAGATATAGAGAAAGTCAAAAACAAGCTATATACATGGAGTTTGAGAATAATGAAAACTATGTTTTAAGCTTCAATGAATTAGCTAAAACTATCATCATTAAGGAAAAAGATTTTGAGTTCCAAAAGAAAGAAGGAATTATAGGAATAATAACTGCTGGAAGTTCTGATATTCCGGTTGCGGAAGAAGCAAAAGTTATAGCTGAATCAATGGGATGCACAGTTATTACCAGTTATGATCTAGGTATTGCTGGAATCCATCGTATTTTTGGACCACTCAGTGATATGATAAAAAATGGGGTTCACATTATTATTGTCTGTGCTGGAATGGAGGGAACTTTACCTGGTGTGGTTGCTGCTCTTGTAGACGTACCAGTTGTAGGAGTCCCAGTATCAAGTGGCTATGGCTTAGGAGAGAAAGGTCTGGGCGCTTTAACGACCATGTTACAATCATGTTCTCCTGGACTTTTAGTTGTAAATATTGATAATGGTTTTGGAGCGGGAGCTTCTGCTGCTTTAATCGCAAATCAAGTTGCTAAGTAATTTTTTGAAGTATAATTAATTCATAAAAAACTATAAATATTTCTTAAATGAATTAAATAAACAATCTATTTTAAAATGATTAAAAAAAAGGTTAGTTTAATATGGCTTTAAGGGTTTTAAACCCTGAATTTGGATGGTATATTATCCCCCTCCTTGCTATTGTTCTCTATATTTATGGTGTCGAAATTAAGAAGGCAAGAGAGACCAAGGACTGGAGTACTGTATTCGCAGGATTGACGATTCTAGGTCTAGATTTAATTAATGAAATTTGGAATGCACTCATTTTTACGTTTACTCAATATGCAGCATTTTGGACTACTCCAGGTGCGAGTGCTTATATTATTCTTGTTGGATTAAATATTGAAATAATGTTTATGTTTAGTATTGCGGGTATAATATTTTCTAAGTTTCTATTACCTGACAAGAGGAAGAAGATATTAGGTATCCCAAATAGATGGGCAATGGCAATCGGCTTTTCTTTATTCTGTTTAATTGTAGAGATATTTCTGAATTTAGGAGGTTATCTTGTGTGGGTATATCCATGGTGGCATTGGACATCGGGGATTGGTCTAGTACCAATTTTCTTCTTAGGTTACTTTCACTTCTTTGTTGGGGCTTTTTACGTATATGATAAGCCAGAGTTAAAGGATAAGATTAAGATAGTAGGAATAATTTATGCCATTGGAATAGTTGCTTTATGTATTTTCATTCCACTTGGTATGATATAAATAATAATTTCCTTTTTTTTTTCTTAAAATTAAGGTAAAAAAAAATTAGGTTAGCATCTAATTGCATAATGTTTTTTCATAATTCTGGATTTATATAAACGTTTATTTGAACAAATTTACATGAAACATTGCTCTATTCTTATTAAGAATTAGACCATAATTTATTAACTTACACAACACCAAGCTAAAAAAGTAGTTTTCGGGTGAAAAACATATACCTTCAAATAATAGGAAAGTATAAATATGTAAATCAATATAGATATTATTGAAACTAATTCTATATAAAATCTACAGAAAAAAAATTTTGTAAATTATAGTTGAGACCTATGGTCGCAACCATTGAAGATTTTGAAAAGTCAAAACAATTTTTTGAAAATGGTGATATACTCAGCACTATAGAGAGCTATGAAAAGGCAATAAATCACATAGAACGCACAAAGACAATCCAAAAAGACGAACTAATTAATTTCTTAAATAATATTTTAAAATACTGCCAAGAAAATAACCTAAAAACCGAAGAAGCAATGGTTTTAAGAGCTTTAGGAAGAACTTACACCAAATTCAAACAATATCCATTAGGCTTGAAATATTCCTACCAATCATTAAAGATACAAAAAAAATTAGGTAAAAAGTTGGATATTGCAGAAAGTCTAGTATTCTTAGCAGAAGATCTCGAAGTTTCGGGTAATTATGACGAATGTGTTAGAACATTCAATGAAGCTGCTGAAATATTTCATGAGTTAGGTAAATTAAGAAAAGAAAAGGAAATTAAAAAAGAAATTTCTCGGTTAAAAGCGTTCTCAAAAGAAATGACTGAAGATGAGTATCTATTACATAAATTTAACATTGATAAATATTAGATTGAAATAGTGTCAAAAGAAAAAACCAACTTACTTTATTTTTTTTATATAATTTTTAACATGAAATCTATAATTCAGTCTTAAACTCTTCAGATAACGTTTTTAATTTTTCCTGAGCATAAATGAGAAGTTCTTTTACAGGAATTCCAGTTTCTACACTAATTTTCTTAAGGTCTTCATATTCAGGTTTTATGTTTACAATTTTCTTATACTCATCTGTCATGTAATAAGAAATCTTATAGGAAACATCATAGGTCTTTTCTTGAGCTTGTATTTTTGCTTTAATGATTTCTCTATCTATACATACTCTTCTTATTGTGTTAAACCTTACCCCAAGAGTTCCTAATTCCTTTAATATTGTTTCTATTAATTCAAAACTGTTTTCAGGATGACACAATACTTTAATGATATGACTTGGCCGATTCTTCTTAGTAATGCTTGGAATAATTTGAATGTCGAGAACTTGTTCATTTTCTAAGATTTTTACTAAATTTCCAAGCAACTCTCCAGAAACATCATCAACGTCTGTTTCTAAAACTGTTATATCCTCAAAATATTTTTTGAAGTGATTTTGAATAGTCTGACTTTTTATATCACCATAGAAAATTCGTAAAATATTTGAAAAATCTTTAAATTCCTTGGCACCAGTGCTATATGCAACCTTGTTAAGAGACATTGCATCAGAATAAATCAAATATTTAGGTTTTAAATTAACTAGCAGAGCCACACCTGTAGGTGTTGCTAATTCATTCTCTATAGGACCAGATTGGATTAACAAATCAGTATTTTCTAACATTTTAATTGTAGCTGGCGCTGGAATGGCTAACACTCCGTGAGCCGTTTTTATTGTTCCTGCTCCTAATGGTATTTTACTACAATAAACATTAAAATCCTCCTTAAAATACCCTAATTCATCTAAACTTTTAGTGACTCCTAAAATATCAACCAATGTATCCACTGAACTTAATTCGTGTAAATGGATATCACTTACTGAAGAATTATGAACTTCTGCTTCTACTTGAAGTAAAGTTTCTAGTACATTAAGAGCATATTTTTTTGCTAATTCAGAATACTCATTTTCGTTTAAGTATGTTTGTAATGAAGCTTTTAAGTTTTTGGCAGACCTCTCAGTTTTATTTTCTTCAATATCTATTTTAAGATGACTAACCATTATTCCAGTTCTTTTAACTTTTTCAAGAACAAGTTCAAGCTTTTTTACTCCTTTAACATAGTTTTTTAACTGTTTTAATTGATTCAATACATCTATAGAGTTGGGTATCATGTCTAACAAGGAAGCTAAAAACATATCTCCTGAAATTCCAGAATTAGACATATCAATATATAATGTTTTCATCTATTATTCACTTTTCACGAAATTAAATAATGTTTTCTTTAATAAGCATTGGGGTAAAATGCTAGTACTAAAAATAATAAATTCTAATTATTTTATGATAATTATTATAATTATTAAGAACTAATAATATTAAATTAAACTAATAATTTTAGGACAATAGGATGAGCGAACTTCAAACTATTAAATGCTATTTAAACCAATTACCCTCTACATTTTTAAAATTACTTGGGATTGAACCACCTCTCAGTATCATTCCAGAACCAGTAGATTCTATAATCGAAGCGTATCAAGGTATTGAAAGAATCAGTATTAATCTCATTGATAATTTTGGTTTATTCGAACTTACTTTTCATAAGCCTGAATTTATGATTCGACAATCAGAAATGATGTTATTACTTTCCACTAAAAACCCCTATACATTAGGAGTATTACATCAAATGTTTTATGGTGGTTTTGAAATTGAACCAAATGGTTTTCATTTACTCCGATATCTTAATGAAAATGGGAAAAAGTCTTGTTTTATTGGTAGGGAAAAAGATTTGAAAAGATATGATGGAGGTACTCATTCAATTGCAAAAGATACTGATATGGCAACATGGATCGAAAGTGCTAAAACAATTAATAATTATGACCTTTCTTGGATGCATTATCTCGATTTTGAAAATCTCCATAAACAACAGCAAGCTTTAAGGCAAAGAACACCAGAGGATTTAATCGACAAGTTAATTTTACGTACTGATAAATGGATTTTAGGCAATTATAAGCAATTAAGACCAAATTCCTTAATGATCATCTTAGGAGATCATGGTCGGGTAAAGTTAGACCTTGAATATTCCGGTAAAATTGCTCAATGGCGTGAAGCGTCGGTCCCAATTGCGATTGTTATAAAGAAATAAACTCTTAATCTAATTATAATATTTTGGGAAATATGGAGGAATATAAACGATTTACGATCTCTCTTCCTAAAGATCTTTATGAAGAATTTGAAAGATTTAGAGAAAACATCAATATATCAAGATCTGATGCCATTAGGAAAGCAATGAAAGCCCTAATGGTCAGTGAAGAAAACCTTCCTGTATTATCAGGAAATGTTGTCGGGTGCATTTCTATTATAATGACACACAAGCATTTTGAACAAAAGGATGCTCCTATTAGTACTACCAAAAAAAGTGATTTTATTAATCATGTTCATGAAATAGATCATGATGATTCTCATCACACCCATGATTTTGTATCAAGACCTGTTTATTCAAGCATTCAACAAACAGATGAAATACTAAAGACTGATATTCAACACCACTTTCATGATATTATTATTTCAACTCTACACGTTCACCTAGAATTTGAAAAATGTTTGGAAATTCTAGCTGTTTCAGGACCCTATCAACGAGTAAAAGATTTAAAGGATAATTTGCAAAGACTTAAAAGTGTACTCTCTGTTGGTTTCTTTATAGTCGATAGAGAATCAAAAAAAGAGTAACTTAATATATTTATATCTTTAAAGTTGAACGATCAAGATTTAAGGAAAAGGAGAGAAAGGAGAATAAAAAATTCTACTTAAGAAAAGGTAGGGTTAACGGATAAGGCGATTTTTTTGAGAATTTCTTATTCCCTAAGTTGTGTGTGTAATATATCTAATTTATAAAAAAAATCATTTAAATGAAAATACAGTATCAAATTTTTGATTTTTAATTAGAATTAGACTTCGCTATACTTTATCTATAAGTAAGGTTTTTATATCTAACAATTATCATACATTGTGTAGAAATCTAAGAAAAAACCAAATTTATAGCTATTTAAATGATATAAAGGAAATTTTCTCATTTGTTTTCTTGTTATCATTGAGGTGTTAAAAAAATGGATAGAACAAAAGTAAAAGTCTTAATACTTATCTTTGTAATGGGCCTTTCGATTTTTGCTTTTCCTGTAGGAGCTACAGCGTGTAAAAAACCTAAACAAAAATTAATGGCTGGAGCATCAGCACTACCAATAACCCCAATGACGGTTGACGGTATTCCTGTAAATCCAGATGAATCTCCCGTCTTCCTTGCTGGATTTGGAGATCCGGGAGATCGTCCAGCAGCAGCAGTTCATGATGATATTTATGTCCGGAGTTTAATTTTGAATTATGGTGGAACATCGATAGTTCTAGTGGCGCTTGATTTAATTGGGTATCAAATCGATCTCGTTGATGAAATAAGGCAGGAAGTAGAGATTGAATACGGTATAAATGCAAATAACATTATTATTGCCTGTACTCACACTCACTCAGGACCTGATACCCTTGGACTTTGGACACCACCATTTCCTGTTCCTGGTGTTAATGGGGAATATATGGAATATATCGGGAACCAAATAGTAAATAGCATTGCTCAAGCATTTCAAAATATGGAGAAGGCAAGAATCAGATATGCTTCAACGACAGTCCCAGGGTTAATGAAAAATTCTCGTGATTCAGGGGTAGTATATCCAGATTTAGATATAATGAAGCTAGAGGATAGAAGAGGCAATACCATTTCTGTTATGATCAATTACGCTGGTCACCCAGAGGTCCTTTGGTCAGATAATTTAGAAATAACATCTGACTATGTAGGTTATCTTCGGGATAAAGTCGAGGATGAACTTGGAGGAATTGCGATTTTCTTCAATGGAGCTTTAGGAGGTATGATAACTCCTGATGTAGAGGAACATACATTTGAAAAAGCTCAAGAAATAGGCTATGCACTTGCAGATGCCACTATTAGTGCCCTAAAACCTCACAGGTGGTTGAAAAAGGAACCTCCAAAAATTGAATTTAACGTGGAAAAACAGATCTTTTCAGTTCCCTTGGAAAATATTCAATTTTATGGGGCAATGCAATATGGGATGTTACATCGAGGTGAACCTTGGTATGTCGATTCTCCTGGGTTAGGTGTTATAACAACTGAAGTTAATGTAATCACTATTGGAAATGGTCAGATGATCACGATGCCAGGAGAAGTACTACCTAGTATAGGATTCCGCCTAAGGGAGGCAATGACTGCCAAATATAAATTTCAGATAGGATTAGGTAATGATGAATTAGGTTATATAATTCCTGAGGATGAATGGGATGATACCCAATACGAGGAATCAATGTCAGTTGGGGTACAAACAGGGATAATGATGGAAGCTATTCTTATGGCGATGTTAGAGGGAAGCTGAGCAATTGAAGTAAAGGAGAATCATGAAAATTAAAATATTTAATCTTTTTTTTTTTTTTAAACTCTAATAAAATAAGATAGTAAA
Organism: Candidatus Hermodarchaeota archaeon; assembly: GCA_048885535.1. Classification (GTDB taxonomy): domain Archaea; phylum Asgardarchaeota; class Lokiarchaeia; order Sigyniarchaeales; family SOKP01; genus SOKP01. The sequence goes on from JBHLLO010000005.1 coordinate 13,934, forward strand.
AAAAATTTAAATTTGAGTTTTTACCTATAGCATCAAATCGGTTTAAAGATCTCTTTCTTGAACAGTTTTTCTATTGTTTGCCTTAGCGCGTTCGACAGCCTTATTCAATAAGTCAAGTAAAATTGAGTTTAATTTATTCCCATCGAGAACTTCCGATGCTGTGTTACAGCCCTTACCTTTGATATATTCCTTTACTTTGCTTTTAACGAAAAGAGTATCTTGTGCAGGTTTTTTAGCCATTTTTTATTCCTCCTTTTATTATTTTAAAATGTTTTGAAAATAAATTTGTATTTAAAATATAATTCTCTTAGCTTATATTTAAACTTAGTTGAAAAACCATCATAGAAGGTTAATATTATCAGTCTAGCCTTACTTTTAAAAAATCAATCTTTTACGTGGTATACTATAAGATTTTGAATGTTTACAAATTTTTCAATAAAATAAGCCAATTTCTCTGATTTAAATAGGTTTAAAATAAGTTTATTTTAAAACTTTTAAAAAGAATGTGTAGAGTTAAAAGAAATCAATCAAAAAATGAAATAATAAGAGGTTATTTCATTAAACGGATTCATTATTATATTTTCCAACATTTTTTAAGTTCAACATACTAAGCCTAAATTCTTTGAATAGGATAAATTAAGATGAAAGTAATTTCTCTTAATGGGAAGTGGAAATGTAGACCCGATTTTAATGATATTGGAATAATAGAGGAGTGGACTAACCCTAAAAATTATGATGTAAATGATCCGGAATTATTAGACATAGAGATTCCAAAAAGTTTTAATTTCTTGAAAGGTTTTGAGACTTTTGAGGGAATATTTTGGCATTTCTACCAATTTGAGTTTAATAATTCAGTAGACTTAAATAATCATATTTATAAACTCAGAATTAAAGCAAGTAATTATAATACAAAAGTATGGTTAAATGGATGTTTTCTAGGAGAAAATGATGGAGGATTTCTTCCATTCTCTTTCAGAATTAAAGATTTAAACTTAAAAAAAGAAAATGTTTTAATAATTCGTACTGAAAATTTACGGAGAAAAGAAAGATTACCTTCTCTTCACTTCGATTGGTTTAATTGGGGTGGAATTTATCGTGACGTTGAATTATTGATTATACATAGAAGTAGAGTGGAAGATGTAAAAATTATAACTTCAATAATTTCAAAAAATAAGGCAAATGTAGAAATTCATTTTAAAGTACTTGGTAAATTTTCTTTAAATTGGCAAATATTGGATTCAGATCTCAAGACAGTTATACTTCAAGGAGAATGCTCTCAAGTTAATGGACCTCATAAAGTATATTTGGATTTGGATCATCCAAAATTATGGTCTCCAAGAAACCCGAATCTATATTATTTAAAAATATTATCTAATCACCCTAAGGCAAATAATACTACATTATTTGAAACTTATTTCGGGATAAGGCAAATTAAAGTTAAGGGGATACATATTTATTTGAATAATACTAGAATAAAGCTAAAAGGAGTAAGTCTACATGAAGAATATATGCCTTATGGAAGAACAATCCCCTACGAAAAACGAAAAGAAGACATACTAAATATCAAGGCGTTAGGTTTTAATGCTTTAAGAACCGCACACTATCCTCATGATGAAAGTCTAATAGAATTAGCAGATAAATTAGGAATTCTTATTTTGGAAGAAATCCCAGTTTATCAATATTGTGATTTTAAAAATGAAGAAACTTTCAGATTAGCTGTAAAAATGATATACAAGTTAATAAAAAGAGATTTTAATCATCCTAGTGTTATTTGGTGGAGTGTTGGAAATGAAATTCCTGTACATCGTTCAGATTGTGCAAGATTTATTAAGAAACTAATGGAATTTGCGCGAAGACTTGATGATACAAGAATTATTACCTATGTTACTATGAAATTATCTCATGATTTTTTAAGACGATTCGCCGATGTTGCTACAATAAATACTTATTTTGGATGGTATTTTGGGAATGTAAAGTTAATTAGTCTTGTTCTTGACATCATGAGAACACCGATATTTAACAAACCTTGGATATACACTGAGTTTGGAGCAGGGGCAAAATATGGGTTTCATGCTGATTGGAAAAAACAGGTGAGATTTAGTGAAGAGAAACAACAATACGTTCTGGATTACACAATTAGAACCTTAAATTCAAAAAATTACATAGCAGGTTGGTTTATTTGGATATATAGAGATTTTCGCTCTCTTATTAGAACTTCAATATATCAAGAAGGTTATAATAGAAAAGGATTAGTTAGTGGCGAGAGAAATGAAAAGAAATTGATTTGTCGCCGATTTCCAGATTTAATCTATGATAAAAGAAAAATTATAGATACACAAATAATCGGAATTATAATTTGGCTTCTATTTTTTCCTTTTATCTATTTCACGTTTAGACATATTGATAGTTTTATCCATAAATTATATACAACTAGGACGCTTTAACCAGAACGACATTTTCTCCCGAGAAAATACTTTTTCCTAAAAGTTAGTGCTTTTTATATTTTGATACTAACATAGGGATATGTCAATACCGGAGAACTCTCCAGTTATCTCAAAAATAAAAAGATCTTCTGAAATCTTAAGTATTCATAATTTACTTGTTTTCAATAGGTCAGGGATTTGTATCTATGGAATTAGCTTTACAGATGTTTTTAGATTAGAACAAGAACAATTGATATCTTCATATTTTACGGCTCTTATGTCGTTTACCAAAGAATTAATTGGAACTAAGATTAAGACCGTAGAAATGGGTGAAGGCGTAAAGCTTATTATTTTCGAGAAAGGAAATCTATTCTATGCCCTCTTGTGTGATATCGATGAAAACACAGTTCTGCTTGAAAAAATTGTTTCAAGGGTTAATTTAATATTCAGTAAATATGCCAAGAAGAATAATATTAAAACAGAGCTCGAATACATTTATGACGACCAATTAGATCAATCTATAAAAAGTATTATTAGAGAGATGTCAAGTAAAGAGTTTAATCTTGAAAAAGAAAACAAAGTGATAAAATATCTAAAAAATATCCAATCCAATGATGAAATAAGTGAAATAGTGTTTTTAACTGATGGAGGTAAGATACTATATTCTTCTCCACGAAATAAGATATCATTGAGAAAAATTTTGAAAGAAATAGATTTTAGAATAAAAATATGCAACAATTCCATTTTAAAAATGTTTTATACATCTAAGGATAATGAACTCATCTTTTCGGAATACTTCAATGAAAATTATTTAATTATGCTTGTATTTGAATCCAAAACCAAATTTGGCGTAGCGGAGTTCTATCTATATAAGATTGTAAATAAAATAACAGAAATATTAAATGAATAGTATATTTTCAATGATACTCTTCTTTTGTTAGAATCTGGCTTTTTTCTATTAATTTATGAATTATAACAATGAAATTAAAATTATATCTGAGCTAGACTTAAAATTATATAAACAAAATCATTAAGAGATATAATATGACAAAAACAGAAGAAGGCTTGAAAGAGGCTTTTGCGGGTGAATCTCAAGCAAATAGGAAATATTTAGCATTCGCAAAAAAGGCAGAACAGGAAGGTTATCCTGGCGTAGCTCTTTTATTTAAAGCTGCTGCCGCTGCTGAAACAGTTCATGCTCACAATCACTTAAGAGCGCTTGGTGGTATTAAATCTACAATAGAAAACTTAAAAGAAGCCATTGGTGGTGAATTTTATGAGTTTACAAAGATGTATCCTGAATTCATTGATGCTGCTAAAAGTGAAGAAATTAAAGATGCTGAAAGATCTTTTAATTATGCTAATGAAGTAGAAAAAGTACATCATAAATTATATGAAAAAGCATTAGAATTAGTTGAAGCAGGAAAAGATCTTAACGTGGATGAGATGTATGTGTGTTCTGTGTGTGGTTATACGCACGAAGGTTCTCCCCCCGAAAAATGTCCTGTATGTGGAGCTGCGAAAAAGGCTTTCCAAAAAGTATAATTTTTTTTTAATTTTTTTTCCACATCAGAAGGAAGTGTTGTGGGGAAAATATGATATTTCTATATATAAGGATATAGCTTAGTAATTTCAAACCTAATAGGTTTATATACAAAAAAGGATAGTTATTCCATATTCATTTATTTTACAAAATAGAGGTGTGAAATTATTATGAAAAATAGAAGTTCAATATTTGCTATCATCGCGCTTATCATTGGGGCATCCGGATTGGGGCTTGGAGTATTTTCAGTAGTCAACTTTCAGATAGTAGAAGGACCACAAGGAGCTCCAGGTCAAGATGGACAGGATGGCATTGATGGAGTTGATGGAGTAAATGGAACTGATGGAAAAGACGCTCCCGGAGGAATTGTCGTAGGAATCTTAGATCCTGACAATGGTCAGACTATTTCAGGTGTTGTTAAAATTAGGGCTTTAGTATATGGCACTGAATTATATAGTATTTCAATCCTCCGAAATGGCACAGAAATTGGAACAACCTTACCGTATGATTGGGATACTCTTTCGGTTTCAGATGATTGGTATAACATCACCGTTATAGTGACCGATGCTGCGACTAATAACGTCAGTCAAGATGAGGTTATTGTATATGTATTAAATTTAGATGACCCAACAAATATTTATTATTGTTCCTCAGGATTAGAAGTTCAAGAAGCTCTAACTGCTATTGGTACTAGCTCTGGAACAATCATGATAACACAATCAATCACATTAGACCAAACTATAGAAATTAATGGCACTGGCAGTTACATTATTCAAGGTGTTGGGTCAATCACAGTCGATTGTAATGGAGATAGGACTGCCTTTTATGTTACGAGTGCTACAACTTGTACTATTAGAGATCTTAAAATAGATTGTTCAGATATAACGTATATGGATAGAATTGTAATTCAGATAGACGAAAACAGCAATAATCCTATATATATTGAGAACATGCAAATTATTGGTGACACTGACCGTTATGGTCGAGGAGTTTACATAATGTCTAACAACGTTTGGATAAGCGATTGCTACTTTTACCAAATTAATAATGGAATTGTTTCTTACGGGATTAGAACACATATTTATGATAATACATTCGTTGGTATAGCAATGACTGGAGTGTCATCTTCTGGTAGCTATAATGTAATTGAAGGTAATTCTATTCAAAATACTTTATATGGTATGGGAATAGGCATAGTGGGATCACATTGTATAATAGCAAACAATATTATTGTAAATCCTGGAGATGAAGGAATTTATTTTACTGGTTCAGGAGATCATGGGTTAGCAGCAAATAATATTATTATAAACCCAGAAACTGATGGAATTGGTATTATTGGTGCAAGTTATATCATAATTACAGGAAACAGTATAACAGGAGCTGCTAAGGATGATACAGGTTATAGATCGGGTATTCGGCTCAGCTCTGATGCGGATTATAATATTCTTGATGGAAATAGAATATTTGGTTTTCAGAATACAGGTTCTGGTTGGGGATATGGTATAAGAATTCAACTTGCTAATTGCGATGAGAATACAGTCGTAGGAAACACTGCTTTAAATAATGAAGTTAATTTCGATGATAATGGAACCAATACATTTGGAGATGCAACTTTAAATAATTTTGGGTGAAAATAATATCAAAAATGCCTAAAAATTAATAATACATAACTTTTTTTTTATTTTGTAAGACTTTAATTTAATTTTAATATAACTTGTCCAAAAAATTCTTTTTTTAAAACTGTAAGAACGAAATATTTTCCCAAATTGATTATATTTTAATATTCCAGGGTTTATATCCCGATTGTATTCTTAACAGATAATCATCAATAGGAAGTGTTAAATCTTTTTCAGCTCTTCTCATAGCTCCAGATGTTGCTCCATAAGCATAATACCTTACTAATAATTCAGAGATATCCTTATCACCTAAAGAAAGAATAATTTGGATTCTAGCCTTTTTAATAATCTCTTTTGGGTTTTGAAATTTTAACTTTATGGAACGCACATTTTTCAATTCTCGTTCAATTTTTTGATATTTAGTAATCATTAGCTTAAGATTTTTTATTAAAAAAAATTTAACTTCATTTTCATAAGGAGTATTAAATTTGGGTATAAACGGATTAATATTAACTTTAAGCGAGTTAGGTTGAAATCCTAGATCAGAAATCTTTCTTAGCAGTTTAATAATCTGATTAATATCCTCATCAGTTTCTTCTGGCAAACCAATTAAAAAGTAAAATTTTACATTTCTAATTTTAGAATTTTTAATCAGATTAAGAACTTCGAATATCTTCTTATTTGAAATTTTCTTACCTAATGAATATCTCAGGGATTCAGTAGCAGCTTCTGGGGCTATAGTTATCGATTTAATATTGGCTTTTTCAAGTATAGCAATTACTCTTGGTGTTATATGGTCAATCCTAATTGAAGGGATACTCAGTTTCTTTCCTTGACTTATGATAAATTCGCATATCTCATAAAAATTAGGATGGGATGATACACAAGAGCCAATTAATGATAACTTCTCAAAGTGGGAATGTTTTATGGCCTTTTTGATTGTCTCTAAGATACTTTCATAGCTCTTATTACGAAAAGGAGAGTTATGATAAGAAGATATACAAAACTTGCATTTAAAAGGGCATCCTCTGTTGATTTCAAGTAAAAAATTCTCTTCGAAAATTTTTTTTTCTTTTTCTGATTTTGAAATCAATTGAAATATAGGATTAGGAGATTGATCTAGATTTTCTAAAATAGCTCTCTTTACTTCATTATTTAAGCTGGGAACATATATTCCATTAATTGATGTCACTTCCTTAAGAAATGTATCAAAGTCCATTTTATCAGCTTTATAGTTCAGAAATTTAGTCAAAAATTCATCAAGATTTGGCTCACAATCTCCAATGAAAAAAATATCAAACATTTCATTAAGAAGTAGAGGATTTGAAGTAATGACATGACCACCCCCAATTATTAAGGGGTATCTGTATCCATTTTTTAAGAGTAGTTCTCTGCGTTTCTCTGAGTACAGTTGAATACCTCCCTTTTCTAAAATCCATAATACATTTTTAAGATCATGTTCATCATGGACAGAAAATCCTATTATATCAAAGTCTAATAATGATATTCTATTTTCTATACTCCTTATATCATTAGCTGAGGAATGATTTAATGAGGCAGGATACCGTACTTTAGAGGGAAGGAATATTCTTTCACATACATAATTTTCGTAAGAATTAATGAGGTAATATAGAAGTCTAAGTGTATATGAAGATAAGCCTAACTCATACTGATTTGGAAACACTAAACCAAAGGATAAATCAATTTTTCTCCAATCTTTTTTAATAAAACTTTCTTCATTCATCAATTAAATCAGAAGTTATCAAGAAATACAAAAAATTAATTATAATTTTCACGTTCTTGTTTTATTTTCTTTATCTCTTCAACTATTAAAGGTAGAACGATTCCTGTTTTATTACGAATTACAATTTCAGCTCTTTCATCCAAATGGGTTGGCTGATCATTCACGATAATTAGCTTACCACCATCTCTTAAAGTGTATAAAGGTAAATCACATGCCGGTGCCACTTCTAATGAAGATCCAGCAATTAGCATAATATCAGCTTTTTGAGATAATGCTCGTGATTGAAATATTTCAAAATTAGGTAAACCTTCTCCAAATAAAACAACAGATGGTTTTAAAGGCCCTCCACAATAATCACACAAAGGAGCTCCTTTTTTTTCTTTTCTGAGTTTTCTCATTATTTGTTCTTTGGTGTATGACGATTTACATCCTAAGCAATTAAATCGGTTAATATTACCATGAACTTCATAGACTATTATTGAACCTGCTTTTTGGTGGAGTTCATCAACATTCTGGGTTATTACTGCTTTGATAATATCCATTTTTTCTAATTCTGCTAAAGCATAATGTCCCGGATTTGGTTTTGCTTTAAATAAATTTGGAGCGACTTCTTGAGCCAATTCCCAGAATTTTGCTGGATTTCTCAGGAATGCTTGAATATTGCCATAGATTTCAGGTTTATATTTTTCCCAAATGCCACCATCTCCGCGAAAGTCTGGAATTCCTGACTCTGTAGAAACACCTGCTCCAGTTAAAACAATTGCTTCTTTTGAATCGAATAATAGTTCACCAGCTCGTTGGATTTTTTTTGTTTCTTCTAACTTTGTTATTTTCATCGATAGATTCAGTTAATTTTTTAAAAAATGTCTGTTAAAATCATCTCTAATAGATGAATTATTTTATATTTATATTATGAATTATTAAAAGTTAATTATTATAAGACTTCTTGTAAATGTTTGTTTTTACTTCAAAAACTTAATCTTAAATCCATTTGTTACATCAATATCATAAAAAATAAAAAAATTCAATAATTTTAAATTTCTGTAGATATACGATTATAATTGTAAAATTAAAACTTTAAGATTATTCTTATGATAACTGGGTTTGCAATTATTTTAGATGATGAAATTCTCTACATTTCAAATGAAAATAAATATCCCGTCTTTGAAATTGTCTTATTCGTGGAAAAGTTAATTAGGAGTATTAATCCCAAAAATGTATGGCGTTTAAAGAACATCTTTTTTGAAGGAAAAGAAGGCAGAGAGCGCATGATCATAAAGCATGATGTTAGTGACAAATTTCAAAATCTTTTTTACTGCATAACAGGTGATTTTTTATCCAATTCTGAGGCGGCAGATAATATGTTAGATGAGTTTTATGAAAAAGTAATCGCAAATTATGATAATCCAAATAAAATTATTGAATATTCAAAAAAATCAGAATTCTCTAAAATAATTAAATTAATTACAGCCTATTTATGGGAAAAATATCGCTATCCACTTGAAGATGAAAAATTGGACAATTCTTATGCCCAAATTGAAAATAAAATAATTTACTGTGGTATCTCTGCTCAGGGATTGCCTATTATTTCTCATTTATATGATACATCACTTTTAAATGATCTCCGTAGAGAAGTAAGTCATGAAAATATAGATCTATTTACTTCTAACTTATCTGCTCGATTAGCAACTATTGCAATGAATACTCAAATTCGCGCAAAAATGAATATTAAAGAAATTCAATTTCATGACTTAGCTGAAAATGGAAATAGAAAATTGATTTTATTTGAAGATATTAATGGTTACTCGCTTGATTTTGTAGCTTCAGGTGATTTTAACAAAATTAAAGATATTTTTTTACAATTAAAGGACAAGATCTCCAAAGAAGAAGTTTTAAAACAAGATTTTTCAGGGGATTTAAAACCCTATCGTTCATTAATTACTTACTTAAATGAAATTATTCATGAGTTTGATCATTAATTTCTAATAATATGCCCTTTTCTTAATATGTATGAAAGCTGTTATATTGGCAGCTGGGAAAGGAAATAGATTAAGACCTATTACTTCCACAAGACCAAAACCTCTAATTCCTATAGCTGGAAAACCTTTATTAGAACATAGTATTGAAGGTTTAGTAAACGCGGGAGTTAACCAAATATTATTAGTTGTAGGGTATAAAGAGGAAATGGTTAAAGATTATTTTAGAAATGGTAAAGACAAATTTAACATTGATATTACTTATATTACCCAAGAGGAACATTTAGGAACTGCTCATGCTGCTGGTTACGCTAAAGATTTCGTTAAAAAAGATGATTTTCTACTTATGTACGGGGACTTATTTGTAAATCCAAATTTATTCAATGAAATGGTTTCCACCTTTGAAAAGCAGCAATGTGACGGAATAGTCTCTATGATTGAGGTAAAAGATCCGCAAAATTATGGAATAATATCATTGGATTCAAGTGGATATATAAAAAAGATTATTGAAAAACCCAATGCGAACTTAAATGTAGGTAATTTAGCAAACGCCGGGATATACCTCTTTAAATCTAATATCTTCACTGCGATTAAACAAACTGAAAAATCTATTAGAGGTGAATATGAATTTACCGACTCTATTGAGGTTTTTATAGAAAAATTGAATAGTCAAATTTATGGATATAATATTAAAGGCTTCTATTGGAATGATATTGGTCTACCATGGCAACTTTTAGAGGTAAACAAATATGTGTTAGATACACAAAGTGGAAAAAATTTAGGTAATATAGAAAAAAATGTGTTTATATCAGGAGAGGTGTATATTGGGGAGGGAACTATCATACGGTCAGGAACGTATATCCAAGGACCTTGCTTTATTGGAAAAAATTGTTTAATTGGACCAAATGCTTTCATTCGACCTTACACATCAATCCAAGATAATTGTCATGTGGGAATGTCTGAAATTAAGAACTCTATCATCTTTTCAGAGAGTTCAATCCCCCATTTTAACTATATTGGTGATTCTATAATATGTGAACATGTTAACTTAGGAGCAGGAACAAAGATCTCAAATTTAAGGTTTGATAATAAATCAATTGCTATGAATATTGATAATAAAATGATAAATTCTGAAAGAAGGAAAATGGGAGCTATAATCGGTCCTTATTGTCAAACTGGAATTAATGCAAGTATTATGTGTGGAAAGAAAGTAGCAGAATATTCAGTTATTGGAGCACACACACTTGTAAATGAAGATATCCCTGCTAATACTCTTTTTTATCAAAATTCGAAAGGAGAATTAATAAAGAAACCAAACACTTTTTTTAAGTTAAAGAAGGAATAAATTAGATAAGGAAGAGAACATATTCAACTCATCCAGAATCTTTTTTTTTGAGTTGATGTAATAATCTAGAAAATTTTAAAGGTTTTTCTTTATAGTTCAATTCCCTGAGAGCTTGTTCTTGATAAGCTATAAATAGATTTGTTGAAAAATCTTCCCAATCTCGACATATTTTAAGTGTTTCGTCATCATTCCTTAATAAACTGTCATGCAACATTATTTTTGAGAATTTATTTGCATAATCTTCAATTAAATCTTCATCGCTTCCTTTTAATAAGTCTCTTATGAAATCATCTGAAGAGTACCAATCTCTTACTCTTTGAAAATCACGATGAATTTGGGTGAGTAAAACGAGTCTTGGACCTTCCCAAAGTTCCATAATCATGGAATCGCGATGAAACCTGGGTAAAGAGAGAAAGTCTTCCATTATACCATGACCTCCGAAAAAAGAAATTGCTCTTCTTATCATTTTAGGGCACTCATCTGCTACAACTATTTTTTGAAGCATTATCAATTCTCGTAACCTAAATCGACGTTTACGTTCTTCGAAATCCTCAATTTTCTGTAGATCTCTTATACCGCTAATTAATTCTTCTCCAAAATGTATGAATTCAGAATATACTTTAAACGTTCCTGCGGCAGTTCTTTTTGCAAAATGATCTAATTCGTTAATTTGATTCATCATCATTGGAAAGGAGGATACAGGGATTCCGAATGCATCTCGAAATTGAGCATATAAAAGAGCTTCTCTTACTGCTCTTAAGGCTCCTGCAGCCATACCAAATGCAACATGTAATCTAGATAAAGAAAGAACAATTCCGACTACATCAGCTAAACCCATTTCAAGAGGACCAATAGGATAAGCAACTGCTCCATTATAAGTAATTTCTGCAGTCGGTAATTCAGCAGTTCCTAATTTTGGTTTTAGGCGATCTATAGTATATGAATTTCTTATTTCACTTTTTTCATTACCTGGAAGCCAAGATGGAACTACGAATGCTGCTACTCTAGTTGATGATGGTACATCTTTTGGTTTAGCAGTAATAAGTGCGTAATCAGTATGAGCAGCAGAACAAAAAAATTTTTGACCATAAATTCTCCATACATTTGAAAATCCATCCTTACCTTCAGCTTCTTCGAATACAGCTTCAACTAGATTTGCTGGAACATCACTACCCCCTTGGATTTCGCTTACAAATTGAGCACCTCTTCCATATTCACCATTTTTTCCTTCTCTTAAATGATTAAATATTACGTTAGCTTCCTGAGATAAATCGTTTTCATATTTCTGCAAAATCCATATCAGTCCATGAGTGCAAGCTACAGGACACATTACTCCTGCCTCGCCATTTTGATAAAGTAAAAACATTTTAACGAATCTACTCCATGGAGTATTCCTATTTGGATCCCATAGACCTAAACTAAATACCTCCTTTTCTAATGTTTCTGTTTCCCAACAACGTTCAATCCTATCAATTCGATGATTATGAGCATCATAATGTTTTATTTTAGTTACTTTTAATCTATTTTCAAGTTCAGCTGCCTTATCAGCTAAATCTTTCCATTTATTCGAAACATAGTCAGATAAAGCACTTAAATCACGGTTAATGATTTCATATTCAGTATTTGGAACATAATGTTTTATTAAAGTTTGTAGAAATAGATCGTCTCTATAATAATTAAAATTATTTCGAACAACTAAATAATCGTCAAATGAATAAGGATTATTTCGATCTCCCTCTTTTTTCGACATTATTACTGCCTTTTAAAAAATTTGTTAATAATAATTAATTATTTAAATTTGTTTCATAATAAAATTAACGTTCAGAAGATAGATTATTTAAAATTATATTAATGAATTAAATTACAATTAAAAATATTAAGAGACGATAGATTCTAAATTATTCTTCTGTTTCTGAATCATTTGATTGACTTTCACTTCCTGTTGCTGTTGAGGTTTTGGTTTTTGCTAATTTTGCGACATTAATTCTTTCAGTTCTTCTTATTTCACTTTTTCGAGTACGCTTTACATCCACTTCCACAATGTCAAATTCTTCTTCCTTAGAAATATATACTTTATCTTCGCCGCCTTCAGGTATAGAAAATATTTTGCTTTTAATTATAGTACAATTAGATAGAGGATAAATTGTTTTAGCAACTCTATTGATTTGATTTTCAAATTCATGGTATATTATCCCATTAATGAATTTTTCATGATTGAGATTTTTAGCAAATTCTCTCAGAATTTCCATTATAATCTTTCTAATTACAATTTGTTGAGAACTTCTGGCTCTTCTAATTGTCGTACATATAGTAGTAAGACGAAATCCCCAATTATCTTTTGTAAATAAGTTTATAATTACTTGAACCTTAGAGCTTCCTCTTCCAATCAATGAGCGTACGTAATCATTTGTGTATTGATGACCCCAAAAAACGCTATTGCAAACACCTTTTTCTGAATCTATATCTACAATTTTAAATCTTAATTTCAAACTTATATCAGAATAATCATCTGTAATATCATAAAGCAAAATTTCTAGTGTTCTTCCAACTAAGTTATTTGGTAATCCAATTATCTCACCAATTTCTCGAAAGTTGAAGCTTTTAGGACCAATTACTGGATACCAATTCTTATCTTTAAATGTTACTTTCTTTACTTTAGCTTTCCTTTTTCTGGCTTTTTGACTCACAAATTTTACCTCATTACAATTGTTCTTATCTTTTCAGGATCATATTTAAAATCCGGTTCAAGATATCCTTTCTTTTTATAATACTTAATTAACCTATATACTTTTGACTCAGTTCTATTAAGACCTTTTTTAGCTTCTAGATCTTTATGGTTAGTTTCTAAATGTTTTCTAATGCTTAATGCCTTTTTAACTAAATTAGAGAGATCTTCTGGCAATGGTGATTTAATATCATTTTCTTCAAGAATCTGGCTAATTGATTTACCTGTAACTACCTTAACAAGTGGAACTCCATATGAGTCTCGAAGGATAATACCAATCCTGGATTGAGAGAATCCTCTTCTAGCTAATCTTACCACTTCATTTTCTACTTCTTCTCCAGATAACTCAATCCATGGGGGGCGATCGAGCCTTGCTGGTCTTGTTGAACCAGATGTTCCTTTTTTCCTACTATGCATTCGAGCCATGATATCAAAGATATACTCTGTAAATATTAAATTAGATACTAATCTAAATGAACTTTCTAAAATAAAATTTTGGAATTTTAATTTAGTTTAGATAAATAAATTGAAGGTTTAGAAATTTTCTTACATATTATAATTGTCAGTCCTATATCTAAATATATTCTAGCTAATTATATTAATTATGGAAAAAGAAGAAGATATGATTTATTTTATTACTTCGAATAATAATAAATTTAATGAAATTGCTAAAATGTTTAAAGATGAGGGGTTATCATACAGATTAAAACAATTAAATATGAAAACTACTGAAATACAAGCAGATTCGGTTAAAGAAAATGGTTCTTTTAAATTAAATAGTGTAAAACTAGAGGTCGATGCCTCTTGTTTCGTAGAAGACGCAGGATTTTTTGTTGATAATCCCCTTAATGGGTTTCCAGGTGTTTATTCATCTTATGTTTTTAAAACAATTGGAAATGAAGGAATTTTACGCTTAATTGATGATTTTGAGCACTCCAAAGCTCATTTTATTACGATCATTGCTTTTTTTTTCAAACCTTTAGGTGAAGATTTCTTTTTTGAAGGAAGAGTAGATGGTAGAGTATCAGAGGAGATGAGAGGTTCTAAAGGTTTTGGATTCGATCCAATTTTTATACCTGATAAAATTAAAAATAAGACTTTTGCTGAATTAACAACTAAAGAAAAGAATAGCATCTCCCATAGAGGTATAGCTTGGAAAAAAATGATTGAATTCTTAAAAAGAAATTAATAAAAGATATCAAAAGGTTTGTCTAAATATATCCATAACGGTTTGTCTACTTAAGCGTATGAGTATGATATACATACCAATAAATCCAACTAATATTGAAATTAAATAAACTCGTAATAAAATATCAAATGGTATATCAAATATAATCGGCATTTCTGTTATTAATCCTAAGTTTGTTTCTAGCATATATGCACAAAAAGTTCCAATAAGTGTTCCCATAGTTCCACTTGAAAGCATTAAAATCATACTCTCAATTAGAAATAACTTTCTAACATTTTTAACTTTCATGCCAAGTGATCTCAAAATACCTATTTCGAACTTCCTTTCAAGCATTACGGCATACATCGAGCTTATTAAACCAAAAATTGCTATTGCAATAGCAAACCAATTAATAATTTCCATTAAAGTACTCTGTCGTTCATACATATCGTTTAGAAATGTTATTTTTGAAACTGCATCATCAATAAAAAATTCCCTGTCCTCATAAGAAGATTGGATATCTTCCTTAGTTTGTGTTATAGTTTCCTCTGATTGATCTATTAAACTTAAAAATATTTTGTCTACTGTCATTTCTGATTCTCCAGGATTTTCTATATCCATCAAACGCATATAATTCTCTAAAGATACCATAACCCCTCCTCCTTCTGCCATTGAGACTGAGCTTCTAAAATTGAAAAAGCCGGGAATTCCCCCAGAGATTCCGCAAACAGTAAAAAGTAAAGGATTCCTGACTTCGTCCATAGTTTCGTTTTCATAGAAGGAGATTAAAATCTTTTCACCTACATCGTTTATTCCTAGCACAGATGCGAGTGCTCCTGAAATGATACAGGTGTCATTATGACTAAAAAGTTGATTATAGGAAGATTCTAAACCGCTTCCAGGACTATTCCAAATGATTAGGTCTTTATCTATTAAATTAATAAAATTTTCTTCTATTCCAATAAATCCTGCTTCAAATATTTCAAATTCAACGAGATCTGAAGCCATAACCTTATATTTTCTTTCTGCTTGTTCCCTGTAAAACTCAAATATATTAAGAAATGCTTCACTGATTGATTCTTCATCGAAAAAACCACCACCTTCACTAAAATCATAGATTAAGGACAAAGCAGATGTTATGTCAAACATATTAAATAAAGTTATGGCAACATCATCAATACCTTGGAATTCCTTAATTTCCTCTGCCATTTCTAATGTAATAGCATTAGGCTCTCCTTCTAACCCTTGATTTATTAAAACTAAGTCTGAACCATATTGAAATTGTAAGTTTAAGGACATATTCTCAGATTCCATTTCAGTTACACTTGTTATAAAAAAAATAAATGAAAAACTAATTGCAAACATAACTATAGTGCTAGTATTACGTCTTCTATTGCGCTTTAAGGAAATATTGATAATATTAGCATATTTTCGTATTGCTGGTTTAATTATACCAAGAAAAATTTGTTGAATTAAGGGTACAATACCTACAGAGGCGAAAACTAAACCGATCAGTATAGCACATAGTAAACCTATGAATAAACCAGCGATTAACATGAATTCACCGGTAACAAAAATGTTTGGCAAAAGAATGAAAACTACCATTCCAATTGTAGCTATTGAGATTCCAATAAGAAAACTTTTGACATTCATACTCCCTTCCTTTTTAACTTCCCAACCTTCTTCTTTTGCTCGAAATGGAGTAATAGATTTTATCAAATTTATTTTAGCAGTTTTAAAAGCAGGTAATAATGCAACAACCGCAGCACCTCCTGCACCTATAAGGAAAGCAAGAAGAATTGTTTGAGGTTGAATGACATACTCTACATTTTGAAATCGAAAGCCTGTCATCTCAAACAAAAAATTTACTACTGGCGGAGTTAACAATAATCCAATTATTATTCCCAGAATTGATCCAATTGTTCCAATTAAAATGCCTTCAAATAATACAACTTTGATAGGAAAAGTCTTTTTACCACCAACTACCCTTAGGATTCCATATTCTCTAACTCTTTCCTCTGTTGAGGTGGATAGTATTGAATTTATCAATATTCCTGTTATAAGCATTCCAATAATCGTAATGAACCAAAAAATTACTGTCATTGCAATTAACATGAATTCTTGAGCGCCAATCTCTTCCAATTTTGGCATTGAAACAGAAAATTCATTAATATCTAATCTTAATTGAATTTTTGTTCCAATTTCTCTTAATTTATTTTGTGTTGCTGCTACGTCTCGAATGTCATATATGGATTCGGGGTTCAATAGAGTTCCATAAATAAAGTTAATTTCATTTTGTCTGTTTAAAAAAGATTGTGCTTGTTCCATGTTAACCAAAATCAATGAATTTTCAAATTCTGAAAATTTAAGTTCTTGCTTACAAATTGCTACAATTTCTAAATCAATATTATTTTGAATATATTCTAAATGTATGAAATCACCAACGGTCACATTCATTAATTCGGCAACCTTCCATAATATTACACATTGTCCCACTTCTGGTTCATTTAGATAAAGATTTCCAGTTTCCAAACCATTTTGATCAACAATTGGTAAATCTCCCATATTTCCATTACTTGCCTCATTAAGAAAATCTAAGCCATACATCTCTAAAGTTGCATTTGTATTAGTGTTATTTGATGATACTCTAGCAAACATCATTATCCTTGGGAAGAATTCTTGAACACCTTCAATATTTTGTAGGTTGTTTTCTATGAGATTTTCATCAAAAAAAGGATCATAACTGATATCAGATTGTACCCTTTTAGAAATCATAATGTCGGCATTTCCAGTGCTGCTTGTTATTATCTCCATATAATTATATGACATAGTATCATTAACCATACCTATCGCTGTTAGTAGGACAATCGATATCATAATTCCTAAAATTGCGAAGAGTGCTTTGGCACGATCTCTCTTTAAACTTAGCCAAGTATGTTTCATGAAACGTAGATTAACTCTACTTTTAATTTTGTATAAAATCCTTTTTAATCCCAAGAGATCACCAATTTCTATTAATCTAAAATACTAAATTTTTTTTTTTTACGATCAAATTTCCTTAATAATATACCTTCATTTGATAATATTCCTTTTATATCTTCAATTTCTCTCCTTACTAGCCTTACTTCTTTGCAGCCTTTGCTTTTACAAAAATAGTTCTCACCGGGTTCATCTTTAAAGTACCACTTATTACAATTCAAACAATTATAAGCAACATAAACTTGATCATGTTCACAAACAGGACATATATAATCAAACTTTTTTGATTCAAACCATGATTTACAGTACTTACAATATAGTGTCAATGGAATTCTCTTTTCTAATTCAATTTTTTTTATCATATCCTCCTTTTTAATTCCTTTTTCTCTAAAAAATTCTGCTTTCAAATTCTTTCTTTTCTGTTTCCAGGCTATAATTCTTCTCTTAGCTATTTTATATGAGATAAAACTAATAACAATCGTAGTTATAATAACTAATACCCATGGACCCCATGTTCTCCAATTAAAAAACCCATTTTGTATACTTACATATACTACAGACTCATCTTTATTACCCTCCTCATCATAAGCAATTATCATTATCTGATGTAATCCATCTGAGTAATAAGTGGTATCCCAATTGAAATGCAGAATTCCCGTATCTCTATCAAAGCTATATAATTGTCTTTCTACAAGGATTCCATTGATATAGATATAAACTCTTGAACTATCAATTCTATTATTATCAGATATGTATGCTATTACAGAATATATTGAACTAATAGTTTCGTGGTCTAAAGGTTTAATGAGTTGGATAGATGGGTTTATAAAATCCGTATTTTCATCATAACCTATATATATTTCTGATAATAACCATCCATATCCTAACCCTTCAGTAATATCATTAGATTTTAATCTAAACATAACCATAATAACCTCATCAGCGTATTCTGAAATAACTAGTGACTCGTTTCCTGACAATATTTCACTATCATAGAAATACTTTTTTAATACTTTCCAATTTTCTCCATAATCTGTTGATATATAAATAATACAGCTATCTAAGTTTTCTCGTGAAACTCCGTATTCATTTTGTAGAACTATTTCAAAATTAAATTGTAGATAGCTATTATATTCGCTTCTCAAATAAATTGGATATGTTATCAAATTAGCATTCCAATTTGGTCCATAACCTTGAGAAGCACTACCAAAACTATTTCCAATTCCGCTATAGATATGGAATTGATTAAGACGGTGAACTGGGTGCCACGAATTATCTCCACCAAACCAAGCAGTATTATCTTTTGGATTTGGTTCTCCATCAACATAATATTCTGCTAATGATTCGCTTGAGAATTTATATCCAATTAGCTTACCACTAAAATTCACATTAAATTGATTAGGGATGGGATTAATGAAATTAAAAAGTGTATTATCAGCATTGTACCAATGACTAGTATTTATATATAACCCATCAGACGTATGAAATCTAAATGAAAGGTTATTCATATTCCCTAATAATAATGACTTTGTAAATCTAATACTTGAATTTGCATTCCAATTTCCCACTAGATTGATCATTGAATAATTGGTTCCATCAATCTCAATATAAAAGAATTCGGGATAATTGTTATCTTTATCAAAATATCTACAAGAAATACTAAATTTTTCTAACTTGAAACCACTTAGTGAAGAAATGTCGTTATCAATATCGAATAGAATCATTGGAGCATATGAATTTGTGTAGTTAGTTAATTCAAAATAATCTAGTATAAAACCTTTGTAATTAATTGGATCAAAATTATTATCTAACAATGACAAAAATCGAAATTGGACAAAGTACCCTATATAATCAGTTAAATTAAAGCTCTCAATATGCCACTCAGTTTCTTCATTAGTATAAATTCTTAAACTTATCCAATTCGTCCAGTTTAAACTAATCTGTAATAGTATGTAATCCCCTGAATTAATACTGGTCCTTAAACCAAATTTAGCAAATGGACTTGTGGTTTGATTATTTAATTGTGTAAGATCGAATAAAGGACTAAATAGCGTTCCATTTGGATAAGGATGTGTAATTAGATATGGTTGGTAAGAGTAATTCGAGGGATTATTATGATATGTTCCAAAATACATTGAAGTCCAATTGTGTGAATATATTCCTGATCTATTATCATTATAATTATTTTGATATAATAATCTCCATCCAGTACCATTATAAATCCAATTGCCCAAACCATTATTAAAACTATGATTGTATGGAAATTTTTCGCTGTCATCGGGATATTCTATTGAAATTGACAATTCGCCAACTTCTGGATACCTTACCTTATTTAAACCATCACTACCAACAAAAAAGTAATGATAGATAATAGGTTTTCTTAGATAAATATAATCACTCACAAATATGGCTCCATTTGTATAATTAAGATCAAATTCATTTAGTTGGGATAAGGTAAAATTCTTTGAAAGTTCAATGATACTTACATATACTTCTTGAGGAGGTACATTCAGGGAATCATTATCATAGTAATCAATATAGAATCGATATTGATCAATTGAATAATTTTTAGGGTGATAACTTCCTATATATTCCTGAAATCCCATTACAGTTGTATTTTTGAGTCCTCCATAATAGGCAATTTCAGGAACTTTTAATTGAGGTGGATAATTATTTCTAACTTCTGAAATTTTCAATGTTATATTTCCATATCCATTAGATGCTTTTATAACGATAATACATTCTGTTTGATTATTTTTGGGAGTGAAGAAAAATGAGTTCGGATTCCCATACCATTTTCTTGATGTTTGGAGAATTATTGGTTCCCCATTGTTTTTAGATTCATTTGAAAATAAGAATACATCGAAATTAGCAGTACTATCTACTTCTGTAATATTAAATACATATTGCCTATTAGGTACCAAAATGACTCTCCTGGCAAATGCATGTTTTCCAAGAGGATTTTCTTGTGAACTATATAAATAATTACTTTTAGAGGTGTTCACTTTAAGGTCTTTTGTTAAAGCATCAATAGCTACTTCAATATTAATTCTTCCATAACCCTCATGATCATCTTTTATGCTACTTAGAGTTCCTGAAAAGGCTGTGGGGGAATATTGACTTTCATTAATAATCGTGGTAGGATCATCTTCTCTTTGGATATTTGTATCGGTAGCTGTCATTAATAAGATGGATTTAATAATTTCTACTCTTTCTTGAATATCTTGATTTTCCCATTCATTCCAATTACCCCATATGGCTTCAATTAAAATATTTGTTGCTGCAGATACTATTGCTGTAGAAATTGAAGTTCCAACCATTGATGTGGTTAAGTTAGATTTAGAATCTGCCCCAATAATCGTTCTATGATTAGACAGTTTACTACCACCTGGCGCTACAATATCTAGTTCTTTACCATTTCCACTATATGAAGTAATTTGATCTTTATCATTTGTAGCTCCTACAATAATCGCCTTGTTTTTGAGAGCTAATTTACTTAAGGTGGATTCTGTACCTTTTACCCCCAAATTTCCCGCAGCAATAGTAACAATAATCCCATTATTAATCACTTCATCAATAACCTTACTAATCGCACCAAAATCATCTCCATAGGTTCCAATGCTTAGACACGCACTTACAATATGATAAGTACTCCTATTTTGGATTAAACTTCCTAATGCTGAGATCAAATCAGAAGTGTATCCCAAACCGGTTTCATTTATTACCTTATAAGATAAAATGCTGGTATTATTGGCAATACCAGTAAAGTGATTATTGTATTTCACATAAAATTCGGGGAAAAATGAGATTTTTGAATTAAAGGAAAATTCTGGAAATTTATTAGTTCGTCGATGGTACTTTATGTAAAAATCAAATTCGCCTAATCCAATTTCAGAGACGCGATATATAATTAGATTATTCTGAGTTGGTATAATATTCTCTGAAATATTCACTAAGATATTATTATAGTGTAACTCAAACCAAAAACCATCAATCCCAGTTTTAGCTAAATTCCATGATGAATTGATAATAATTTTTGAATTTATCCTTGAGGTATTGAAGGATGCTACTTTTAACGTAAAATTTCCAGGGCTTGGATCATATCCAAATAATTCCGTATGAGCGTAATTCCCGAATACGTTTGTAGTGGATGGAGAGTTTGAATTGTAAGTATCTATTCCTGTTCCGGAAATAACAGAAGAAACAAAACTTCCATGACCGAATTCATCTACGAATGGACTCCCGCCCACAAAACTTTCTCCAGCTAACACCTTGTTTCTTAAAAAGTCCTGATTGATATTTACACCACTATCTAAGATCGCTATTGAAGAATCTGTGTTTCCAGTATATCCGTTAATATACCAACTTGAATTCTTTGCTCCGGATTGAAAATTAGCATAATTTAATTGAGTTTCGATAATTTCATCATTTTCAATATTCATATTTGGAAATTCATTTCTGAATAGAGTTAAATTTGAAATAGGGATTATGCCTGCAAATCCAGATAAATCGCTAAATATATTATTCCAGTCATTTTTTTGCTTTAATATTCCACCATAATATTGAAATCTTGTTTTAACATTTTGATTGTAAGACGACTGATTAAAGAAAACTATAACATGAGTTATATTATTATTCGAAGTTTTAGGTTTTATTTCACTGAAATTTCTATCTAGAATATGTGATGAGGAGGGCACATCAAAATACAAATTAAGCAATCTGATATTTGAAATAACAAATAACATAATAAAAACAACGTAAAATAGTTTTTTTTTCAGCTTTTTATCCACCTCCACCATTTTCCTCTTTAGCTAGTCTGTCTATCTCCTCTTTCAAGGTATTTTTAATTTTGAGGATTGTATCTCTTGGACCACTTCTAAAGAGCGACATCTCATTTCTCTGTAATTCGTATTTCCTTGATTTATAAGTATAGTTACGCCATAGAAGAATGATTAAAATAGTTAAAGCGGCTAATGAAGGAATTAGAACAAAACAAATCTGGATCATTTTAGGAATTATTATTTTTACATCAATTTCATTGGATCTGTCTTTTACCTTCAATAAAAAATAGTATTCCACACTTGCTGGTTTTAATGTAATAATAGATTGGGATTTAGCTCTAATTTTGTACGACATATATATTGTTTCATTAGCCTTAATACAATCAATTTTTTTAATTAGACTTCCTTCAATGAGTTCAAAATAAATTTGGTTAAAGCTTATTATATCATATAAAGTAATATTTTTAATACAAATATTGCCCACATTTCTAACAGTTAATTCTACATTAACTATATCACCGATCTCAATTTGACTTCCACTTATAGATTTATAGATAAATAGTGAAATGTTTCCAAGAACAATTGGGGTTGATGATGCAATTTGAAAAACCCTACTTTCATCATTGTCGATGAAATTAATAGAAGGATAATAGTAAGCTTTCCAATCTTTTTTCTTTAAGAGAAAATTGAGCGTTTTTTCGGCAGTAAAATTAATACTGTTAAATGATAAAAGTGTAGTAGGATTTTTATAAACTAAGTCTCCAAATTGATCTCCTAAAGTTAGATTAACTTCTGATATAGGGAACTCTTGTATGCCTACATTTTTCATACTTATTGAAATATTAAATAAGTCTCCAATTAAAGGACTTAAATTTAATGAATTATAAGAAAGTTGTAATAAATGCACAAATGGAAAATAATTAATATAGTCTATAAAAGCAAATAGATTTACTTCATTTGGTATTGAACTTAATTTGCTACTATTTAGATTATTAATAAAAGCGGGATTCCTATAATTTATTATTGAATTAAAGATAGACTCAGAATTAGGAGTATAAAATTTAAAACTAACTTCCTTTTCTTCAAATGGCGCAAGTTTAGGTAAGAAATAGTTCAAATGATCATCTTTTATTGTAAAATTCTGACGATCACTTATAATCCCTGGTATCAAGATTGAAATATTAATATCATAGGCGACTGCGGTACCAATATTTTTAAAATGCAGAATATAAGTATTTATTTCTCCTACTTGAGAGCTGAGATTACTCAAATATGAAAATGCTATAATAGAACTCATATTATTAGTACTGAGAGAAATAGAATTAGATCTATGAATATATTGAATATTCCCTGTCTTAGATGAATACATAATTCTAGAACTTGAACTTTTATATTCATTAATATCACGATAAGAGAAAATAGCATCAAAATCATTAATAGAAATATTAAAAGCAGTCGAATCCATCCCTTTAATACGTATAATAATTGTATAATTATTTAGATCATAAGGGTCAAAAATCCAATTTAAACTCCTGTTTACATTAGTAAAGGAAAAAATGGATGTGCTATTTTCTCTTGAGATTAAGTTAGGACTCATATCCATATACTCCTCAACAGAAAAATCAAAAATTTCGAAATCTATGATGTTCAATGGTGGTGTATAATTAATGGTAATAGAAACACTATCTAAAGTGTTGTTTATCAGATCTATAGAAGTTTGATTTTTTAAAATAAATACAAGTTCTAATTCATGTTGATTTATATACTTTTCTTCAGATTCAATTACCCAACTTTCTTTATCATTGGATAATGCCATGTAGGGATTAGTATCGTTAACAGAAATCCCAGAGATTACAATAGGTAGCTTAGGAGATGTCTCCTTGATAGTAAAATTGAATCTATAAAATTCAGTATACGAATCAAAAGATTCTATAGAAAGATTTGAATAAATATAAGAAATTTTCTCACCAGCCTTCAACCTCCAGTTTTCTTTATTCCATATACTATTTTCATTAGTAAACAGATCCTTTACTTCATCAGGATCAAGAATAGCTAGATAGATTGGATAAGTGTTAAAGAATATATCCAAGATATAATCAGCATCACTATTGTATGGCCAAAGATTAGAAATATTATTTACGTTGGGATAATAAGTATCAATTAAACCCAGTCCTAGCGAATCAAAATAAAATATACGAGGGTCTTCATCAAAATTAAAAAAATCTTCTAAAGAAGTGTATTGATTGGGGTATTCAATTCTTACAATTTCCCACATATCATCTATAATATCATCACTTAATGGACCAGCGAGAATTGAAAAAATATCTTCAAGACTTAAAGGAAATGATGTCTTTACGCCCCATACAGACTGATTACCTACATTTTTAGCGGTAATATTGAAAGAAAAATCTTTAAATACGCCGAATGAAGCATTATCGTTTACTAATTCTTTTTTAATCAAAATATTCGACTCAGACGTATTTGTCAGATACGTAATTCTAAAATCTTCAATGGGGTTAAAAATACCTGTTGGAATTCCTGGAAGTCCCTGAAACCCTAATAGTGGTAAAAAATTAATGAAATCTGTAGCATCATTTAAATTAACTGGTTTAATATAGCTCTGTTTAATTCCACCTCTGTCGATCCAGAAAAATTCGAAAGAATAATCTCTTACTGTATCCATATCAAAATCAATGCCAGAATAAAATAATAGTAGTTCAATCTGTTCCAGTAAAAATTCGTATAAATTAAAGTATTTTGGTGTTACATCAATGATGTCAGTGCATAGTATATTAATGTCTACTTCACTCATAAAAGCCCCTATTAACGCAATAAAAATCTTTTCACTTGGTCGCAATGAATCACCAGTATAATTTAAGGCATTCCATAAGTCAAATTCATATTGGTTTTTTCCAATCCTATTAATAGCTCCTTCCATACCTTCATATTGTATCATTAAACTAGTATAATGTGATTTATTAGATAATGAAAGAATATCAAAAAATGCACTAAATTCTTCAAAATCTTCTTGTGATATAGTCTGATTATCACCTATTAATTGTGAAATGTTACCATAAACACTCTCAAAATCCACAATTATATCCGTTAATTGTTCAAAAAGATTTTCTATTTCTAAGGAGTAGACAAAGGATAAATCTAATGAATCTAAATTAAAATTTACTTGCTTAATTGAATCTAGAATATCTTTTTCGAAGAAATCAAATGAACTAAGTGTAAAAATGGTGGAAGATATATGATTATTTAGGAGATAATCTTTAGATGTTAATCGGTCTATATCTAGTGCTTTCCAATAACCATCCATTGGTAAATTTTTAGTGATTTCTTGAAAAAATAACTCCCAGTCAGGATAAGATCCTATAAATGGGAAAAAATTTGATTTTGAAACGTTGATCATAATTAAGTCAATCGCAAACTTTCTCTTAATAATTTCAAGAGCTCTTTTAGCTCGGACTTTCGCATCTCTCTCAGTTATTTTTTCGTCATAGTAAAGAAAACCAGAAAAACCATTAAAACTTATAGAGTATTGATTAGAAAAGTTATTTTCATTTAATATTCTCGGAAATATTTTTGGATTTATTCCATTTGATGCACTTATCAGAAGGTTACATTTATAAAATGCAGGATCTCGAACGTCAAAATTTGGTAATATATTAGTATCATTTGTGAAGAGCGATTGTTTAATCACTGATTGATTACCTGCTACAAAAGCATTTATCTTTTCAGCATATAAATCAGTTCCAGCAACATCTGAGGATTTTAATCCTATATTCTCTTGGGAGTCCTCCGAATTTTGTTCGTGATTAGTGCTAATGAAAATTAAAATCGAAATTGGAGAAATAAATAGAAATGAAATCATTATTATAATCAACTTTCGATTAACAAATTTGTACATCTTCTATTATAAAACCTCTTACATAGTCTCCCTATATATATCAACAATTTTTTTCTTACGAACCTTCCTCAATAATAGTTTCATGCCAATTAGCGTGGCTATAATTGAAACTGAATAAATAATAATCATATTACTCCAGGGAAATATAGGATTATTGGGTAAATTAGATAATAAATTTACAGATGTAGACAATAATAATCCTGTTAGCCACCCCACAAGTACACCCACAGTTCCACTACTTAGCATTATTATCAAAGCTTCAATCGTAAACAAATGATTAATCTGTTTACCTTTTAAACCTAAGGTTCTAATTATGCCTATCTCTTTTTTTCTTTCCAGTATAGTTGAATAAGAAGAAGATAATAATCCAAATAGAGATATAATAATTGTAGCGTCAAGGGTTATTGTAAAAAACGTATTCAAGATTGAGAAAAATGATTGTTGCAAGCCAACAGTACTTTTTAGGTTTGTAATTTCAAAATCATAATAAGGTTCATACTTATCTTCAATGAATTCTTCTATAACTTGAGAAATTCTTAAGGCATTAGAACTTAGTTTTATGAAAATTTTATCGACATAAGGAATAGGAGGAATATTCATAATCTCTAGATAATGATTATGGGAAATCAAAACTCCCCCCATTTGTGCTGCACCACCTGATCTACCAAAATATTCAAGAAATCCTGGCATGGTTGCAGCGACTCCGACAATCCGAAATGTAAATATATCACTTTCATCTCCCCTTTGAACTACCATCCTAATAAGGTTATTTATTGTTAAATCTAAACTTACTGACAGACCTTCTGATATAATACAAGTGTATCCATTATCTAGAGCAAATAATTGTTCAAAAGAACTAAAAAGTTCCCCTTTTGTAAATTCTATATAATTTGTGTTAATTGTTGAAGAATATTCCTCATCGATTCCAAGTAATGTTACTTCTTGAGTAAATAAACCTGCATAATCCCCTATCTCAGCAGTAAATTCCTTCCCTTCCTCAGAATATATCTGTGTGAGATGATATGGGCTTGCAATAACACTTGAAACTTTCTCAATACCACTAATACTTAGTAATTCCTCTTCAAAATCAGTAGTAAGAATTCGGATAGGATCGACTTGGTATGCTGCTGTTTGTAAGTTAAGCGTTTCATCTTGCAGCTTAATGTTATCATTAAAAAGATTGCATTGAAGACCAAAGGGACCCTGTTGCTCGGATTCTTCTTCTTCCCAACCTATCGTTTCTATTAACAAATCGGATCCATACGATAAATTTGCTCCAATTTCAACTTGATTACTAAGAAATTGAACTGCTGATGCTGTGAAAATCACAAATGAAAATGTAAAAGCGAAAATAATTGTAGTAGTGGCGTTTCTTCGAGCATACCGAAAAATAAATATTTTGTAAACTGGAGCTAATTTTTTAGAAAATATATTAAATACTCCAATGAAAAACCTTAATACTAAAGGCATTAATCCCAATCCTGCTAAAGTTGTTCCGATAAGAAAAACTATTAGAAGAGCGATTAAAACTCCAGATATTAAAGCAAAATCTGCTAAGATTAAAACTCTAGGGATCACAAAAAGTACAAAAGCGCCATTTACTGCCAAAATAACTCCCATAATCACTAATTTATAATTAACTGATGCTTTTTGGTGTAGATGGTAGAGAGTATCTTCATGACGATAGGGATGAATTGATTCAATTAATTGGAGTTTCATTACTTTCAATGCTGGAGATAAACTAACTATTAGTCCAACGATTAAACCCATCAAATATGATATTAAAATAGACCAGAAACTAATAGAGAAAGCAAAATTCCCTGCTAAACCAGGGATACTCTCAGCAGCAACTCCCTCTGCGATTGGAACAATAAGAAATTGAGTTGCTAGATATGCTCCTAAAATACCTGAAATTGTACCAAAGTTACATAATAATAAACCTTGGACAAATACGATTGATAAATTGTATTTTTTAGTAGCTCCTAGCGTTCTAAATATCCCAAATTCTCTGATTCTTTCTTCTACTGAGGTTTGCAATATTCCATTTATTAACACTCCAGATATTAGCATTGCTATCATTGATACGAACACAAAAATTATTGTAATACCAACACTCAAAATTTCTGAAAAACCGAGTATCACTAGTTTTGGTAGCTCTATGTTATATGAATTTATTCCTATAGATAACCGAATGTCTCCTGCTATTTTTCTGACGCGATCTTTAGACCCGCCTAAATCCCTTGCATCGTAAAATTCATTTCCATTTTCAAAGGTCAATATCAATTCACTACATCTACCCTGAAATGTTTCCGAACCAAAAATAGAATAAATAGTTCCAATATCAACGACTATTAAAGGTTGGTATGAATAGTAAAGAGGAAATTTTAAATTAAAATCAAATATGGCATCAACGGTAAAATTTGTTACTCGATAGAATGATTGATTTCCATGTCTTAGTCCCATTCGAATTTCAATAGTATCATTAACAGCATATTTAATTACATCATTGAATTTGTAAAAAATTACGCAGTGATTTAACGGTAAGGCTCTTAAAGATAATAATTCAGTTGTTTCTGGCTTAACAAAAGCTCCAAAATTTATCTCGTTCTCTAATGTAAAGTTAATAGCTGAAATGAATACTGTAGTTATTTGATTAGTAAGTGTTGGTAACTCTTTACTTTCGGAAATATTTGTATTTCCCCATAAGTTCATACGTGGAATGAAATTACCAATTTGTTGAAAATTACTTTCTATAGAATCTACTAATGGATTAAATTCGAAATAATTTGATCGATCTACTGGCTCACCATTATAATGTCTTACTGTAATTTTCATGTCAGCATTACCTGCATCGATGGCCATATAGTCTACATACGTAACAGCAATAGAATCAGATAGAAATAGGACTATAGCTAAGAGCCCCACTGAAATCATTACACCGATAATACCTACAGTAGTTCTTACTTTTTGTTTTCCTAAATCTTTAAATGCATATTTAAAAATGGTTTTAATATTTGGCATTTAGCTTGAAATTTTATAAATTAAAATTATATAATATTAAAGGAGAATGAGTAGCTCTCCTTCCAAATTTCCATTAATATTGTTTTCTTCTAACAATTCAGCTAAAATATCATTAAAATGTTCAGGTAAATTTGCAATTATCTGTATTGGGATACTACTTTTTATATCACTTAATCTTAACTCTGTTCTACCTTGGTTTGCAAATAAATATTTAAAAATCATATTTTTGCATTTTTCTTTATTAATTTCAGCCTCTTGTTTTCTTCTTGATTCCATTGCCTCAGTCTCTTTTAAGCCGCCAATTTTTCCTTCATGAGTCAATTTTCCATCTTTCATATAGAAGACTCTAGTAGCAAATTCCGAGACAGCAGCATCATGACTTACTGCCACAAAGGTAGCACCTCTCTTATTTAATTCTCTTAGGAGATTCAAAATCATGACTCCTGTCTTACTGTCGAGATCTCCTGTTGGCTCATCTAATATTACTATAGCAGGGTCATTTGCAAAAGCTCTAGCTATAGCGACTCTTTGTTGTTCACCACCTGAAAGTTCTGAAGGAGTATGATGGGCTCGTTCTTCAAGTTCAACCAACCTTAACAGATCAAGGGCTTTCTTTTTCTTCCCTCTTCTGCTTAGTTTCCCAGAAAAGTGTAAAGGAACCATAACGTTTTCTAAGGCAGTCATTTGAGGTAAAAGATTATAAAATTGGAATACAAAACCAATCCTTTCTTTTCGAATCTCTGCTAAATCGTTATCATTTAACATGGATATATTTTGACCCTCTAAAAAAATCTTACCTCTTGTTGGCGTATCAAGCCCTCCTATTAAGTTAAGTAGCGTAGTTTTTCCACTTCCACTTGGACCCATAATGTCAATAAAATCTCCTTTATCTATAATTAAATCTACCCCTCGTAATGCTGCCACTGCTGTTTTCCCTAATAAGTATGTCTTGTGGAGATTCTCTGCAACTATTAGATGATCATAATCCTTCCCTATTTCCCTTCCATGTTTAATAGCCTCTTTAAGTTGTTTTTTTTCCTTACGAGAAAAACTTAAGGTCTCCAATTTTTGTTTTATGATCTCTTCTTTCTGCTTTTTTTGCTGCCACTTTTTAAACGCTTTGCTCTCTTTTCCTTTCCAAAGAGCTAATTTACCAGTTTCTTCTTCATATTCCTCCATTTCAGCTGTTTTTTTAACGATATTTTCAGACATTGCTTTAAACTCATTAACATTAATTTTCGATGATAAAAATAATTTTAAAAGTTATTTTAATATTATAATGAAATTAAGTTATTTTCTTTTTTCTATCTCCTTAGATTCAATTGAATACATTTAATGTTTTAAACCTTCAGATTCTAACTGATTAGAACTTTAAATCTAGTTCAAATTTATTTAAAATCATTTTGTTTAACTCTTTTTCAGCTTCTTTCTTAGTCTTAAATTCATTAGACCTTAAGTCAGTAGGGATTATAATTACTTCTTCATTATTTTTATTCAAAATTTTAGGGTTTTTCGCAATCCAACGAAGGTCATGATCAGGCCCTAATTTTTCATATTCATATTCAATTTTAGGAGTATATTTCAGTCTATCCTGTAAAAATTCTAGTAATTCATTTTTTGAAAAGTTGGAAGATTCTTTGATGAAATCATCCCAATTTTCTATAAACCGATTAATGACTTTTTGTTCTACCACATTTAAGTCATAACCTGAGTCTACAAAAATAGCACCACAAATAGCTTCAAAAACATCAGCAGGTATGGAGGTATCTTGAATATTTTGATTATTGGAAGTAAAAATAAAAAGCTCTAAATTCATATTTGAAGCGATTTTGGAGAAAGTACGATTGTTTTCTAAACATTGTTTCGTTTTAGTTAATATACCTGGGTCATCCTCACCTTTATTGTAAATTTTTAGGCTAAAAATCAACTTAATAACAGCATCTCCTAAAGTTTCTAAAATTTCATAATTAGGAAGGTTATTTTCATTCCCAAATTGCGGTGTTGTTAGTGCCTGAAAGAGGGTTTTAGGTTCAATGAATTTGTAGTCAATAAATTTTTGAAAATTATCTAATTTATGTTTATTTTGATCAATCATAGCGTTTCCTTTGATCAAATTAAGTAAAATTTAAAAAGTTAAATAAAAGTAATTTATTATATGAAAAATGATAAGCTAAAAGAGGCTTTGTCTCTTATTAAATTAATTAATCAAAAGAACTTAGAGTTAGAAAAGAATCTTTTAGAACTCACAAAGTTGACAAGGAACGAGATGTTAATTGAAATAACAACGGATATAATTAAAAAACACAAGATTTTACAAGAGGAAGGGTTTTTAAAAGAGGAAGTCTGTAAATCCGAAACTGAGGAGGAAGATTCTATTTCATTTATTCTTGACAACTTGATTTCAAATATTAAAAAAAGTCCATCAAAAAAGATTATATATTTACGAGCATTTCTGGATAGGTTTCCTGATGATGAAATTAACGACCAAGATAAGAATGCTATAATGCAATCTATCCAAGATGAAAATCCAGAAGATCTGAAAGAAAAATTGCTCTCCTTAATAAAAGTATTTAAAATAGAATTTTAAAATTAAAAAACAAGGATAATAGAAACTAACTTCTATTAAGCGTTTACTTTAGTATTTAAATAATTTAAGTAAAACCAAGACCTTACTAAGACCCCGTATTTTAATTTTACCGGTTAAAATCTTCCCAATTACACTTCCCGTTGAAACTTTGTCTCCACCTAATAAATCTACAAATACTTGAGTTTTTGCTTGTATTCGTCCACCCCAACCTGCAACTTTCTTTTTTATATTTTCCTTTGGCTTGTTTTCAATTCCTTCAACATATATCTTCCCTTTATCGATGATTAATAAAGCAGCCATTTTTCCATCAATTGCATTTAAAAGAATTTTAAGTTCGGTGTCCTTGAAATCTTCCTTAAATTTTTCAATACTATTTAAAGGTTCTACCTGTTTACTTACTACTCCTGCAAAACCTTTTAACCTCTTCTTCTTTTCTTCTTCAGTCATAAAAATCAGTTCATTAAACTTTAGCTAAATAATTATTCTTTTTAATAATTAATTAAATTTAATTTATTTTAAAGGTTTAAAATTTAATTAAATTTTTCAATATTTGATTTGAAAACTAGGAAGAAGTAATGAACTAATCAAGTATATACTCCCTATATAAGAACGCTAGTATCCATCTGCTTCAGTGATATCGAAAAGATCCTCATATGCTTTACGTTCTCGGTCAGAAATTCTTTCGTCTTTCAATCCTTCTTTAATTATAATCGGTGCGGCTTCTTTCTCATCATGTCTTATTCTTTTGACTAATTTGTAATCCTCTGGTGAATTTTTATCTAAATCAAATTCTTGATTGCATGCTTTGCAAAACAGTTTTTTATTCTTAGGGATTAAAATATTGTCGCAATTAGGGCAAAATTTCATTACTCAGTAATTCACCTTTTTATGTTTTAAAAACTTTACTCTTTAGTTCATTTTTAATATCCAGAAATATAGAAAATAATGTTGATTTATAAATTTATTGGAAACCAATAAAATTGTGACTCAATTAGATATATAAATTTCTCTATTACAAGATGATTGTATTATTAAATCTTTGATAATCCTATAAACTCAAAAACGATATTTGACAGCTCTATTTTAGTATAAATAACTATTTAAGTAAAACTATTTAAAAATTGGTAGCTTTTTCATCTTAATGGAACTAAGGGTTTCGATAAAATATGGAAGAAGATAAATCTCAAATCTTGATTATTGGACATAAAGGTGCTAGTAAACTTAAACCAGAAAATACTTTAATTGCATTTCAGAAAGCAATAGACCTTCAAGCTGATTATATTGAATTTGACATTCAAGCATCTAAAGATGGTGAAATTGTAGTTTTTCATGATTATGACATTTTAAGATTGACAGGCATGGAAGGTTATATTGAAGATATGACTCTAAATGAATTAAAACAATTGAACATAGGAGAAGGAGAACAAATCCCAACTTTGCAGGAAGTAATTAAGTTAACTCGTGGAAAAATTGGATTGCAAATTGAAATAAAGTGTGAGGATATTGGAAAGAAAGTTATAGAAATGTTGAGAAATACTGATCTCATTGAATCAAGTATAGTTAGTTCATTTATCCATAATGAACTATTAAGAATTCAGAAGATGGAACCTGAATTGAGACTGGGAGCCTTAATTTCTGAAAGAGTATCAGATTCTAAAGACTTAAAAAAGGCAACTAAAAGAGTATTTAAAAAAAAATTTTATGCTGTTCATCCTTATTTTACGGGTGTGAATCAAGAATTAGTGAATTATGCTCATGCTAATAATTTAAAAGTTAATGTTTGGACCGTAAATGAAAGGAAAGATATAGAAAGATTAATTAACCTTGGGGTTGATGGAATTATTACTGATGACATTCAATTAGCGAAGGAATTGATTGAACGTTAGAAGTTTTTCTA
>JBHLLO010000005.1:47751-81038 GCA_048885535.1 Candidatus Hermodarchaeota archaeon
ATGAAGTAGGTCAAAAGAAAGTACCTTTTGTGACTATTTTTGCATCAGGGTTCGCTGAAGCTGGAAATAAAAATCTTGAGAATGAAGTTTTAGATATAGCTAAAACGTATGATATTAGGATTATTGGACCTAATTGCTTGGGAGTTTATAATCCTGAAGCGGGTTTATATATTGGACGAGCTCAGTCAAAAAAAGCAGGAAATTTTGGTGCTGTTTTACAATCTGGTGGATTGGCAGTGAATGTCGCTCAATTAGCTGATGCCTACGGAGTGGAAGTCTCAAAATTGATCTCCATAGGAAATGCAATCGATTTGAGTTATCCTGATTTTTTGGAATACTTCTTATATGATAATCGAACTGCTATAATAGGATTGTACCTTGAAAATCTTAAAAGCCAAAAAAATGGGCGAAGATTTATGAAAAGTGCGAAGGAGTGCAATCTAAACCGCAAACCTGTGATATTATGGAGAGCTGGTTACGGTGAAGCTACAAGAAAAGCAATTATGTCTCACACAGGGGGATTAGCAGGAAACAATAAGATATGGGAAGCAGTTGCAAAGCAGACTGGATGTTTATTAGTTAATAATTCTGTTGAACTTGCAGCTTTAGCCTCTGCTTTTAAGCTGATTCATTTACCCAGTTCAAGAAATATAGGCTTAATTGGTATTGGTGGAGGATCCACTATAGAAGCTGGAGATGCTTTGGAAAAGTACAATCTAAACATTCCCAAATTAACAGAAAAAACTATAAGCAAAATGGGGAGATTCTTGAATGATGTAAATACTAATTTTACCAATCCCATCGATTTAGGAGCCCAAGGTGCATTACCACATATTTATTATCGTACAATTTTAACTTTAGATAAAGACCCAAATATTTCAGCTATAATTTTTGTTAAAGATCCTGAGCGGTTTAAAAATTTAGAAGATTCTTTAGTGGGAAAATTAGGTTTTGAAAAAGGTACAGATTTAAATAAATCGTTTATCAGATATATTGGAAAAGCAAAAAGAATTTGTAATAAACCTATGGTGTGTGTCATGCTAAAAATTTCAGAGGGCTTTGAAGAATATAAGAGTCGTTATAAATTCAAACTCAGATTACTCAATAGAAATGTGCCTGTATTTGAAAGTTTTGATCTTGCTGGAAAAGTCCTTGATGGTATGAACAAATACCGAGAATTTTTACAGAAACATGGAAAATATCCTAAAAAATGAATTTGTTACCTTCTTTTTTTAAATGCTTAATTTCTATTGGACGTCCGGGGCTACCTTGATAGTAAAATTCATTAGGTTTGCCTCTCCAGTTTTTATGTAAAACCGTATTTGGAAATATAACATTATTTTCAGTGGTTAAAGCATTAGGACCCATAATATCCCCTGGATAAAATGTAGTATTTTTACTAATCTTTATTTCCATCATTGTTATTTTACCGAAAATCGTATTAACTTCATGTGATGATAATCCAGATGTAGGATAAAAGAATACATTATCACCTAAATCCGTGAATTCTAAACCAACATAACTGTTGCAATAGATAACATTCTTCCCAATTTTATTATGACCAACTCTTCTAAGAGTTCGATTAACTAGCCAAGGAAACGGTGATTTTGAAGTTAACCACATTGGTAGTTTTATTATAAATCCTCGCTTATGATAATATTTTATCATTTTTCCTTCAGGGCTATTTGGATCATCAAGAACTCTAGCAAATACACCCTGTTCTGGAGGATACTTTTTATTCCAGCGTCTCGTCCATAAGGCAGTAAATTCAATTATTAAAATAAGATAAATATAATATAGTAAAAATAAAAATCCTGGAAGTATTATTATATGTAGTACATTATCGAAACCCAATACTAAGTCAATAAGACCATATTCGAATAGTAAAAAGAGACCCAGACATACATATAATGGAACTAGGAAGCTAATAATATTTATTTTAAAAAAATCTAAAGCTGGAAGTTTTACAACCCTCTTATCTTCTTGTTCCATTGATTTTTTAAAATCGTTTATGTTCTCATTTTCCATAATATTGCTATTGACGAGTGATTATAAAAAAAAATTGGTTATACCCTAAAATTAGAAAATTTTTCATTTCAATATAAAATATGATTAGTAAATATAATAATAATTAACCTAAAGTTGCATATAAATGTCAAGAAAAATTGATAAGGATATCGAGCAGTATTATGCAGATAGAGCATATGAATATGATAAAACGTATTTGAGACCTGAACGCCAAAAGGATATTAAAAAGCTTCATAAATTGCTAAAGAATCTACTGAGCGGTCATAGAGTACTTGAGGTTGCATGTGGAACTGGTTATTGGACTAAGACAATTGCATCTGTCTCAAAATTTATCACTGCTGTTGATATAAATAATAAAGTGCTTCAAATTGCGAAAAGCCGCGAGATTCCTTCAGATAAGGTCATTTTTGTTCAAGATGATGTTTATTCATTAAATAAAATTCAGAATAATTTTTCTGCAGGTTTTGCTGGTTTTTGGTGGTCTCATGTATTAAAATCCAAGCTAAAAGGATTTCTTGCCTTATTTCAATCAAAACTTCAATCAGATGCTCTTGTTGTTTTTGTTGATAATCGAAGTGTGAAGAGAAGCTCTACCCCAATAATTCGAATTGACAATGATGGAAATACTTATCAGATAAGGAAATTAGAAGACGGACGAGAATATGAAATATTGAAAAATTTTCCTACTAAACAAGAAATTCTCGAAACTCTTGGTAGTAAAATTAAAAATTTTAAGATAAAACTTTTAAAATATTTTTGGCTTGTTTCATATAATATTCAAGAATAAGTTTCTTAAACTGATTTAATTACCCCAAAAAAATCTTCTATTACAAAAACTCTCATTTTAAATAAAAAAGGGTTATTTTCATGATTTTAGGAAAATTTATATCTAAAAAATTTCGTCTATAACCCAATATTTATATAAAGTTATTTAGAAGTATGCTTTTTAATTAACATATGATTGACATTCTGACCACAATCCTAGGAATAATTATAGCAATGATCTCAACATTTTGCTTTAACTTTGGAATGGTTCTTCAAAAGAAAGGTCTTAAAGAATCTTCTGAGATAAAAATTGAAAAAGGTATAGGAAATCTGCTAAAAACATTTAAAGAATTCAGCAAAAATAAATATTGGCTTACTGGAACCCTGTTGGGTTTATTTGGATTGATTCCTTATGTAATTGCTATGGGGATGGTTGGAATACTTGTAGTGCAACCTGTATCTACTGTTGGTTTAATTATTTTTGTTATATCTGCAATCAGAATACTTAAAGAGAAAATATCTCTTTTTGAAATAATTTCAATTACATTGCTTATTATTTCTCCAATCCTAATTGGATTAGCAATTATTTCTGATATTAGCATTAATTTATCTGAGTTCATTTTACCATATATTACATTCTTGACTATCATTATCCTTATCTGTATTTTTTCCTTCATAGTTTCTAAAAAGAAAAGAGGTACACGATTAGAAGGATTTTTTATAATGCTTATTGGGTCACTGCTATTTTCACTTGGTGCCACGTTTACTAATATTCTAGCTCAAGCTTATAATGATGCTAATATTAATCCGCTTTTTTTTTGGGAAATAATATTTGGAATTTTTTGGCTAGACTATTTACACATCTGGCTTTTTTTTGGCTTCTGGGGAATGATTATTTTTAATTTAGTAAGTATTGTATTTTTTCAAACTGCACTTCAAAAAATTAAGGCTGTTGTTGTAGTTCCGATTCATAACGCAATTATCTTATTAGTGCCTGTTTTGGCTGGTTTGTTTGTATTTCAACAAAAATTTGAGAATACTTTATTATTTCTAATATCAATTGTCATAATATTATTATCTATTATATCCCTTAGCAAATTTCAAGCAGATATTGAATCAATATAGTAAGGTAAATTTGAATAATGTCAGAAATAACTTGGGATAAATACAGTTTAAAAATAGATGGAAAAAGAATCTTTTTGATGGGTGGTGAATTTCATTATTGGCGATGTCCAGATAGAGCACGATGGCATGATATACTTACAATGTATCGAATTGCTGGTTTAAATTGTGTAAGAATTTACTTTCATTGGGGTTATCATAATCCAAATGAAAAGAAGTTTTATTTTACTGATAATCGAGATGTAGATTATTTATTAAACCTATGTGAGCAATTGGGACTTTATGTATTTGTAGCTCCTGGACCGTATATATGTGCCGAGACAAATGCAGGAGGATTTCCAGGATGGCTTCTAGCAAAACGCGATGTAATGATTAGAAATCTTAAGAGAACATATAAATCGAAATATGATCCTAAGTATTTAGAATATTGCAGGAATTGGTATGAGGAATTCATTTCTATTATTTTAAATCACCAAATAACTGAAAATCCAAAAGGATGTGTATTAGCTTTTCAAGTGGAAAATGAGTATGATAAAAAAATAGTAATATTTAAAGGCCTTAAGAGATACATCGAGGAACTTATAGAGATTGCTCGAAGATTTGGAATAACTGTACCTATTTTCCATAATGATAGACGAGATGAAGGATCATGGGTTGATATTGTAGATTTGTATGGTTTTGATAAATATGTAATATTTGCTCCCAAGTTTCCTAAAACTATTCCTATCCCTGAGTGGTCCTTTAAAAAATTTAAAAGAAGAGTTGATAATGTTGAAATAAAAGTAAGGTCATTTGGAGAGAGTGCTGCAAATTCACCATTATTCATTCCAGAACTACAAGGAGGTTGGTTTAACCATTGGGGTATTAAATATGGATTTGATGACTTATATGATTATTATGGACATACTTTCCAGAAAATATTGGAACACAGTCTAGCCGCACAGGGGTCTACAATGATGATTCTTTATATGTTTTATGGAGGGACATCTTGGGGCTCTATACCAGATCTTGACGTTTATTCTAGTTATGATTATTCTGCATGTATAAGAGAATTTGGTTATCAATCAAGTCGGTTCAGACATCTAAGGTTATTTAACTTATTTATTAATAGTTTTAATGAAAGTCTCGTTTCTACCGATTTAGTTGATATACCATCTATAAAATGTAGTGAGGAAGAGATTTATTATTCAGAAAGAATTGGTCGGGATGGAACACGGTTTATCTTTTTTAGAAATTTCAATAAAAATAAAAAAAAAGATTTTAAAATTCAATTAATTGAGAATTTAGAAACACCTTATATTGGTTCTCATGAATTAAATCTACGAGATTCGTTTATAGCTATTGGAAATCATAAAATAGGTGTTTTTACAATCGTATTTTGTTCTTTACCAATAATTATTAAAGGAAGATATCATAACGGATGGCTATTGGTATGTTATCAGAATGGTGGAGAATTAACTTTAAAAAGTACTAATCTAAGCGTTAAAGGCAATTGCAGGGCTCTTGAGCAAGGTGGAATTACAAGAGTTATTTTCCCAAGTAAAGGATATTTTTGTATTACAAATAAAGATAATCAGAACTTATATGTTATAGTTTTATCGCTTGAAGAAGCCTTAACATTAAATGCTGACTTTTCTAGCAATGAATTGCAAGTATCATGGGGTGCATATTCAATTCATTTTGAAAATGATTCTCTATTTATTGAATCTTTAGAGAACCAAACAGTTCTACTATTAACAATGAAGGATGAAATCACTGGATTTAAAAGAATTGAAAATATTCCCATTCCTGGATTATATAGAAAAGTTTTGAATCCAAAATTTGAAATTCTACCTATCAGACTAAACAAGTGGTATAGTCTTAGAACTAATTGGAGTAATAATGATCATTCTGAGATTTGGAAAGAGATTAATTTTAAAAATGAAAAAGATCCAATTGATCATCATTTTACTAGTGGACATATCCTTTATAAATGTGAATTTGAAGTCTCAAAATTAATAAAAATAAATATAAAATTGAATATAAGAAATAAAACTGCTATATGGTTAAATGAGAAATTTATTGGAGGTCACAATACTTATAGTATTATCTACTTACTCCCTGGAGCGAAAAATGGACCAGATCCAACATTTCTTGGAAAGAAAAAATACAAACTTGGAAATGCATTAAAAATTGGAAGAAATATCTTGTATGTTCTTACAGAAAACTTAGGACATAGTCGTATCCCACATTTAGTATGTGATGTAAGAAATCCACGAGGGATCATCTCTGCAAAGTTCTCAAGAAGAATTAAGAAGAAAAAGTGGTTTATTACTGGAATTGATGTTACTAAACTTGAACAATCATATAATACTGCAGGGTTACCAGGAGAAAAATTCGAATATCATTTGGGAAAGGGGGATGACTGGATTGAACTTGAAGGAGATCCTTCTATTTCACCCCAAGATCAAATTGTTTGGTTTAAAACTACATTTGATTGGACACTTGACGAAAATAAAAGAATACCGTTAAGAATCCATCTAGAGGGTAAACATAATGTGCATATATTTCTTAACGGACTTTATATCGGTAAATATTGGGGAGAATACGGACCGCAACATGATTTCTACGTTATGGATAAAGTTCTTAAGAAAAAAAATATCTTAGTTCTCGCATGTTGGACTACAAATGAAGATTTATTTTCTATTTCAGTTAAACCCTATAAAATTAACCCTGAAAGTGGAAATATTGAAGAGAGAGGCCTAACATTTGCCACTCAAAAATTTACAATACCTCTCAAATGAAGAATTACTTAGATTAGATATATTTAATATGTAAAATATCTTTTTTATCATAATTTTAGGGAATATTAAGAATGCATTAATTTCTCATTAATTGAAAAATAATGAGATGAAATGGAAGAGAAAAAACAAAGTAATAACAAGAAGAAAGTCTTTAAATATAGATCTTTGCTACCCCTATGGATCGCAATTTTTATTGATATATTAGGGTTCTCTCTAATTTTTCCAATGGTTGGTTATTTCAAAGAGTTATTTAATACCTCACAAACTATGATTGGTTTAGTGTTTTCAGTAAATGCAATGTTTGGTTTTATATTTGGACCTATTCTAGGGAAACTAAGCGATAAATTTGGGAGAAGACCATTACTTTTGATATCTCAGCTAGGGACATGTATAGCTTTTATAATGTTGGCCTTTTCTACTTCTTTAGAAATGTTATTTATTTCTCGGATGGTTGATGGAATTTTTGGAGGAAATTTCCCTATTGCTAAAGCTATAGTTAGCGATGAGGTCCCTCCAAGAGACAGAGGTATTCAAATGGCTAATGTAGGAGTAGCACACGTCCTGGCATCTCTCATTGGTCCCGCCATAGGAGGGATTTTATTTACATTAGGAGGAATTTTTTTACCCGGTTTGTTTGCGGCAGGGCTTTCCATAATCACAATGATTTTAACCATAATATTGTTAAAAGAATCTTGGCCAAAAGAAAAAAGAATTCATCATCAACAGATTGAAATCAAAGTAGATCAGAAAATCAGACAGAATAAAAATGCTGTATTTTTTCTAATTCTATTCGGATTCCATACAATATCTTTCATGATAGCAATGTCATCTATTTCATTTTTTGGAGCAAATGTCTTGAATCTCCAGCCACCTGAGATTTCCTTTATTTTGATGATGGGTGGTATAGTAAGAGCTGTTATAAGATTTACTGCTTTCAAACCAACTGTTAAGAAATTAGGAGAAACAAATGCTATAAGATTAGGGCTCTTAATCTTTGTTATATGCTTCTTTTTATTCGGAGTGTATCCACATGTAGTAATGCTATTTATACTATTAATGTTTGTTAGTTTTGCTGCTTCACTGAGTCGCGGACCATTAAATAGTAAAATAAGCCAAACAGTCTCTCCTAAAATACAAGGTAAAATAAATGGATTATCTTCAGCATTGGACATGGTTGCTCAGATTATAGGACCGATAACAGCAGCTTTTATGTTAGATACTTTTGCTCCTTTATGGCTAGGTATTCTGATAGGATTAATAGCTTTACCTCCATGTATAATGGCTTTCCAAAATCTAGATTTGAAGAAATACAAAACTAAGAATTTAAGAGAATAAACTCTCGATTTAAATTTTCTGCTTTCTTAATAAAAAATCATTAACCGTATTGTTTACCGCAGGAGCATTTTCTAGAGGAAAGTAATGTCCTCCATTAAAGATTTCTAAATTACTATTTGGTATTAATTTATTCATTTCTTCACTAGCAATCTTAGAAACTATTCTGTCCTTTTCACCTGCCAGTATTAAAGTATCATGCTTAATCTCATGAAGTTGATTTCTAGTGTCATGCCTTACTATAGTCTTAATTTGATTCAAAATATCTAGGGGTTTTGAGGTTCCCTTAGTTTTTTCATTATTCATTAATTCTTCAGTTGTAAATAAATCATGGAATCTCTTTTTTGGATTTTCTACCATTTCCTTGTAAAAACCCCGAGAAAATCTTTGCTTCATTTTATTATAAAAAGCTTTTTCTGGGTCTACTAATTTTTCTTCATAACTTTTTAACTGGCTTTTTTTATACATTTCTAATCCTGACTTATCTAATGGTAAATTAGGGAAGGTTGCCAATAAAAGTAATTTATTAAGATTTTTAGGATATTTTAATGCAAAATGTTGAGCATACATACCTCCTAGTGAATGTCCAGCAATATGGACTTCTTCAATATTTAAATGTTCTAATAATACTTTTAAATCATCTGCCAATATTTCCATATTATATGGTTCCGTAGGATGTTCTGAATTTCCGCATCCACGGTTATCAATTGTAATCACCTTAAAATTTTTTGATAAAGGTTTGACTTGAGCAATCCAGAATTCTTTATACATAGCGAATCCATGCAATAAAACTAAAGGAAATCCTTGCCCATGAATTTCATAGCAGATTTTAACATTATTCACATTTGCGAATAATTCAACCATAAGTATCATCCTATATTTGATATACTCAAATAATAAGAGAAGATGGATGCAAAAAAATTTAATCCAATAAAAAGTCTATAACATACTTATTAATTTCTGGAGCTTTTTCTAAAATGGATTGATGAGCTGCTTTCTCTACGACTATTAATTTGCTATTTGGAATTTGATCGTGTAATTTCTGATTCACTAATTTGGGGGTAGTTTTATCTTTTTCAGCACATAAGATCAATACATCATTTTTAATCTCGTGAAGTTTATCATAAACTTTATGAGTTTTAACAGCTGCTAACTGATTTTTTATATCATTAGCTGTAGTGGGATTTGTTAGCCTTTCTTCTACTAAATCCTCAACAGACCATATATTATGGAATTTTTTTTTT
This sequence comes from Candidatus Hermodarchaeota archaeon, assembly GCA_048885535.1. GTDB lineage: Archaea > Asgardarchaeota > Lokiarchaeia > Sigyniarchaeales > SOKP01 > SOKP01. Next base: position 57,026 of record JBHLLO010000005.1, read on the forward strand.
GGATTTTGTACCATTAATTTCCAAAAAGGACGAGAGTAGCTATACTTAGCACCTTGTAAAAAGTTGTTAAGAGGGTCTTCCATAAACTTTTTTAAACCCTCAATTGCATTATTTTGATACATTTCAAACCCTTTTTCATTAAGCAACGCTTTATTGCTTAATCCAGGAACTGTGTTTATTAAGACAACCTTTTTCACACGATTAGGATATTTTAACATAAAATTTTGTACAATCATACCTCCAAACGAATGACCAACTATATGAGCTTTTTCAATTTTTAAGTAATCCATTAATGCGTTCACATCATCAGCATACAAATCCATAGTATACGGTCCATCTGGTCGATCTGATTTCCCAGCACCTCTGTTATCAAATCGTATGACTTTGAAATATTTTGATAAATCTCCTACTTGTGCACGAAAATGCTCCTTCTTATCACCGAACCCATGGACTAGAATAACTGGATATCCTTTACCTAATACTTCATAACAAATTTTATTTCCATTTACAATGGCATAAGCTTCAGTCATATTTAAAAAAGTTATTCCTTTAAAAATTCAATTATCGTTTTATTTACCTCAGGAGCTCTTGAGAGAGGTGAATTATGTCCAGCATTTTCGATCATTTTTAAAGTACTATTTGGAATCGCATGTTGCATTTCAATCATAGATTTACTTGAAGTCAATCTATCATGTGTAGATGCAATTAATAATGTCTGGAGTTTAATTTGTTTTAATTCATCGTATGTATTTGGTGGAAAGAGTGCGTAAGATTGATTTAATATATCTTCAGGAGTTAAAGGATTTAAATTTTGGAGTTCAATTAAATCTTTAACAGACCATAATCCATAGAATTTTTTATTAGGATTAGCTTCCATTTCTTTTCTGAATTTAATGTGAAAACCCAAACGTGCACTTTTCCAAAATGCCTTTACTATATCTTCTTTTCTTTCTTCTAATTCTTCTAAATAATTGTTTCTAATTATTTCGACACCTTTTTCATCTGGAGCACCCATTACAGTATTTATTAAAACTAGCTTTTTTATATAGTTGGGATATTTTATTGCAAATTTTTGAGCTATAATCCCTCCCATTGACCATCCAATAATGTTGGCTTTCTCAATTCTTAAATAATCCATCAAACCTTTAACATCATCCGCAAGCATATCCAAACTATTTGGGACGCTTGGGCGATCAGATTTCCCCCCATTTCTATTGTCAAATCTAATTACTCTGAAATGTTCAGATAATGGTTCCCATTGTCCTATCCATCCTTCTTTCATACTTCCAAATCCATGAACTAGAATAACCGGTTCTCCTTTTCCCTTTTCTTGATAACAGATTTTAATTTTATTAACCTCGGCATAAGATTCTTTCAATTTTTTCACCCTTTTTTTTAATGCTTAAGAAAGTTTATTATATTTTGATTAACTTCAGGAGCCTTTTCTTTAGTAGAGCCATGACCTGCATCTTCAATTACGATAAACTTGCTATTGGGTATTCTTTCATGAATTTTTTGATTTCCAGATTTTGGCATTTGTTTATCTTTTGATGCACACATAATTAAAGTCTCACTTTTAATTTCATGTAATTTATCTAATATATTATGAGTTCCAAGAGCATGAGCTTGATTTTTTATATCTTGTGGGGTTGCAGGACGAAAAGTTGTATATTTTATCAAATCTTCTGTTGAGAAAAGACCAAAAAATTTCCTTTTTATATCTTCCTTCATTAATCTCCTAAATCTTAGAGTATAACCACTCGGAGCAGAATCAAAGAAAGTTTTAACAGGATCTTTTAATCTCTTCTCGTATTTTGTTATTTGACCGTTTATATAAACCTCTAATCCTGATTTGTCTTCTGGCCATTTAGCTATAGTATTAATCAAAACTAGTTTATTCACTCTATGTGGATATTTTACAGCAAAATGCTGTGCGATCATACCACCAAAAGATTGACCAACAACATGAGCTTTATCAATTTTAAGAAACTCTATTAACCCATTAAGATCATCTGCTAATAATTCCATTGTGTATGGATGATCTGGTCGATCAGAAGCTCCTGATCCGCGATTATCATATCTTATTACTTTAAAGTGTTTAGATAAAGGATCAAATTGAGGTAACCAACTTTCTTTTTTAGAAGCAAATCCATGTATGAGAAAAACGGGATCTCCTTCACCCTTTATCTCATAACAGATTCTTATTCCATTTACTTCAGCGTAATGTTCACTCATAATTTATTGAAGTGATTTATCTAGAAATAATATTTGTCATCAAAAAATAATGTTTCTATTTAATTTATTTGATAAAAACAACTTGTTTCAAAGTTTAGTAAATACTTAAAATTTAAACTTCACACTATTACTATAAATCTACCACAGTTGCTACAGTTTCCATTAATATCTAAGTTCACTTTTCGAATTTCAAAGCCTTTTCTTTCAATTATTATTTTAGAACAATTTGGGCAGAATGTATTTTCATATTTTGAGAAAGGTAAATTTCCTAGATATACAAAATCTAAGCCAACTTTTTTAGCTATTTCATATGCTTCTTCAAGAGTTCTTAGTGATGTTGGTTCAAACAAATCATATTCATTTGATTTATAGTGGGGAAAAAAGCGAGTTAAGTGAAAGGGAGTGTCTTCTCCAAGCTCTTTAATAATCCTTTCAGAGATACTTTCAATGATTTTTTTATCTGTATTGAAGTTCTCTATTAAAAGAGTAGTCAATTCAACATGGACTCCGGAATCCTTTGCATTTTTTGCATTCCTCCAAACATATTGAATATCTATACCGCAATATTGCTTAACCATTTCAGAATCTCCTTTTATATCAATGTTGACTGCATCCAACCCGTTATTGATTAAATCATTTAAAACATCTTCAGTCATATAGCCATTGGTTACATATGTATTGTATAAACCTTCTCTCTTGGCTAATCCAAAGACTTCTAATGAATACTCAAAAAGTAAAGTAGGTTCATTGAAAGAAATTGAAGTTCCTTGGCAATTATGTTGTTTTGCCAGTTCAATTAAACTTTTTGGAGATATAAATTCGTTTGAATTCTTCACTAATTTAGAAATATTTTCTTTTGGATGGGAAATATGATAATTCTGACACCAAAAACAATTGAAATTACAACCATATGTTCCAACAGTAATAGCAGTCGACCCTGGATAAAAATGATACAGAGGTTTCTTTTCAATTGGATTAAAAGATAGTGCAGGGATTAAACCATAAACAATGGTATAAATCTCTCCACCAAGGTTACTACGTGTTTGACAAAAACCTGAATTTCCTAGCTTAATTTTACATTTACGTTCGCATGTTAAGCATTGAGATATTTTATCACTAATTTTTTTCTGAAATTTTGTTTTCTTCTGAAATTTTTGACTTACTATATCCATTGACTTTCAATCTATACTTTAACTAAGTGATATACATCTGGAGGTTTTTCTTCCCACTCCTCGAATGGATCATCCTTTACAGCATCAATCATTGCTGGTCTTGCCGCTAGCCAATCCTCTTTTGAATTCCAGATGGCAAATCCAATAAGACAATTCTTTTCTTCATCTTTAGTTGTATGAGCCATAATAAGACCTTTCTTTTCTTCCATGGCTTTACCGAAGCGATGCATAGAGTCAATTAGAAATGCTTCTTTCCCTTTCCGTGGATGATGAATTGACATATGAACAAACATATTTTCAACCTTTTTACTTTATTTCGATTTTACTCTTACTTTTAACAACCAATTTTTAGCACTATTTTATGATGCAATAATTAATATAAGAATATAGATAAATATCAAATTACCTAAAATTATACCCGTGTCCTTCAACGAACTTCTTCCCAATAAGTCTTTCCTAGGTTTTCTGAAAATATAAAGTACACCCAGGGGGAATATCAAAACGGGTAAAATAAATAAATTGAGAGTGAAAAGTATTGAGAATATGCTTATTCCTAAAGCGCATAAGGAAGAAATCCACATAACAATCTGTGATGACTTCGATTTTAACCTAGATAATGCGTCTCCATCGATCATTTCATGTAACATTTGTCCAACAAAACCAGCAGCAGTTACCGACAATACTATGAGCCACTCGGACAGATTCAAGTTTGGAAAGTAATTAAGAATTGTATCTCCTGCGTTGATTTTAATCATAAAATAAGGTAAGAAAATATGAGAAATTCCTAAAATAATGTGGTTAATTATCACCAATTTTTTGAATAAACAATAAATAACAACTAAAAAAACAATTATTGCTAAATAAATGGCTAAAATTGGTTTTTCAATAATGTAATTCATAAAACACAAAGTTCCTAAAGTGAAAGAACTTATAGAAAGGACTAGTATTTCTTTACGTTGATAACCTTCTACCCGCTCTAATGTTTCCTTTTCATTTGGATCTTTCATATCAATTACATCATTGAGCGTATTTCCTGTAATTGCATAGAAGCCAAAACCAGCTAATATCCAAATATGAGGAATTATGTCATAATCATTGAGATAAATACATATTAGACACGGTATCAATACAGAAAAGAGATATTCGATTCTGAGAAGTCTAAATCCTTTACTCAAGAGAAAAGCACACCTATAAAATTAGTTTTATAATTAAAATTTAAATATTATTAAAAAGATTTAAGATTTTCAGAATTTTCACTTGTTAAATTAAAAATACATTCTTATTGCTAGTCCTATCAATACTATAGCAACAAAATATTGAAGGTAAGCTCTCGGCATTTTTTTAGATATTTTAGCTCCTATGATTGTTCCTAGTATTGCCCCAATCGCAATAAGAAAACCTATCAAATAATCAATCTGTCCAAGGATGCTCTTTATAATTGTATTATAAATTGCTGTAAAAAATATAATAGATGTTGATATTGCTGTAGAGTTATGAATAGGGTATCCTAAAATAATATTGAGTACTGGAGTGTTTATAATTCCTCCCCCAATTCCCAATAAGTTAGCTGCAAAGCCAGCTAATATAAATAATGGAATAGAAGCTCTAAAATTTGATTTATAATCATGGTCTTGTAATGAAAAACTTTTTTGTGTTAGATCTTTATTATTTAAATCCTTAGTAGTTCTTATTGCTTTATATATCATATTTACTCCTGCAATAAGTAATGTTGATGCAAATAGAATTTTTAATATTGTACTATCAATTTGAACAAAAAAAAAGATTAATGAACACAATATACTTCCTAAAATAGAAAACCCAGCAAAAATTAATGAAAGTTTGATAGTTGTTCTCTTCTGTTTTAAATAAGTTATAAATCCTACACATGATGACAACAAAATCACAAATGTGGAAGTGTCGACAGCAATATCAATAGGAAGAAGAAATAATAAAGTAATAAATGTTACAAAAAACACTCCTCCACCCACTCCCGCAATAACGCTAATTATACCAGCAAAAAAACCTAGGATTAATAAAAGGATAACTTGCAAAAAATCCATAAACAAATAAATACCCGATTTATCATAAATCTTCTTAAAAGAATCTTAGTATAAAAAAATCAAAATTAAATTATAATAAAGTTATTAAATTACTAAGATTATAATCTAAAAATTTGGTTGTTTCAGTCTATGCCCAATCCTGACGAAAATAAACTTATTGTTAAGCTTACTAAATGTTCTCGTTGCGGTAACCCTTTTATGATCAAAAAAGGGGAAAAAAAAATGGCTGAATTAATATGTGATAATTGCATTAAATTAGAACAAAGGAAGAGACGATTAACGGATTCAGTTATCGAATCTCAGAAGAAAATCAAAATATCTATTGAGGAAATTAAGAATCAATTGAAATTAGCCAAATCACAATATAGAAAAGAATTATTTAAAGAAAAGATAAAAACTAGATCAGAGGCTTTAACAAAATCAATTGAATTACTAGAAAAAATAAAGAAAACAAATGATGAGAAATATATTGACGAATATAAAAGCCTTTTTGATAAATTAAAAGAATCTTATTCCGACTGAGGTTTTATGATCATATCTTCTTTTAGATTTTCCTCAGATAATAACTAAATACAGGTATAAATAAGAAATAATTACCTAAATCAATACTGGATCTTATTAGATTTAAATCAAATTGTTTTGAATTTAGAATGTTTTGAAAAAAATCAATTTCTTTATGTAAGCCCTCTTTATCAATACTCGGAATCCAAGGAAAACTAATACAAAAATGATCTATAACTCTAAATTGATTAGAAAAAAATTGATTTAATTTTCTACCTACCGCGGGATCTCCTCCTAAATTTTTCAAGTTATATGAGATTTCATTTTTTAAATTACTATCAGGGTATTCAACAAGCCCTGCGAAATCAGGTTCTCCTAAAATTAAACAAACACCTTCATCGTTCAAAATTCTATGAATTTCTGAAAAAGCTTTCCTTATATCTTTTATCCAGAGAAAATTAAAATATGAAATTACAATATCAAACACTTTATCATTAAAAGAATTGTTAATAATGTCCATTATTTCCAAAGTTGCCTTAATCATATTTTTTTCAAGATTAACTTTTGCATATTCAATCTTAACAGCATCAACATCTATACCGTGTAATTTTAAACTATATTTAACTCCAACTTCCTTAAGTAATTCTCCTGTTCCACATCCTATTTCCAACAAATTCTCCTTTTGTGCAAAACCTGCTTTATTATATAAATTATCTCGTAACTCTGCTGTCCATTTTAGGTATTCACTGAACCTTAGATCCCATTTCATCATTTAAATCCCATTTCTTACGTATGTCTTTTCTAATATATCTTAATTAAAATTTAATTCAACAGCTCTACTAAAAAAGTTAAGCATTTTAGCACTTAAACTCTATTTTTAATTTTTTTAGTATTATTTTTATAGAATCTATATTTCTAATTTAATTAAGTTGGTTATTTTAATTATAATAATTTTTTACTTCTAAAACATGACAATAAATCAGATTTCTGTTTATCTTCCTAATAGACCTGGTCAGCTTGCGGAATTTTTTGAAGTGTTGATGAATAATAAGATTTTTATTAGGTCATTAACTGTAGCAGAAACAGAGGATTATGGACTCCTTTTACTCTTAGTCGATCAATTTGAAGAATGTGCTAAACTTTTAGAAGAATTAGATATTTTGTTTTCCATAACAGAGGTCGTAGCAGTTAGACTTTCAGATAATATCTCTGCTTTATACAAAATTGCTAAGTTGTTAGGGGCAAATCATATTAATATCGAGTATCTTTATACAAGTATAATTGATGATAAACCATTACTAATTTTCAGATTAAATAATAACGAAAATGGACTTGAAATCCTTAAACAAAATGGCTATTCTGTTGTTGAACGTTTAAAATAACTAATTAAAGCTCGTTTTCTTTCTCATCATATACAATAAGGAGGCTTTCATGAATATTAAGGTTAAAAAAGATCGTCGTCAAGATCTTCATTACCTTCAGGAAATCTTCCAAATTCTTGCATGAATTGTTGTAGCAATTCGCTTTCTCTTTTAGTATACATTGGATCTTCATCATAATTAAAGAAACAAGCTTTTTTATTGGTTTCTAATTGTTCTTCAAGTGCTAAACGTAAATTAAGTGTACCTTGAATTAATATTATTTCTTGACTCTCATTTAAAATTTGAATTACACCTTCAATTTCGGGTACAGTTTGAATATTATCAATAGTTAATTCCACCCACTTTTGAGGTGGAAGTGCGATAGGAGAGATGCAAAAACGTAGATCACATCTTAAACATCTACTTGCTTCCTCTAATGCTAAAGATTCATCAAATCCTAATTCAATTTCATTGAAATTATTTTGCCGTTGTTCAAGTGATAAAAGTGGCATTTTTACTCGTGCTTTATCGTAAAAGCTATCATCACGGCCAAAATTGGAATTTGGAACGCCCTTTTCAATGAGGACATCTTCAATATTACCAATACCTCCCAGATATTTATCAATTGAAGAAGCAGCTCTTCGTCCCATTTCAATTGCATCAACTACAGAACTTGGACTATTTATAACTTCACCACCTGCAAAGATACCTGGAATGTTTGTCTCTAATGATTCAATTTTTACTTCGATTAATCCTGATTTGGAGATGTTAATTTTACTTCTACTACCTAATAATGATAAATCAGGAATTTGTCCTATGGCCAATATTACCATATCAGTATTAACAGATTTTGTATTATTTTCATCAAAAATTGGATTAAACAAATTATTATCGTCATACACAGAATCGCAATGGATTAATTCAATTTCAGATATCTTACCATCCTTATCTATAATTCTTTTTGGTCCCCAAGAACAATCAATTGTTATACCCTCATCTATTGCTTTTTGAATTTCCCAATCATGAGCGGGCATTTCTTCTTTGCATTCTAGACAAGTCAATTGAACATTTTTAGCTCCTAACCGCTTAACAGTCAAAGCTACATCTACAGCTACATTACCTCCCCCAATAACAGTAACATTATCTGGTATTCTTATTTCCTCGCCCTTATTAACTTTTTTCAGGAAATCAAGACCCCATAGAATATTTTGATAAGTTAAACCTTGAAGATTAAGCTTTTTGGTATTTTGAGCACCGATAGATAAGTAAGTTGCATCAAAGTTCATTTCTTTCAAATCTTCAAAAGATATGTGCTCTCCAATCGCTTTATCTGTTTGGACATCAATTCCGATACTTAAAATATGGTTTAAATCATTTTCAAGAACTTCCCGTGGTAACCTATATTCAGGAATTCCTTGGCTTAACATACCACCTAAATTAGAATAAGCTTCAAATAGAGTCACTGAATGGCCTAACCTTCTTAAGTAATATGCTGCTGTTAATCCAGATGGACCTGCACCTATAATGGCTACTTTTTTCCCTGTCGAAGGTTTGATTTTTATTTTTGATTTCCACAATTCACTATCATACTCCATTATAAAACGTTTTAATCCACAGATGGCTATTGGGTCATTAATCTGATTCCGACGACATTTAATTTCGCATTCATGAAAGCATACCCTTCCAAGAACTGAAGGAAACGGAGTTTTTTCACGGATGACTGCTACTGCTTCAGCATACTTTTTCTCTAAGATTAAACGAATATAAAGTGGTACATCAATCTTTAATGGACAGGTATATTTACAAGGAACAAGTAACTGTTCACGTTCAGCCCAAAGAATATCTTTATCTATAAGTGCTCCTGTAGGACAAACCTGTACACATGCTCCACAGAATTTACAACCCGAATCCTTAAGTGAAGGAGCAAGACTTCCGACTACTGTCTCCCCATTTAAATAAACAAAACCTAAGGCTTCAATCCCACGAACATCCCGACATACTCTAACACATCTAGTACAACCAATACATAATTCATAGTTTCTGGTGAAAAGTGGTTCATTTTCTATAATTACTCGTCCTTGGGGTTTATAACGTGGAATATCTTCTCGAATTCCAATATATTCTGCTACTTTTTGTAATTCACATCTTCCTAATATAGGGCAACATCGTTCTTCTACTGGTACATTAGGTGAACATGGTTCACGGCTACAACCTTCGCGTTGTGCACACATTAAGCATGCATGGGGGTGTTTTGAAAGAATATTTACTAACTTTTCACGACGTATAGCTTGAATCTCTGGAGTATCTGTCAAAATAATCATTCCTTCTTCAACAATTTTACTGCATGATGTAATATTCCCTTCAATTCCCTCTATTTTTACCAAACAAAGTTGACATCCTTGATGTTCTTGAAAATCAGTGTTAATAAAATTAGAACTTCCTTGGAATATTTCATCATTTGGGGTTAATCCTACTAGAGGCGGCAAATCAGGGTGAGCACAGAGACTTGGAATATATATACCTGAACTTAATGATGCTTCTAATACATTACTTCCCTTTTTAACATCAAAATTAATTCCATTTATTGTTATTGAGACTATTTCCATATTGAACACTCTCTAAATAAAATTAATCATCAAATTAATTACTTTTTAATTGAAATAATGAGTGTTAGAGCATTTGTTTCAAGTTTAATGAAGGTTCATTCTTAAAATTTTTATTAAACCGACTGTGATTTTTCCATCCTACCAAGAATGAGTTATTGCGCCAGGTTCACAAGATTTCACACAAGGTAATTCTTTTGTTTTGCCAACAGGCTTACAAGGAGCACAAGAGTATTTAATTTTTTTACGGTGTTCTTCTGAAACAATTGCAATAACCTCATCACCTAATGGGTCTAACTCATTTTCACCCATTTCAAGAACATTTTCTGGGCAGGCATCAACACATTTCCCACATGAGTTACACAAATCTGTATCAATAGTAATAAAATATTCTCCTGAACCATCCTTATAACCATAATTTGCTTTTGTCATTTCAGCACGTCCACATTATTAAAAAAAATTAACTTTTTTTTCGTTCTTTTTCAATTAGGGCCTTCGCAAATAAAGCAGCACCAATAGCTCCAGCAAGTTGAGGATCAATACTTGGCTCTGGAGCTTTAAGCTTTAGTTCATCTTCAATTCTCTTAACAACACCGATATTTTTTGCAATACCTCCCGTTATAGCAAATTTCTCTTCTATTCCAAGTCGCAATAATAGGGTTACTACACGATGAGCCATAGCTGAGCAATATGCGGCTAAAACTTTTTCTTTTGGCCATCCCTTTCTAAGTAACCCAACAGCTTCTGATTTTGCAAATACTACACATGTACTACTTACCGGTTCAGGTTCTTCATCAACTTCTAAAGACATTTTTCCCACATCATTAATATGAACTTGAAGTAGATCAGCAAATACCTCCATTCCTCTTCCAGTTCCTGCTGCACACTTATCATTCATGAGAAAAGCAGTAACTTTCCCGCGATTGTCACACCGAATCGCTTTACAATCTTGCCCGCCCATATCTAAAACTGTTCTTATATCAGGACCATAAATAAAGTTTGCACCTCTTGCATGACAGGCAATTTCTGTAATTGCTCTTTTTGCGAAAGGAACATTGACGCGACCATATCCCGTTCCAACCACATACTGAATCTTATCCAAAGTTAATCCAGTTCCCTCCAACGCCCAATCCATAGCACTTTTAGCACTATCTGGACTATTTGATCCAGTTCGCATACTTGAATAGCAGTAGATCTCTCCATCTACCATTATAACGGCTTGAGTGCTGACTGATCCAACATCCACCCCTGCTGAGATGATTTCACCTTTTTTCCAATCTAAATCAGGATTTGTAAATCTAGATTCAGTCCATCTCCAATATTCTTTTTCTGTCTTTGACATTATTTTAACCTCCAATCTTATCTTGAGCTATAAGCGCAGCTCCTAATGCGCTTACATATTCTGGGGCTATATCCTCTTTTGGTACTAAAAGCTTAAAGCCCAAATTTTTATTCATTGCATCAACAAAACCAATATTGTTGGCGACACCACCTATTAATACTACTTCTTTTTCAATACCTATTTGTCTTACCATGCTAGTATTTCTATCTGCAATTGCATCATGAACAGCTCGAATTATATCTTCTTTAGAAGTTTTTTGATGGATCAATGATACAACTTCAGATTCGGCAAAAATCGTACATTGCGCATTCATGGGTATTTGCTTTGTTGATTTCAAAGAAAGCTCTCCCATAGTTTCGATATCAACTTCTAATGCTCTTGACATGGCTTCTATAAACGCACCAGCTCCAGCAGCACACTTTTCATTTATTCCAAAATCTTTAACCTTTCCATATTCATCGAGCTTTACAACTAATCCTTCTTCAGCTCCAATATCGATAATAGTGCGAGCTGAAGGAAATAAGAAAAATGCTCCACGACCATCGCAAGTTACAGTGGTTACATTATCATTTGCGAATGAAATTGCTTCCATTCCAGCTCCAGTTGCAGTAATGTATTTAATATCTTCTCTTGTAATTCCTGCCTTTTCAATAGCTTGATCGAGTGCTTGCCTGGCAGACTCTTCTTGATCAAATCCGCTTAATACTGAAGCTGTGGATAAAATCTTATCCTCAAAAATACAAACTTTTGTATTTTTTGAACCTGCATCTAGTCCGACCGTTATCATACTAAACCACTTCTTATTATAATTCTAAATTATTAATTTATTTTCTCAATACCAATTGATTCCATAAAAGTGTCTACTCGTTTCATTGTTCGCTCAAGATCGAATTCTCGTTCATCTCCCATGTTCCCTTCGAACGGCATTGTTGGAATCCCAGCTTTTTGAATAGCTAAACGATTTTCTGCTATCCCAAGGCTTAAACCTTCACACCCTCTATTAAAATGTAAAAACACACCATCTAATTTCCATTCCTTAGCAATTCTTATCATCATATCCGATTTAAGTTTTGGATGATAAAAGTGTTGCCATTCAGGTTTACTTAAATTCCACTCAGCTAGAGCCCGTAATGCATCATCCCTGTTAGTTAATTCAATATCTGGAATGGATCTTGGTCCCCACGTTCCATCTTCTTTTACTTCCCATAATCCAATAAGACCAAAAGTATAAAGACTTCCAACAGAAACACAGCCATATTGTTCTAAATAACGAAAAATTCTTAAAAATGCCCATGGTGGTTGGGTATCTGTCATTATTCGACATTTTTCGTTCCCTACAGCAGCAATACCTCTTGCTACACGATCCTCTACCTCTGGATATAGTTCTTTTTCATAAAAATCTGCTGTCCATTGAGCAGATTTCCTTAAAGTGCCAAGAACATATAAGGAATACATCGATTTTTCATCTAATGGAGCTGGGATTGCTTTATTAAGCTCACATATAGCAGCCCAGTAATGACATGAGCGAAATTCATTCTTAACAGCCTTAATTAGTAATTCATCATCATAATCTCTTCCAGTTATTTTTTCTAGCCATTCAATACCATCATGCATTTGTCCTACAACATAGTTGATTTTATGTTCATTTAGTTCTTCATATGGTCCTACTGATACGTCAATACTAAACATAGGAATGCCTCCCTCAAGGTCACTTGCTACTTGATACCACTTAGCATGTGAACAGCAAATGTGATCCTGCCAAATAAAATCTGGTTTAGGGAATTTTTCCGAAAATTGTGGCCAGGCATATTTGTTTAGAAGTATAGATCCCCAGTAATTCCGCATATAAGAGCAAAGATCTCTTGCAAAACCCTTTGCTTCAGTTGCTTCATGACATTCTAACGCAAGTCTATCATTAAATGCTATTGTTGCACCATAGGGTTCCCCTGTTAAGGAGTATACATCATCCCCTAAACCAGCAGGAATAGCATCAAAAGACCATGCTCCACCTACCCAACGGAGCCCTCCTTTATCATGGGCTTCAGCAAAATCTTTATAATAATTTTCTCTAAGAACTTTAGCTTTATTCCAACATTTTAATGATTCAGTTGGATATTTTGTATTTTTCATTCATTTTCCTCCTTCTTTTTAAAATAAATCCTCTTCTCTTATAATTTCAAGAAACGCTTCAACACGTGTTTTAAATTGACCAATTGGCACTGTGACATCAAACTCGAGGAATAATGTTTGAATGCCAAGATTATTCTCAAGTGTTTCTTTAATTATAACTGTATCAAGTTCATGTGGGTCACAAAATTTCATCTGCATAATAATGACTCCTTGTACATCATACTCTTTTGCTAATTGGAGAATACGGTCAAGCCTTGTACGGTGAGGCCAGTCTTTACTTGGACATGGTGTACGATTAACATACCTTTCAGCTATTGAAACTATTGGATCTCCATTTGTATTTACCTCTGTATTAAAATATCGAGTACCCGTGCAGTGTTCATCAATAACAAATCTAGCTCCTAATCCTTCCACCATCGCAACAAATTCAGTATCATCATCTTCAGAACCTAAAATCATCAATCGTTCACCTGGTTCAAATAAAGTCCTTGAAGGAAGCTTCTTTAGAAGTTCCTCTAAAGCTTTATTATGTTCCCGTTTATCAACCATTTGTGAAGATACTACCATCAACATAGCTTCAAGACCAGTTAAGGGTGGATTAGGACTTTTTCTTAATTCATATACTTGTTGTAATAGTTGTCTGTTTTTATTCATTATCTCAATCCCTCGTTTAATGTCATCATCTGTAATTTCTTTCCCAGTCCATTTTTCAATTGCGTTCTTGAACGATATTAATTCTTCTGTTAAATAAGGAATAGCATGAGTGCTTTGCACATGCATTGGGTGTGGTAAATAGTATGAAAAATCTACAGGTATATGTAATTCCCAACTTGTGAAAGCCTGCCTAATATGGAGACAACTTTGTGCTATCGTAATACCATCAAGGTAATCATATCTCCCTTTTAATCCCTGAGCTAAACAATCTCGGCAGAATGGGCAAAACATCGCAAATATATGCGGTTCAGAGACATCCTGTGGCTCATGACTACCTAAAATTCTTACTGGTAGAATATCTGCTGCATAAAGAATTTCTTCGGGAACATAAGTGCAGAAATATCCTAATATTTTTCCACCAGTACGTTCTTTCCATTTTTTAGCATAGTCATGACGGTTTTCATACCACTCTTTAAATTGATCAAACACGTTTAATGCCTCCATTTGGATAAACTTTATATTTGTTATAATTTACCATTTTAAATCAAATATCTCCTTGATACATTCTATTTTTGAAAGTAAAATTTAAATTAAAAATTTTATTAACCTCTATTTTTGACATAATATTATTATTCTAATTCCTTCTCCTTGACGCATAACATCAAAAGCTTCATTAATTTCTGAAAGTGAAAATTTATGAGAAATTAATGGTTTAAGTTGAAGTGAGCCAATCTTAACTAAATTGATAATATGTGGATAATCGACAGGACGGCAACCAAGACTCCCCATTAACTCCATTTCTCGAAACATTACACGACCAATATCGAACCCATCCCAACGTTTAGGTGAATATCCCACTGCAACTAGACGTCCCCCTGTTTTCAAACTATTAAAAGCTTGTTTCATTGTCGTTGGATGTCCAATGGCTTCAAAAGCTATATCTGCGCCTCCTCCTGTTATTTTCCTAATAGCGCTAACAATTTCCCTCTCATCTTTATCTTTTGCTAAAATAGTTTCTACAGCTCCAATCTGCTTAGCAATTTCTAATTTTTTTGGGACAATATCAACAGCAATAGGTAAACCTCCTGCTACTTTTATGTTTTGAACTACATTCAAACCAATGCCACCACAACCTATAACTACAGCCCAATCACCAGGTCTTACTTGACCTCGATTTTTTACAGCATGATAAGGCGTTGATACAGCATCCGAAATAATACAGCTTTCCTCTAATGACATTTCGATTGGAAGGTGAACTACATCTTTTATAGGAACCTTAATTTGCTCAGCAAATCCCCCATCAATATGATTTCCAAGCATTATTTGATTAAGACAAATATTTTCTCTACCAATTCTACAATTAACACAGTACCCACAAGAAAGTACAGCAGGAATAATTACATGATCTCCTTCTTTGAAATTCTTTACGTCTTCACTTACTTCTTTAATTACTCCAGATATCTCATGGCCCAAAATAAGAGGAGGCCTTTTGACAGTTGGTACTCCATGTTCTAAATAACCAAAATCAGTATGACAAACTCCACATGCCGTGATCTCAATAATTGCTTGTCCTGACTCGCTTGAAATAGTTGGATCAGGATAATTGTTATCTAATTTTAAAGGTTCTTTAACTTTTTCAAAAACTGCGGCTTTCATCCTAACTTCCTACATTTTGTTGTGTTGTTATTATAATTTAAATATAATTATTATTAAATTTAAGAAAATTAACGATTCTGCCAATTGGGTGCTCTTTTCTCTAGGAATGCTTGTAAACCTTCATTTGCATCATGTGTCGACATTAACTCCTTTAGGTAAAATTGTTCAATTTCGTCTAATTTTTTTTCAAAGTCGAAATTTAGGGCTTTATTAAACGCGTTTTTTGTATGTTGTAATACGATGGAACTTAAAGTATCAAAAGATCCGATGTAGTTTTTGAATTCTTGCTCATACGATTCATGAGGGAATATTTGATTAGAAATCCCTAATCTATGAGCCTCATTAGCATCAATAATTTCACCTAAAATTATAAGCTCAAAAGCCTTTTTATTTCTAATAATATGAGGAAAAGCTAAAATAGCAATCGGGGGAAATACACCTACTTTTACTTCGGGTTGCCCAAATTTCGCTTTATCTGAAGTAAGTACGATATCACAAAATAATGCAATTTCACATCCTCCTCCAAGAGCGGCTCCTTTAATACTTGCGATTGTTGGACATTTTATCTTGTTAAGCTTTCTAAAAATTCCATGAAACTCCTTAATCATTTTTGGTGCTTTATCACCAATATGATCACTTATATCAACTCCAGCTGAAAAGGCTTTTCCATTATGATCAAAGATAAGAATTTTTAAAGATTGGTCTCCTATAAAACCTTCAAGAGCCTTGTTGATTTGTTCCATCATAGGAATGGTTAGAATATTGAGCGGACCATTGTTAAAAATAATCTTCCCAATATGATTTGTCTTTTCAACCACAATTAAATCATTTATCATTTTCTTTTCTCCCAATCTGGCATTAAATCTTATTTATACAGCTTTTATAATGTTTTTAAAAAAATAAATTTTATTTTAATTTAGCTCCACATTTACCACAAAACCCAAAGTCGGAAGGTAAATTCTTAGTTTGACAAGATGGACAGGTAACGGAAGGGGGACCCCATAAAAACTCAGGGTGAGGACTTTCTCTTACCCCTCTATAATTTGGAGGACGTTTTTCCACAAAAGCCGACATTCCTTCAAGTGGTTCCCATGAGGCATAATGAATGGATAACCAGTCTTTTGCATGACCAATTGTTTGATGCCAAACTAGATCTTTCCAGAAATTAACCTGTTGTTTTGTATATCTCATACATTCTGGAAATTTATCAATGAGTTTTTGGCAATATTTATCAATTTCATCATCTATTTCGTTATAAGGTACAACTGAATTTACTAATCCCCATTCTAAAGCTTTTTGTGCTGAAATAGGTTCACAGAGATATAAGATTTCCCTTGCCCTCCGATCACCAACTATAATAGGTAGCCATTGAGTAGCACCTCCACATGCCACAGATCCTACTCTAGTCCCTACTTGCCGAATAGTAGCATGTTCTGCGCATACAGCTAAATCACATGCCATTTGCCACTCATTACCTCCTCCTGCTACAATACCATTTATTCTTGCAATAGTAGGTTTACCAATATTTCGAAAAACGTCATGAGCTTCTTGGAAGATACACATCCACTTCCAATATTCAGCAGGTTGAACAGTAAATCTTTCTTGATATTCTTTTACATCTCCACCAGTACAAAATGCTTTACTACCCGCACCAGTTAAAATTATAACCGCAATTTTATTATCCCATGCAGCATCATGAAACGCCTCAATCATTTCCATTAATGTGAGGGTTGAATAGGCATTATATACTTCTGGACGATTAATAGTTACAGTTGCTTTCCATGCTTCTTTTTCATAAATAATTTCTTTAAAATCAAATTCATTTGGGTCCTTGGGGGTAAAATTAGGTTCTTTTGTATAAGTCATTATATTCACTTCTATACTAATTATTTTGATTTCTTTTACTTTTATTACTACTCTTAGATAATTCTACAAATTCATTTAAAATTTGTTAATAGAATTTGATAAGTGGGAATAAAATACCATTAAGAAAGCAATTCAGATGGAAATCAAAAAGAGTAATATTTAAACTAAACATTATAATTATATCTAATGTAGATTCGAGAAATAAAATAAAGAACAGAACTGAATGCATATGGTTTCAAATAAAAAAAAAGATAAGGAAGAGAAAGATTCAAATTCTCCACTCAGAGGAAAAGACTGGGAAAAGGGTTTTACAATTGAAGAACATAGAGTAAATGAATACGTAGAATTATATGAATCAATTGGTTATGAAGTACGTGTTGAACCCGCTACTCCCGATGAACAAGAAGATTGTCAAACATGTTTTAAAGCTGATTTTAACAATTTACGAACAATTTATATTAAACGCACGAAAAATAAAGAACATGAAATAGATTCAGATGAACTATTGTAACTCGAATCTAATTATATATCAAATGCCCATTCTCCATTTCGCATAATTACTTCAGTAGATCCATCTTCCAAAATTCCATCAATATCTATTTCTCCAGATCCAATCATAAAATCAATGTGTGATACGCTAATATTCCCCCCTGCAGCCATAAATTCTTCTTCAGACATTTTCTCACCATTTTCCAAACATGATTCAAAGCTCCGACCAAGGGCAATATGACAAGAAGCATTTTCATCGATTAAAGTATTATAAAAGATTAAACCTGATTGTGAAATGGGTGAACTATGCGGAACTAGCGCAACTTCTCCTAATCGGCTTGCTCCTTCATCAGTTTTTATAAGATTATCTAAAAATTCTTGTCCTTTTCTTGCAATTGCTTTTACTACTTTTCCTTTGGAAAAAGTAAATTCAAAATCCTCAACAACACTTCCGCCAATATAAAGAGGTTTAGTTGCTCTGACAAAACCTTCTACTTTATCTTTATGAGGTGATGTGCAGATCTCTTCTGTAGGAATATTTGCAACAAATTCAATCCCATTTTGACTTTTGTCACTTCCTCCTAACCAGATATGCCCCACAGGAAGTCCTATCATTAAATCAGTTCCAGGAGCTTGTATTCTTAAAGCGGAATATTGCTTAGTATTCAGATAATTACGCCTAAGATGTAGTTGTTTAATATGCCCCTTCCATGCAAAAACCGGATCTTCTTGTTTCACACGACAAACATCAAAAATTGCATTCCACAATTTAGCTTTTCCTTCATCAGCTGGGAGATCTGGGAAGACTTTATTTGCCCATCCATCAACTGAGGCAGAAATGCAAAGCCAATTCGTAAAATTTTTCATAATAAGGTCTCTACCAGGTTTATTATATTTTAACGCAATATTTCTAGTTATTGCTAAAAGTTCCGGATCTTGATCAATATACAAGTCGGGGTCAGCCGCTATAATTCCCGCTAATGCGTCGCCTTTTTCTACAAAATCTAATGTAGCATCCCTTCTCCAAATTGGGTACTCCTCGAATGAATCACGAGGTGCATGCTGGAATCTAATTAAATGCATCTGAGGATTGTTCCATAAAACCTCTACAAATCTAGCTCCCATCTGATATGCTTTCCTCACGATTATTTCTATAAATGGGGCCAATTCAATCATAGAAGAAGCAAGTTCAATTGGAATTATCAACAAACGTTGTCCTTTTTGTAGATTGAGGCCCACCTTTAATATTAACTCAGCATACTTCTCTAAATTGCTCTCAAATTCTGAGGACATTGGACTTTCACTAAAAACTATGAATCTGTTTTATGATTAATATTATAAGATAATAATCCTCATTTTAAAGTTTTATATTTTTAGTCAAGATTTTTATCTATTTTTTCATTAAATTAACTTATGTCAAAATTAGAACCTGTCAAATTTGATGACTTTAAAGAGGGTGATTCTGCTTCATTTTCAAAAACAATCACTGAGGCAGATGTAACTCTATTTGCAGGGATATCAGGCGATTTTAATCCTCTACATATTAATGAGGAGTTTGCAAAAACTCAAATGTTTGGAAAGCGAGTTGTTCATGGTGCTTTTAGCTCAGCCTTAATCTCAGCTGTCCTTGGTGCTCATCTCTTCGGTCCAGGAGCCCTTTATGCATCTCAAAAGGTTATCTTTAAAAAGCCAGTCTTTATTGGTGATACTGTAACAGCTGTAGCAACAATTACTAAAAAATATACTAAAGAAGGAAAAAGTGGAGTTTTACAATTTCTTGACGTAGAAACAAAGGTTTACAATCAGAAAAATGAAGTAGTGACTGATGGGGAAGCCCAAGTTATTGTAATGTAATTATTTCTTTTTCATTTTTATTTATTATACTTATTGTTTTCTTCTAAGAAATTCCCTAATAAACCTTTATCAAATATTTATCCCATAAATATGGGAAAAGGAAAAACTTATTATTTAATATAAATGTTTACAATCAAATTAAAATATGATTAGAAATCGTTCGGAATCATTAGTACAGAGTAAATAATCATCTCGGTAAAGATTTTAAACAAACTTTCAATACATAGCATTCAATTACTCATTTGATAAGCTATATTTAATTTAAGATATATAAATAAGTCAATATAATATTTAATAGAGGTTTAGGCAATGTCATGGCTTAATATTGGTGAAATAATTAAAGTTAATGCAAATAAATATCCAGATAAACTAGCATTAAAGGATTCAAAACGTGAATTGACCTTTAAGGAACTTGACGAAAGAACTAATAAACTCGCTAATGGTTTTCTTAAATTGGGAGTAAAAAAGGGCGACAAAATAGCAATTTTATCAAATAATTCAATTGAATTTATGGAAACTTATAGTGCAGCAGCTAAAGGAGGATTTATAATAGTACCTTTAAATTTTCGCCTGCATCCTGAGGAACTATCATTTATAATTACCAATTCTGATTCAATATATTTGATTGTGGATTCACGATTTAAAGAAGCAACTGAACAAATTTGGACAAGAGCAAAAGAATTAGGATTGGATAAGGTTAAGCGGGTGTTAATCTCGAAAAATCCGGCAGATGATTGGTTACTTTATGAAAAAATTATAGAAATCGGAGCTGATTCTTATCCTTCTATTAAAGTTAATCCAGAAGATACATGGGTTATTCTATATACTTCAGGAACTACTGGAACACCCAAAGGTGTGGTACGATCCCATCGTTCCTACATTGCATTCTTCTTAATTAATGAAGCAGAATTTTCTTTTACACCCCAAGATTATGGTATGATTTTAATGCCATTATCTCATGTAAATTCCACTTTCTATTCATTTGTCTTTACTTATTTGGGGGCACCTGTTTATGTTCATATTGAGTACAAATTTGATCCTGAGGAAGTTTTAAAGATTATTGACAATGAAAAGATAACATTTACCTCGATGATCCCTACTCATTATAATTTAATATTAAGTCTCCCTGAAAATATAAAGAAAAAATACAATCTTGACTCTATTCGAGCTCTATTAACGTCTTCAGCTCCTGCAACTAGGCAAATGAAATTAGAAGTAATGAACCTCTTTAACAAAGCGGAACTTTTTGAAGCTTATGGCTCCACTGAAGCTGGACTCGTCACCATCCTAAGACCCGAGGATCAAATGAATAAATTGGGATCAATTGGAAAAGAGTGTATTGGAACTGACAGTATTCGAATACTAGACGAAGATGGGAATCCCGTGTCTTTAGGAGAAATTGGTGAATTATATTCTCGAGGTCCTCAGATGTTTGATAAGTACTATAAACTACCAGAAAAGACAGAAGACTCGTTTAAAGGAGAATTTTTCAGTGCTGGTGACATGGCTAAGAAAGATGAAGATAGTTTTTATTATCTTGTTGATAGAAAAGCAAATATGATTATTACTGGAGGAGAACATGTTTATCCTTCTGAGGTTGAAAAAATTATCATTTCTCATCCACTGGTTATTGAGTGTGCCGTAATCGGTTTACAAGATTATAAATGGGGGGAAAAGGTAACAGCTATCTGTATTCTAAATCAGGAAGTTCCGGTCCCAGAGGATGTTAATAAAGAAATACGCACATTTTGCGAAAATAAATTAGCAAGATTTAAGATTCCAAAAGAGGTTTTTATTATTAATTCCGATGAGATGCCTAGAACAGGTTCAGGAAAGGTAATTCATCGAATATTACGAGAACGATATAATAAACAAATTATTAATAGTTAGGTAAGTATAAAATTACAATAAAAAATATGTATTAGATGTATGAAATATGACTTTTAAAAATGCTTATATACCTTATGGTCAATATTGGAGCACTCCTTTTTCTAGATGGCAAGGGAGTTTCCAAAATCTCCATGCAATAAAATTCGCGGCAGAAATAACAACTAATTTCTTAAATCAAAATAAAATTTCGCCTAATGAATTTGATGAACTGATATTAGGTATTACAATTCCCCAACTTAATTGTTTTTACGGGGGACCTTGGTTATCAAGTTTAATTGGAGCAGAACATATAACGGCACCTATGATAAGTCAAGCTTGCGCCACTGGAACTAATTCTGTTTCAATCGCAGCGCAAGGCATAGAAGCAGGATTAAATAAAAATATTTTGATTGTATGTACAGATAGATGTTCAAATGGACCTCATTTAGCCTATCCTAATCCAGAAGCACCTGGAAATACTCTCGACTCAGAAAATTGGGTTTGGGACAATTTTGGTTATGATCCTTATGCTAAAAACTCAATGATTCAAACGGGTGAAAATGTAGCTAAAGAAGTAGGCATAACAAAAGATGAACAAGATGAGGTGACTCTTTTGAGGTATAAACAGTATCAAGATTCTTTAAAGGATGATAGAGCTTTCCAGAAGAAGTACATGATGGGTCCCATTGAGGTGAAAGATCGCTCAGGTCGTAAAGTTTTAGTTACTGTTGAAGGAGATGAGGGGATATATCCTACTACCATGGAAGGACTCTCTAAGCTTAGACCTGTTCTCCCCGATGGAACAATCACTTATGGAACTCAAACTCATCCTGCTGATGGTAATTGTGGTATGATTATCACCACACAAGAAAAAGCAGCAGGATTAAGAAAGAGAGAAGATGTTGAGGTTAAAGTAGTATCTTATGGTGAGTATAAGACAAAGAAAGGTTATATGGCTATGGCTATTGTTCCCGCTGCGAAATTAGCTTTAGAACGAGCAGGAATTTCTATTGAAGACATATCTGTGATAAAAACGCACAATCCTTTTGCTGTAAACGACATTTATTTCTCAAGAGAAATGAATGTCGATTGGAAGAGTATGAATAACTATGGAAGTTCACTAATATTCGGTCATCCGCAAGCACCTACAATGTTGAGAATAATTATAGAAATGATTGAAGAATTAGTAGAGAAAGGGGGAGGTTTTGGTTTAGCAGATGGTTGCGCTGCCGGAGATACTGCTGCGGCTCTAGTTTTAAATGTAAAGATTGAATAAAAAATAAGAATTTATTTTATTAAATTTAAATAAAATCGAAATTAAGACATAACAAATGCTTAGAAAGAAAATACAAGCTGTTAGAGAATTAAATCAATTAATGTCTGATTATTATCATAAGCTGGATTATGCTTCTAAGGATGATAATAAGAAAGTAGCATGGTGTTCTAGTGTTGGACCAGCAGAAATACTCAGGAGCCTAGACTTTGAAGTTTATTTCCCAGAGAATCATAGTGCTATGTTAGGAGCCTCTAGAATAGCCACAGATCTAATTCCGTATGCAAATGCAATTGGTTATTCACCAGAAATTTGTTCATACCTAACTGCTGATATAGGTGCTTATTTAAAACAAGTAACTGCATTATCTAAAGCTTATCCAGATATTGAAAGCGTTCCAAAACCAGATGTATTAGTCTTTAATACAAATCAATGTCGAGAGGTTCAAGATTGGTTTAATTGGTTTGCACATGAATTTAAAGTGCCAATAATGGGTATATCTACTCCGAGAAGTGTCGGTGAAGTTACAGATGCACACATTAAGTTTATAGCGCAACAAATGGAAGAACTTATTCAACAATTAGAACCTATTTCAGCAACGAAATTTAAACTTAATAAACTTAAAGAAGTTGTGTCTCTTTCTCGTAGATGTTCTGAGCTTTGGAAAGAGATTTTAGAAACAACTGCTCATATACCTTCACCATTTACATTCTTTGATGGTACAATACACATGGCTCCTGCTGTAGTTATGAGAGGAACGAGTAAAGCTGTAGAGTATTATAAAACGTTATTAGCTGAATTACAACAGAGAATAAAGAATCATATTGGCGCTGTAGATAATGAACAATTTAGGTTATATTGGGAAGGAATGCCAATTTGGGGAAGGCTAAGACACTATTCTGAATTATTCGCGAATCTTAAATCATGTGTAGTTGCCTCGACTTATTG
>JBHLLO010000006.1:0-79914 GCA_048885535.1 Candidatus Hermodarchaeota archaeon
GATATTAATGCTCGTGCTTCAGGATAAGGCCAAATTCTCAATGTAGCTTTAGTTACGATTCCTAATGTTCCTTCATTACCAATAAAGAATTTATCAAGCTGAGGTCCCGTTGAAGCTCGAACAATGGGTTTGAAGTTAATAATATCTCCCTGAGGTAGAATCATTTCCATACCCAATACTATATCCTCTATTTTTCCATATTTTGTACTGAACTGACCAGCTGCTCTATGTGCGATCCACCCTCCTAATGATGACATATAGAGTGATTGAGGAATATGACCGCAAGTATACCCTTTAGCATTGAGATATCTCTCTAAATTCATCCCATTAATTCCGGCTTCAGCAGTAACAGTAAGATCTTTATCATTAATTTTAAGAATTCTATTAAATTTTTTCATATCTATTATAATTCCTCCATAGAGAGGTATTGTACCTCCAACAACCCCAGAACCTTCTCCAAAAGGAATAACAGGAATCTTTTCTGTATTTGCTAGCTTTAGTATTTCTGAAATTTGAAACTTATTTTCTGGCCAAATAATAAAATCTGCTAATCCAGCAATTTTTGCTTGAAGTGTCCAATTTAGTGAAATTAGAAGACTTCTTGAATAAGCCAAAAGATCAATCTCATCTATAGAGACATTCTTGGCACCAACAATTTCACTTAACTTAGCTTTTATTTTTTCTCTATCCTTGATTTCAATACGATTTTCATTATATATAATTTCAAAATTTTCTAAATTCATCAAATATCAAGTGATCTTAATTTATTAACTAACTAAAATGATTAGATTTAATTTAAAATTATGATTTACTTTAAAATCTATTTACTAGATAGTTTCCCCAGTTACCTTATCTACCTTAAAATGCCTAAATCTTGCTTTTGTTTTTACAATCTCTGCATTTAATGATATTTTATTCACAACCTCTTTTGGAAATAAATATTTAGCGAGATGAATTATCATTTGTTCAGTCTCTATGCAATTAAATAACTTCAAGCTTTCAAATGAATAAATTAGTTCAGAAATTAAATCAAGATTCGTATCGGCAGAAAATTCAAGAAGTTCTAAGTTTCTGTAGATAATTGAAACAATATTATCTAAAAGATCATAATCTTTTAAATTTTCAAGTGAATTGTTCATATAATTAGAGAATATAACGTAATATGTTGCTTCGGAAGAGAAAAAACCATCCCTATATTGTTTAATTCCTTCAGGAGTAATTCTTTTATTTATTTCTTCTAGTATTGAATTTACATTTTGTTCTACTTTTGGTATTTTGAGTAAATTGTATAACTTTAATATTACTACTAATTGGGATGTCTCTAAGTTTTTTAAGTAGCTAGGTTCGAAGTACTTTGAATCAGTCTCAATTAATCTTGTGATTTGAGCCCCACTAAGCCACAATTTCATGAAATGAGTCGCTTTTAAGAAATAATATAATCCATCTGTAGCTTCAACTAAGGGTGCTTCAAATTCATCAGTACCCTCCTCATATAACTCTAATAGAAATCTTTTCACTATTTCGGGATCAAGTTTAATATTTAAACGTTCAGCTAGGAATAATCCGCAAAAATATAAATCTGGATTCTTTAATGTGACTAATGGAATTGTGATTAGCCATTCTTTAACATTATTCAATATATAATCTTTTATATGAGAGAAATCGAATCTTTTTTCTAAATTAAAAAAATTAATAATCCTATAAATGAGATAAATTAATTGCAATTTATCCCTTGGATTCATTAAATCTTCTAAACTTTCTATTCTATTTTTGTTTTGATTCAATTTTCTGATGAATGTTTCTCTAATTTGAATGTACTTTTTCAAATTTTCTTTTTTTTCCGGATTTGTATCTAGTAAATCTTTTAAATTTCGCAACTGTATCACAAATTCTAAAGGAAGAAATCCTTTAGATTTTAAATTTAATATTAATGGAGAGATATTGACATCAATAAAATAATCCACTATTTTTTCTAATAGAATTTCAATGAGGATTGGTGAAATCTTCTTATTGTAAAGTTGCAAAACGGATTTAATATCTTCCTTTTCTTCAGCATTGATTTCTAGAAAAGGATCTAAAAATTTATTCTCTATTTCTTCTACATCAAATCCTATTTCTATAAATTCATTTTTAAAAAATCTTATCACTTCATTAGTCCTGTTTCCTAGTTCTTCTTTATTTAACGCTTTTTTTTCATAGTTTTCATTAATTCTCTCTAGAAAATATCTATCAATTGCACTGTAAAAAAGATCAATATCTTCTAAATACAAACTTAGGATATTAAAGAGACCTTGGAAAATCATTTAATGCTACCAAAATTTTAAAAATAAATTATTTCACTTGAAATCTGAAACTATTAATTGAATAAAAATAAAACTATAAATTAAAATTTTTCTTTTATTAGAACTTCTTAAAGAATTTTCCATTTAAGACATTTAAATTAACTATTTTCTATGTATCTATGCTTATTATAAAAAAGAAATAAATTTCTGTAGGTAAATTATTAAACTCTACAATTAAGCTTAAATTAAATTTAATACAGATGATATATTCATTTCCTTATAAATTTAAAATCACATTATTTCTTTCCACTTAAATCAATTAAATAAGGTAAATCTATGACGAGTAACATTTTTGGAACATCTGGAATTAGGCGTGTATTTCAAAGTTATTCAGAATCAGATTTGATGTTTACACCACAAATGGCATTAGAAGTAGGTTTAGCTCTCGGAACATATATTAATGGAGGAACTATTGTTATTGGTAAAGATATTAGAACTTCCGCCTTACCTATAGAGTATGCGTTAATTTCTGGATTAATAAGTTCAGGTTCAAATGTAAAAACTTTAGGGGTAGTGACTACACCGACTTTAGCGATTTCCTTAAGGTATCTTAACGCTGACGCGGGAGTTATGATTACAGCATCACATAATACACCTGAATATATCGGATTGAAATTATGGAATCCCTCTGGCGTAGGATTTTCACCTGAACAAGAAGAAGAGATAGAACGGATTTACAATGATAAGGATTTTATTAAAATAGAGTGGGATGAAGTTGGTAAAGTAACGGCTATTAATGATATTAACGATATTCATATATTAGATATTACTAATCGAATTTTATTTGATGGAAGTAAATTAAATGTAATAGTTGATCCTGGAAATGGTTCTGGGTGTGATATTGTACCTAATTTGTTAAGTAAATATGATATTAAGATAGTTACAATTAATGCCCAAATGGACGGAAGATTTCCAGGAAGAGCAAGCGAACCAAGTAAAGAAAATCTAAAGCAAATTTCAAATTTTTTAAAAATTTCAACTCAAGAAGATATCGGAATTGCGCTAGATGGTGATGCTGATAGAGTAATTTTTTTGGATGAAAACGGAGAGATTGTTGATCCTATTAGATTATTAGCTCTTATGGCCAGAGAATTCATTTTAGAGAATAAAAATCAGTTATCTAAAAAAGATTTGAAGGTAGTAACACCTATAAACTCCTCAAGTTTAATAGAAGATGTATTAAATCCATTAGGATGTGAGGTTATAAGAACTGAAGTTGGAGATATTAAAGTAGCATTAGCATTGAAGGAATATGGAGGTTTTTTGGGGGGAGAAACGTCAGGGACATATATTTGGCCTAAGTATCATTATGGCCCTGACTCTATAGTTACTATTGCTAATGTATTGCAAATGATTGCTAAAGCTGGTAAAAGTTTAAACAAATTATTGATTGATATTCCAAAGTATCCATACTTTGCTGATCAATTCAGATTAAAACAAGATATTCCCTTTACTGAAGAAATAATGAAAAAAATTGCGGAAGAAATAAAAGAAACTCTTAATGAAATTGGCATGAAAATAAAAAATATCAATATGATGGATGGTTGCAGATTTGATTATGAAGATGGCTGGATTCTTGTTCGACGGTCTGGTACTAGCCCATATTTAAGAATTTCTGGAGAATCCTATGAGAGTATTGAGAAAACAAAAGAAATCAATCAACTAGCTCAATTAAAAATGAAAAAACTAGGTTTAATTTAATAAATCCGATCTAGATTATATTCCAGAAACTTTAGAAAGAAATTTGGGAGTATCACAATCTATTTGATTGATACGAGAAGTTTCTAAAGTTAATAACTGAACAGCTAATATCATTATTAAGGGTTGCAAATCTTTGAGAGTATTAGGGACTTCAATACCATAATCTATTTGCATTGGAATTTTATCCTTTTCAATTAATTCATAAACACCTAGAATAGTCGCTTTTCTTTCTTTAATACGATTTAATATACTTATTAACTTAGTTTTTCTTCTGTCATCTTCGTATGGTAATATAGCTAGAATACATGTTTCTGAATCAGCTAAGGTTATGGGACCATGTGGAAATTCTGCTGTCGAGTATGCTTGTCCAAAGATTCTAGCACCCTCTTTTAGTTTGAGAGCAGCTTCCATAGCTGTAGCATATTCAGGACCGCTCCCTAAAATAAAACAATATTTAATAGTTTTAAAATGTATAGCATATTCCTTAACTTTTTCCTGTATTTGAGGAAGTGCTGAATAAATTCTATCGGGTATACGTATTATTTCAACCCAAATCTTGTTATATTCTTCATTAGAAACAGATTTATTTTCTTTTGCAATTTCAAGTGAGAGCATAGCTAATACTGCTAATTCTGATACGTATGTTTTAGTTGCTAATACCGACTTCTCTTTACCACATTTTAACTCAATGATGAAACTACATTTTTTTGCTAAAGTAGATTTTGAATTATTCATTATTCCAACTGTGAAACAGCCTCTTTTTTTCGCAATACCTATAGAATCAATCGTATCCTTTGTTTCACCACTTTGAGATATTGCTATTACACAATCATCTTCCTTCAAAATAGGTTCTATTAAATATTGAAATTCCATTGAAAATTCAGTAAATGTGGGAATTTTTGTTAAACGATTAAACATGTATGACATTGCAAAACCAGCATGATATGAACTTCCCGATCCAATTAAATAAATATGCTTAACTTTCTTAATAATCAATTCTTTAGCAATTCTACTAATTAAATCCTTTTGTTGAGTCGCTTTATTTAATGCCGTTGGAATTTCAAAGATTTCTTTCTGAGTAAACTTGCCTAAATTATCTATATTAATTTCTTTTTGTCCTTCACTCAAAATTTACACTTTTATACGTTTTTAGAGATTATTTCATTCAAATCTAAGATACTCATTAAATACTTAACATTGTTTTTTAAGTTATTTACATTAAATTTATTAGAATAAAAAAAAATAATAAAAAATTATTAATCTATCAAAAATTATTGAACAATAAATATCCTAATTCACTCCCAAGAGAGGATTATAATTGTGTGGTATATTCGGAATCATTACTAATCAGAATCTTTCAATTGGTAAAATAGCCCTCGAGGGGATTAAACGTTTAGAATATCGTGGCTATGATTCTTGCGGTATTGTAACCCAATTTGATTCAAAGTTATATATTAAAAAAGATGCTGGTAAGATTGATGAGATTCATAAAAGACTAAAATTAGATGAGTTTCCGAAAGGATCTAGATTAGCATTAGCACACACAAGATGGGCAACCCATGGAGCTCCTACAAAAGTCAATAGCCACCCACATCTAGACTGTCAATCTAAAGTTGCTGTAATTCATAATGGAATTTTAGAAAATTTCATTGAGTTAAAAGAAGAACTACTATCTAAAGGCCATGTATTCCTTTCTGATACTGATACCGAAATAATCCCTCATTTAATTGAAGATTATATGAAACAAAACTTGGATTTCAAAAATGCAGTGGTTAAAGCCGTTCAAAGATGTAAAGGTGCTTATGGTGTTGCTATTTGCCATGCCGATTATCCAGACACTATAATTACCGTTAGAAAGGAATCACCAATAGTAGTTGGAATAGATAAAAATAATACTTCTTTTTGTGCCTCAGATATACCAGCTTTTTTACCGTATACTCGTAATTGTTTCATATTAGAGGATGATGAAATGGCTGTTTTAAACCCTGGGTCAGTTAAATTCTATGATATATACGATAGTGATGTACCCAAAAATAAAGAAATGCAAAAAATTGAATGGACAATTGATGCTGCAGAAAAAGGAGGTTATGAGCATTTTATGTTGAAGGAAATTTATGAAGAACCTTTAGCTTTAAGAAAAACTATGAGAATCTCGAAAGAATTGCTTAAAACCTTTGCAACAATTTTATGGGGCGCAAAAAATATATATATCACTGCAGCAGGGACATCTTTTTTTGCCTCTTTGGCAGGTAAATTCGTTATCACAAAATTTTTAGATAAATATATTGAGGCAATTGAATGTTCAGAATTTAAGGTTCAGCTAGGTAATGCTTTAAAAGAAGATTCTGTAATTATTGCTATTTCTCAATCAGGAGAAACTATAGATTTAATTGAAGCTATAAGATGGGCAAAGGAAAAACTCGGGAAAAAACTCAAAGTTTTATCAATTACGAATGTAATAGGTTCTAGTCTTACTAGGTACTCAGATCATGTGATCACTACTCAAGCAGGACCCGAAATTGGTGTGGCTGCAACAAAAACTTATTGTACTCAAGTACTAACTCTCTCCTTAATTGCATTAGAAATAGCTGAATTAAGGAAAGTATTATCTGATGAGGAAATAAAAAATTATTACAATGCACTAAATAGAACACCAGATATTATAGAAAATTTCTTAAAAGACAATATCGAAATAATAAAAAATCTTGTAGAAAGTCTCGATAAAAGTCATAACTTTTTCTATTTAGCCAGAGGAATCTCAATTGCTATAGCTAAAGAAGGAGGTTTAAAATTAAAAGAAGTAGCCTGCCGGTTTATAGAAGGCTATTCAGCAGCTCATGCTAAGCATGGTCCAATATCATTAGTAAGAGAGGGTTTCCCGATTATATTTATCGCTCCTCCTGATGAGACATACGAAAGATTAATAGGAAATGTTATGGAATTTAAAGCAAGAGGCGGTAAAATTATTTCACTTGTAGTAGATGACGATAAAAAAATAACAAATTTAAGTGATATAACAATTAGAATTCCTCAGCCAAGCGACAGATATCACAGTATTTTCAGTCCAATAACATTTGTTCCAGCATTACAATTGTTATCTTATTATGCGGCATTAAAGCATGGATTAGATCCAGACCAACCTTTAAATCTAGCAAAAACAGTTACAGTACATTAAATATATTATCAGACTTTTCTTACTTGAAAGATGTGCCCTTTCCATGGATCTAGTCTTACAAACAATCCCTTTTCTTTCAGATCCTGACCATTATAGGAATACTTTTTCTGGTTAAGTACATCATTAAAGCTCCAATCTGCGATGCCATAATCTAATTCTTCCAAAATAATATAAGCTCGCGAAATTTGTAGACTATAATTAACCACAACCAATAATCTATCTTTTTCAGTCCACCATTGGTATGCTATGATATTCTCATGAGTATTATCATCTCCTGGATTTACCTTGCATAATTTCCAGTTTCCATTTTCAAATTCCTTTCCAGGAATAATCTCCATTAAAATATCATAAAATAGCATGATATCAATATTATCTGATTCAGTAGGGTATTTTCCTAATTGAATAGGCAATTTCTTCTCAAAACCATGCATTTGACCTTCAAAAACAAGTCTAGCACCTGGTAACGTTAAAGTGATTAAAGCAGCTGCCATGGATGCTTCTTCTCCAAAAACAGACACAGATCTCTGTTCATCATGATTTTCTATGAAGCGTAATAACTTCTTCTGGTAATCCCAATTGGCTTGTAGATGTTCTTTTATCGAACGTGAATCTTCCTTAGCTAAACGTTCATATAGCTTTTTATCGTAACAATAATCAAATCCTTGTTGTTGAAGTTTCCATTCTAAATCCCAATATACTTCTGCAATAAATTTAAAATTTGGATACTTTTCTTTTACTTTAGGTATAATTTCTTCCCAATATTCGCGTTCTGGAAGTGTTCCAGCTTTTTCACCCCAAGTATTGCTAAACACATCATTAATCATTAACATAGCCATGTCACAACGTACTCCATCACACTGAGCAGCAATTGAGAGGATTGTGTTAGATGCTTTAGAACGTGCATCTGAAGAAAAAGCATTAATTTGTACTGTATCTGTCCAGGGAGGAAAGTTAGGATCACGCCCATGAGCATAAATTGTATTACCGACAGAGAAGTATTCAAAAGGTTTTTTCATTAAATCATCAAGTGTACCTTTAATAAAAAAATCAGACTTTTCTAATGTCCATAAATGGTCAACAGCAACATGATTGGGAACATAATCCAATATTAACGTTAAGCCACGATCATTTAACAGTTTACGAAAACTAGCTAATGCTTCAGTACCACCTAGATGTGAATCAACATGGTAATAATATATCGCATATGGAGAACCTATAACGTCATCTGTGTTATAATAATCTAATGCCTTCTGATATTCCTTTTGTAATCCTTCATGGTTAAGCGCAATATCTCTCCCTCTCGGACTTCTTTCCCATATTCCCATTAGCCAAACAGCATCAAAATATTTATATTCTTGGTCAATTAATTCAACAGGTACATTACTTAAATCAATTTTATGTCCATATATTTCAGATAAAGAATGCAACCAAGGCCATGTGTTTATTTCTATAATTCTGGGATGTTTAGACCAGTTAAAGTCTTGATTCAACATAGAAAATCTTCCTAAAAATATATTTTCTTGATATAATGAATATATTGTATTTAGCTTTATTTATAAAATAACTTCATTATAGCTCCTCTATAAGAGCCAAAAATATCAGTTAGAACAATGTAAGATTTATTTAAAGATAAATACATATATATTTTAGCATCATCATTACTATAATAAGAAAATAAAAGAGTTAATTATGGAAAAATGAGTGAAGAGAAGGAAGCCTTAAGGAAGTTAATTATGTTGATTTCAGACTTACGTGCCAAAGATGAAGAACGATATGAAGCTCATGTCAATTTCATGAATGAAACGATTAAAATGATTAGTGCCATCGAATCTCAAATGAATAAACATTGGTCTACAGTTTTAGATTCACTGAAAGAATTAAATGAAAATATTAATAATAATCTGGATTCATTACTTACAGGTATTAATCCTAAAGGTTTAAGAGAAACATCTAAATCTTTACAGGAAATAATGGATACAATGAATAAAAGTGTTCAAACAATGAATTTAGAAAAAGTTTTAAGTGAATTAAAAGTGCTTAAATCTTCAACTATTCAATCGACAGGAGGATATGTCCCTCCAGTCCCAGTAGGACAGCAACCTGAACAAATTACTGCAGATATTAATTTGATTCCCCCCACTGGAGCTAAAACAACTCCCACACAAGAAACTGAGTTATATGGTTATATACCTCCAAAAAAGAAGAAAAAAGAGGAGGAGGAGGAAGAAGAGCCTCATCTTATGAAACCTTCAGATCTATTTAAGAAGTAGTATTTTATTGAGTAAACATATCCATGAAAGGTTTTAAACGTTCTTTTACTTCTTCAAGATTATCCCCTATTTTTCGGAAAGAAATTCCAACAGCAGGAATATCAAGATCATCCTTAATTTCTTGTTTCAGACTGTCATATATATTAGAAATAGAAGGGCATCCAAAAGCTTGATTAAAAATTAATCCATCAATCTCCATCTCCTTCGCGATTTTGAAGTAAGAATTCTTTAAATTCACAAGATTACACCCTATTCCTTCCATTGAGGCTTTTAAAAGAAATTTAGCATAATCTTCTATAGGATCTGAATTGTTTGATACAGGGATTTCTTCAAGTAATCCTAAAAGTTCCCAATCAGCATAAATTACCCTTCCTCCAAGTTGGGATACAATCTCATGAATCTCAGGTTCCCAACCTGTAAACATTGGGGAGAAGAGCAGACGAGGTTTATTTGAAACATCCATTCCAACGCCCTTTTTAATTCTTTCTCTCATTTCTTTCACCAATTGACTTAAATTCTCTAAATATCTTTGCGCATTAGAATTATAATCTTGAAATGAAATTGTAAGTAATGCTAGAATCTCTGAAAAGACAGCAGGATTACATGGATAGAAATCACCCATACTAATCTCGTATAATATTGTTTTATAGAACCTTTTTACTTGATTTCCAATTCTAAATTGCTTTCTTAGACTATCATCAGAGACATAATTTCCTGTTATATTTTCTAATTCTTTAATGGCTTTTTGTACATTCCTTTTCATTATTTGGAGTGTTTCTGTTTTATCCTCGATTTCTTTTGGAGGGATATCAATCCACACCTGATTAGGCACTAATGCATTTAAAGACTCCGAATATTTATTCCATTCTCCACATCGCATAGCAAAATTCAAGTTTCCATCAATTTGTGTACCGACTGATTTATGCATTCCATAGAGAGCATTAACTCCATAACATAAGTCTGATGGAATTCCATTTTCAGATCCCAAATCATACATTTGGTTATATTTTTCATTTACAGAGCCTATTACATCATCTAGGATTTTATCGACAAGTTTTAATACATCAAATTTTTTAGCAATATCTAACACTTTTGAGGTTAAATCCCATCCTAATACACTCGTAGCAGAATTTAATGCTATTAAAAGAGTATTAATTTTGAATGATTCCATCCTAATTGGAAAAACAGGAATCGCATTAGCTGCAAACACTAAATCAGGAAATCCTAACGCTACAGAGATCAATTTCTTACGTTCTCGAGTTTTTCGTGTCTTTAGGTAATCCTTACCAGATAAGAAATTATAGGACATCTTCAATACAGAAGTAAAGCTAAGTACATCCTCGGCATAAATGCTCATTTTTTAGAGTACTCCTTAGATTTGAAAAAGCTATCAACTTTTTAATAATTATAATTTAAAAATAATCATAATTTTATAATAAAATTTATGAGAGCTTTTTTAAAGGGATTAAACATTGTTGATTTAAAAAAAGATTGACTTATTATAGTTAATATTTGAGTTCTAAACTCGAAATTTGACTCCCAAAGCATTTAAATGAACCAAAGATTTAAGTATAAAGATCGATGTATATGACCTAGAATATATTTTTGCAAAGGACTCCAAAATTTAGAAATTATATCAAAGAAAAAAATTACAAACGTTAAATAAATCCGATATAATTTAAATGGTTGTTTTTAACCACAGTGGTAAAAACCTTAAACCAAAAATCATCCACTATCCATTTAATAATCGGTTTAATGAAATCCATTTCGAATGCAAAGAGGTGAAATAAATGATAAATCAAAGAATGATAAATAATAGAAGAAATGAAAATAGTAAAATTATTTTGACAGCAAGCATAGGTCAGTGTGTTCATATAGCAGGTGCCTATAATTTTATGCAAATTGCAGAAAATTTAGGTTATAAGTGTACTTTTTTAGGGCCTGCTATTAGTATCTCAACTGTTATCGATAAGATCAAAGAAATTGGTCCAAATATTGTTGGAATAAGTTATCGATTAACTCCTGAGACTGTTATACCTTTACTTAAACAATTTTTCATAAAGTATGAAAAATTGAAAGAAAAGCCTGAAAGATTATTCTTTGCTGGAACTCCAGATGTTGTTAAAATTGCTAAACAATATAGAGAATTTGATGAATTTTTTATTGGTGGAGAACCCCAATTTGAAGTAATTTCAATTTTAAGAAAAGAGAAACAAAAATCAGAGGGTTCTTTAGAAATTCCAATGGATTTATTATCTCGAATAGAATGGAAAAAACCTTACCCCATAATTAGAACCCATTTTGGATTACCAAATTTAGACATAACTATCAAGGGAATAAAGAGAATTGCTAGGGCAAAAATTTTAGATATTATTTCTATTGCTCCAGATCAGAATACTCAAGCAAATTATTTTCACCCCGAAGATCAAATAGATGAATTATCTGGTGCGGGCGGAGTAACTCTAAGATCTAAAGAAGACTTTATAAAATTACACCAAGCTAGATTAACTGGAAATTATCCAATGTTAAGGATTTATGCAGGAACTAGAGACATTATAAAACTAGGAAATCTTTTTAGAAAAACTATCCAAAATGCATGGGCTGCTATTCCGATATTTTGGTTTAATCAAATGGATGGTAGAGGTCCTCTCTCTTTGAAAGAATCCATAAAAGAACATATACAAGCTATAAAATGGCATGCTAAAAGGAAAATTCCTGTAGAAATTAATGATCCCCATCATTGGAGTCTTAGAGATGCACCTGATGCGATTACAGTGGCAGATATGTACTTATGTGGTAAAATTGCTAAAATTCTTGGTGTTAAAGATTTTATTGCACAATACATGTTTAATACTCCCCCTTCAACCAGTTTTGATATGGATTTAGCAAAAATTTTAGCGAAAGATGAATTGCTTCATACTTTGATAGATGATAATTTTTCAATCATTCGACAAGTTCGTACTGGATTAGCCAGTTTTCCATTAGATTTAGACAAGGCAAAAGGTCAATTAGCAGTAGCCACTATGGTTCAGTTAGTAATTAAACCAGATATTGTTCACGTAGTAAGTTATTCAGAAGCAGATCATGCTGCGCAACCTGAGGATATAATTGAAAGTTGTAAAATCGTTGATCAAGTAATAAGTAAAGTATATTCAAGTAATTTAAAGATAGCTGATGAGAAAATCCAACAAAGAAAAGAAGAGTTAATAAAACAAGCAAAATGGATCATTGATATTATACCTTTTTTAGCTAAAAATAATAAAGAGTCTAAGAACCCATATATAAATCATAAAGTTTTAAACCGAGTTGTAAAATTTGGCATCTTTGATGCGCCACATCTAAAAAACAATAAGTTTGCATTGGGTCAAATAAAAACTAAAATAATAGATGGTGCTTGCTATTCTTGGGACCAAAAGCTACTAAAAAAGTATAACGAAATCCAAAGAATTCAGGATTTGATTTCAAATATTAAAGATATCACATTACCCAAATCTTTATGGGAACAGGGAATGTCAATTAATGAGGTGATGACTCATTGAAATTTGCTGTTATTGGAGCCGGAAATGGAGGTAGAGCATTCGCTGCTTATTTAGTATCGAAAGGATACACTCTTAATCTTTATAATCGTTCTTTCACAAGAATTTGTGATATTAAAAAAAAACATGGTATCAAATCAAAAGGAGAAATTAAAGGTTTTTTTCCGATAGATTTAATAACGCAAGATTTAAAATTGGCAATTAGCGATGTCGATATTATCATAATTGTAACTCCCGCTTCAGCACATAGAAGTATTGCTAAAAAAATTGCTCCACATTTATTCCAAGATCAAATAGTATTGTTAAATCCTGGAAGGACATTTGGAGCTGTTGAATTTAGAAAAATTATCGAAGAAGAAAGAGGTTCTTTTCCAATATTTATAGCAGAAACTCAAACCATGCTATTTACTTCAAGACAATTAAAAAAAAATAAAGTAGAAATATTGAAAGTAAAGAATTCAGTTAATTTCTGTGCATTTCCTGAAAAAGATAATTTCTTTATTTATGATACTCTAGTAGATATTTTTCCTCAATTAAATATTATAGATGATTATTTGGAAGTAACACTGAACAATATTGGAATGTTACTTCATCCTGCTCTTTCATTAATGAATGCAGGCGCTATAGATGGGAGAAGAGCCTTTAAATTTTACAAGGAAGGGGCTACTCCGAGAGCCTGTGAAGTTCTTGAAACAATTCAGTTCGAATTAAATAAAATCTTTCAAAAACTGGGGCTTAAACAAATAAAATTCTGTAAATGGGCCAATAGTTCATATGGTACTAAAGAAAAAAATATCTATGAAACAATTCAAAATATTGATGCATATCGAAACATTAGTGCTCCGAAGACATTAATGATGAGATATCTAACTGAGGATGTGCCTACAGGATTGGTTCCAACTGCTTCCCTAGGAGAATTCTTACAAATAGACACACCCGTTTTAAATTCTATAATAAAATTATCATCTATTCTATCTGGTATTGATTTTAAAAAAGAAGGGAGAACTATCGAGAATTTAGGTTTAGAAGATTATCTTACCAATAGGATTAAATTAGAAGAACCAATAGAAATCTCAGAATTAGAAAGTAAAAAAGTCAAAATCTAACTTATATTTTGTTGTTTATGGCAACAAAATCGTATAAAATTTTCAATTATTTCACTTCCAATGCTTATAGTCTTTTTTATTATATGTTCATTAAGGGAATTAAAAGATTGAATATTATGTGTTTCTGGATGGAATTGGAGTGAAAAAATTGGTTTTTTAATGTGTTGCATATATTGGATAATATGATATCCCATAATCCTTGAGGTTGCTTTAATATTAAACTGCTGTTGAATTTTGCAATCATTAGGAGAAATAAAATCAAGATGATGGGTGTTTACAGGGATCTTTTTCTGGTTTATCAATTCATCTGTTTTATTAAACTTTATAAATATTATATTACCTCCTGAGTCTGGTAACCCCATTCTACATATTTGTGCTCCATAAGTATAGGCAACAAGATGATGTCCAAAACATATTGCAAAGATTGGTATTTCTATTGAATTTTGAATTATATTTATTTGAGAAAGAAACTTTTTCTTTAATTTTTCATTGTAATAAAAACTTGATACATTAAAACTTGAGCCTGAAATTATAATTCCATTAGCTTTTTCCATCTTTTCATATATAAATTGAGAAAAATGAATTGTTTTTAGTTCAATTTCAACCCTCATACAGTTAACAATTTCTTGTATTCTAGCTATTCGGTCAGTTTGAGTTCCCTTAGGATAGTTATCGATAAGAAGTATTCGAGTATTTTTAGTATGATTTCTCATAAGAATCCTTAATTATTACGAAATTTTAATTAAACATTTCCATAAATGCACCCAAACGGGTTTTTACTTGCTCAACATTTTCACCAATTTTATTAAAGGTTAATGCTATAGAAGGAATTTCTAAATCTCGCCGAATCTTTTCTTTAAGCATGGCATAACAGTTTGAAATTGAATGACAACCGAATAACTGGATAAACACAACTCCATCCACATTAAGCTTTTTTGCAATTCTCATATAAGAATTGGTTAATATATCATTATCACAACCTACTCCCTTCTCTGTAGCATTCATTAAAAATCGAGCATAGCTTTCGATTGGATTTGAATTAGGAGATACATCAATTTCTTCTAAAAATAATAACATATCCCAATCAGCATAGATTGCTCTCCCCCCCAATTCATAAATAATCTCATGTGACTCTGGAGGCCACCCTCCAAACATAGGGGTAACTAAAATTTTTGGCATTTTAGATACATCCATCCCAATTCCCTTCCTAATTCTTTCCCTCATTTCATCTACCAATGAATTTAAATTTTCTGCATACCTCTTGGCATAAGAATTATAATCTTGAAAGGTAATATTCAATAAAGCCAAGATTTCACTAAATGTAGCTGGATTGCATGGGTAAAAATCAGAGGTGCTAATTTCGTGTAATACAATTTTATAAAATTTTTTTATTTGATTCGCAATTTTAAAATGATTTCTTAAATCATTATCTGTTACACTATTGCCAGTTATTTCTTCTAGTTTACCAATAGCATTAGTAAGATTATCTGTTAAAAGATTTATAGAATCTCCTATATTTCTGGGTGGTATATCAACCCAGATTTGTTGAGTGGACTCTGGAATCGTTTTTAGAGACTCAAGATACTTATTCCATGCGCTACATCGAATGGTATAATTTAAAGTGGCATCTACATTTTTAATTTTACTAACATGCATTCCGTACAAACTTTTTATACCATAACAGAAGTCAGTAGGAATACCGCTTTCTATTCCTAAATCGTACATCTCATTATATTTATCGTTTATAGTATCAATTACCTCCTCAATTATTTCGTCTATAAGCTTGCTTACTTCCCCTATACCAAGATTTTTTACAAAGCCTAGAAACTCAGAAACGCGATTCCAGCCAAAAATATTGGATGCGGAACCTAAATACCTCAGATACTTATTTATTTCAAAAATTTGCATTCTAATTGGAAAAACAGGTATTGCTCCGGCTGCAAAAACTAAGTCTGAAAAAGGAAGTGCAACAGAAATTAATTTTTTCTTTTCTCTAAATTTTTTTCTTTTTAGATAGTCTCTTCCTCCTAAAAAGTTATATGCTATCCTTAAAACAGAAGAAAATCTAATTAACTCATCGGCGATCAAACTCATTTTTAAATCATCTCCAAGAAAGCTTCAATTCGAGTTGAAAGTTGCCCTCGATTTGCTTTTGAATAATCCCGTTCTAAATTTAAAACGTATAATCCCTCCTTTTGTAGTTTGTCTTTAAAAAAGGAAGCTACAATGGAAAAATGATCACAAAATTTAATTATGTGGTTAATAATTGCTAACTTTTTACCTGTTTTTTCCTCATATTTTCTATATGTCTCTAGAATTAGTGCTATTTTATTTTCTAAAAAATTAGGAACAGAGTGGTCTCCATATATATTATCTTTGAATCTTTGAACCAGAAGTTTTAA
The DNA here is from genome assembly GCA_048885535.1 of Candidatus Hermodarchaeota archaeon. Taxonomy (GTDB): domain Archaea; phylum Asgardarchaeota; class Lokiarchaeia; order Sigyniarchaeales; family SOKP01; genus SOKP01. Next base: position 16,533 of record JBHLLO010000006.1, read on the forward strand.
TGGATCCTCCCCCTCATTGATAAGTTTTTCATCTATAATTTGTAAATAATTATTCCCTATCCAAGTATCATAGAAAACAATATTTCCGCCGCCCTCCTCTATTAAATCTACCAAATAATCGTTAATAAAAATTGAACATCCTGTTAATATCAGATCCCTTGAATTACTTTGATAATTTGAGGATTCTTGTTCGTGTTCTTGAATTATCCTTTTTAATTCAGGCATGAAATCAGGACCGAATAACAATGCCTTTTGTAATAATTTTAATTTCTCTGACCCTTTTAAGCTTAAATCATTTAATTCATTGAGCTCTTTCTTAAATATGTTATATTTTTTTATGCTGTTTAATAAATCCTCATCTTTAATTTCATGACCTATAAGTTCTTCAAGTTGATTTTTGAAATTTTCAAGTTCTATTCTTAAATATGTCAAACTATTTTCATTTTTAGTATATGAAATGTAGAAGTTCAATCGAGGAATATTGAAATATCTAGATATAATTTCTGAAGCACATATATCAGATACACAATGATTTGATACAATAAAATAATCAATCAAATCTAGAAATTGAAAGAAATTTGGTTTTAAAGAAAATAAACCAATACATGACTGTGCAAATGCACAAGTAGATGGAGGTAAATAATCATGACTCGCATTCATTAGATCATCATTTCCACCAAACATCAATCTAAGTGGAAAAAAGCCAGCAGCGTCAATTAATTCCTCTGGAATATTATCATGTGAAATAAATCCTACAATTTTCTTGCCCTCTTCTTTTTTTTCTCTAAGAAATAAAGAAAAGTCTGATAATAGTTCTATATCTTCCATTGTTTCAATTTTAAAGATATCACTTATTGATTAAAAATGAGGTAATCCAGCAAAGGATTTAATTTTAATTGTTATAATTTTCTTGAGCTATTAGTGCAGCGCCAATAGCACCTGTTAATTGGGGATATTCTGGTACTACAATTTCATATCCTAACTCAACTTCTAAATACTTTTTAACAGCGATATTTTTTGCAACACCACCACAAAATACAAGTTTTGGTGCAACGCCAATACGTTTAGCCATACCAGCAACTCTTCTTGAAATGGACTTATGAATTCCAGCAGCAATATCTTCTTTAGATGATCCTCTAGCAAAAAGACTAATTACTTCACTTTCAGCAAAAACGGTACATGTAGAACTAATAGAAGCTATATTCTTTGAATTTAGGGCAAGGTCACCAAATTGATCAATAGGAACTTCAAGAGCGTGTGCCATTACTTCTAAGAATCTACCAGTTCCAGCAGCACACTTATCATTCATTTGGAAATCAATAACGTTTCCAGTCTTCCTAGAAATTAGTATAGCTTTACTATCTTGCCCTCCAATATCAATTACTGAATGGGCATCATTAAAGAAAAATTGTGCTCCCTTAGCATGTGCAGTTATTTCAGTAACTCGATCATCAGCAATATCAATGGTATTTCGACCATATCCGGTACTCATAACATAAACATCAGATCTGTTTAACTTGTTCTTCAATAATATATCATCGAAGAGATTGTGTCCAACTTTTTTAAAGTTATAAGTTGATCTCTCTGTTCTATGATCAACTAATTTACCATCATTTATGAGAACGATTTTTGTTGCTAATGATCCAATATCAATACCAATAAAAACTTTCAATTTTCCATTACCTATTTGCTTTAGCTTTAAAAATGTTCTATGGAATATTAAATTTATTCTTTAATTGACTCTCTTAATCAACGCCTAAAATCAGAAGTGAAATTGTTAGGGTTAAAGAAAATGCAATCAGTAATTGTAGGATATTTTTAATAATAGATTCACGGGATATCACTCCTAAGAAAGCTCCTAGTAGAACTATAGATATAAATATAATTAAAAAAGATATCATAAATATTTCAAAGCCTGCTTGTGAAACAAAGAAAAATGGAATAAGCGGTATAATACCACCAAAAAAAGGGGCTAAACCATTCACTAAAGCAACTAGAATGCTTGCAAATAATTTAGCTTTTTCTTGTATTGTTTTCTTTCTAATCTCTTCTTCCTTTCCATTTTGGGAATTGTTATTTTGAGTTAAATCAATATCTTTTAACATTGCTTTTTCTAGATCATCTTGAGTTAATTGTTCTCCTTCTTCTTCCTCTTCTTCAACAATTACCATTGCTTTATCTAATTCTAATTTTAATTTTCTTTGTTCTGCTCTCTCAGATAAATAAGACCCTGAAATACCTGACATCAACATGGATATTGAAGTTGCAAAACCAGTTAAAAGTACAATATTACTCTCAATAGCATGATCAGAGCCTTTAATTATTAATATAAAGAAACCTAAAAGAATTCCTAAAACCGTTAAAAGCCCATCATAGAAATTATTTACAAAATAACGTCGTGCTATTGCTCCCAGTTTCGTTATTTTTGAAAAAAGTTTATACTTTTCAAGCATTTTACTAATTTTTTTAAAAAGGGTAATAAACCCGAAATTATATTCATTAAATTCCCAATAATAATGAAACCAATAGAGTAACTATTCCTGCTGTCAATAAATGCAAAGCGTATTTTATACGTCCTCCTCCTGATATATTTCCTAGAAATATTCCTAAATATACTAGTAAACCTCCTAAAATTATATAAGAAAAAATGAAATGAAATATAGTTAATGTAGTTCCAAAGAAAAAGGGAATTAAGGGGAGAGATGATCCCAAAACTGGAGCACCTCCATCTACTAAAGATGCAACTATTGTTGCAAAATGTTCAGCTTGTTCTATTAAAGTCTTGTTATTTTTATTATTTTTATCTTTTTTTCTAATTGGTATTAATATATTTCTTTTCTTTTTTGATCCTTTTACCTGGACAGGGATGACCATAGCTTTTTGGATTTCTTTTTCTTCAAGCATTTTTTTAGCTAACAGAATTTTTTCTATCTCTTCCTTAGTATAATCATCGAAATTTTCTTCAATAATAACCATATCTTTCTTGAGATCGATTATCTTTTTCTTTCTTTCAGCCTCTTCTGAAAGAAAAGCTCCCCATAAACCACTAATGCCTATAGCTAAAGCAGTTGCAAAACCAGTTATTATAATAGTAGAAGGAGTATATGCTGAATTAGTTCCAAATAAGAAAATCATAAACATTCCACTTACAATACCAGCACATGTTAGAGCCCCATCAAAACAATTATTAAAAAATTTTCGACGAGAAATAATCCCCAAATCAGACATCTGGGAGTATTTTCGCCATTTTTCAAATCTAGATTCTTTTCCCATTTTGTTAAGTGTACACCTATATTAGATAAATTAAGCAAAATGTAAAAACTTTATCTTTGCAATAAGATTTTGTAATATAACGAGACACCATTTAACCAAATTATTGGTATTAATAATTATATTTAAACGACGATTATATATATATTATATTTCTCTAAAATCTGATGATTTTTATTGATCTAATCATATAATATTCTTAGATTATTAAAAATTTAGTGAAAATGAAAAATGGCATTGAATAGTAAGACAAAAGAAGAAATTATTAGTTTGCTGGTTGAGCATTCGAGAATAATATATGACGTTCTAAGCGATATGGGTGTGTACTATAATAGTTGGGCTGAAGATTATGAAAAAAATAAGGACACCTTACAAAAAAAAAAGAATAAAATGCAATTATCCGAGGAAGAAGCAGATGAATATAAGATCAAATTAATTCAAGACTTCTCTGAAGCTGGAACCCAAGGTTTGGGTGATTATGTTGCTTTAATTTTAAGAATGGATAATTTAATCAATTACCCTTTGGAATTCGTGGACATGCTTGAAAAAATTAATCTAAAAGACAAGAAGTTTAAGGAAATTAAAAAACGTTATTATCGATTGATAAATCTGATAATGGAAATGGCGGATATTTTAAAGCAAACCATCAAAAATCTTAGAGATAACCGAGATAAAGTATATGAAAATACAGTTAAGATTCATGAAATGGAGAATGATATTGACACAACTTACAGGCAATTTCTTGATTTTCTTTATTCTACATCTAATGAGGAATTAGATATAAGATTATTATTAAGATTGAGAGACAGCATAGTATTATTAGAACAATTAGCAGACAGAATCCATGACATTGGTGATGTCATTAGAGTTATTCTTTACCAATAAGAAAATAAAACTTCTCTAAATTTCATTAATAAACCATCAGCTTCTTTTTTTGGATAGAGTACCTTTAAATAAAAAAATTAAGAAAACTTTTTACGCAATTATTTATATCTTCTTATTTAATTATTACAAATTGTTTTGATGTAATGTTAAAATGAATGGAAAAAAGAAGTTTTTTATATTACTCGGTTTATTTCAAATAATTCTTGTATTTACGGTATTTTTCTCTGTAAATGGACTAATAACACTTGTAGTTGCCCAACCAACATCTTATGATTATTATAATTCGATAACTTCAGCAATCCTAGCAATTTCAGCAGCAATTTCAGTTGGTGCGTCTGTATTAGGGAGCGCATTAGCAATAAAAACTGTAGGAACTGCCGCAATATCATCACTTGCAGAGCGCGAAGAATCCTTCTTTAAAGCATTCTTAGTAGTGGCCTTAGCAGAAGCTTTAGCAGTCTATGGATTGATTGTTGGAATACTATTATGGACAAAAATTCCGACACCACCAGCATAATCTAACAAGAATATAAAGTCTTTATAATTAAAATTTGGTGTTGTTTACGAGTACATTAATTCCTTCATATGTTTATACATACATAAAAATCAACTTTTTAAAACAGCTCATTATAAGAGACGAAAGTTTGTCAGAGTTAAAGGAATTTAATGATATAAGAGAATTTATTGAATTTATTCAGCCCTATTACCCCGAGATAAACATTACTAATTACGATATAGTAGAAATTGAACAAGCTCTGTTTCACATTTTAATTAAAATAATTGGTAAAATTCTACATTTTTCACCAGAAAACATGCGATTGTTTTTAAGATCCCTATTTTTAAAGTATGAAATATCTAATATCAAGCAGATTATCCTAGGATCTATAGTAGGAATGAGTAAGGCTGATAAGTCTCAAAGAGTTAACTTTTTAGTAGAAGAGTATTTGGAGCATTCAGAATTTATTAATAATTTAATTGAAATTGACAACTTAGATGAGATTCAGTTATATTTTAAAAAAACTAGATACAATAAAGCGATTCGTGAAGGAATTCTTTATTTTAAAAATACTAATGAAATTTTTGTGTTAGAGGCGTTTTTAGATAAATTATTCTATGAAAACCTGATTTTAACAAAACCAATTTATAGTAAAAAAGAACTTGCTATGATTTCATTATATATAGCTTATTCAACAGAAGTATATAATTTAAGGATGTTATCAAGAGCAATTATTAATAATTTTGATAAAAATCTAACTTCTCAACTTTTAGTTGATGAATATTTATTTCTAGATCGTAATAAAATTGATATATTGTTAGAATCCAAGAATATCAATGATTTTAGTTCAAAACTAGAGAATTTTTTAAGTACATCAAAAGAGTTAAAGAATTTTTTTGTACCCATTATAATAAATGTAAGGCACTTAAGATGGTCTTTCGAAGGAATATATCAAAATTATTATTTTAAAAAATTCCAATTAAAAATTGATGATTTTGAGTATTTTACGATATATCGAATATTAGAATTAATAATTAAAAAGGAAAGGGAAATTAAATTTAATATAATGCCAAACGTGATTAGAATAATTCACAATAGGTTTGAGAGGTTAAAAGAATAAAATGAAGATTTTCGATTGGGTAAAAGATTTGGAAAATATCTATGCTAAATTAATAGAAGAAGCTAAAAATGACAATCTAAAAGAACTCGAAGAAATTAAAGCTGAAAATGAAAAATCTATTAATGAGAATTTACAAAAGAAACAACAGTTCGTTAATCATATATTGAAATCGACAAGTGAAGATGTAAGTAAGAAGATTAGTGAATTTCAAGAGAATCTAAAAACAATTCTTCAAGATTTTGAACTATATTATAATCAAAACAAGAAAAGTATAACAAGCGAAATTATATCAAAACTAGGTTTGGATTTTATTGCCTGAACAAAAAATATTTGTAATTGGGGAGGAAGAAACTGTATTAATGATGGGTTTATTAGGTATTGAGGGGCTTATACTCGATAAACCAGGAGAATTCTTAAAGGAGTTTAATATCTTAATCCAGGATCCATCTATAGGTATGCTTATAGTTGCAATGGAGCTACAAAATGAGGATACAAAATACTTATTAGATTACAAATTGAATAGAAAAAAACCATTTGTGTTTTACCTTCCTGATGTTTTCAAACCTAAACTTGGAGAGCAGGTTGCTTTTTTAGAAGAAATTATTAAATCTATAGGAAAAATTATAAAATAGGACGCTGAGGTTAAGATTTCAGAAAAAAAGAAGATTAAAGAACAGTTTGGTCAATTAGGCCTTTACTTAACTAATAAGGCAGAAGAAGAGATAAAAGAAATTAACCAACAAATGCTTTTTCAAAAAGCAGAGATAAAAAAGAGTTATATAAAAAGAGTTAATGAAATATCTATTAGAATAAAAAATCAATTTGTCGAAAAATATAATCAATTTTTAAATAAATCCTTATCTTCGAACTTATTACAAGCTAAAGAATCAATCTTAAAGTTAAAAAACAAATTTTTAAAGGACCTAAACCGGGAACTTATAAATCAAATTGAAAAAAATATATCTGATAATTATAATAATTATTTAAATTTCCTTATAACTTACATAAAGAACTCAATCCATCTTATCGATAAGCCTCCAAAGCTTATCCTCATATTAAATAGCAGGGATTTTAGTAAAGCTAAAAATAGAATTCTTAGCATTAAAAATCTTTTTAAAAGTGAAATAGAACTGATTTCTAGCAAAGATAGCTTTATTGGTGGATTTAAAGCGATCATAGGAGATAGCGAAATTACTTATAATTATAGTATTGACAATTTATTGACGAAAAACCTTATTAAGATTGAGAATCAATTAACAAAGATTTTTTCTGAAGCTGAAATGGAAAATGTGCAAATTGAATTTGAAAATTATATTAAACATAAAAAAAATGGGATAGAGGAGTACATAAAAGAGTATGACCAGCTCTAAGCAATCACTTCAAACAGGATATATAACAGCAATTTATGGTTCAATAATAGAAGTAAAAGGAATAGAAAAAACAGTTAAATTAAATGATTTAATAAAAATTACAGAACAAAATATTCTGGGAGAAGTAATTCAAATTTACAATAATTATATTATTGTTCAATGTTATGAAAATACTTATAATTTAAAATTAAACCAAGAAGTTATTAGTCTTCAAGAACCATTATCTATGGAATTGGGGCCTGGACTTATTACAAGTGTGTTCGATGGGATTCAGAGACCTTTAAATCAAGTCGATGAACAGTTAGATAGTTCATTTCTGCAACGTGGAGTTGAATTACCTTCACTCTCTAGAACTAAAAAGTGGCATTTTAAACCTGAAAAGAAAATTGGAGAGAAGTTAGAACCAGGAGATATAGTTGGTTCTGTTCAAGAAACACCATTAATAGAGCATAAAATCTTGGTTCCAGTGCAGTATTCAGGGATATTATCATTTATTGTTGATGAGGGTGATTATGTTATAACAGATGAAATCTACGGATTGAAAGAAAATGGAAAGGAACATTCCCTTAATATGTTGCAAAAATGGCCAATAACAATTAGTAGGCCTTATAAAAAGAGAATATCTTTAGAAGAACCTTTAATTACGGGAATAAGGGTAATTGATTTACTTTTTCCTATAGCAAAAGGTGGAACAGTAGCAGTTCCAGGAGGCTTTGGTACTGGAAAAACAGTTATTCAACAATCATTAGCCAAATGGTCAGATGCTGATATAATTGTATTTGTTGGATGTGGTGAGAGAGGAAACGAAATAGCGGATGTATTAAAAGAATTTTTAAAGATAATTGATCCAAAAAGTGGACGTCCTTTAATAGAAAGAATTATAATAATCGCTAACACATCTAATATGCCCGTTTCTGCGAGGGAGGCAAGTATTTTTTCTGGAGTGACTATAGCAGAGTATTACAGGGATATGGGTTATAATGTTGCAGTTTTAGCTGATAGTACTTCTAGATGGGCAGAATCTTTAAGAGAGATTTCAGGTTTATTGGAGGAAATGCCCGCAGAGGAGGGATATCCTGCTTATTTGCCTTCGAAAATTTCAAGCTTTTATGAAAGAGCTGGTAAAGTAGAAACATTAGGAAATCAAGATTCAAAACATAAAAGAATAGGATCTATTACTGTAATTGGCTCAATTTCACCTCCAGCAGGAGACTTTAGTGAACCAGTAACAGCTACAACTAAGCGATTCGTTCAAGCATTTTGGGCATTGGACGCAAATCTCGCATACTCAAAACATTACCCTGCTATTAATTGGCTGAGTTCATATTCTAATTATTTAGAATATATCTCTCAATGGTGGTATGAAAGGGACATTCCATGGCCAGAGATTGACATAGATTGGTATCAATGTAGAGAAGAAATAAATACAATCCTATCAAAAGAAAATGAATTAAGAAATGTTGTTCAGTTAATTGGAGAGGAAAATTTACCTGAAAATCAACAATTAATCATTTTTATTGGAAAATTAATTAGAGAAAGCTTTCTTGTTCAAAACGCTTTTGACAATATTGATAACTATACTGACACTATCAAGTTGTTAGGTCATGTAAAATTATTATTACTTTTATATTACCAAGCCAGAGACCTTCTAACTCAAGGATTTCTATTAGAAGATATTAAGACTCTTGAGATTTTAAATGACCTAAGAAGATTAAGTCACACTATTCCTAATAATGAATTTGATAAAATAGAAAAAATAAAAATTCGATTATTATCAGAGATTCAATCAATGAAATTAGTACGTGGAGGACGAAGAATAAAATGAGTGTCATTTATAAAAATATTCAACAAATCGTGGGACCATTAATCTTTTTGAAAAATGAACATCAGGTACAATATGGAGAAATTGTTCATATTCAATCTGAAGATAAAGTGTTTAGAACTGGTCAAGTGGTAAAAATAAGTGAAAATAGTATTGTTATTGAAGTCTTCCAAAATACTAAAGGGTTATCTAGTGAAAATTCAAAAATATTCTTCACAGAAAGCACATTCAAAATAAAAATTTCCGAAAATGATATGTTTGGGAGAACTTTTAATTCTTTGGGAAAACCATTTGACATTTTTACTAAAAAAATTTTAGACACAAATATGATTTCAAACGTTGAGTTAGATATTTATGGAACTCCTATTAATCCTTATTCCAGAGAATACCCCTCAGAAATTATCCAAACAGGTATATCTGTAATAGATGGTCTTTTTACCTTAATTAGAGGGCAAAAATTGCCTATTTTCAGTGCACAGGGGTTACCTCATAATAAATTAGCTACACAAATAGTAACTCAAGCAAAAGTGTTGACTGAAGAACCATTTTTAATTATATTCTGTGGAATTGGAATTATTGAGGATGAAGCAATAAGTTTCTTAAAAGCATTTAGAGAAAGCGGAAATATTCAAAATATTATTTCCTTTATAAATTTAGCATCTGACCCCATAATGGAAAGGTTAATTATTCCTCGTGTTGCGTTAACAACAGCAGAATATTTTGCATTTGAAAAAGATATGCATGTTCTTGTTGTATTGATTGATATGGCGAGCTATGTCGAAGCCCTACGAGAATTAAGTTCTGCAAAAGAAGAAATACCTAGCAGGAAGGGATATCCAGGATATTTATATTCTGATTTGGCTTCAATTTTTGAAAGAACTGGTAAATTAAAGGGAAGAAAGGGGTCAATTACGCAAATTCCGATTTTAACTATGCCCAATGACGATATTTCACACCCCATTCCTGATACTACTGGTTATATTACTGAAGGACAACTAGTTTTGAACCGAGAGTTAGACAAAAAAGCTATTTATCCTCCTTTTGAAGTATTAGCATCAATTTCAAGGTTAATGAAAGACGCGATTGGAAAGAACACCACTCGGGAAGATCATGGTGATCTTAGCTCTCAACTGTTAGCATCATATTCGGAAGCTCTTGAAGCAAGAGATTTATTATCAGTGGTAGGAGAAGATGGTTTGACTTTAGATCAAAAATTGTTATTAAAGTTTGGGGAGGATTTTGAACAAATATTCCTAAATCAAAATCCAAATGAAAACCGCAGTTTTAATCAAACTTTTACAAGAGCATGGAGAGTTCTTTCAAATTTATCTAGAGATCAATTGTTTAGAATTCATCAAGAATTTATTGATAAATATTACGTTAAATAGGTGTTTATAATAAGTTTTAAAGAATTGAAACCAACAAAAACAAACCTAATTAGCTTAAAGAAAAAGCTAATCTTTGCTAAAAAAGGGGAATCATTTTTAGAATTTAAGCGTGAACAATTGATAACTCAAATTAAAGACAATTGGAATTTATATCAAGAAAAATTAAAAAATTTTATAAAATCATATCAAAAGAACTTAATATTAATTAATGATGCATACAAGGAAATGGGTAAACGAGACTTCGTCTTAATTAGCAATTTAAGCAAAATTCAGTATAATCCAACAATAAACATCAAATATATAAAAAATATTGGCATTACCTCGCATAATTTAGAATACGATTTAAATCGGATGGGTAAACTTCCTGCTTATTCCTTCGAAAATACAAGTCACTTTATAGATGAATTAATGCCTTCTTTGGAAAACCTTTTTAAAATTCTAATAGATTTTGCAGAATTTGAAGACTTTTTTTTCCAGTTAGCTTTAAATTTCAAAAAAATAAATCGAAGAATCAATGGATTAAAGAATTTGATTATACCTTCCCTCTTAAAAGATATTAAAAAAGTAAAAGAAATTCTAGAAGAATTGGATCGTGAAAATTTTGTGAGACTAAAAAAAACAAAAGAATTAATTAATAAAAAGGAAATTAAACAACTTGGAGGGCTTATTTAATGACTCTTAAAACTCAAATGAGTCTATTCAAGATAGGAATCAATAGACATGATAAGGATAGTCTTTTAAATGTACTTTCGTCTATTCATAATATTCATATTAAAGCACAGGAAAAATTTATTCCTGGTAAAAAAATTGAAGAAAAGGATCCATTCTTTAAAGTAGTAAAAAATCTGAGACAGAATTTAGACTCTTTATTTAAAAAACTTGATGTTAATGAAACTGATTTTCAGGATATAAAAATAATTGACCCTGATAAAAGATTTGAATTTATAGTAAAAGATCTTCCTGAATTGGTGGGTAAATCCTTAGAGGAAATAAACTTTTATAATAATAGGATCAATGAATTGGATAGATATATCACAAAAGCAAAAATAGAATTAGAAAACATACAAATAATTAAATCTAGTTATACATTTTTGGAACAGTTTAACTTAACGAGAGACAGCCTCTCAAGTTTCAAAAGTTTAACTTTTAAAGTCTTTACTACTTTTAAAAAGAACATTGAAAATTTTAAAACCCTTTTTCAGTTTGACTCATTTCCTAATGTACACCAAACTGATGAACTCTTTCCAAATGCATATAGATTAGAAGACAGAGTTACCTTTTATGTAATTTTTCCCAGAGATCAAGAAGATAATTTACGAGAGAGAATAAATCTTATTCATGCTGAAGAGGTTCCCATTTTAAAGAAATACTTAACTCAAGACACAATAAACTTTACGCGAATTAATAATGAAATTGATATAATTAATACAACTCTCATGAAATACGAAAAAGAGAGGGCTTCATTAAAGGATCAAAATTTGAATAAATTTGCAGCTTTAGATGAAGTAGTTCAAAATATTGAAGATTATCACTGGGCAGAACAACAATTTGAAGAAATCTCAAATGAACAACTGACTATTAATTTCTTTCTTCCTTCAAAAAGAAAGAAAGAGGTAGAACAACTATTAATTAATTCTTTTAAAAATAAAATAATGATAAAAATATTTGATATCCCTAGATTTCATGAAATAAAGGATTTAGATCGAATAGAACCTAAATTCGAGCAAGAGAATTATTTAAAAGATAGAAATAGAGAGATAGAAGTTAACGAAGAAGAAAAAACAGAAAAAGATTTAAGAGCAACAGTTCCAACAATTATGAGAAATCCCTGGTTTATCAGACCTTTTGAATTAATCACAAGAATGTATGGGATTCCTTCATATTCTGAAGTTGATCCTACTCCTTTTTTAGCTTTTACATTTCCTTTTATCTTTGGATTGATGTTCGGAGATATTGGTCATGGTTTTTGCTTAATCATTGCTGGTATTTTAGGAGGTATAATTTTTAGAAAAAAGAATACTGGTAAATTTAGTTGGATAATATTTTATTGCGGGATAGGGGCAGTCTTAGGGGGGATATTTTATGGTGAATTTTTTGGATATGAAGAATTCTTTGGTATACCTTTAGAGCCAATTTTTATTCCCATCCCCTTTTTAGGACCTGTGAATTTGTATAATCCGATTGAAAATATTCAAAATGTTTTTAAATTTGCCCTTTTTGTTGGAGTAATCCATATTAATTTAGGTTGGTTCCTTGAGTTTATTAATTACGTTAGACAAGGAAAGAAGTATTTAGCATTTTCAAATTCATTTATGAAAATATGTTTATTAACTGGAGGTACATATTTGATTTTTCAATATGGCATAAATCTTACGATTTGGTTATCGCCAGCATATATACCTACCTTTTGGGGCACAATATTGCTCCCATCACCTATCTTATTAGTTATTATTCCAGGTATTATGTTAATAATATTAAAACCGTTTGGTAAAATATTACGGATTTCTTATCTAAAAAAGGAATCATACTGGGCATTGATGGGTGAGGGCACTCTGGAAACATTTGAAACTGCTTTATCAATACTAAGTAATGTAGCATCCTATATACGGTTGTTAGCATTAGCACTTGCTCATATTGCTTTAATGATTTCTATACAGGCATTATCAAGTTTGTTAATAGGTGAGGGAACCCTATATGAAATATTCAAATTTTTAGGATTATTATTAGGCAATATTATCGTAATCTTATTAGAAGGCATCCTGGTTTTTATTAACACAATTCGACTTCACTTTTATGAATTTTTCTTTAAGTTTTATAAAGGTACTGGTACAGAATTTTTTCCCTTTTATTTAGATAATAATTATTCTAAAATTACTTTTAGAGCATATCTTGAGAAAGATTTGATTTCTGAGGAAATAGAAAAGGAAATCGAGCCTGAGAAAGCAAAACAAGATATCGATGAAGCTATAAAATATATTGAAAAAAAATATTTCAAAAGTTGATAGAGTAAGGTCTTAGTAAGTGGACAAAATATCCCAAAAAAGAAAGATGCTTAATAAAAAAGCAATAATTATTCGTTTGATTTTCATTGTTTTTTATATAGTAATTCTTTTTTTTATATACTTATTTTTAGTTAATATTAACATTCAATATTGGATTATTATTATTATCCTCCTTTTTTTAATTCTAGTAGTTGTTGGACCTCTTATCACTGGAATTTCAAAATCAATGTATCGTCAAAAGTTTCCAAAAAAAGAAAAAGGAAAGAAATCAGATTATCAACTTTATAAAGAACAGTTGCAAAGTAAATCTAAAGATAACGAATTAAAAGTTAAAGAAATAACGACAGTTAATTTAGATTTCAAATATAAAAAATCCATTATTAGAAGATGCACAAGTTGTGGAATAACAATTCCTAATTTTGTTAAAGTTTGCCCTTATTGTGGAAAAACTATATTGGATTAAGGTTTAAACCATTCAAAGAAATAGTAACTTTTTGTTAATGGATTTGCAATTACAAATTTTTTTCTAACTGATGTTGCCAAGCGTCCTGCCCTTACCATGTCTACTGCAGTTATTTTAGCATCATGAGGTAAAACGTGAACAATAAAAGGAGAATGTTCTAAGCCTGGTCCTTTCTTATATACTACAAAATCTGCACCAAACTTTAATCCTGGTCTTGGAATATATCCTTTCTCCCTTAAGTCTTGATATATTATCGATTTTTCCTCAAATTTGTGATGTATCTTTTTTGCGATTTCACCAAATTCTTCTAATGTTAGATATTTGTCCTCCAGAGGATCAAAAATAGATATCTTTCCTTTTTGCAATAAATAATATGCTTCTTCTATTGATAATTCAGAAGGTTTCGAAAAATATTCTAAACGTGGTTTACTAATTCCAAGTGGAGAACCAAAAAATTTTTGCTTCACATATAAATATGAGGCATGAACTGGGTCAAAAACAATTATTCTTGAATTTATAAATTTAGTAGGAATTTTTTCGGGTAAGTCGTCTTCATTAATATCATCTAGGGAAATTTGGCTTTTCTGTTCTTCATTCATTAAGATAGAATCATTAAATATACTTTAATAAATCTTTCAATTTCATAAAAAGAGTATTAACAATAAAAATTTTAAAAATGAATAATCTTAGTTTTAAGTATAAAAGAAAATTAAATGTGATTAATAATGACTATCAGACAAGCTTCAAATGCTGGCCAATTTTATCCAAGCAACAAATCAGCTTTGCTTGAGATCATAAAGCAATCATTTTTAGATAACCAATTTGGTCCAGGTAAGGAAATTCAAACCCTAAATCAGGATACTAGAACAATTATAGGAGGAATATCCCCTCATGCGGGATATATATATTCTGGCTGCTGTGCTGCCTTCACATTTTTAAATCTATTTAAAGAAAAAATCCCAGATACTATTCTAGTTCTCGGTACTGATCATATTGGTTATGGTGGAGTTGCTCTAATGGATGAAGGAGAATGGGAAACTCCATTGGGTAATTTATCTATTGATACAACATTATCTGGAAAAATATTAGATATTAGCAGTGAGATTAAAAAAGATGAATCGGCATTTGTTGGATATCCATTTAGAAGAGAACATAATATTGAAGTACAACTTCCATTTATAAAATATTGTTCGGGTGATAAAGACATAAAAGTAATTCCAATAGTAGTATCTACAAGAGATTATACCGTGCTAGAGAATTTAGCAGAAGATATATCCAAAGCAATTAAAACATATGATAAAGATGTAGTTATTATAGCATCATCTGATATGACTCATAGGGAAATACATGGCACGGATCAGTTGAAGAAATTTAAGGAAGGAGATCAAAAAGTTATTGATTCATTTGTAGAGTTAAATCCTTCAAAAACATTTAAGGCTGCATTAGAAACCACTGTATGTGGTCCTCAGACAATTACAGCACTAATGCTAATTTGTAAGAACCTAGATGCAATTGAGGGTAAGTTATTAAAATATTATACTAGCTCTGAAAAAACTGGAAATTTTTATGGATACTGTGTTGGATATTTTTCTGGGATAATTATTAAATAAGGGATTATATTATTATTATGATTAAAATATTTTTTTAAGAGTTATGCCCGACGAAAATGATGAAAAAGTAGAAGATTTTATTAGTCTTTGGAAGAAAAAGATGGATTCTGATAAAAATCCTTCTGTTATTGGAGACACGCTAAATAAAATAAAAGCACTTGAGAAAGAAAATGAAGAACTTAGGAATAAAATCTCTCAAAATATAGATTTGATAAGTAGATCAGAAGAAATTATCAGAAAAACTGTTGAAGAGAATGAAAGATTAAAATCAGAAAGAAACAACGCCGCCTCAGGATCCAGCACAAGATTAAAGGAATTAGAGAGTGAAAATCTTGAATTAAGTAATAAAGTAAAGAGTATGGTAAAATTACTCCTTGAAAAGGATGAAGAAATTAAAACTAAAGAAGATGAATTATCAAGATTGAAAGCAACTGGCGTAAGTTCAGACTCTACTGTAAATGAAGCACTAATCAATGATTTAAGAACAGAATTGGCTAAAAAAACTTCTCAGATTTCAGAATTACAATCAAAAATCATAGAATTGACTGAAGAAAATGAAGTTATAAATCAACAGTTAATTGAGAAAATTAAAAGTCTCCCAATTGACTATGTAGTACCAGTAGAACAAGTTGAAACTCCAGTAATTAAACCGAAACCTCCTGTTTCTTCTTCTCAACCCTTAGAACAACTTTGTCAAGACTTACAGACAGAATTAAATAAATATAAAAGAGTTGTTGAAAAATTAACTAAAGAAAAGTCTGAACTTAAGGAGCTGGTGGGAGAAAAAGGATTAAAATTCGATCCAGCAGAAATCATGAATTTAAAGTCTGAAAATGAGACTCTAAAAAACGAACTAACCGAATTACAAAAATCTTTGCAAAAAGAAATAAAAACTCCTTCACAAGAACCATCATTGGAAATTGAGGAAAAGATTAAAGAACTAGAAAGTAAACTAAGAGAAAAAGATGAATTGATTACACAATTAAAATTAACAAAATTAGCAGAGGAAGGATCTGGACCTGGACCCATGGCTAACCTTGTAGAAGAACTGCAAAAAAATATTAACAAGTTAAAAACCACTATTCAAGAAAAAGATCAGAAAATAAAAGAATTACAAAAATAAATCGGTCTTTAATTTCCCCTCTTAAATAAGAAAAAATTTTGCCTAATTACTTTTTTTAGAATTATGAATTCATTACAAAAGTTTTTTCAATAATAAGAGATTAAAAATAGAAAACATGAGTGAAAAAAAACACTTAACATTTTTATTTATTGGTCATTTAGCTGTCGACTCAATAATTCGTTTTAAAAAAATAAGAAAACCCACTCTGGGAGGAAGTGTATCTTTTGGCTCATTAGCATTAAGGAAATACGATCAAGATGAATCTATTAGAATAGTATCCAGTTTGGGGATGTTAAATTTTAATGTAGAACTATTAAGTTTATTAAAAGATAATAATATTGATTTAAGAGCTATTAAATCATTTGAGACTGAAAATACAAAATTTGTATTGGATTATGTTAATCATTCAAGAACCTTAACCCTTAAAGCTAAGAGTCCCGACCTTAGATTTGAGGATTTTCCTGAGGATATTATTGCAAATAAACCTGATGTGATTGTATTAGTTCCATTATGTAACGAAATATCTTACGATTATGTGTCTAAAATCGTAGAAGCCTTTCCAGATGTATATATAGGTTTAGACTTACAAGGTTTTATTAGATATATTACTAATGGTGGCATTGTTTCATATGTATGGAACGAGGATTTAATACAAAATATGAGTGCAATTATTGATTTAATTGGAGATAGAATAATATTGAAAGGATCAGAAATAGAAATGAAGTTATTATCTAAGAATGATAACTTAGATGAAGTTATGTATTACTTTAACAATTTTAATAATAATGGGATTTTTATCATGACTCTTGGTGAAGCAGGTTCAAGGGTTATTAAAAAAGGACAAGAAATAATGAAAATTCCCGCATTTAAAGCTAAAAAAGTTGTTGATGAAACTGGAGCAGGAGATGTTTATTTAGCAATCTTTTTACATGAATTTCTTAATTCTAATATGTCTTGGGAAGCTATTAAGAATTCTGCTTATTTAGCATCAGCAGCAGCTTCATTTCTAGTTGAAAAAAAAGGTCCTGATGGATTTCAATGTAAATCAAAAGTATTAAAACGAGTAGAAAAAAAAAATTATATCAATTCAGGTGATTTTAAATACATATAAATTCACATTTTGCTATAGGAGTTATTTTTTGTTCAATCCTAAATTACTTTTATAATTTTGCTTTTATAGAATTTCTCTTAATTGTTGTTTTTTCTTTCATTTGTGATTTTGACGTATTTTTCTCTAAATTCGCTAAAGATCATAATCACAGAATGTTGATCTCTCATTCAATCATTCCTAGTATCATTATGATTTTTGTGGGTATTATATTTAATTGGACTATATTAACTTTTAGCGGAACAGCATATTTTATACATATAGTTATAGATACGTTTGATTGGGGTACAAACGTGTTTTATTTGCCAAAAAAGCAAATTGGTTTCAAACTTTTAATCTCAAAAGAGGAATTTAACAATCTATCACAATATTTATCTAATTATAAGAAGCCTGAATCATTTTTTGATGAAAGATATTATAGTAATAAACTATGTTTAGCAATTGAAGCTCTGTTATTTATCATTATGTTAATATTTCTTATTTTATTTGCCTTTCAATTTTTTTTGATAATTATAATATATTTCCCATTCTTGATTTTTCATTTACAACGTCATTATTACCTAAAAAAAGTTGAGGCTTCCTAATCTTAAATAATTAACTTATTACCTTATAATCTAAATAAATAAAGCTTAAGAATCTTATAAGGATTTAAAATTATATAATTAAATTTAATATCATTAGGTAAGAATTATGGCAGAAACAATAAAAACCAAAGTGGGACTTTCATTGGAGGAAGAAATGATATTTAAATGTGATTTAGGAGAAATGAAGGTAAAGGATTGTTATATCGATGAAACCAATAAAGATGAGGTAAATATGTTAGGACCAAATCCTTCAAGAATGTTAGCGTTAGCGGTTATGGGATGTCTTAGTGCTAGCTTTATCTTTTGTCTTAAAAAGAGGGAATTCAAGTTGGAGAATTTAAAAGCAGAAGCAGAAGTTACAATCACTCGTAATGAAAAAGGATTTTGGAGGGTTAAAAAAATTAATGTTGATATCAACTCAAAGATAGAGGATTTAGAAACCCGTAAGAGAGCAGATCAGTGCAGGAAAATGTTTGAAAACTATTGTATAGTGACTCAAGCTGTAAGAGAAGGAATTAATGTAGAAGTAAATCTTAATTATTAGAAACAAAACATTTTTCAAAAATCTATTCTAATCTTTATCATCTTCTAAAGGATTAAAGACATTTTTTTGCATACTAATCTGTTACCCCATCTTCAGTAATCGAAAAAACAGCTTCTTCCTCGGGTAAATGTGGAGCATCAATTACTTTGGCTATTCTTTGCTCTCCTTTTCCTTTTCTTAATCGCACTCTAATTGTTGCTCCATGAGCTACCACATTTCCCCCAGTTGCTCTAAGCGGGTCTCCATAGAATACATCAGGTCTAGCAGAAACCTGGTTTGTGAATACAACAGCTAGCTCATCAAATATTTCAGTTAATCTTAGAAGATCATGGATGTGACCATTTAATATTTGCTGTCTATTGGCTAAAGTGCCTCTTCCAATATATTCACTGCGAAAATGACCAATTATTGAATCAATAATTACTAATTTAATATTTTTTTCTTCAATGATTTTTGGTGATTCTTTCACCAATATAACTTGGTGATCACTATTATATGCTCTTCCATAAGTAATATTTCGTAGTATTTTATTATAGTCTAAATCTTTTGCAGAAGCCATTTGTACAATACGTTCGGGTCTAAAAGTTCCTTCAGCATCGATATATAAGGCATTTCCTTCAATTCCCCCCTCTTCATAAGGTAATTGTACATTCACACATAACTGATGAGCTATTTGCGTCTTTCCTGTTCGGTATTCCCCATAAAGCTCTGTCACCGCCTCGGTTTCTATACCTCCTCCCAATAAATCATCTAAATTTTGGCTACCTGTTGATAGTTTCTTTAGAATCTTTCTTTTTTCCCAAATAACATCTGCAGATTTAAACCCCATTTTTTCAATTTCTTGGGCAGCTTTTATAATTTTTTGAGCTGTTTTTTCTCCCAATCCCGCATCCTCAACTAATTTTGTAAGAGGATAAACAGCTAAGATTCGAGTCGATATGATTCCTGCTTCCTTAAGTTTTTTTAAGGTAGCTTCACCTATTCCAGGAATATCTTCTAATTGGAATTGCACTTTATCTTGTTCTTTTTCAGTTTTGGAGTCCTCATCTTCTTGATTATTTTTTTTTTTAGCCATAGGATTTCTAATCCTTTTATGATTTAATTGTTATTCTATCAATTTATTATGATTACAATATAAAAATTATAATAAAATATTATTTAAGATTACAAAACACAAGTTTATTTTTTCTTTTGTGGAGTAGTTTTTATTGGAGCTTCTTTCCCGCTTCTAGTTATAAGAAGTAAAATAATAAATAATATAACTGAAAACAGCACAGTCAGTACAGCCATCGCTTCTGGTAACCATATATAGCTTAAATAGAGGAAAGGCAATACAAATAGGGCAATTATTACTATAAAGACAGGTATAGGAACTTCTTCACCCTTTAGATCGATTAATAATGGAATAATAACCAATCCAACACTCATGGTTGCGGCAATTCTAAAACCCATTAGAATTCCAAAATCAACCCATGGTTCAATTTGAAATGTAGCTGTGTAGATATCAGGCATATAGAAAAACCAATACGGCGTAGTATTAGTTTGCATTGGAGGAATAGAAACCGGTAGAATTCCAGTTAGAATAATTTGGATAATAATTGCTAAAACAAAATAAAGAATAATTTCATTAATTTCTTTTTTTTCTGAGGCTACTCCAAATAAATCACGAATCAAACAAATGTCCCAAAGGATGAATAATATTAAATAAACTCCAAGAACATCAAAACCTAAACCCCAAAGATAATCCGAAGGTAAAAGGGCTAAGATATAGGCAAGGTATCCATATCTCTCGTTTCTTTTAAATACATCGAATATTAAAAACACTCCATAAATTATAAAACATATTACTAAAAATATGATCGTATCAATAGTAAATGCCATATTTAACATTCCTTTTTGTTTTTAATTTTCATTTATTATTATTAATATAAAATCTTATTTTTTAAATCTTTAATAGATCAATTATTATTTTTCATATAATAATTCTAATTCTGATATAATTTTTGATAAAGCTTCAATCATTTTTTTAGATTTTGCGGGATCAGCTGATTCTGCTGAAAGAAGGACGGCATTTCTATTCAATGCAACCTTAATATTCGTATAAACGTTATCACCAATTATTTTAAGCTCATTAATAATATCTTGATACTTTAAATTATTTTCTTCAGCAAATTTTATCAAACGGTTATGGATATTATCAGTTAATTCGGCAGAAATAGGTATTGTCTTACTAACTTTAATACCCTTTGGAAATCCCCTAGTTAGTGAGCTTAAAAGATCTTTCTGAGAAGTCATAATTTCAAGAATTTTCAATAAAATGAAATTTCCGTCACTAAAGGGACTATATTGAGGGAAGTAGAATTTAAAAGTATCTGCTGCGGCAAAACATGCTCTTTCTTCTCTAATTTGTCTTGATATTTCCCCAGGCAGGTTTTCAACAAGTTTTATTGGAAATCCAGATTCTTGAATAAAACTTTTTACTACTAAAGAAATTGAAGGAGTGAGGATTATTGTATTAGATTTAGATCTTTGAATTCGATCATCATAGGTTATAAATAGCATCAATAAATCTTCATAGTTTAATTCTAAACCATTTTCATCTAAAACTAAGATTCTAGAACCATCAACATCAAAACAAATACCTATATGGCTATTTGAAGCCTTTACTATATTCGCGGTATTTCTAATTGTATTAATACTTGGAACAGGAATGTGTTCTCTCTGACGATAATGTGTGTTTAAAGCAATAACTTCCACACCAATATCGTTAACCAAAATAGGAGTAATCTTTCCTGTTGGACCGTATGAACAATCCACCACAATTTTAAGATCTGCTCCCTTAATTCTCTTTTTATCTACAAATTGTTCTAAAGACTTGATATATACATCTTGAGTCTGAGGGATAGCTGTTATTTGCCCTATTTTACTGGGTTCTACTCTTCTTACTTTTTCAGGGTAAATATTATAAGATTTTATTATCTTTTCAATTTCTGTCGGTGCAAATTCTATTCCTCCTGCATCAACAAACCTAACGCCTACATCCTCACTAAATAAATGACCACCAGAAAAATATGTTCCTCCCGTAGCTCCAAATCTTCTTATTGTAAACTGCAAAAGAGGATATGTACAATCAGATAAGTTCAATATATTAACACCAGTACTCATAAGACCAGAAGTATAAGCCCTCTTTAACATCCTACTGTCGTTATGATAATCTCTTCCTATTACGACAGTTTCATTTTCCTTAAACATACTTCCATGAATAGAACCAATTGAGCTTGAAACCTCAGGAGTAAAAATATAGTTTGCACGTCCCACTATTCGGCCGCTTTTCTTTAAGGTTTCAAGATCTTGAACCATCTAAATCACTTGAATTTTGAAATTTCAATTGGAAATTATATATTATATAGCTAGTTATAAATTTATAACTTTAACTGTTTTAATAAATTAAAAAAAGTTAATTGCTATAGAAAATTTGAAAATTTAGTATTCTGATTTTCAGAACTGTTAGATTGCTGTTATGAGAGTTGTAAATCATGTCAGAAAAATTAGGTTCATTCGTATTAGTATTACATTCACATTTACCCTGGGTTCTTAATCATGGGATATGGCCTCATGGTATGAGTTGGGTTAATGAAGCAGCGGCAGAAACATATCTCCCATTGTTACAAGAATTATATAAACTTATGGATGATGGATACCATCCAAAATTAACTATAGGACTTACACCAGTTTTGTGTGAAATGCTCAGACATCCAAGCTTTATCGATGGTTTTATTGGATATTTAGATGAAAGAGTTGCTGCAGCCCTTCATGATTATGATAATTTCACAGAAAACAAATATCACGACGGAAGAATAAAATTAGCGAAATGGTGGGAAGATTTTTATGAACGTGTAAGAGATGATTTTGTACATAGATTTAATAGGGATATAATTGGAGGATTTAAAAAACTTCAAGATGATGGCTTGCTAGACATCATTACATGTGGAGCAACACATGGTTACTCACCTTTACTCTCAAAAGACACATCAATTGACGCTCAATTTAAAACAGCCATTGATAATTATGAAATGCACTTTGGAAGAAAACCCACTGGAGCTTGGCTTCCTGAGTGTGCATACCGCCCTGGTTATCGATGGAAAAACCCTATTACAGGTGAAGAGTATAATCGCCCTGGAATTGAATATTTTCTAGCTAAAAATGGTTTGAAATACTTTTTTGTGGATACTGCTCTATTATTAGGAGGAAAATCTCAAGGTGTATATGCCGCAAGATTTCCCTTATTAAAGGAATTATGGAAACAATTTGCTGATCAATATGAAGAAATTCCTACTTCATTCGAAAAATCTCAGTATGAACCGTATTTAGTATCTACAGATCCATCAACTAGATCACCTGTAGCTTTTTTTACGCGTGATGAGAAAACTGGAATCGTCGTATGGAGCGGTGAGCATGGATATCCTGGATGTGCTGAATATCTAGACTTCCATAAGAAGCACTGGCCCTCGGGAAATAAATATTGGAAGGTAACCCATGCAAAACTTGACCTCGGAGCAAAAATGTTATATTGGCCTGAGGATATTCCAGGAAAATTAGATGAAAATGCAGGACATTATGTACAACTCATTAAGGATATTTTGAGGGATTATAATGAAAGATTTGGGAATAACGGAATTGTAGTAGCCCCCTACGATTGTGAACTCTTTGGACATTGGTGGTTTGAAGGGAATTGGTGGTTAGCAAGAATTTTAAGATGGATAGAGGATGATCCAGCAATTGAATTAACAAACACTAGATTATTTGTAGAGCAAAATCCCCCTAATAAAGTTGTACAAATCATTGAAGGAAGCTGGGGGCAAGGATCAAGTCACTGGGTTTGGTTAAATGAATGGACAACTTGGACATGGGAAAAGATTTACGAATGTGAGGCTAAAAGCGAAGATATTATGGCTAAGTACAAGGATTCTACAGATGAGAATCTAATTAAAATCTTAAAACAAATGGCTAGAGAATTGCTCCTCTTAGAAAGCTCAGATTGGCAGTTTTTAATAACAACATGGTCCGCACGAGATTACGCTGAGAATCGTATTGCACTACATTATGAAAATTTTAATAGGTTATATGATATGGCTTCAATGTATGGGCAGGGTGAGCATATTGACGAGGGAGAATGGCATTTTCTTGGAATTCTTGAAGCTAATGATGGCATCTTTATGGATATTGATCTTACTCCCTTTGCAAAGGGAGAATAAAATAATGATTAGAAAGTCTCATACACCTTTTAATTGGTACCCACAATGAGGGCAGATTGAAACTAATGAATCAATTTGACCCCCACATTCAGGGCATATTGGTTCTTTGACCAATTTAAGAAATGCATCTTTTTTTGTTTTGAGTTCTACTAATAATTCAGATTTACTCCTTGAGCTAGATTTAGTTTTAAAAAAACTAAATATCAAGCATGCTAAAATTATTCCGAGAATTATGGGAAGAATTATATTAATAATTGGAAAAGGATAAGTGAATACAATACTGATAATTAAAACAATTGTAAAAGATATGATAAAAATTAAGCATACAATATTTAAAGGAACATTTTTAGTTGCTAATTCTATCTGCTTATCATAATAACAAACTTTGCAGATTTCATGATGAGTAGAATAAGTATCATCTTTTCCTCCATGAATTGCATGAAATATTTCTTTACACTCAACACAGATTGGCTTCCCACACATCTCACACTTAGTAATAGCATCCCTTTTCGGGTGATAAAAGCAAATTAAACTCATCTTATTGGATTATATTTAGACAATTTTTTATAAAAACATTATGTAATCTCAAATTTAAAAATTAGAATGAAAGATTTTTATAGGTACAAATTTCAAATATTGTTTAAAAAAACTATAGGTTTTAATATTGAATACGAATAATATTACTGAGATTGATTTTGGGACTCTGAAAGTAGACCATATATGCTTTATTTATAAGAAGGCTGAAAAGCAAGCAAAAATAATGGAAACTTTATTTAAAATGCCAAAATTCAGCTTTTCAGAAGTTATCGATAACCCTGCTATTTATAGGGGGAAAGAAACAGAGTTTTCTTTGAAGATTGGAATCAGTAGATGTTTTAATACATCAATTGAGATCTTTCAATGGCTCAATGGCGATGGCATTTATAAAGAATTTGTAGATGCTAACAAGGAGGGATTACATCATTTTGGTTGTTATGTTGATAATCTTGAAAATTATATTAATCACTTTCAGAACAAGGGTATAGAGGTTATACAAACTGGTTTTTTTAATTTTGGTAAATTACACTATATGTATTTGGATACTGAGAAAATCTTTGGCACTATAATTGAAATTTTGGAAATAATTAAGAGAAAGAGATCTAAATAGCAATCTAATTATATTTAATCCTTTTTTTTAAAATATTCAATTTTTATATCCTTGAAACAGGAATCAATGTCCTCAATATTTTCTAACTCACTTAATGAAATTCTTGATTTATCGTTAAAATCTTTAGCTGCCCATATTAATTTTAGAAATCTTTGGTGATGATGATGGAACCTTTGGTTTGCATAATCTTTTGCTTGCTTTGTATAAAGAAGAAAAGGCCAATCACTACCTTCCATTAAGAGAAGCTCTCGAGCAATCTGTTCAAGAATCCTTCTTTCCTCACCTGTAGGAGTTAGAAACTTTTGCAAGAGCTCTTCAAATTCTTTAATTGAACCATTGATATAGGGCCAAATCCAACCATGCTCAGGGTTTTTCCAGACTCTAAAATCACCCCCTTCTCCCCAACTGCTTTCCTTCATTTCAATTATTGAAAAATTCTCTTTATATTTCGAAATGTATTCGGAAATAGTGATCATTTCTACTTTATCACTGGAATTAATTAATTTTAAAATACTGTTTAACCAATTGACACCTTCGCCCCACCAATGCCCATATAATTCAAAATCGAATGGTGAAACAATGATTCCTGGAAAATCCCATTCTTTAGAAAAATGAGATAACTCTGATTCAATTAAAGATATGAAATGATTAGCATGAGACTGAATGACCTCAATAGCTTTATCGATGTCATATAATAGTTTTTTACCATTTTCTATTCTTTTACCGGTTACCCTCCAATAATGCAGACCAGATTCAGGATCCTTCCTATGAAACTCTCTGTAATATTCATTTCCGGGATATCCTATTCTAGCGTCCCATACTTGTCTACTTGTCTTCTGATTTCGCCCAAAAGCAGAGACTCCTGTTTTTAAGGAAAATCCAATATTAGTATTCAAACCGACCTCATTTTTCTGTTCTAAGATCTCAGCATTTAAGATTCCCTGGGAATCTACAAAAAAATATTCAATTCCAGAATTATTCAGCCAATAATCAATACTTTCCCTAATTTTTCCTTGAAAAACTAATTTTGGACGATATGCGCATTCTGGAAGCCAAATACCTTTTGGAGGCTTCCCAAAATGTTTTTTATGGGTATCTACAGCCATTTGAATCTGAGAAAAAAGTCCTGAATCACTCTCGAACAATGGTAAAAAACCATGAGTTGCCGCACAAGAAATTAATTCAATCATCCCTTCATTTTCTAACCATTTAAAACTTCCTAAAAGATCTCGATAATAATTATGATAGAAGGTATGTAGAATGTATTCAAAATTTTTTAAATGGAATTCAGCAATTTTTTTTCTTTGAGGCTGATGCTCAAATCTTTGAATATCAGATTTCGCTCTTTTTATTAAATCATATATATATTCAGAGAAACGTTGTTTCATATACTCATCAGCCATAAGTTCTGCTAAGATGGGAGTTATATTGATTGTAATCGCTGTTTTAATCCCTCTTTCCTTAAGTTCTCTCAAAACATTTAATATTGGAATATAAGTTTCTAAAGCTGCTTCGAAATACCAAATTTCGCCTGCAGGCCAAACCCCACTTTTCTTACACCAGGGCATATGCCCATGTAAAACTAACCCAAAAAATCCCAGACTCATAATTTATGTATAAATTAGTGTTTGATTTTAGAAATTAAATTTGTTCACCAAGATCGATTACCTTATCTCTCAATTCTAAATCATCACTTACCTTACTAGTTGGAGCGACAATTGTATTATATAAAACTACATTATTACCTATTTCGCAATTATCACAAATGACGGATTCTATAATTTTGCAACCTGCTCCTATTTTAACATTATCCCAGATTACACTTTTTTCTAATATAGTATCTTCTCCAATCTTAACTTGATTTCCTATTGAAGTCAATTCTTTTATTTTAACCCTATTTCCAAGCTCTACAAATTCTCCAAAACAGGTAGGTTTTTCAATGGTTACATTTTGTCCAGAGTCAATAATACCCATAACAAAAACTTCATCATATTCCTCTCCGTTTGGAGTAATTGGCCATGCATACTTACGTAACAAATCCCAATTTGCCCATTTATAGGTTTGGGCATTTCCACAATCTAACCAATAATAATTTTTTACAAACCCATATAGATCAAATTCATTTTCGAGTAAAAATGGAAATACTTCTCCCCCAAAATCCATCAATTTAGTCTTAGTAAGAACGTCTGCTATTTCTTTTTTGAAACAATAGATACCCGTATTTATAATATTTGTATGTAAAAATAAATCTGTTCTCTGAGCCATACTACTTAAATATAATTCCATTGGAGCAGGTTTCTCTAAAAATAAGTATATCTTTCTATTTTTATCTAGCAATACTACCCCATACTGACTGGTATGACTTTCACTAGTTTTCATCGAAATGGTCGCCATACCTCCTTTTTCAGTGTGGAATTTCATAAAATCTTTCATTGGAAGATTAGTTACTATATCTGCCATACTAACTACGGTTTTTTCAGAATCTATTTTATCAATTGAAAGTCTATATGCATCAGCGGTACCCTTACTTTCCTGAATTAAACATTCTAGTTCAACATCTCCTAACTTATCTGGGGTCCACGTTTTTTTAATATGCTCCT
Source organism: Candidatus Hermodarchaeota archaeon (assembly GCA_048885535.1). Lineage (GTDB taxonomy): Archaea > Asgardarchaeota > Lokiarchaeia > Sigyniarchaeales > SOKP01 > SOKP01. The sequence continues at coordinate 44,320 of JBHLLO010000006.1, forward strand.
TTATTAATTTTCCTTGCCATGCTAATGCTAGAATTATATACTTGATATCTGCATATATTAAATGTGCTATAGAATAGTCCACCATCGGCTTATTTGTGACCTTTACTAACGGTTTTGGAATTTGAGATGTCAAGGGCATTAATCTAGTGCCCCTACCACCAGCTAATATAATTGCTGACCATTCTCTCAATGAATCTTCCTCAAATAATAATCATTATTTATATGGATAATAGCAGATATAAATCTAGTTTTATTTGAAATTTAAAAGTTATTAAAATGAATAGAAAGGTTCGTTTTTAAAATAAATTTAAAAACATGTACAAATTTAATGATATGATTCCAATGCCTCTCTAACTTCTTTTGCGGCAATGTGAGGTAGCTTTCTTGCAACTCTCATATCATCTGCCATCTCTGCGCCACCAATGATTTCATGAGGTATTATATCACCAAACAAGTGAAAATTATCATCATATCCATATGGACAACAGTTAAATAAGATATTTCGATTTTTATCAATCTTGATATCATCTAAAGCTTGAAAAAGCATTTTTATTATTTTCGCTAAATCATTTATTTGATTAATTTTCAATTGCGAAAATCTTCTTAAATGTTCATTTGGGTGAAATCTAATATGGTAGTTTCTAACTGGACTTCCAGTAGTATAAAAAGTCCAAAAATTAGTTTTTATTATAATACGATCAGTATCTCCATGAGTAGTTTCGCAGAGATGGCAATCGTCTCCCATCTCTTTGAACGCTCGTAAAAAGCCTTCTAATCTAGAACCATGACCATCTCCATTTAGATCAATATAAGTCTGACTATGGATACGTGGTTGAGACCCTCCAACCTTAGTTCCAATATTAAAAAAAGGATTAACTGGAATATCATAATAATTTCTCTCAATTGCTTCTAAAATACAGTTTATTATCGCCTCTTTCATAGAGATAAATATAGCTGATAAAACTTCTTCAGGAATAATTTTAAAATTGAGCGATGGATAGAAATCTTTTGAAATAGTAATCAAATTTATACCCTCTGCCAATTTTAGATGAGCTGGTAATTGTTTCAGTATAGAACTCTTAACCTCAGGGTCAATTACTCGTGCCATTGAAGGATATCTATTGATTAAAGTCATAGCTTTACAACTTTTTGAAATTTTAACTAATCTATGGGGCTCATCGCTAAAAGGATTGTCCTTTTTTTTTTCACCCTCAGTTATTATGATAGTATAACCATCACCAAGGAGTTTACCATCACTTCGATGAATAGCTTTTCCCTCTGTAATAGCCATAAACACATCCTTTACCTCATCTAATTCAAAGTCTACTATATCTTTCGACTCACTTTTTTTTTCTTTAGTTTTATAACCTTTAGGTCTTTTCCCACGTATAGGAGATATATAAGAATAATGACCTGAGAACCTTTTTTGCTTTTTATGAAGTCCATAATTATTTGAACTTAACACAACTGTAGATAAGGGATCCCATCTTTTAATCGGAACTTCATAAATATCTTCAAAATTTTCTTTACTTATTATGCCCCATTCCATGAAGGCAGGGGATAATTTATCATTATTTTGATTCACAATTCTCACCATGTCAGGCTTATTTGTAACTAATTATTTACATTTTATTCAATTTATTTAATTACTCATTCTTTTTAGTTAAATATGTATTTATATAAATGTTTAGATTTTTATCAAAATATTAAAAATTTTTAATTTTTACCATTCTGACACTTATGTATAAAAACATAGGAAGAATTAGTTTTTTACATAACAAATAAAATAAAAAAAAGAGAAAAAGGTAAAAAAACTTTTTAAACAACCAATTTAACTACTACTTATACTATATAAAAGATTTTCTAGTATTCCAACCTCTTTACAATTTTATACGTTTTAAATTCTCGAACTGGTTCAGAATTTTCATCCAATTTTTCGAAGGGCACTCGTACGAAATGCTCATCATCAAAATCTTCTATATTAGTATTATTAAATTGCACCATATTTTTGGCGGCTTTAAGTTCTTTTAAAAGGAAGTCTCGAACTGCACATCTTATTAGTTCAGATCGAGATGGGTAAAGACCATTCTCTCCAATTAATTTGTTGATTGCATCAATATAACTTTCGGGTACATTAACTGTGACGATCTTCATATAATAATCGCCTTAACCTCTAATTTTTGTTGAATTTTCTTTATATTATTAATTATTTCAATATGATATATAAACCTTTTTTTTTAACCTATTAATATATTTTTAAAATTCAAATATTTCTTATTTGTAAATATTGCAGAGATCATTAAAGATATAGTATTAAAGTTAAGAATGCTTAAAAGATTAGCTTTTAAACGACTACTTATTCAGCCAAATGAAAATATTTTTGAAAAATTTATATAGCACATTGAAAAAGTTACAATTTTTTTCAAAAAAAAGCAAAGAACCAAAATTCAATTTTTAAAAGTTAAAAAAATTTTTTTTTTCCTATTTTTTCCTAAGAGAAACTGGAAATCACCTATTTATGTAATTATTATTCGATAATTGATAAGCTGTCAACCTTTTTGCCTATTTTTAACTTCTAAATATTTAAAATTTATTTTTTAAAGAAATTTCTTAATTAATTCCTAAATATATTTTTTTAATCTAAAATATTCAATATTCATTGATTAAACTGACGGTATTTTTTAGATCTTGCTTTCCCCGTGCAAATTTTCTAATGTTTTCAATTATCTCATCCCATCTTAATAAATCTTTGAATGGGGAATATCCACGATGAGGAGATAATACAATATTATCAAGTTCGTGAAAAGGAAAATTAAATGGATATTTCTTTCCTTCCTTATCCGATTGAGGTTCATAATTATACCAGACATCTATTGCTGCTCCCAAGATTTTTCGGTTTCTTAAAGCAAAATATAAATCTTCTTCATTAATTATTTCGCCCCGAGATACATTAACTAGTAAACCGGTCGATCCCAATAATTCTAACTCTCGTTCTTTTATCATTTCTTTAGTGAGAGAGGTAACAGGCAAAGCAATTATAAGTATGTCTATTATTTCTAAGAATTCATGAAGTTGATTTGATTCGTATTTTACCACTTCAGTTGGAAGAGTTGTACTTTGCTTATTCCAATCTCTTCTAAGAATATGAAACTCATTATTAAAGCCTGAAAGCATTTTATGTATTTTTTGATTAATAGCACCATAACCTAAGAGACCTATCTTCCTAAATCTGAGTGGAATTGAAGCTGCCTCTTTATCACCTGTTCTCCATATCCCTTGATTCATCCAATTATGATGTAGAATAATTTTATTCATAAGAGCTAATAATAAAGCTATTGTATGTTGAGCTACAAAATAAGAATTCCCATGTCCGTTTATCAAAATTACATTTCTTTCTTTATTAATTTCTTTAAAATCATTGATTAGGTGGTGAATACCAGCACCTGGGTTAATAAATACTTTCAATTTTTTTGCATGAGACAAAATATTTTTAGATGGTCTCCAACCGATCAAAATATCTGCTTCTGAAACAGATTCAATTAAATTTTCTTCAGAATAATCTTTTGGAAATGTAATTCTTACATTTGAGACCTGTTTTAATTGATTTAAGAAATAGTTCTTTACTTGCTCTGGGATATCGGAAATAAAACATATTTCAACCTCTTTGTTAAAATTAGATTTAATATTTTCTTTTTCTCTCATGGTTATTTACAATTTATTTTTCTTAGCAATAGAAATTTCTCTTCAATAAATTTTTATATATTTATCATTGCTATATTTATAATTAGAAAGTATACAAAACAATAAAGGTTTAAATTTTGTCAGAAGAAAAATTATTTGAAATCTTTATCAATAGTCTAAATTTCGATGTTAATGATTATTTAGTTGAGGAACTTAGTGATCTCCAGAATAAAATAATCGAGAACGCAACATTTATCTTCAAAGAGAATATTTTAGGAGATCCCAAAACATTTGGTGGCTCAATTAAACAAAATGAAGATAAATATAATGAATTTATGAAAAAAGCTGAATTAGAACTGGAAAACGTAAAATATAAAGAAATTAAGAAAATCCTAAAAGATTATCTGAAGAAATTAAAGGAATTAATCCTTAAAACTTGTGTTGCTATTATCCCCGTTAAAGAATTACCATGGGTTAATGTAATTTTTCGAACTATACCTAGAATCATTTATGAGGATAATAATTTAAAATTTTTGGAAAATTCCATTGCTTATTATGGTGAAGTCAAATGCTTTCTCGAAAGGACTACCGTTTATGGTAAAATTAAAGATCAAAAGCCGTTATTTGCCCCCTTTACTGGTAATCTGGATTTAAAGGGATACAAAGTAAGCGATACAGGAAAAGAGCAAAAATCGCAAAATTTTTCCTTTGTAAATGCTATTATTAATTCTATGGAATCTACCGTAGTTATAAGCCAATTATCTAAATATCATGAGAATTATCAGAGACATGGAGACCCAATTTGCGATTATTTTATGGATAATGATGAATTACTGGAATCAATGGAAAAAGTTAATTCTGGCTTAGAAGCTGGCAGAACTAAATTAGATATTGCAATTTGTGGTTTAGCATTCCCAATTCCATCTGATAACACGACGTTAATGTTAGTTACTGAGGAAGGCGAAGATCAAGGTAAATATGCAAGATGTTTTGAAGCGCTCTTGAAACTCTCTGCTGCTAGTTGTCAAGCACCTTCAATAAAAAAAGAAATGCTCGCTGAGCAATCCAATGGTGTCGGCTCACCAGGAAGTCCTGAATTAAAAACATGGACTCAGGAAGAATTAGTACAAGAGGCTCAAAAAAGGATGACTGCCCAACCTGACATTCCTTCTTGGACAGAAGAGGAACTAGAAAAATTTAGTTCTGAAAGAAGTTCGGGAATTCCAGAGGATATGGAAGTTTGGACAGAAGAAGAATTACAAGACTTAGCTGAAAAAAGGCGTGGAGGAGGATTAAATATCCCAGAATGGACCCCAGATGAAGAATTAGCAGAATGTTCTTGTGGGTACAGTCTTAGACCTGGTTGGAGTAAATGTCCAATTTGTGGGACGCCTGTTGGAGAGCCTTCGTCATTAGACGAACACAAAGAGGAATCAACTAAGGAATCTGAGTTAGAACCTAGTGACGAAAAATCTGAAACAAATAGTGATATAGAAGAAGAACATACAAAAAATGACGAAGATTGAAGTATTTAATACATACTTTGAGAAATTAATATCAATTTCCTATATACATTCAATTTAATTTATCAAAAAAATCAAAAAGTATAAAACCAGCGAAATTGACTTAGATTCCAAACTTTTTTTAATAATTTTTTATTTACAACTTTAAGGAAATAAATCTTTAAGGAAAATTTATTGTTATCCACTATTTTTTTATTGAAGAGTAAAAACTTTAACGATCTTGACCAGTTAGATATTTATAGTTATCCAGAAGATATTACTAAAAAATATGGAAGAGATTTTATCAAGAATATAATTCTTGGACATGATCAAGGTAATAAACTCGTTGAGCCTCAAGCTCCTGAGATTAATAACATAAAACCAGATAATTATATTATAAGTATACCCATCCCTCAAAAATTTGGAGAACAACATATATACACTATGTGTATTAATTCAAAGATCATTATCGGTCTTATTTTTGACAACGAGGATAACCCTTATGATTATAAGGAAATTTTCGAAGATTTATCTCATGAATTACTAAATAATGAGCATTGTTGTTCTTTTGAAGATGATTTGGAAATAGAAAACTTTCTAATAACATTATTTATCGATTTACGTAGATATGGGGATGAAATTTTAGAAAAATATCCTGAAACAATCTTTCAGCCAATAATCAGTTTTACTAAAGTTTTCTTATCTGGAATAGACGAAGTAGGGAAAAGTTCATTAATAAGAAGGTTAAAAACAGGGCAATTCGATGATAATTTTTTCACACCAACCCGAAAGTTCGACATTGAATATATCCAAAAAGAAAAAGGAGTTCTTGCTTTCTGGGATATTCCGGGTCAAATATCTTTCCGTGAGAAATGGTTAAAGGGTATCCAGGATTCCAATATATTAGTTTATATGATTGATATTGCTAATCAATTACGATTTGAAGAATCAAAAAAAGAATTTTGGAAAGTTATAAATGAAGAAACTACAGCAGAAATACCTATCTTAATCCTCGGAAATAAAATAGATTTAATCAAAGATTCCACAGAAAATAATCAAGATCAGTTATTCAGAGTGAAAAATGAAATTATCAATTATTTTGAGTTTAATCAAATAAAAGGCAGAGATTGGGAGTTCATACTTACATCTGTTAAAACTACTTATAATATTGAAAGTGTATTACCAATAATTTATAATCTAATTTCCTGAACTTAATCATTAAATTTATAAATCTAGACATTTAACTTTCTAATATATTAAATATAATCTTAATATCAAATTATTTACTTCTATAAAGATTCTTGTGATTAACCATGTTTAAACGTTTGAAAAAAGATTTGCAGATAAATATCGAAGAGAAAGATGGACATCTATTCTTGGGAGAAGCTAAAAAAGACATTCGCCTTGTTATGCTACGTCCTAATGAAATTCTTGAGTTTGCTGAATTTGCTGGTACAAATGCAGATGATATAATTATATGGGTTGGGAAATCTCTAGGAAAAATTCTAATGGAAAAATACTTTTATAAAAAGGACTGGAACACTGAAACGATTGCTGTGAAAAAAGAGGTTGTATTAGGTGTTTTAGAATCATTAATTCTTATGGGTTATGGCGCTCTAACAGGTACTTTTAAGAAAGACCATATTATTATTAATGTTTATGAATCATTGGCAGCTGCGGAACAAGAAAATATAATGGCAAAAAACCTATGTCTTCTATATTTGGGGATATTTAATGGCATATTTGAGGTTTTAACTATTGACGTTGATGGGAAAGAGATTGAGTGTATTCTCACAGGTGGAGAAAAATGTTCATATAAATTTGATTTGATTGGGGAAGAACTACCGAATAACTTAATAGATGAAGAAATGTCAGAACAGGCAGTTTCTGATTTTTTAGCCTCCCTATAAATCATGTGATCTAATTATTACTAATAGAAAATTTATAAAGCTTTATTTGTATTAGAATTTAGGTAAGGCTAAAATTATTTGAAAATTATGATTTTAAAAGCATATAAGACAATCATAGCTGGGAATGCTGGAGTAGGCAAGACAACCTTATTACATCAATATATCAGAGGAGAATTTAGACCAGATATTCAAACTACTATTGGGAGTAACTTTTTTGTAAAATATGTAAAAATACCTCAAGTAAAAGGGTTTATCACTCTCCAAATCTGGGATTTAGCTGGTCAAGAGCGTTTTAAATGGGTACGACAAGCTTTCTATAAAGGAGCTAAGGGGATAGTATATATGTTTGACTTAACACGACGTGATACATTTGAAAACTTACAATTTTGGAAAGAGGAAATTGAGAGTATAATTGGAGCCAAACCCAATATATTAGTCGGAAATAAACTTGATTTGATAAGTTCTGAAATGAGATGTGCGAGCCCAAAAGAAATGAATTACCTTAAAGCTAATCTCGAATCTTCAGCCTATTATGAAACAAGTGCTAAATTTGGTCAGGGAATAGATGAGATATTTGAAAAGCTTGCTGTAGATATGTATAAATCACTTATTTCTTAGATGATAGATTCTAGTTCTAGACCTTTTTATCTTAATAAATATTGTATACTTAACAAGACTTAATTAAATAATGGCTCAAAAATGAAGCGACTTAAAAGTATTGATATTTTTCGTGGTATTTGCATGTTTATTATGGTTTATGGCCATATGTTTGATTGGTGGTTAAGAATTGAAGACTACTGGTTTTTCGACGACGTTCTAAAGCCATTATTAGGGCCCATTGGAGCCGTAGGATTTGTGTTTATATCCGGGATAAGTACTGGATTGTCTTATAAAAAAAATTCTTTAAAAGCTAAAAACTCAGATTTTTCTATGAGAAACTTAAGAGATATATATATAGTTAGAGCTTTATTACTTTTATTAATCGCGTTAATCTATAATCTTACTGTAGCTATCAGATTAAATGATCTTACATTTATTTGGGCGTGGTTAATCTTGCAGACCATTTCTATATCTCTTTTGATTTCATATCCATTATTGAAATTTTCAAAGATTACTAGGTTAATTATCAGTTTAACCTTTCTTGTTGGTAATCAATTTTTCCTATGGTGGTTACTTCCGTTTAAGGGGCAACTCAATTTTTTTGGGATATTATTTCATATCTTATATAATCCTGTTGAACATTATGTTATTGTGCCGTTTTTCAGTATCTTTCTTATCGGCACTGTTATTGGAGATCTAATTTTAGACATTAATCTTATTAACTCACAAATTGAACGAAGAGAGATCTTTAAAAATAAATTAATTTTTTATATGCTCCTGTTTGGAACTACTTCTACTCTTATTGGAGTTCTATATTTTTATCCTAATTTCTTTATTTATGGCACCTATTCATCGGTAATCTATTCTTTTGGCATTGTTACTTGTTTATTTGCTGGTTTGATAACTCTTGAAGAATATGAAATTCTTAAGACTAAAAAGAATTATAGATATCTTTATTATTATTCTTATTATTCCTTCTCAGTATATATTATACATAATTTATTGTATTTTCTTTTTGTAGGACAGTTAACTATAATAACTATTTGGATTCCAATATTATTGATTATTCCTCTTCTGGGTTTATTGCTTAAGATGATTTATAAGTATTTAGGTATGAAAGCCTCTTTAAAGGCGCTTATGAGTGTTGCTAGTTATTTAATTGTAACAAAGATTACAGCAAAAAAAGCTTCTAAGAAGAAACTATTATGAATATTGTATTACTTACTCTAAGGATTTTTATTTATTATAAATGAATAAGAAGTGTGTCCATCAAATTACATTTTGAAATGAAATTTCACACTAACTTAATATAAATATACTTAACGATTAAGTTTTAACCTATAATCATTAATCTTTATAACTTGAAATCTATCTACTCCATAGAATGTCAATTTTAAAATAATATTAAATATTGATCAAACCATAATTAAAAAAAATTATTAAAAAAACCGAAGTAAGGATTAAAATGAGTAAAAAAGGCGCAAAATTAAAGATTGAATCATATAAAGGACCACTAGGAACGATAAAAGGCTTTGAATTAACAGCAGGCAAGGTTATTAGTGAAGGAGATGAGACGGAATGGGAAGAAATGGGTCCAACTCCTAAACCTACTATTCCCACACTAAGAAACTGGTTTTTTAAATTAATGGAAAGATATAAGCCCTTCTATATGCCTATATGTGATATGTGTTGCTTATGTACATTTGGGAAATGTAATCTTTCAAAAGGTAGAACAGGTGCCTGTGGAATCAATATGGAAACTCAACAAGCGAGAATAGTTGAGATAGCATGTTGTATTGGAGCCGCCTGTCATAGTGCACATGGGGGGCATCTTTTACACTGGCTTAAGGAAAAATATGGTAATGTACCTATTAATTTTGGAAATAATATTGCCGTAGAAATGCCAATGACTCGAATGATTATTGGAATGAAGCCACAAGACCTAGATGATTTAGAAACCGCAATGGAATGGGTTCAGTATACAATCACTCACTTATTAGCAGCAGGTCATACTGGTCAAGAATCAAATTACCTTGATTATGAATCAAAATCTTTTCTTGCAGGATTAGCTGATGCAGTTGGGATGGAAATAAGTGATGCTGTTCAAATGTGTGCATATGGATATCCAATAGGGGAACCTAATGTACCGATTGTAGAATTAGGGATGGGTACTATGGATACCACAAATAAAGCGTCGATTTTAATGGTTGGTCATAACGTAGCTCCTGGAGTTGAATTAGTGGATTACATTAGAGAGAAGGGATTAGACACTAAAGTCGATGTAGGTGCAATTTGCTGTACTGCTCATGACTTAACAAGATATTATGATGGTGCAAAAATTATTGGTTCAATTTCAAGACAACTTCATTATATCCGTTCTGGATTAGCGGATGTAGTTATGGTTGATGAGCAATGCGTAAACCTCAGAAATCTTGAACAAGCTCAGCTTGTAGGTGCTCCTTTTATTGCTACTAATGAAAAGAATATGAGTGGACTTCCTGATAGGACAAACGATCCAATTAATGAAATTGTTGATGATTTAGTAAGTTATAAAATACCAGGTGTACTGATCTTAGACCCAATTAAAGCTGGGGCTGTAGCAGCTGAAACCGCAATAAAAATTAAACCAATTAGAAAGTCTAAAAGCGCTGTTCCTGATGAACAAGGTTGTATTGACATGGCATACAAGTGTAATGGTTGCGGAAATTGTCAGAGAAATTGCCCAAATGATCTGCCTTTAGTAGAAGCTGTAGGATTAGCTAAAGAAGGTGATTTTTCCTTATTAGCAAGTCTTTTCGATGAATGTGTTGGATGTGGAAGATGCGAAGCTGATTGCATGAAAGATGTCTCTCCATTAAGTTTAATTATGTATGCTGCGAGAGAGCACATCAGGAGCGAAACTTATAACTGTCGCGCTGGAAGAGGTCCAATTCAAGATTCAGAGATTAGAAATGTAGGGGCACCCATAGTATTAGGAGAAATTCCTGGAATTGTGGCGATAATTGGTTGTGCTAACTATGCCCATGAAATTCAGGAATTATACAAAATGGCAGAAGAATTTTTAAGAAGGAACTACATTGTTTGTGTTTCAGGTTGCGGAGCAATGGATATAGGTTTAGTTAAAGATGAAGAAGGTAAAACTTTATATGACAAGTATCCTGGTGATTTCGATCGAGGAGGTTTAGTTAACGTTGGGAGCTGTGTAGCGAATCCTCACATTGTGGGAGCCGCGGTAAAAGTTCCAAACATTTTTGCTAGACGTTCTATTAGGGGTAATTTTGAAGAAATTGCAGATTACATCTTGAATCGAGTTGGGGCTGTAGGAGTAGCATGGGGTGCTTATTCTCAGAAAGCCGCTTCAATTGCAAGCATGGCTAACGGTTTAGGTATTCCCGCAGTAATCGGTCCCCACTGTGCCGAATATAGACGAATGTATATTGGTAGATCTGATGACGAAGAAACATGGAAAGTATGGAATGCAAGAGATGGTTCAGGAGATCATTTGGTAGGTCCAGGTCCAGAACATTTACTAACTACTGCAGAATCAATTGAACAAGCGATCTGTTTGGTTGCTAAATTAGCAATACGTCCTGCTGATAACTCAAAGGGAAGAATGATAAAGCTTTCCCACTGGATTGATTTAGAACGTAAGTATAAAGGTGTTGATTTTCCAGAAGATCTCGAAAAATATATTCGAGTTGAAGCTGATATTCCAATTAATATGAAAGATGAAATTTTAGAATATATAAAAGGAAAAGGTTGGCAACCAAAAGAGATTGTGGATCCAACTCTTTTAAAGCGTTTATGTAGGACATAATTTGCCTAATTTTATTCTTTTTTTAATTTTTAATTTTTTTAAAAAGTGAAGTTATTTGCACAAACATGATAAGGAAATTTTAAAATTGTCTAAGTTATGTGAGCATTGGGCAACTCACAACGATAACCATATGGAAAGTTTCGAAAAATGGAGAGCAATTGCTGAGGAAAAAGCTTTAATAAATATTGTAGAAAAACTCGATAAGGCGATTAATATGATGAAAAACTGTAATGACTATTTACTTGCTGCGAAAAAAGAATTAGATAAATTATTATAAGAAAAGTTTAGAGAAACATATTTATTAAAGGTAGTATTTGTTCTCTGAAATAGTCCAGCTTCTCATACATCATTTCAGGATTTTCTGAAAGTATCCATAGATATACTGGAATTTTTAGTTCAGAGTAATCAAATAATTTTTCACCTTGAATAGTAAATCCATTTAATGGGAAATTTAGGGTAATAGATGATTCTCTGAGTAATCCAATTGAGTTATGAAAATTTGACAAGGTCTGCATGATTAAAGCTGTATTATTTAATAAAGCCTCATCAATATTGGAATCATTGTAGTTTCCAAAAATCAACCCATCCATCGAAATTAAACTTGAAGATTTTGCTTCAATTGTGTGAGAGAAATCTTCCAAAATGTTTTCAATAATTTCTGATGTGTCAGAAACCTTCTTAAGTGCTATACTAAACATTTGCATAATAGTTTCTTTTTGATAAATAGTAGTGTCTGAGAAATCTACAGAAAAATTTTCAAATTCACTTGTTATCTGATTAAATTTATTCTTAACTACATTTATATTATCCTGCCATTGGATTGTAGATCGAAAATCCTGATCACTTTTACTCAAAACAACTAAAATGGGGGGATATTCATTTAAATCATTTAAAGCTTTAAGAACTTGGCGAAAGTAATTCGCAGATTCTGGAAATCTATCCGAATCGTAAGTATCTACGACATATAAAACTAGATCAACTTCAGTGAAGAATAATTCAGGTCTGTTAAAATATAATTTTTCTCTATATTGAACTTGACCACCCAAATCCCAAGATATAATTGGGTAACCAAAAAAGTCTAATCGCTCTCTCTTTACACCTCTAGTAGGTAATAAAGATTTAATTATTGAGAATTTATCTTGAAGAACTGCTAAAATAGATGTTTTTCCTCCATTATCAAGTCCTATCATCAATAGTTTTTTATGGGATTTCAATTGTTCTTTAATAGCTTTTACAACAACCTGTGCAATCTTTATCCATTTAATCAAAATAGAACTGGGAACTTCTTTAACATCTGGTGGATTGTCTAACGAAATTTTAGCTAAATCTCCAATATTTCTAATATTGTAGTCAGATAATGTATCTGAAGATACTTTATCAATACCAATGAGAGTTTCAGGTTTGAAATTTAGTACATCTTCTAGTTCATTAATAATAACATTACTTTTAAAAAAGTCTTTTACTTTTAAATTTTTAATATCATTCTCTGACATGGCACATCTAAGATTTACACAAATTCTCTTTTCTCTATAATATATTTGTATTTAATTAATTAAAAAGAGTTTTATAAAATATGAAAAAACTACCTTATAAAACTTTATTTTTGTGAAAAAAACATAATTATTTATTCTTTTTGTAACATATAAAAATTAGAACTATTATTTAGGGTTTAAAAAAAAAATAACTGGGTAAATCTGAAATTGAGTGAAAGAGTACCAGAAAATATTGTAATTTGCATTGATACTTCAAGATCCATGTATCGATCAGATTATCCTCCGTATCCAAGTAGATTAGATATCAGTATTGAAGCAGCAAAAAAGATAATAAATGAGAGATTGATGGAGGATAATATGTCTTCTTTCGCCATAGTTATATTTTCTGATAAACCCAAAAAGGTTTTGGATTTCACTAGTGTAAAAGAATCCCTTTTCCAATCTTTAGGTACATTGAAATTTTCTGGAACATCAGCAATGGGAGACGCATTAGCATTTTCCATAAAATTGATTATTTCAGAGTTAAGAAAAATCGCGGCTAAAATCCCAAGAGTTCTTTTAATATCAGATGGAAAGTTTACAAAAACTTCTATTGATCCTATAAAGATGGCTCGCCTTGCCCAAGGATTAAATATTAAAATTGATTGCTTCCGTTTAGGAGATTCATCTTCTCTTAATATACTAAAGCGATTAAGTGATATTACAGGAGGACGATATTATTATAATAATGATTCAGATTCTCTCTTACAAGCAGCCTTTAATTTTGCTAATTCAAATATTAAAACTTATGGAGAAACATCTAAATCCCCCATTGAAAATCCTAGCTTTCTTAGAAAAATTGCTGCCGATCTATTAAGGGTTCAGGATCTCACAAAAGATCAAGAACAACGTTTACTGCAAATGAAAGGATTAGCTGATTATAAAAAGTGTTCAATCTGTTTTTCTGATAAAAATCCCTATACTAAAAGCTCCTTTTTTGTTAGTGGTCGTTATTGTCCAAATTGTCAAACTCCATATCATATACATTGTTTAGCATCTTGGGCAGACTCCCAAAAGGATGGAAAAATGAGGAAAGCGGGGACAGTCAGATGTCCGCATTGTTTCTACCTATTAAAAATACCCATTGAAGTATCACAAATAAGAAAATTAACTTCTTTGGTAAAACCACGAATTCAAGCGAATTCGACTAATCAGAAACCTGAAATTGCTGCAGCTGAATTGATTAACTTTGGAGATGTTGAAAAGGATGCGCTATTTGATTCGTGTTTAGTATGTAATCTTATATTTGAGCAAGATCAAAAACTTGTTAGATGTGAAAACTGTAAGACACTTTATCATCAAAACTGTTTTGAAGAATTAAATAATAGTCAATGCAAAAGCTGTGGTGTAAAATTGCATTTATATTAATTAATAGTACTTCTTTCTAAAAATTATATATTAGTTAATTTGAGTTAATTATGACTATAGAGAATTATTATAATTATAAAAATTTCAAATTAGGATTCGGAAATTTCAATTTACCTCCAGTTCTAATTGGTACAATGTTTTATCAAGGACAATCCATTGTCGAGAGAAAAAACAGTCAAAATTTTAATAAGGAAAAAGCAAAAAAAAGAATTCAGAATCAACAAGATTTATCTAATCAATATAAAATTCCAAACCTTATTGAAATATCAGCAGACAACCCTGACTCTATGATCAAATATCTTGAATTTTTCCTAGATAATTTTGAACCACCTTTTGTTTTGGGAGGTTCAATTGAAGCGAGAATTTCTGGTGTTGAATATCTAATCGAAAGAGGTGTTAAGCCTGAGGAATTCATTTACAACACCATTTCAAATCTCAAGAATAACAAAGAATGTGACTTGATTAAAAATTATAAAATAACTAACCTTGTTGTATTAATACTAGGCTCCAATAATATGACATCTACTCAGAGATTTAATTATTTAGTCGAAAAAAGCCAATCAGATAATTCAAGTTTACTTGAAGGAATAAGAAAGTTAGGTGTAGAAAGAATATGGATTGATGGCGGTTTGTTTGACATAGAGAGTCTAGCTCATATTCTAGAAACTCAACAATTAATAAGTACATCTCTAAAATTACCTGTGGGAACTGCTCCTAATTTATTTTTATATAAATATTCATCTCCAAGATTAAATTTAAAATTTCATACTCGCTATCGAAGAGCTAGCATTATGTTTATTGCATCTTGGTTTTCTAATTTTATTTTTTATGGAGCAATTGAAGATGCTAAAGAATGTTTTGCATCTACTTACCAAGCTGTTGAATTTAAAAAAATTTTAAAAGCTAATAATATCAAACTTTTAGATAAGTTTTAGCTACAAAATATTATTTTGTTGATCAAAACTTAAATAAACTTTCTTTCTTTAGAATAGTATTATTAGTTAAAAATTAGATTCTTCTAATTATTGGACATAGGAAAAATGTATGCAAATCAATATAAAGATGAATTAGAAATTGAAGCAATTAAACTAATTGATCGGGCTGAAGAACTCATTGATAAAGGTAAAGGGAATGAAGCTATAAAATTATATGAAAAAGCAGCACAAATTTATCTAGATCTAGGAAGTTACTTTAAGTTGGATGAATTATTTATCCGTATAACTCGTGTAATTTCGCAGTTTAAAAATAATATTCAAGCAGTATACAGATTAAAATCAATAATTCGGAAAACGGAAGAATTAAAATTATACGAAATTTCCGCGAAGTTATTAGTTCAATTAGGAAATATTTCATTTCAAATGAATGATTGGGAAACTGCGGGTGATAGCTGGAGTAAAGCATCTGAGTACTTTCTTGAAGCAGATCCAGAAGAATATAATAAATTAGCATCTATTCTCTTGTTAAAAGCAGGTCA
Source organism: Candidatus Hermodarchaeota archaeon (assembly GCA_048885535.1). Lineage (GTDB taxonomy): Archaea > Asgardarchaeota > Lokiarchaeia > Sigyniarchaeales > SOKP01 > SOKP01. The sequence continues at coordinate 60,204 of JBHLLO010000006.1, forward strand.
AACTTATGAACGTTCCCAGCTTACGAAGGATTTAGGCAAACGACTTATACTAAAAGCAGTTATGATAATTAACAAGTTTGATGAACTTTATCAACAAGAAGAAAAAAAAGCTCAAATATTAATAGAAAATAAAGAATTTGAAGCAGCTGCAGATAAATTTCATACTATATCTACATATTTTAGAAGATCCCTAGATAATATGGGAGAGCTATTAGATGAAGCAGATTCTAAAGATACTATACTCAATGCAAAAGCAAGATTCATTCATTTTATTGCCGAATATCAAGTTTTGTCGGCAATCTGTTTAACAGCTTTAAATAATCCTGATTTTAAAGAAAAAGTTCAAACTCTTGGAAACGATTCAATAAATCTTTTTAAGGAATCTATTTCACTCCTTAAAGATTATTTATTTCCTATAAGAACAGAATTTGATAGAGAGATAATCCTAAGAATTACATTTGATACTATGTTACTAACAATTATTCAAAAAATTATAAATGTGGAGATAGTTAACAGTAGAGAATATCTGTTTAACTCAATAGAAACAAATAATGCTTTAGTTGCAAAATTAAAAAAAAGCCCTTATTTTAAAATAACAAAAAAAGTTGAAAAAGCTGGTCTTACTGAAGCTCTAAATGATTTGTTAAAAGTTAACTTAGGTCATTTTGAAAAGATAAAAAACACTCTAATCTCTCACTTTTTATAACTGAATTAATTGTCAAGAAGAAGATCAATATTTTCTATTTAATTAGAATTTGATATTTATCTGACTATATTTCAATTTGCTTATCTTTCTTACTCCATGATTTCCTGAACAGTAAATACAATCTATTAAGCCAGCTTCTTCAAGCTTTTTGATCTGAGCAGAAATATTTGCTTCAGTCATATTTAAATTCGCAGCTATGTTAGATACATCCATTCCATTGTTATTTAGCTGAATCTGTTGAAGAATTAATCGTCGAGTCTCTGATGAAAGTGCTTTTGCGATTAACTCGATTTTGCCATCTGACTCAATTGTAATTGATCCATCATCACTGCGGACTAATTCTAATTTAAAAGAAGAATCTAATTCTGGATTTTGACCTAAATTTTCCGTTAGCTCCACTATCTCATTCAGCCCTTAATACTAGCAATTTTTTATTATTTGGGTACAAAAATAGTAAATCTAATTAGGCTTTTAAGTCTGATCTTATATTCATCATATTACTTTTGATAATATTAGTTACTATATATTACATTTGCTATCATTTTTTTGAGATAGGATTAAATTTAAGGTATAAACAAAAGCTCATAAATTATAAAAGTAATGTGCAATTAGGTAGTGAATTCTCTAACTTTTTTTAAAAATCTCCCGTATTTTAAGAATAACAATTTTTCTAGGGTACATATTTTAGTTAGAACATTATTTATTTAATATATTATGTTTTGAACAGAAATTATATTTATTTTTTTTTCAATTTTTGTAAAAAAAAATTCATAAAAAATGTTATAAAGTTCATTTTATCTTCTAGAATCATCTTACTTAATAAGATTTCCATTAATCTCATAACAATTATCTAACAAGATCTTCTTAATTTTATGAGATAGAATTTATTATTAAGATCAATATATTTAGAAAGCAAAAAAAAATTCATAAATAGTCGTTAAACTTTTTAAGTTACTTTGATTACATAATATTACAAAAAAAACAATTAATAATTAAGGTTGATATAAAAGTTGAGTCAAAAGAAGGGTTCAAATCACTCTCAAGATGTGATTACAATCAGAATTGACCATGATTTGAGCGATAATTTAAACAAAATAAAGGAAAGGTTGGGAATTTCGAAAGCTGACCTAATAAGGAATTATTTGGATATGTCAAAATTCATGATAAAGCAGAAAGGATCAATTAAATCATTAAATAATCGTGACTTTATAATTGTAAAAAGAAGTTATGTAAAAAAATTGATCGAAAATATGGATGAGGATGAGCAGATAAGATTAGGAGATAAATTGGCTCGTTTTATTAATGATATTGCCCGCATAAATGGGAAAGAAGAGGATATTAAATATAAATTAGAATTTTGTGATAATTTAGGATTTTTTACAAACTTCATTGATGAAGAAAATTATCTTTTAATTACAAAAGAATTTGGGCCACAAAAGTTTGTAGAATCATTTTTATGGAGAATTTTTAATAATAAGGAAATGAATCCAAGTTATATTGAAGAAGAAATGAAAGGAAATAAAAGTTTAAGAGCAAAATATAAAAGTGAAATTCAACCAATTACCAGATCATCATCACATTATTCCTTTGAATTTGCAAAGGTAACTGAATCAGAATAAAACGAATAATGCTACTAATATTTATCTATAATTTCTTTTAAACCCAAAATTGGCACAATTGTTTTATTTGGTCTAAAGAGTAATTCATAATCTAATTCATGTAGAGCTCTCTCTATCGTAAAATAATTGATTAATGTAAAATGTAGTTTTTGTCCTTCTTCAAAAAGTTTTCCCATTAATTTATTTTCCCAACTATTAAGTAATTTTAAAAGGATTTCGAGAATTTTATGTTTTTGTGTAATTTTTGAGGCTTTTCTAAAATATGTGCTAAACAGAAATTCTTCAGCTACTTCAAATTTATTGGGATCAATTATCTTGTCTTCAATGAAATTAAGCAATGAATTAAATTTGATATAACTTAAAGATCTTAAAAATGAACCCAAATCTTTCTCGATAGGAAATTTACCCTTTTTTTCCTTAGGAGTCAATTGAGGATCACCCTCAAAATCAATAAAGAAAAATTGGTATACTCCATTTATCTTATTATAGAGAATTTGTTGCATATGCAAATCTTGGTGCACAGGTTGAATTTCTATCTGAGGAATTTTAAATTCTGATCTAAATTTCTCGATGATATCTTTAATATCTATTAATATTGAACTTACTTTAGGGGATTTAAAGAATGAATCTTCTGATTTTTCCTTCATTTTGGACTGAATTGCTATGATCATAGAATTTAATTTATTTGTGTACTGTTCAAGAAAAGTCTCACTATCAACTATTTCTTTATCAAATTCTTTTTGATCAGGTAGGATAAGAGATTGATGCATTTCTTTTATATGAATCCCAATTTTTTCTGAAACTTTTAGAGATTCAATACAATTTTGATTTATTATATTTGCTATAGTTTCTTTCTTTTCAAGATAATTATAATCCGCATTAAGATCCTTGAAAACTTTATAAATCATATTATTAAGCTCGTTCCAATAAATATCTCCCACATTGCCTATATTAGGTACATTTTGGAGGATTCCTATTGTATCTTTTTCATGGAATTTCAAAGTTCCATATATTTTTGGAGCATTAGGGAATTGATTCTTGACTAAAACAAATAAAAGTTTTGGCTCAAAACTCACGAGGAATTCCTTATAGGATTTCACTACATATGAGGTTGGATCAGAATTTGGGATATTGAGATTTTTAATGCTCAATAGAAATAATAGATTAGTTGTATTACCTCCTCCCAATTGCTCCAGTGAAAGTTGATATCTATCTCGATATAAACTAGCTTCTATAAGATTCTGAACTTGTCTCATATTAACCTCATCTTGGAATTGTTCTATATATAAAGTTAAATCTAAAGACATGGAGGGAAAAAGTTCAGAAATCTGTTTATCAAAGAGAATTTTTTTCCAAAAAAATAGACAGTATTCAGCTTCAATTAAATTAACCGGAAAGACATTACTCTTACCCTCTTCAGGAATACTTCTAACTAACATCTTACTAAATGTCTTTTCTGTTAATCTAACTATATTTTCTCTAACATTTTCGACAGGGTCGAGAATATCAGTTATTTTATGGTAATATATCAATGGTAAAAAATAGGATTTAGAATAATTATCCTTCACAATAGTTATTACAGTAATGAAGATTCTTCCCAATATAAATTCAAAATGTTTTAATACAATTTTAAACTCCAAATTTGATAATAATAATTTATCTCCGAACCATCTTTTAGAAATTAGCCACGCTTTAAATTCATTAGAATCTATAACTTGCTGGATTAAATTTTTATCAAAATCCGATGACATAAGGATCAACTATTATGATATATATTCAAAATTACATATTAAAATTATATTTAATTAATTTATTCTTCTAATCCTAAATTATTTAGAAATTTTATAAGCGACTTTGACTTAGAAAAATCATAAGTTTTCATTTATAGAAAAAAAGAGAAAATAAAGATAATAAGAGTAGGATTAAAATATGTCATCTCGAAAGATAAAAAAACAAAAATATGGGAAAGAACGTATACTTTATGAAATTAAAGAGAGCTTAGAACATAAAATCGTTTTAAGGCTTGAAGCCCCACTTCTTGGTTTAATCGCATTTAGTGTTGCGTTATGGGGCTCAAAAATTTTCACAGCACTCTCACCAGGAACAAGTCTAATTTTTCAAATAGGGGGTTATAATATTCATTTCCACCACTTTCATTATGGCATCATTGCATTAGCAATTGGATTGGTACTTACTTTTTTTGAAGGACGTTGGTTTGTAAGAATTGAACATCTTCTATTTGGTGCGGGTTTAGGTTTCATTGTCGATGAATATTGGTTACTTTTAATATTCGATGATTATGCAGCAACGTATTTCGGTCCAGAATCACAATTCATTTCTGCAATGATTGGGCTAGTAATTACTATCATTTATATCGTAATAATAATAGGAGTATATTTCGCAACAAAAGAAGAAAGAAAAATTTGGCGAGAATTATATGATGCCGTTAAGTCAGATAAAGTCAAGCTAGATTTATAAAATACTCCCTCTAAAAAATTTTTTTTAATATCTTTTCTTTTACCTTTAATTACCATCTTTAAGAATGGTTATCATTTTTGATTAAAATTTTTCTTTTAAAAAATATATTTTAAAAGAAGAATAATGTTCGGGTACTCCTTAAAGATCGATTTGATTTTTTTTAAGAAACAAATATTTTAAATAATTTCATTATTTATTTTTAATTCTTATTGTTATTCAAGTAATCATTTTACACAATAAAAGAGGATTAAGTAGATTTGCCAAGAGAAAAAATAATATACCTCCCAATTGTCTTTCATTTTCATCAGCCTATCAATAATTTTGAATTTGTAATTGAAGACGCATACCAAAAATCATATAAACCGTTATTGGAGAGTCTTTATGAATACCCTCAAGTAGAGGTAGCTTTACATTTCTCTGGGAATTTATTGGAATGGCTTATCATCAATAAGCCCGATTTTATTAAGATGCTAAAACAAATGGCTAAGCGGGGTCAAATAGAGATAATTGGAGGTGGATATTACGAGCCAATTTTTTCTATTATCCCATATAGGGATAAAATTGCTCAAATTAATAAATTATCTGCCTTGATTAAAAAGGAGTTCAATTTAGAAGTAAAAGGAGCTTGGTTATCGGAAAGAGTATGGGAGCCAAACTACCCCTCATTTTTGAGTGATGTTGGCTTAAAATATGTTATTGTAGATGATAATCATTTTCGATCAACTGGTATAACTAAAATTGACACATTTTATTCTTACAATACTGAAGATGAAGGAAAGACATTAAGAGTTTTCCCTATTAATGAGGAGTTAAGATATCTAACTCCTTGGAAACCTACTTATCTATCAATTGACTATCTAAAGAAACAGGCTGATGAAAAAGGAGACAGAATGGCATTATTAATATCTGATGCCGAGAAAATGGGTGTATGGGGTACAACTCATGAAATATGCTATGTGGATGGAAAAGGGCATCAAGACGGAGATAATGGCAAACCGTTCATACCGGCTTTTTTAGAACAAATTATTAATAACCATTGGATAAAGTCAATCACGCCTTCAGAATATATGGAGAAGATTCCTGCGCGAAGTTTAGTATATCTTCCAACCGCAAGCTACGATAAAATGGAAGAATGGGTGTTATTAACACCTATTAGAAAAAAGTTTGAAATTCTTAGAGAGACTATTAGGAAAGACCCTCAAAGGGAAGATGAATATCTATTCTTGAAAGGGGGTTTCTGGCGTTATTTCTTAGTAAAGTATCCCGAATCAAACAATATGCATAAGAAAATGCTCTACGTTCGAAAGAAACTTATTGAACTAGAAGAGAAATTAAGTAAAAATGAATTGGAGCAATATCAATCTAGAATTGATGAAGCTTGGGAAGAGATCTATAAAGCTCAGTGTAATGATAGCTATTGGCATGGGTTATTTGGGGGCGTATATTTGCAATTTTTACGATTTTCAGTTTACACACATTTAATTACTGCTGAAAAAATTATTGATGAATTAAATGCAGAAATAGATAAGATACCCAATAAATACATATCTATCCTTCCCTTTGATTTTAATAAGGATAGCAAAATGGATATTCTTATTGAATCAGATCTTATAAATTTGTATGTTAACACTTCTGATGGAGGAACTATTTTTGAATTAGACTTTAAACCTAAATCATATAATTTATTAAATACATTAACTCGATGGCCTGAAGCTTATCATGATAGTGAAAAAGTAAATAAAGAAGAGGTCATGGTTGATAGGTTTAAAAGGAATATGCTAAGAATAAGAATTCTCCATAAAGATGTCACTCTAAAACAGATTGAACAAGATACTTATTCTGAGCTTGGGACTTTTATTGATAGTGACTTTAAAGTTATTCGAAATGAGAAAGATGGGAAATCAGCAATTTTGGAATTGGAAAGCATGGGTTCAATTAAAGACCCTAATTCAAATGAGCAATATCCTTGTTCAATAATAAAGAAAATTATAGTTGTAGACAATAAAATAAATATAATTCTGAAGGGTAACTTTAAAAAGGAACCCAGAAAGGAAGATTTAATTGGAATAATCTTAGATAAACTAGAGCTAGGAATAGATATACCATTTTTCTTTAATGGAGATCCTAATAAGTTCTCTTGGGAAAGCAATCAGGTATTATTTGCAAATGCTAAGAAGAATGAACTTATTAAGTCGTTCGAATATGAGGGTTATCACTTCAAAGCATTTGATGAAACTTATGACTTAATATTTGAATTTGAAATCTCTAGCTCCTCAAAACTAGATTTAGAAAACGTAAAAATAAGTAAATTCCCAATTATTGCATATACGTATACAGATGAAGGATACAAAAAAATATTTCAAGGAATTAATGTACTACCTCGATTCAAACTGTCAAAAAACTTTGAATATAATATTGAAATGAAGGTATATTAAAATTTTTTCATTTAAAATATTTTTGCTTTTATGTGAATAGATTTAGTCGGTTTTATGAAGCTTTAAATATAATTTGCTCATATTATCAACTAATAAATATTTTTTTGTATGGTTTTTGTATGGATTTTTACAAAAATGGCAAACGTAATGGCTTTAATTATGCTAAAAATTCAGCCAAACAAAACATTGAGAATAATGAATTCATAAAAAAAATCCGTAAAAAGCTAATGGAAGAAAAAATGAAAAAGAAAACCCAGAATTAGATTTCTTCTTTTTTTTAAAAGGTTATTCTGACCAACCATATTTTCCAATAAGGCTTACAAACCTGACTCCAGTAATGTTCTCAGACTTGAAATTATCTCCTTTTCGGCGAATGATATAAAGAGTCTGACCCCATTCCCGAGATCCGGCAGGAATGCAGAGAATCCCTCCATCCTTTAATTGTTCTTTATAAGGAGGAGGTATTTTTTTAGGTGAAGCTGCAGTTACTAAAATTTTATCATATGGTGCGTTTTCAGGATATCCTAATGTACCATCACCACATATAACTGTCACTCTATCTCCATAACCAGTATTATTAAGAGCCTCCCGTGCATTATCTGCCAACTCTTTATGCCTTTCTATGGTATAAACATGACCTGGATTTTCAGAGTTATCTGGTGCTACTATTTCGGCACATAAAGCAGCGTGATAACCGGAACCTGTTCCGATTTCTAATACATTATCTCCCTCTTTAAGTTCTAAATATTCACACATCATGGCATTCATATGAGGAGCGCTTATTGTTTGCCCCAAACCAATGGATAGTGGTGAATCTATATAAGCAGAGGATATTGCCCCCTTTGGCAGAAATTTATGTCTTGGAACTTTCATCATTGCACGAATAACAATTGGATCCTTCAATATTTTGCGACTTTTTAAATTTTCAACCAAATTTTTTCTCTTTTCCTCAAATTCCATGAAACTTTTTCAGTCTCTTAAACTTATGATTTAGTATAATAACGAAAATCAATAGATTTATGTTCAATAGATGATATAAATTTTACTTTAAATCATTTTTTATAAGAATATAGATCTTATCGTTTTCTTTGCAATTATCAACTCTTAGATTTATTTTAACTGGATCACTATATCGTTTTCTCGCGATAGTTTTAATTTTTTCGCCTTTATAGACCATGTTTCTTATCTTTTCAATTTGATAAGTATTTTCACCTGTAATAATGATTTCATCTCCAACTCGTAATGGAATTTCGAGACTCTCTAATAGAACATTTGCAGTTTTAGAGGTTTTATCAAAAGATAGGATTTTTCCTATATAGTGTTTCTTATATGGAGACACATTACCTCTTTTTTCCAATTCAACATCTTCTATGGTAGGTCGATGAAAATAGAAGCCGGTGTGAAATCCACGGTTATAAACCTTGGATAACTTATTTAGCCAATTATCTATTTTTTGTTTTGTGAAAGTATTATCAAAGAAACTATCGATTGCCTCTCTATAGCATTCAGAAACAGTTTTTATATAAAGAGGATTTTTCATTCTTCCTTCAATCTTGAACGCATCAATCTTTGCTTGAATAAGCTGGGGGATATATTCAATCATGCACAAATCTTTTGCATTTAGAAACATTTGTCCATCATATATAAATTCATTATTTTCATCATCTATGACTCTCCATTCTCGTCTACAAGGTTGAACACAATTACCACGATTAGCCGAATATTCCTCTGAGTCACAAACTGTTGCTGAAAGATAACAGCGACCAGAAATAGAAGTACACATTGAACCATGAATAAAACACTCAATTTTGGTTTTATTAAGGTGATGCTTTATGAGTTTGATTTGTTCTAGCGAAAGTTCTCTAGCTAGAATTAATCGTTCAGCACCTAAATCTTCAAAAAATTTTGCGGATTCTGTGTTAGAAATATTGGCTTGGGTTGAAATATGAAAAGGTAGATTATATTTTTTAGCAAACCTTATAGCTGCTAAGTCATGAACAATGACCCCATCCAAATGGGATGCTTGTGCTCGTTCAAATAGGGTCTCTAAATCTTGCAATTCTGAATCATAAATCAAGATATTCGTAGTTAAATATGCTTTAATAAGAGGTTCTCTTGTATGACAGTAATCTATAATGTCTTTAATATCTTCAGATAAAAAATTTTCAGCTTTTTGACGCATATTGTAAGATTTTACTCCAAAATAAATAGCATCAGCGATTCCTATAACAACTTTCAACGAATTCCAATTTTGAACTGGAACAACTAATTCTGGTCTCATTCAATTTTTGCTCTTATCAATTCTATTGAAAACATAGAAATTATAACATAAATTTGTTTTCAATTAAAAATAAATAGAGATTTCAATATTAAATTTTTAAAAATCTTTTTTAAATCTGCATAATAAAATCTGGATTTATTGATAAATAAATGATATAAGATGGCTTTAACAACATTACAAATCTTAAATGGAATCTTTAGTCTTACGTTTGTATGTATTTCTGTAGCAATTGGGATAATGTTTCTAATTAAATATCAGAAGTATAAGGGTAAATTAATTTTACTGTTCGGTATTATATTATTAACACTTATATCTTCTTGGTATGCAAGTTCTAGTTCATTTATCGTTGCAATTTTCAATGATGGTATAGGTTACATGGAGATTCCTCAAATTTATTTTATAATTGGGATAGTACCACTTCCAATAGTAACTTATATTTGGACAGTCGCTTTGACAGAATTACTTTATCAAAATAGAAAAAAACTTCTAAGGATAGTCTTTTTATCTTTGGGTATCTTGGTTGAGATAATTTTCTTTATATTACTCATTATTGATCCAAAATTAGTTGGACAAGTCAATAATCCGATTGATGCTGAATATGATCTCTTTATTACAATTTATCAATTCTTTCTCATAACTTATATGTTATTTACGGGAATTCAATTTGGAAGAGAATCGTTAAAAGACGAAAATCCTGAAATTAATTTAAAAGGTAAATTACTTATCGCTGCATTTATATCTTTTGTAACAGGTGCAATTTTGGAAATCCTAAGTAGTTTATCGATTATAATCATGATAATTGCAAGAATAATTTTAATTTCAAGTTCTATTGAGTTTTATGGAGGGTTTATGCTTCCTGATTGGATGAAGAAACTACTTTTAAGGAATAACTAACTTGAAATTTTATTTTATTTATTTTTAACCTAAAGTAATAAAATATTTAGAATTCAAATGATTATTCTTTTAATCATTTATTAAAAAAATAACTGATTAGTATGAAAGTTGTGCTTTTTAATGGAAGTCCAAGAAAAGAAGGAAATACTTATCATTGTTTAAAAATTGTTATGGAAACTCTTGAAAAAGAAGGAATAGAATGTGAATATGTCTGGATAGGTATGGAGAAATTACAAGGGTGTACAGCATGTCGACAATACACAGATCATGATGATCAAAAATGTGTTCTACCTGGTGATAAAATGAACGACTATATTCAAAAAATGCTTGATGCTGATGGAATAATTATTGGTTCTCCAACATATTTTTCTGATTTAACAACAAGTACAAAAGCACTAATAGAACGAGCTGGTTATGCTACAGGTAGAAATCTTAAAAATAAAGTTGGTGCAGCTGTTGTTGCTGTTAGGCGAGCTGGTGCTAATCATGTTTTTTCAAGTATAAATTTCTTTTTCCTTATTAAAGAAATGATTGTAGTTGGAAGCACCTATTGGAATATGGCCATCGGAAGAGAACCTGGAGAGGTTCTAGGAGATGAAGAGGGGATCAATACTTTTAAAAATCTAGGTAGAAATATTGCCTATGTAATTAAAAAACTAAAAAATTAGCTAACAATTTTTCTTCTTTTAATTTAGATGGTTGTATGTGTTATTCATGTTCTAGATTGATGATTTCAATCTATTTATATAGAGGTATTTTTATGTTTTTTAATGTAAAGAGCTAATGTAATAATCTAGAAAAAATTAATAGATTATTGAATCAAAATTTAAATAGCACTTTTATCATATTTATTTAAAAATAGGGTTAATGAAGAAAAGTTGAGGCGCTTAAAGAAACTTTCAATGTTTTCTTTCTTCTTATTATTATTTACAATAAGCCTTATCTCTCAGTTTAATTTTACCAAAGCACAAATCAGCGAAGAATCTTTAATCCTTAAGAAAAGTTTTCAATTTCTTGAATATTCGAATAATATTGGGGATGACATTAATTCAAATTCCATTAATATTACTACTCCTTCATCTACATGGAATCTTACAACTATGGAGGTAAACTTTACTCAAGTGAGACTTGATAAAGAAATAATAAAAATTGAAGAGGGTAGCGACGATTTTGAAAAAATTTATAAATCAGATAAAGCATGGGCAGTTCAACTTAACATAACAGAAGAGATTCTTCTTTTTGGAGTGTATATCTATGGGTTTAAAAGCCCACTTGACCCAATAAATCCTGTCTATGTTCAAATAAATGGATATGATAAAAATTTCAATATTCCCAACTCAACTGTTTATGGTGAACCTGTTTTAATAAACATGAGTAGTTCTGTAGCACTGTGGTATTTACAAAAGTTTCCTGAACCAGTTCCTCTACATAGAGGACAATATTTCTTAGTTGTAAATGGTATTTCTTATATACCAAGCGATAATTCAGAATATTCATGGTTTCTTAATACTACTTCTATCCATACTAATTTACATATTGCTAGATACTATAGTGGTTCATGGAGTGACCAAGGTATAGGAAAAGTATTCTGCCATAAATTAATCCAAAGACGTGATAAGTTGTTTAACCCAGAAGAAATAAATATGTCAATTCAAGTAGATAATCAAGATTATCCTATACCAAATACAGGATTCTTTAATATTTCAGATATTAATTTATCAACAGATAATACAACATTTATTAACTTTCCTATTAAACATAATCAAACAGTTGAGATTATTTTTAATGCTACTTATTCTGCTAAACTTGTAAACATTCAATACCAACAAGGCTCTGTATTAATAAAAAAGAATCAAGAAAATTTATGGAATATAGACTTCATACTTTCAAGTATTTTTGATAATTATTCAGTAAAGTTTCATTATCCTTCTAATTGGGGTAATTTGGAAATTTTAAGAAATGATGTTAATGTTACATCGCAGGTTTCTGTCGATCCAATTGAATACATTATACTTATTACTAACGATCTTATACTTGATAGTGATAATTGGCAAATATGGGCAAGTAGCCTTCGAACTGAATTTGATTTAGATATACGACGTAATGAGTATAATCCCGGTCAAGAATTAAGATTTTCAATTGATACTTTAGCACCATCAGGTAATTATACGTTTGTATTGTATGATGCTGATCATTATAAAGTTGAGGATGCTCAGCAAACAATTACTTATCCTTTAGATGATACTTTTTCTTTTGAGATTCCTTCAAGTTCAATAGGGGGAGAATACTATGCATTCATATACTTTTTTGATGGAATAAATGCAGGTGTAGAAACTGTTACATTCATAATAACTATACCTTTTACTATTGATCCTTTAATGTTAATTCTTATCATACTATCAGTCTCAATATTTACAGGAATCATATTATCTATAGCTATAGCTGCTAAACGTTATAAGAGAAAAGTTATAACACGGAAAGAGGAAATAATTAATAAGTGTACGGATATTTTAAGTCTGAATTATATAATGGTTGCTGAAAAAAAATCATCTTTAAATGTATATGAACAAGTTTTTACATCGAAAAAAATTGATCCCACACTTATATCTGGATTCTTATCAGCAATTCATTCTTTTGGAATAGAATTAACAAACACCGATGAAAAAACTCAAACAATTAAACTTGAATTCAAGAATTCAAAAGTCATAATGTCAGAATTTAGAGATTTCCGAATTGTCTTAATTATGAACCAGTTACCTTCAAATAAGTTTTTGGATTCTATTAATAATTTAGCTTTTGATATAGAGCTATATTATAGCAAATACCTTGAAAATTTTAAAGGGAATATAGATCCTTTTATAGGTATTGAAGATTTACTTAAGAAACATTTAAATATTTCATTCTTATATCCATTAAAAGTAGTTAAGACAGGGAAAACAAAAGTGGATCAAACAGAACGTATGATAATTGGTCGTTCTTTAGAAATTATGAAAAAGAGTAAACAACAATACTTCTATGTTGCACATTTAATGGATACAAAAGAATATGATTCAAAGAATATTGAAGCAATTTTCAGCTTAATTGAAAAAAATATCTTTCAACCAGTTATTTAGACCATCAAAAGTATCCTTCTTTTTCAAATTTTTTGAATTAAGAAAGTTATTTATTTTAATAAATAGAATAACCATTATGAGTGAAAAACTGAATGTATTATTTATTATAACAGACGCTCAACGAGCAGATCATTTAGGATGTGCAGGAAATCCCATAGTAAAAACTCCAAATATTGATAAATTAGCTAAAGAAGGTGTTCGATTTACAAATCATTTTTGTACAAATCCTATCTGTATGCCTAATCGAGCTACATTAGTTACAGGTGTTTATCCGAATGTACATGGTGTAAGGAGTAATGGCATAAATTTAAATCAAGAAATCCCTACTATTATTCAAACATTAAAAAAGTGCGGTTGGTATACTGCTGCGATTGGAAAGATTCACCATCAATTTTGGTTAGGAGCATTCAAACAGCGATCTAAGTCTGCTGAGAGTTTTGATGAGTGGGCAGATAAAAAAATTTCATCCGAAACATTTCCCCCAGATTATTATGGTTATGAAGAGGTAGAAGTAATTTCAGGAAATGGATCTGTTTGTGCTGGACATTATTTAGAGTGGTTAGAAGAAAAAGCTCCCCATGAAGCAAAGAAAATGAGAAAAAGAGTAAAAAATTATGATAATCTATTCAGTCTCTTCTGTGAAGAAATACCAGAAGAATTATATAATACTACATTTGTAAGAGAAAGAACACTTGCATTTTTAGAAAGGTATGCACGTGGAGATTATGGGAATAAGCCTTTTTATCTACATTGCTCCTTTCCAGATCCCCATTATCCTTTATATCCTCCTAAAAAATACCAAAATATGTATAATCCTGATGATATCGCCCTTCCTTCAAATTTTTCAGATATCAATAACTTATATCAACACAAATTTTTAGGGCCACATTTAATGAATCCACCGTTTAAAAAAGCCTTTTTACGTGAATCAAGTGAAGAAGAAGTCAAAAAGATTACTGCTTTAACTTATGCAGCGATAGCTTACGTGGATTATAGCATAGGAAAGATCCTTGCGGCACTGGATAAGCTAGGTTATTCAGAAAATACAATAATTGTATTTATGAGTGACCATGGAGACTTGATGGGTGAACACGGCTTACTCTTCAAAGGTCCATGTCCATTTAACGGAGTACTACAACTTCCATTGATTTGGAAAGTCCCAGGATTAAAAACTTCAGGTGTTTCAAACTCTTTGGTAAGTTCAATTGACTATCCAAAAACTATTCTAAACCTCTTAGAAATTCCAGACCGACATCATCTCCCTTATATGCAAGGTTATGATATTACTCCAATTATTAGAAATCCGAGTAAGAAAGTGAGATCATGTGTTTTTATTGAGAATGATGAAGAAGTAGGAACACTTGAAGCTCGGCTGAGACACTTAATAACAGAAGATTTTAAACTGACAATATATGAAAGTTTAGAGAATTATGGAGATATATATGATCGGAAAAATGATCCAGATGAATTGCTTAATTTATGGGAAAATGAGAATTATAAGGATGAAAAAATCAAACTAATAAACACACTCTTACATCAGAATTTAAAAGCTCAGACTAAGTACCCAAAGAGAATAGCGGGAACATAAAAAAAGAAATCAATTTTTTAGGTTTTCATAAAAAAGTACCTAATAGAATTAGAACGCCTGACACAGTAAAAATTAAGGGACACAATTTAAACACGATGAATTTTGCTCGAGCTCCTGTGAATAAGGAAAGGATAGCTAAACAGAAAAGCATAATTGAGCTAATTAAGTTAACATAACTGACTAGTAAAATACAAGATTCTCCTAAAATCGTAATTAACGTTACAAGAAGCCCAATAAAAATTAACGCCAAACCTTCAATAATCCATTCCATAGTTATTATATACTTATTATCTTGAGTTATGTCACCAAAATCTTTTACAATATTTTTAGTAGGATAAAGATGACTAATTCCCCAAAATATCGTAAGGATTGCTCCAATAATTACTAAAATTATATTTGTCATTACTATTATTCTCCTATAATTTTCTTCCTAATATTCTATTTATTGGTTTAGAAATATTCATTCATATAAAAATTTATATTGACTTATGTGAATTAATTAACAATGGCTTTAGAAATATATCAGATGTTCATTTTATTGATAATTGGGGCTCTTGTTGGTATTGGTATGTGTTTTATTGGCCAAACTGGACAAGGTCTTGTCATGCCAGTGGTCCTTATGTTAACTGGGGATGTGTTTTTAACAATTGCAGTTAATTTATTAAACGATTTAATAACCGCCTTGGCTGTAAGTGTTGGGTATATAAGAAAAAGGGAATATAAATTTCAAAAAAATATTTTTTTACTAATATTGATTGCTCTAACTTTTACATTTATTGGAGTTTTTATTTTGATGGTAACTCCTATAGGGAGTATTTATGGATGGTTTATACCTTTATTTATTATTTTTTTGGGATTAATTTTCATTAAGAGTGGATATGCAACAACAGAGCGCTTAAAGAAAATGGTTAAAAGCATATATCGAAAGTTTTTAAAGCTTGAAATTGAAGAAGAACTTGATAAATTCCAACAACACCATCATACAAATATAGAAACAACTGAAATAGACGAAGTAATCCCTTCAGGATCCAGATTATATTATATAGTTGCTATAGTGTTTGGACTTCTCTTAGGAATTAATTCAGGCTTATTTGGAGCAAATTCAGGATTGATTATTGTTTTAGCATTAATAATCCTTTATGGGTATCCAATAAAAAAAAGTATTGGAACCGCTCTTATACTAAGTGTCATTGCTAGCCTATTTACATTTACACTATATCAAATTCTTGGAGTTTCAATAAGAGGAACATTTTATGTCAATTTTGAAATCTCCCTTTTTTTAGCGATTGGCTCGATTATTACTGGCGTTATTACTTCAACCTATGTTCAAAATTTATCAGCAAAAAAAATGGGTCAAGCTATGGGTATTGTTATGCTAAGTTTAGGATGTATTGCTTTCGTTTTTTACCTTCTATCTCAGTAAAACATTTCTACCTTTTCTTATAATCTTAAATATTTCTTAAGACAATATTTATCTATTCTATAATTTCTATTAAAAAATGATAAAATTTGACTGAACTTAAAAAATACTCAAAACTTACAACTTTAGTAATTCTGTTAGCTGCATTTATTGCATGGATGCATGACGGATATTCACTAGTTATGGTGACACTGCTAGCTCCTGAACTAAAAGCATTTTTTGGAGTTGGTGATTGGCAGATAGGTCTTGTCTTTTCATTGCAATTTGTATTTACAGTTCCAGGGGCCATCCTTTTCGGTGAACTAGGTGACCGTTTTGGTAGGAAAAATGCATTAATCGTCTCTATAGCATGGGATGCCATTTTTTCCTCTTTAACTTCATTAGTACCTGCTAACTTGTTTGCACTTTTCGTAATTATGAGAATGCTTTCAGGTTTAGGAGTTAGTTGGGGGCTATCTTTCTCGTTAATATCCGAACATTTTTCGCCTAAAAGAAGAGGTGCGGCGGGTGGTTTGGTTCATGCAACGTTTGTATTAGGATATGTAGGAGCCATAATAACAACCTTAATAATTCGACCTTGGCAATTTTGTTTCCTTACGGCACTCTTCCCAATACCTTTCATAATACTTTTTTGGTTTGCTTTACCTGAATCAGCCGTTTGGTCAGAATATGAACAAATTCGAAAAGAGAAACAAATCAAGCAAAAGATAAGGTTGAAAGAAATTTTTACTAAGAAGTGGTTAAAAATAACTGTTCTGTTAATAATTCTTTTCTGGTTAGCAGAAGTAGCATATCATTCTTTAGTGGATTTTGCGCCAACTTTCTTTCAATATTTGTTTGCTAATGCAGGAGCTAGTAACTATGAAAGCGTCTCAAGACTTTTTATGTTAGTTCTTATGGTAATTGCTGCGTTTGGTTTGTTTTTCTTTGGATTTTTAAGTGATTATCTAGGTAGGAAGAAAGCTTTTCTAATTGATAATATCAGTGGGATAATTGGTGGTGTGTTATTTGCTATTTTTACAAAACTACTATTTAATAATGAAATGATACTGGTATCCTCTGTATTTATTACACTCGGTTTCGGTCTTCATGGAATATTTGGAGTTTGGTCTTCCGAATTATATGATACTGAAGTAAGAGCCTCTGCGAACTCGATAATCTTTTCTGTAGCACGTGGAGCAGGTTTGGGAGGACTTATTGTGGGAGTTATTTCTGATGCTCTTAATCCCTTTAGTGCAAACCCTTTTAGCAATCCATTTGTTTCTCTTCAAGCGCTTGGCACTGGAATGCTCCTTAGTTTAGCTGCTTTCATTGGAGTTTTTATCGTATTAAATTTCGTACCCGAACCCAAAGATAAGACTATAACTGCTTTAAGTAAAACTGAGCTTAAAGCCTAAATCATTTTTTTTATTTCTTTTATCTTTTACCTATTGTTAAAAGATTCCTTATTGGAATCTAATAAAAAGTTAAACTAATAAATCTGTAATTTCTTATATAATTTCAAACATTTATATAAAATAAGACAAAAATTTTTTTATAAGTGGAAAAGCATTAAAATAACAGATAATAAACAAATATAAAATGGGTCAAGGCTTGAATAAAAAAGGTCTTTTAATTATTATTTTAATATTTTTAGCTCTATTCTTTAGTTTTAATACAATTTTTAAAGGCGTAAAGGCTCAAGGGCACGACCTAATTTTAAATTTAAATAAAAATTTTGAAATAATTCAATATTCTGATATACATGGATTAAATTCAGCTGTCAGTTCTATTGATATAGATTTACCAACTACTGAATGGAATATTACGAAGATTGAATTAGATTTTACGAATCTTACTTTTGAAAAGGAGACCTTAATTGTAGAGGATCAACCAACCGGATTTGAACGAGTCTATTATACAAATGGAATTTTTAATAATTTAGGCTTAGCGACTCAAATTAGATTAGATCATCCCGAAACCATTTATGGTGTGTTTATTTATGGAAATAAATCTGCTACACAAAATATACAAATACAGATTCGAGGATACAATGAAATAAATAATACTCCAAATGGTACAATATATGTTTCTCAAATTCTCAATATATCTACAACTCTTGGATGGTATCTGCAAAATTTTTCAACTCCTCTTAATTTACCAAGTGGGAATTACTTTTTAGTTTTAAATGGAACTAATTTTAGTGTTAACGGTCAATATTATTACTGGTATTACAATTCAAATCCTAGCGATCCTTCATTATATTCAGCGACTACTTTCGTGGATAGTGTTATCTGGGATAACGGAGTAGATAATAAAACATTCCTTTACAAGATAATTCGCAAAAGTAAAGCCCCACTTTTTCCAGAAAGTATCAATATGTCTGTTAATATAGATAATCAAGACTACCAAGTGTTGAATGGCGGAGAAGAGGGAAATGGAGTTTTATCTCAAACATTTCAAAATTTTCGTCCTGAAACTCTTACTCTTTCTTTCACTGTCCATAATAACGCTTCAAAATCATTAGACTTCAATATTTCCTATCATTTATATTTTGAGGAGATTTTAGACTCTCCAGGTACAGTAAGTATACAAGAATCTCAAAATAATCAATGGATTCTTTCCCAAATATTTACTCGTTATACAGATAATTATAGCGTTAAATTCAACATTCCTAGTACATGGGAAAATATAAGTGTTTATAGAGATGGGCAAGATATGAAATCAAATGTAACAATTAATGAAAACTACATACTTATGCCAAATAATACTCTTATTGATAACGCTAATTGGGAGATAATGGCGGAGTCTCCAAATTTTTCTTTTGGGTTAAATGCTCCAAAAACAAATTATTATTTGGGACAAGAAATTCAATTTTCGTTAGCAACACTTACATTAGAAGGAAACTATACATACATCTTAATAAATTCTGCAGATATTGAGGAATTTAGAATTATTAAAACCATACCTCCAGAGACTAATCTATTTTCCTACGAACTTCCCTTGAGTTCTCCTGATGGAACCTATATTGCATACATATTCTGGAACAATCAGACCGATGCAGGGGTTGCGACTCAAGAATTTATTATTTCTTTCTCTGTAACACCCCCACAAGATAATAGTATTTTCATTATAATCATTTTGGTTTTGACTATAGCACCCAGTTCTGTGATTGTAGCCTACGTAGCCTACAAGAGA
>JBHLLO010000007.1:0-77664 GCA_048885535.1 Candidatus Hermodarchaeota archaeon
AGTTTTTACGTATATGTTTTAAAATAATTGCTATATTTTAATTTATTAAGCGTATTTTAAAAAATTTGGTTTTATGTAATTTAACCAGATTTTAGGCTATTAAAATTGAAATTATAGAGATTAGTTTAACATGTGTGAATTTAAAATTATAAGTAAAAATGATGGGTCTCAAATATTAGAGGATATAGTCATCCTATCCTATAATGAAAATTATGAATTAAACTGCAAAGATGTATTAGGTATCGGTGAAAGCTTAAAGTCAACGTTGATTTTGAATGTAAATACTTTGAATCAAACTTGTATTGTGCTGGAGCATCCAATTATTCAAGATTTTCTAAAGTTAGTAAATGATATAAATAATAGGTCTATTACAAAAGTACAAATAGATGATTTCCAGAATCAATTAGATAAAATTAAAGCTACCATTTAGATTAAGAACTTTCTTAAAAGTAGAGTAGAATTATTAAGAAAATTTACTTTTTTAAGAGCATGGAAAGGAAATTTTATACTGATATTGATGAATTTAATGAGTTAGTTTTTGCATTTTTAGTACAAAGAGAAGCGGAGAATAACTTAATCTTAGCAATTTTAGATGGTCTTAAAAAGGATATCCATAGGTATGGACAAGAAACCCCTTTGCTGTTTCTAATCAGTGAAAATGACCTAATTAAACTAGTTTCGATTAGAACACCTCCATTTGATTTAATAATTTCTTACACCGATGATTTAAATACCATTGACCTTCTTATTGAAAAATTAATACAACGTGGTGAAATTTTGCCAGGGGTATTAAGCTTTAAGGATGCAGCAGATAAGTTTTCAAGAATCTGGGCTAAAAAGAGCAAAATAAAATCAAAATTATTAAGAAGTGAACGGGTGTATAAACTAGAAAAAGTAGCTGAAAATACAATTGGAGATAAGGTGTTTATTAATGCAACAAAAAAATATGAGACTTTTGTTTTAAAATCCGTTAAGGAAATGATGTTAGAAGCTTTAATTGAAGTTTCTGAAGAGAGAGTACAAGAAACTGTACAATTTTTTAGAAATCAAATGGATGAAGGAAGGAGCACGATTTATTTACTTATAGGTGATGATAATAATCCCTTGTCAATAGTAAATAAAGCAGGAAAGACACCGAATGGAAATTTCATCAATTTTGTATATACGCCTCCACATTTAAGGAAAAAAGGTTATGCAACAGAAATTGTTGCCAAAATAAGTAAAATGCTTTTAGAGGAAGGAAACAAATATTGTTTTTTATTTACAGATTTAAGTAATCCAACATCGAATAGTATTTATCAAAAAGTTGGTTATCGTCCAGTGATTGATATGAATCACTATAAGTTTACTTCTATTTAAAAAAAGAGAATAAAAAAAAATAAACGAGAAAGTCTCCTGATTTTCTCCTGATTAGTTAGTTTTTACTTGATTTATTTTTTTGGTGGAATTATTTCAATTTCAATAGATGATACATTTGTTTCAGTATTGTCTTCATTAGTTATCGTTTCGGTATCAATTTTAATTTCTCCATAAGTACTTCCAGGCACAAACTTATTTATCAGAATTTCAGATACATCTACTGCCCTGGCTATTGATCTGCCTCGAGCAAGAATTTTTACAGGTCTATTATTAAGAATTACCATTGCTGCCATAACATAACTCATTGATTTCTTTTTACCGATAAACACTTTTTCTGTATCATCTTCAACTTTCTTTTTCTTAGCCACTTTCCTTCACCTATAATCGAGCTAATTTTAAATTTTCTTACGATTTTCAGCTTTTTTAGTCAAAGATTGGTTTTTCATATAAAAAATATGCAAAGTTAGTTATGGGTAATTAACTTAAACCATGATTTAAAGATTGTGTATATTAACTTATCTTGTAAAAATTTTACTAATTATTATATTAGGATAGAATTTTCTATTGATACCTTTCCGTGGAGATGAACTTATAATCATTTAAGGTTTCCAATTAAATTTTTCTCTAAGATTTTCAATCATCTCCTCTTTATTTTCAAACTTATACCAATCTGATCCAATTTTTTCTAATTCATACCCGACTTTAAAGCTTTTATCGAGTAAATGATTACTAAACAATTTTATTGCATTTAAAACAGTTTGATTTTTTGAGTAGAGAAATTTTACTTTATCCATTGCTGCTTCCATTAAATCAACCTTTGAAGATACAATCTGGTCAATTAATCCTATTTCTAAGGCTTTTTCAGTATTAATTTTTTCTGAAAAAAGTAACATCTTCTTAGTCCAAGAGATCCCTATTATTTTGGAAAACAATATTATACAACCTGTACCAGGAAATATAGCTGAGTTAATTTCAGGCATTTGGAAATAACTATCCTTTATAGCAATACGATAATCACAACAAATCAGAAAAACAACTCCTTCTCCTAAAGTTCGACCATTTATTGCACATATAGAAGGCTTTCCATTGTATAACAATTCACATATCTGAGCTGCTAATGTTTCTAGCTTTTTAACATCCTCATAGCTATATGATGTGACAGCCGCTAAGTCCATTCCTGTACTAAAGCTATCTCCATTAGCAGTGAGTATTAAACCTTTAATTTTTTTATTCTGTTGGCAATACTTTATTGCTTTTTCCAAAAATTCCAGTTGTTCAATTGTAAAGGCATTTGATTTATGTGTTCTATTAAGAGTTATTATTCCAAATCTTCTTTGAATAGAAAAATTAATATATTGTCCAAACTCCAAATCATCAGAAGACATAATTTAAATTAATTTTCTCTTAATAAAAAATAATAATAATTTGAATATCATTTGAATTTTGTAGTAAAAATAAAAGATATCTATAAATACAAAAATACGTTTAGTTAATGACAACTAAAATAACTGATTACCTCAAGGAAAAGCCAAAAGTTTTGAGGAAAAAAGATCTGATAAAAGTTCCAAATTTAAAAAAGACTTTTACACAAATAAATCAGCATCTTTATGGAAAATTAAGATACACTAACACTGATACAAGGTCAAGATCCAAAGAAATAATAAACTTGTTATTATGCAAAATAATCGACGAAAAAAATAAAACTCCTGGAGAACCCGTTGATTTCTGTATTAAAGAAGGAGAAAAAGCTTATATTTTATCCTTAAGAATTAAAGACTTTTTTAAGAAAAATGTAAAAGAGAAGTATCAAGATATTTTTGAAAAAGACGAAAAAATTAATCTAAACAAGGAACTAATCTATTTGGTAGTAAAGGAGTTGCAAAATATATCATTGTTAAACTCTTCTCGAGATATCTTTAGTGATGCTTTTGAGATTTTCGTAAGCAAGGTACTAAAAGACGAGGGTGGACAATTTTTTACTCCCTCAAATGTAATAAAATTTATGGTAAATTATTTGAATCCAAATATAGATGCAAAAATCCTCGACCCCGCATGTGGGCATGGAGGTTTTTTACTCGAGACTAAAGATTTACTTTGGTTGAAAATCGAAAATGAGATTAAGGATAAAAATGAAACTCTTGAACAAAAGAAATTTGAAATTATTTCTAATTTGTACGGGATAGATAAAGACTCCTTCCTAGTCAAATTATGCAAATTATACTTAGAAATTTTGAGTGGAGAAAAGTCTTACATCTTCTGCGAGGATTCATTAGATATTGATAAATATCAAAAATATGCAAGAGAAACCATAAGGGATGATTTTTTTGACTATATTATAACTAACCCCCCCTTTGGTTCAAAGATTCCAATTGATGATAAATCTATTTTAGCCCAATACGAACTCGGACATATGTGGAAAAATGATAAAGGTAAATGGAAAATGCAAAATAGAATTGTAAAACAACAGCCTCCACAGATTTTATTTATTGAAAGATGCATTCAATTACTTAATAATGAAGGGAAGTTAGGAATAATCTTACCTGAAGGTATATTTGGTAATCCAACAGATCGGTATATTTGGGAATATTTAAATTCAAAAGGTAAAATTTTGGGGATTATTTCATTAGATCAAAATACTTTTCAACCTTATACATGTAATAAAACAAGTATTTTATTTTTTCAAAAATTAAAAAATGTGCCTAAAGATTATAAACTAGATTTTGCAATCGTTGATAATGTTGGACATGATAAGGATGGTAAAACTTTATACAAATTAAATAAGGATGGAACTAATAAATTAGATACTGAGGGAAAACCCATAATAAATGACGAACTAATTGATTTAAACGAAAAGTTGATGAATTGTGAGGAATTTGACTACTCAACAGACCAAAAAGTCTTTAAAATCAATTTTAGTCAAATAAAGAATAGTATATTCATTCCTTATTATTATATAGGGGTAGAAAAAACACTTAAAAAGTTAGAAAAGGATAAAGATTTCATATTATATTCAATGAAGGATTTAGCATCAAGAAATATTATTTTTACAAATAAAAGTGGATATCTCCCTAGAGGAGATGAGATAGGATCGAATGTGTATGGATTAGGGGATATTCCTTTTATACGTACAAGTGATATAAATAATTGGGAAGTGAATTTAGCTTCACATAAAAAAACTAGTAAAGAAGTATATGAAAGATATAAAGAAAAGCAAAACATCGAAGTTGGAGATCTACTTTTAGTAAAAGATGGTGGACCTAATCTCATCGGTAACACAGCCTATATTACAGAATTAGATACTGAAATAATAATTCAAAGTCATATATTTCAAATCAAAACTAAACCAAATAAAGAACAAATCGACTCATATTTAGTTCTTTATCTACTAAACTTGGATATTGTCCAAAAGCAAATTCAAGCAATAACATTCATCCAAGGAACTATTGCCACGATTGGAAATCGTATAATGGATGTATTATTACCTATACCAAAAGATATAGATAAAAGAATAGACATTTCAAACTTTGTAAGACAAATTATTGAGGAAAAAATAGAAATAAGAAAAAAACTTTATAATATCTCTTTGAATGATTTTTTTAAGTGACTTTTGATTTTTTATCACAATTTATTGTGTTATTAATGGAAATTGAAAAATTTACGATTGAGAATTACGAAAATATTGTTCAACTTTGGAAAAAAGTAGATTTAAGTATTACTTCATCTGATTCAAAGGAAGAAATCGAAAGAATGATAAAAAAGAATCCTAATTTGTCCTTAATTAGTAAAATTGGGGGAAAAATAGTTGGAGTTGTTATGGGCGGGTTTGACGGTAGAAGGGGGTACGTCCATCATTTAGCTATTGATCCAAAATATCAGAAAAAGGGATTTGGCAGGAAACTTATGGATGAGTTAATGGAAAGGTTTCGTCAAAAAAAAGTGCATAAAGTACATTTATTCATTGAAAAGCGTAATAAAGATGTAATTACATTTTATCAAAAATTAGGATGGGAAATGAGAAACGACTTAGTAATGATGAGTTTTGTCCCAGATAAAAATCTCTATAAACCAAAAGTTTAAGTAATACTAATAGTAAGGAATGAACTGTTAATATATTTGTATAAAATGGTTAGATAGTATGAATTTTAATGAACTGATGAGTTGGATAAACTTTATAGTTCTTAATTTGAGTATTATCTTAAGTTTTTTGTTTTATGGTTTAAGTGTTATCCCCATTACCCGTGAAGAGAAAATTGGGAAGAGTGTATGGAGGCAAAGCAATATTTTCAGAATTTTATCTGATATCATATTCTTAATCCTAATAATCACAATTTTTATGTGGATTTGGTTCCCTATTCCTGTTTTTAATTGGAAAATACTAAATCATTACTATATTTTGATAATCCTCTCGATTTTGATTTCGATGCCATCGTTCTATATTCTTATAAGAGCATTAAAAGATGCAGGAAAAGAAACTATTGAAACATCTAAAGAAACTCAAATGTACGGAGGAATTTATAAACATATTAGGCATCCTCAAATTTCAGGTTCTATACTGATGTTCTGTATGTTCTGTTTCATAATAAATACTCTTTTTCTATTAATTTGGATAGGAATTTTGATGATATGTATAGTTCCAATTGTAATACACTTCGAGGAAAAAGATTTAATAAAAAAATTTGGTCAAAAATATTTAATATACAAAAAAAATACAGGAGCTTTATTTCCTAAATTTTGGCAGAAAACATAATTCATTTTATTATAGTTAAATAGAAAGAAAATGAAATTAGAAAAAAAAAAATTAATGCTTAGAATTAATTTTTAACTTTAGTCTTTTCTTAGAAATTAAAATTGTAATCCCTATCATTAATGTAAAGCCTAATAAAAAGATAGGATATCCTGGAATTTCACCTTCCCCGATACTGAAATAAGCCTTAAAAACAGGATCGTGACTTAGTTTACCACCAGCACCTTCACCGTAATCTGGGTAACATGTTATAAAAAAAGCTGCGGTTTCATTTGGTTGGAGACCTGTCCAAACATCATCAAATGGAATGCCATATGTAAAGTGATTCGTTTGATTAATTGCATAACAAGCTATCAACCTCCCAAAATCACCAACTAATGGGAGCATACCCGACACAAAACTAATAAATTCTTCATCGGCATTAACATCTAAACATTCATACAGAGCATCTCTATCCCCTAAATCAGTTCCATTAATATGAGTTAGATGATAAGTGGGTTTCTGGCTAAATGCAAAATCAAAAGCATGTAAACCTCCTAATGTTGTTCTTACTTCCGTTAACCCAGTTTTATGCACTGTTGCATTAATTTCTCCCTCTAAGAGATCTGTTAATGCCCAATCTTGATCGGCATATATAAAACTCCATGTACCCAAACACATTGCCCAATACTGGGGCATATAACCTTGATCCCCCTCAAAAGCTTGATGCCACGTATCAGTTAAATTTTCTCTGTACATTAAAACCCCAAAATCCCCAGTTTCATAATCTTGGTATAATGTTGCCTCACCAGCGGCAGTATCAACTTCTAAAGTATACTCATAGTATACATAAGTTTGGTTTCCAATAACTTGCGACCCATCGATATAAGTTCCTGGATCTGAATAGTTAAATCCCCAATCAAAACCTCTTCCTAATGGAGCCACAGCCATAGTACGATTGGTTTTTGGGACATAAAACACAATATCACTATAATTATATCCCCAATTGTATGTAATAATAGAACCACTTACACTTCTTTGAAGAGGCTTTGCTATTGTTTTTGGATTTGAATATATTCCAACATCATTTCTTAATCTTGGACTGTTTGTACCCATATAAAAAAATGGATTGATTTCCTCGTCAAGAGCCTCATCATAGGCATCGTTATTATTTTGATCAGCAAATCCAAACCACGCACAATGCATTGAAGCAATCCATATTTCCGAACCCCATAAATATGCATGTTGCCACCACATTTGAGCAGGTGTTATATAAGTTACATCAACCCCACCTTCCTTATGTGTATGGTTAAGAAAGGCCAACATTCCCATTTCAAAATTACCTTCTTTAATCCATTTTACATTCCAAGTGTTATTCAACCAGCTTCTCATATCATCTACTTCTGGATGATCCCAATGAGAATTGTTAAAGATATTTATATCCCAGTAATTTTCATCAAATGTATGACCTCCAAACGCATCCTCAGGGCTGGGAGGACCATCTTGTGCCATACTAATTGGCGTATATATCCCTGTAAATATTAGAAACCCCAAAAAGAAGAAACTAATTAAACATTTTATTGATGTCTTCATTACTATACCACATATATTCTTTTATTAGATTATCTTCAAAAACATAGTTTAATACTTATTTAAACTTATCTTTCATTTTTCTAATAATTTCAATAAAATTACTTAAATTAATTAAAAAATAATTTGAAAATTAAGAGTATTTGAATTATGAAATCCGAGAACATAACTTTTTTAGTATTTTCTCTGCTCCATTACAAAAATTGGTAATAATATTATCAACATCCATTATGGAATCAATAAGTCCGCACGTTTGACCAACAGGTACTGCTCCATTTTCAACATCTCCTTTGGTATACACTATCTCGTAGGCACAAAGGTCTTTTAAATATTCATCCATTTCATATGCTAACTCTTGAGAGATTTTCTGCTCTTTTGACATTACCTTGCCATGTTCTAATGCATATTTATTTTTCAATAACCTAATTGGACCAAATCCTCCAGTTGTTAATAATGTATCCTTAGATGTTGCTGGAGGGATAAGAGCTTTGTAATTTGGGTGAAATTCACTTTGGTTAGAGGCAATAAATCTAGTACCCATTGCTATAGCGTCTGCGCCCATAGCTAATCCTGCAGCGACTCCTTCTGGACTGGAAAAACCTCCACAAGCGACTATAGGAATATCTGGATATTTCCTTGCGGCTTCTTGAACAAGAACCAGAGTACTAATACCTTCATAACTCTGATGACCTCCTCCTTCTGTACCAGTAGCCACGATTCCATCACATCCTGCACCAACAATCTTATCAATTAACCATAAAGCGGGTCCTACATGAAAATGTTTGATTTGAGGTGCTTTTTGTTTCAGCATTTGACTAGCAAAACGGGCTGAACCTGCACTTGTAAGTAAATATACAAGCTGTTCTCGCAATTTAGGATTTTCCTTACACCACTGAGTAATTTTTCTTAACATGATTTTATGATCAGTTTGTATTCTTGCGGTTCTGATATTAACCCCAAATGGTTTATCAGTATGTTCTATCACATATTCTAATTGCTTCTTCATATCTTCTAATGAATTTTTTCCCCTTAAAGTAGCGTGACTAA
This sequence comes from Candidatus Hermodarchaeota archaeon, assembly GCA_048885535.1. Taxonomy (GTDB): domain Archaea; phylum Asgardarchaeota; class Lokiarchaeia; order Sigyniarchaeales; family SOKP01; genus SOKP01. The sequence goes on from JBHLLO010000007.1 coordinate 8,720, forward strand.
CGACACCTAAACCACCCACCTCAGAAACAGCTATACATAATTCTGTAGTATAGAAGGGACCCATTGGAGCACTTATTATAGGATATTTTAATCCAAACAACTCTGTTATTCGTGTTTTAATCAATTTTTATTCACACATAAAAAATCTATAAGTATGGTTATGATTACTCTTTCGCACTTAAAAAAATTATCAAATTGGCTTTTTTCAATATTTACGTAAATAAATTTTTTCAATTTAACATAAACATTCTAACAAAAAAATAAGAGAGGAAAGGTCTAGGTCTGTGATAATTAACTATCCCAGCCACCTTGCGCTCTCGCGAGCTTAATATCTTCATCAACTCTAGATTGTAATGCCACATAATCCGTTTTTGCTACTCGATTAAGCGGAAACTCGCCTAAAAATACCACCATTGAGGGTCTTTTATAGGATGCCATCCCCTTACAGTGTTCCAATACTTCTTGTTCTGTTAGTGTTTTGCCTTCTTTTAATTTAATATAAGCGACGATTCCTTCAGTAAAAACCTCATGTTTAGCGCCTATTACTCCCACAAACTCAATTTGGGGTAATTCTGCGATATGAGCCTCAACTTCAGGAGGAAAAACTTGATATCCTTTCGGCTTTATCAGAAACTTCCTTCGTCCTACAAGATGGAGCCCTTTTTCATCAATATAGCCCATATCTCCTGTATATAAATACCCCTCTAATGATAAGGTCTTCTGTGTCGCTTCTTCATTTCCAAAATATCCTAAAAAAGTTTGAGGTCCTTTATAACAAATTTCTCCAATCTCTCCCCTTGATAATTCTTCTCCCGCGCTTCCATCTTTATTCATAGGTTTTCGAATAGACATAGGATAAATTGGAAAATCATAGCCTAAAGTACCTATAAATTCATCCAAAGAAAGGTCTGTGGGTGTATAAGAACAAAAACCGGAAGTTTCAGTTAATCCAAGTCCGGTAAACAAATTAGGGGCCATTGTAGTCAATCTTTCCAAAAAAGGTTTATCAACTGGTTGACCTGCTGCGATCGCATATTTTAGTGAACTAAGATCATAATCATCAAAATTTGGAAGCCTCCATTCCATTACGAATAATGCGGGAATCTGTCCCATGACCGTAATCTTATACTTTTGAATGGCATCCAGACTTTTAGCGGGATCGAAAATGTGAAGTACAACTACCCCTCCCCCCTTAAAAATAGGGGTCATAAATTGCTCAGTTGTTCCCCCAACATGAGAGGGTGGTAAATTGACCAACATGATGTCATCCTCTTCGGAGTGAAGTCCCTTTGCTAAACACATATTCTGGCAAGTGATTCCCTTGTTTGTTAACATAGCAGGTTTTGGATATCCTGTGGATCCTGTGGTAAAAATAATTAATATTGGATCATCCTCGCCTACCTTTCCACATTCTGCTATAAATTCTTTCATAGTTTCTGAGTCCATTTGTGCTTCTTCAAATTCTTTTTGAGCTTCTTGCATTAACTGAAATGCGGGGATAATCCCTTTCCGATATTTATCATCAGGAGAACTAAATTGGACTACATATTTTAACCATGGATTATTTTTCATAACAGCTGCTCCAATCATTCCAAAATTTGCAACAGAAGTTTTACCCAGATGGCAGTACATTTTACATTTTTCTTGCAACAAACCCAAGTTTCTCATAATTTCTGGAGGTTTCAAGCGTAAATCCATGGGGCACCACATTACTCCTAATTTTGCACAAGCATAACCTAATACTATATGTTCATAAAGGAAAGGTAAGGAGGTTGTAATTATGTCACCTTTTCTAAATCCTAAATTATAAAGCTTAAATGCCATCATAGTTATGGCATTATAAAAATCTTTAAAAGTATATTTCTTTTCTGTATCATAGAAAATTAACGCAACTTTATCTGGCTTTTCTTTAGCCCATTTCTCTATAATTCCATTAATTGTATGAGGAACAGTTTTAAATTCTTCCCAGGACATTATATATAACCATATATCATTTTAATTATACATTATTTAATCTAAAAATTTTTATATTTTTCTTTTCGAATTTATTGTCAAATATAGTAATAAAGAACCCTTCTTTTAAAAATTAAATACAATAAGAACCAATCACTAATTATTCTAAAAAAATAATTAAGTGAAAAAATTTTGCAAAAAGTAGCAATAATAGGGATAGGGATTACTCCTTTTAGAGCAAGATATTTGGATAAAACATATTTTGAGCTTGCTTATGATGCAACAAAGCTGGCTATTGAAGATGCAAATAAGAACGGAGCAGAAATAACTCATAAAGATCTTCAATCTACTGTGTATGGCATATACAATGAACTATTTGAGCGTCAATTTATGCCAGATATCTTCACTAACAGTTATCTAGGAATGAATAATAAACCTGGTACCAGAGTAGCAACAGGTGGAGCAACAGGAGGATATACTGTTCGAATAGCATTTGCAGAAGTAGCATCTGGATTGAGCGATTTATGCCTATGCATAGGACTTGAGAAATGCAATGACTGTTATGACGAACAGACGGGTACTACTACTCCTGAAGTTTTGAATGCCATTGCCTATTCAGCTGACATGACTTATGAATATCCGATGGGCATGATGGCAGCAAGCTCTTATGTATCGATGGTAAATGCACATTATGAAGAATTCGGAAATCCAACTGAAGAACAAATGGCATATGTCAGTGTTAAAAATCATGGTAATGCTATGTTAAATCCAAAAGCTCAATCTCCTATGGAAATAACAGTAGAAGATGTACTCTATTCAAGAATTATATGTTATCCTTTCAAAATGTTAGATTGTTGTCTTTATTCAGAAGCTTCAGCCGCATTAATATTAGCAAGCGAAGATAAAGTTAAAGAACTCAAGATAGAAAACCCAATTTGGATTACTGGAGTAGCTGCTGCAAATACTGACTGTTTCATTGGTAATCGGGAGGATATGGGTAGATTATATTCAAATATATATGCTGCAAAAGCAGCATACAAAATGGCTGGTTTAGATTATAACAATATAAAGAAACAAATTGATTGCGCTGAGCTTCATGATGCCTTTTCAGGACAAGAAGTCATCTCATATGAAGAGCTTGGATTTGTTCCCTTTGGAGAGGGTGGACCTTGGATTGAAAAAACTTTTGAACACCCAGGAGAGGGTCCTTGGCTAGAGGGGGAACTTCCTTGTTGTCCCTCAGGAGGTTTAATAGGATGTGGACATGCGGTCGGTGCTACTGGTATTATGAGTACGGGGGAAGCAGCTCTTCAGCTAAGAGGCGAAGCTGGTAAACACCAGGTTACTATTGAAAAGGGAAGATCCATAGCCCATTCAATAGGTGGTCCCGGAGCAGCATACGCTGCGGTTATTGTAATGTCAAATCAGGAGGGGTTGAAAACATCATGATTGGAGAATTTCAAGATCATCAAATCCGAGATCTTATTAAGATTGATTATAAATACACAATGGGAGGTCAGTCTCGATTTTTTATTGAACTAATGAACAATAAGAAGTTATTGGGCACAAAATGTACTAATTGTGGTAAAACGTGGATGCCTCCTAGGATTAACTGTTCTGATTGCTATAACCCAGCACATTGGGTGGAATTAAAACAAACTGGAACAATAGAGGTTAGTACCATAGTCTGGTATACTACTTCAGCTTTTATCAAAGCGATACCTTATGGTATAGGATTTATAAAGCTTGACGGTGCAGAAACTGCTTTACTTCAGGGTATTTTTTCTGAAAATTTAGTTCCATCCAAAATAAGAAAGGGAAAAAGGGTTAAAGCTGTTTTTAGCAAGGAAAGAGAGGGTAAAATGACTGATTTTTTCTTTGTACCTGAGGATGAATATGAGAATTGGATATCAAAACCAGAGTATGAAGGAGGAAAGTGATTATGGAACAAGCAAAAGATTATTTGAATAAGATTATAGAAAAATTGAACACGATTCCAAAAGCACAAGATGTTTTCGTAACAAATGTTTCAGGAAAAGATGTAGATTGGGAAATGTCATTTCAATTCAATCTTGATAATCAAACTCCTTTCTTTATCGAAATCAAAAATCGAAAAATTGAATTATTTAATGGTACAAAATCCGATGCACTTGTCTTAATGTCTGGAGATCCCTCAGCCATAGTGAGAATTTGCGAAGGAAAAGGAGATTTTACTCATGCTATTTCCCGAGAACAAATTACAGTTGAAAAAGGTAAGGTCATGGATGTAATCCGTCTAACAAGAGCCATAACGATAGTATTAAAGACAAAATAAGCCTTTTATTTTACTGTATTTTTAATTCTTTACGCAATTTAAAATAAAAATTGAAAAAATATTTATATTCAAATACTTTAATCAATCAAAAATCAACTTTTAAAAATAAAAAGAGCAAAATAATAAATGAACAAAAAAAATGAATTAGAACTAAAGAAGTGAATGTAAATGAGCAGTGAGAAATTTTGGTTAAAGTCATATGATAAACATGTACCCCCCACTTTAACGTACCCTAACAAAGATCTAGGAACTATTTTGACAGAAACTATGACCACATTTGCAGACAGAATTGGATTTCATTTTATGGATCGTTCTTTTACTTTCTCTGAAATTTTAGAGCATTCCCAGAAGTTTGCAACATTTCTACAAAAAAATGGTTTACGAAAGGGTGAGGTTGTTGCAATATGCCTTCCAAATACGCCTCAATTTTTATTTGCAGCTTATGGAACCTATATAGCAGGTGGAACTGTATCTGGATGTTCACCTCTCTTAAGCGCTGAAGAGATGGCTTACCAACTTGGAGATTGTAATGCTAAATTCGCGGTTACTATGGACATTATTTACGAAAAGGTTTTTTCTAAATTTTTGAATAGAGTACCAAATTTGCAGGTAATTGTTCCTACAAATGTTTCTGAATTTATGGGATTTTCTGGATTTAAAGTGTTTATGGGTAAACTCTTTAAGAAGATACCTAAAGGAAAGATGGATCCGTGGCCAGGGAAAACGGTAGTCCCATTCTTAGAAGCCATAGATATTGAAATTGATGTACAAAAATTCAATATTGATCCTAAAAATGATTTAGCTTTAATTCAATATACTGGAGGAACAACAGGTCTACCTAAAGGAACTGAAATAGTCCATGCTAATTTGGTTTCAAACATGCATCAATTTGACACTTGGCTTAATAGAGAAAAAGGAAAAGAAATAACTTTATCAGCATTTCCATTCTTTCATATTGCTGGATACTTTATAGGATTATTTTTGAATTATATCGGGGGAACGCTGATTTTAATCGCAAATCCAAGAGACACTGACCATATTATTGAAGAAATTATTGATAAGAAGCCTACTAGTTTTGGGAATGTACCAACACTGTTTTTAATGGTACAAAAAAATCCAAAGTCAAAAGATATTCCACCCGAAGTATTAGATAATATCACATTATATGTTAGTGGTGCTGCACCATTTCCGCCTGAAGCTATAAGAGAATTTGAGAAGCAATTTCATTCTGAAAACAAATTTGTAGAAGTATATGGGATGACTGAAACAGCAGTGTTAGCCACTGTAAATCCAATGTATGGAGAGAAGAAGATAGGATCTGTTGGATTACCTTTACCAGATACAGATATCAAACTTATTGACGTAGAAACCGGTGAAGAAGTAGGTATTGGAACACCAGGTGAAATCATAATCAAAGGTCCTCAGGTTACAAAAAGATATCACAATAAACCTGAGGCGACAGAAAAAACTTATGATAAAGATGGATATGTTCATACTGGAGATGTTGGAGTTTTCGATGAAGATGGCTATCTAAAAATCGTAGATCGTACAAAGGATATGCTAATAGTTAGTGGTTTTAAAGTATACAGTGTTCATGTTGAAGAAGTTATGACTAAACATCCTGATATAGCAATCCTAGCAATCATTGGAATACCCAACCCTGATCGCCCAGGGGCTGAAATTGTAAAAGCAGTTATTCAGTTAAAGGAAGGTGTAAATGCAACTGAAGAAGTAAAAGAAAGTATTAAGAAGTATGCTGAGGAAAACTTATCAAAATATGAAGTTCCAAAGATATGGGAATTCCGAGAAGAATTACCTCTTACTACAGTAGGAAAAGTTTTGAAAAGAGCATTGCGTGAAGAATAAAAGATAATTTTAATTTTAATTTTTTTATTAATTTTCTCAGAATTAATTTAAAAACATATAAAAATTGGAATATATTTCTTTTTCTAAAAGTTTTATTTTAATCTTAAAAAATGAAAATTGAAGACATTGAAGATATAATTTATGAAAAAGAAAAAAATGGAATTTGTACAGCAACTATTTCCAGACCTGAGAGAAGAAATGCAGTTTCTCCCATATCATTCTTAGAACTATACACAATTTTAGAAGATATGGAAAGAGATGCAAATACGAAAGTTTTAATCATTACAGGAGACCCAAAAGGGAGAGCGTTCACTTCTGGAGGTTTCTTCAAACCTGAAATGTTTGAAGAAATTAAAAAGTATCCAGAAATCGATATCATGGACATTGCGCAAAAAAAATTATGTATGAAACTCTGGGACTTCAATAAACCAGTTATAGTCGCAATTAATGGCATGGCTATTGGAGGAGGTATTACTATGCCACTCTCAGGAGCTGATCTGATTTATATGTCTGAAGATGCTTGGCTTGGATTCTATTTTGTAAAAAGAGGAATAATTCCCGAATTTGCTAACTCATTTATATTACCATTTTACTTAGGTTTCCAAAAAGCTAAAGAAATCATCTATTTTGGAGATAAAATAACAGCTCAACAAGCACTTGAATTAGGTTTAGTTAATAAAGTATTACCTCCTAATAAATTAATTCCTTATGCAAAAGAACAAGCACTAAAATTGATCCCTCCTAATGGTCCATACTTATCAATAAAGTTAATGAAAAAAACCATGCATAATTATTTCAGATCAATACTTTCGGATACTCTAGATTTGGAAAATAAAGCACTAAGAAAAACTTTCAGATCAAAAGATTTTAATGAATCGATACTAGCACTTAAAGAAAAAAGAACTCCCACTTTTATTGGGAAGTAGTTTAAAACGAAAATTTTTTTTAATTAATCCTAAAACCAAATCCTAAAATGTCAAAATCAGATTTAAATCTATAATTTTAAATGTTATCGAATAGAATGATCTTTAATGATAAATAGTAATTATGATGAAAATAGAGTTCTTTCTACATATCCCGTTATTGTTATTGGCGCTGGACTTGGTGGACTTGGTGCTGCATGTCAATTGGTATTAAGAGGTGAAAAAGTTTTATTACTTGAGAAGCATAACGTTCCAGGAGGTTTTGCAACCTCTTTCGTTAGAGGGCGATTCGAATTTGAAGGAGCACTTCATGAAATCAGTGAAATTGGAACAGAAGATAATAAGGGCAGCCTTTATCGCTTTTTAGAAAGATTAGGAATCGTTCCAGATAGATTGAACTTCAAACAAGTACCTGAGTTTTATCGAAGCGTTTATCTCGACGGATTTGATGTGATTATGCCTTTGGGCGCAGATAAATATACTGAAAAGCTAATAGAACTCTTTCCTTCTGAAAAAAAAGGTATAGAAGAATTTATGGAGATGTCTGAAGCTGTTTTAAAAGGAATTGAGTATTTGGCCTCAAAGGGGGGCAAATTCACGCCTCAAGAAATTCTCAAAGAACACCCCTGGCTACCACGCGTTTCAGGTATTACCTTATCTGAATTATATTCTAAATTCTTTACTGATAAAAAATTAATGTCGTTAATATCGCAGCTCTGGGGCTACATTGGAATACCCCCTGATCGGATAAATGCATATGCATTCGTTGCTATGCTAATATTCTTTTTAAAATGGGGTGCCGCATATCCTTTAGGAAGGTCCCATTCATTAGTTAATGCAATGGTAGAAGCTTTTGAGAAATTTGGCGGAGAAATAAGATATAATGCTTTAGTGAATAGAATATTAGTAGAAAATAGTAGAGTTTTTGGTGTAGAATTAATTAATGGAGATATTTACAAATGTAAAGCAGTGATTTCTAATGTTAATCCAATATGTACTACAATGAAAATGCTACCCCCTGAAGTAGTCCCTAACGATTATAAAAAAAAAATCTATTCTCCAGAAATTGGACCTTCAGGTTTCTCTGTTTATCTTGGATTAAACGCGCCTTATCAGGATTTAGGCTTTACTGCTCATGAAACTTTTATCAATGAAAATTATAACATGAATAAAGCTTTTGAAACATTTCATAAGCTAGAAGCACCAAAATATCTTGTAGCAGCATGCTATAATCGTATTTATGAAGATATCTCCCCACCAGGGACTACAGAGTTAGTGTTGACAACTCTACAAATGGGGAAAATGTGGCAAAATGTACCCCCTGACCAATATTTTTACATTAAAGATGAAATTGCTAATAGCATGATATCTTTAGTTGAAAATACAATATGTCCAGAGATTCGAGAATATATAGAAGTCGCTATTGCCGCAACTCCATTAACATATTATCGATATTCTAAAAACATTGAAGGAGCAATTTATGGAACAACTCAAGATGTTATCAATGGACCATTATTTAGATTAAAAAGTAGGGGTGCAATTCCTGGACTTTATCAGGTTGGTGCTTGGACTAACTTTGGTGGAGGTTTTTCTACTTGTATTCTTAGTGGTCGAATTGCTTCCGGTCTTTATTTAAAAGATAAAATTGAGGGGAGATGGTAAACATGATGGAAGATATAAAGAAGTATCAAAAAGCTGAAAAGCTAAAAAAAATACGTGAAGAAATTCAATCTATACCCTGGTATTATGATGGCTTAGAAAGCTTGTGTGATAGAATACATCCTGGAACTCAACTTTTAAAAATAACGGATATAAATAAACTTTCTCATGATACCAAACTATTTCGCTTTATTTCAGCAAGACCGAAAAAGGCTTTAGCACCATTTCGAGCTGGTCAATATATAGGACTTACTGTAGAAATTGATGGTGTTAGGACATCACGTCCATATTCATTAGCGTCCTCACCTAATCAACTTGCTTATTATGAATTAGGTATTAGAAAGAAGGAAGGAGGCTTTGTAAGCCCTTATTTATTTAATCATGCGAAAGTAGGAGATATATTTGAAGCAACAGAACCCTTAGGAAATTTATTTTATAATCCTCTTTTTCATGGTGAAAATCTTGTATTTATTGCTGGAGGATGTGGGATAACACCATTTATCTCAATGTTAAGAGAAATTTCTGAGAAAGTCTTAACTTTAAATGTCTCATTAATTTACGGTTGCTTAACTGAAAAAGACATATTATTTAGAGATGAATTGGAAGATATACAAAAGAGAAGATCAAATATTAGCGTAAAGTATATTTTATCAGAACCAGAATCAGATTGGAATGGAGAATGTGGCTTTATTACTAAAGATAAAATATTAAATGAAATAGGCTCAGTTAAAAATAAATATTTCTATGTAGTGGGAAATCTTCCAATGTATGAGTTTATTAAAGAGGAAATGAAAGTATTAGGAGTTCCCGAGCATAGGGTCTATTATGAGGCTTTTGGAGTTCCAGAGGATATAACACAGATTATGGGATGGCCAAATGAAATTGAAACCTCAAAAAATATTAAAATTAAAATTGACTACAGAAAAGCAAGTGGTAAGGAGAGTATCGAAATTTCTGCTTCTTGCGTAGAACCACTTCTAAATAGCATAGAACGTGCAAAAATAACACATATCAATATTGAGAACGGATGTCGTTCAGGTGAGTGTGCCTTATGTAGAACAAAATTGCTATCTGGTAAAATCTTTGTACCTCCTAGCGTTACTATTCGTGAAGTTGATAAAAACTTTGGTTTTATCCATCCTTGTATTTCTTATCCTTTAACAGATATCCATCTAGATTTAACCTTAACCTAAACCTTTTTGAAAAACACTATAAAATATTAAATATTTAAAATACAAAATAAAAAATTATTATTTTTAGGGAGATATGAATGAAAATCTTAACAAAAGAATGGTTAGATGCTTTTGGAAAAGCTATTAACGAAAATCCTGCATATAAAGAAGCAGCATCTTGGTGGGAAGGTGATATGCTTTGTGTAATTGAACCTAGTGGTCCATTAGATCATGAAGTCCGATTTTTTCTTGGACTTTATCATGGAGAATGCACAGGTGTGAAGTTATTGGAGGAAGGTGAAGAGGTTGAAGTAGAATTTACTCTCTCTGGACCATATGATAATTGGGTATTGATTGCCAAAAAGGAATTAGACACAATTCAAGGTGTAATGTCTGGGAAATTAAGACTTGTAGGGAATATGGCAAAATTAATGCGAGCTACTAGAGCTGCTCAAGAAATTGTAAATAGCTTACAAAACGTCGAAACAGAATTTTTATAATCCAAAACCTAAGATTTATCTCTTTTTTAAATTTATAAAGATTTTATAATAATACAGAAGTGATTTATAGAAATGTGGTACTTTTTTAGTCCAGATATAATTTATGGAGAGGACGCATTAGATTTTTTAGAAAATATCACGGGAAATAGATGTTACATCGTAACAGATAAAGTTATTAAAGAATTAGGATATCTAAAGATTTTAACAGATAAATTAAAAAAGTTAGGAAAATCATTTGAGATTTTTAATGAAGTACAACCAGATCCAAGAGAAGAACTTGTATTAAAAGTTAAACATTTATGTAACTCTTATGCACCCGACCTAATTATTGCTCTAGGAGGAGGGTCTGTTATTGACACAGCAAAGGTTATTTGGGCAATGTATGAATATCCTCAATATGGAATAGACGATCTTCATATCTTTAACAAAGATCTCTACGATTTGGGGAAAAAAGCTAAATTTATTGCTATTCCTACTACATCTGGAACTGGAGCTGATGTTACTTATGACGCTATTATTTCAAGATATAATGATGGAGTATGGCAAAAATTGATACAAGCCCATAGAGGATTAGTCCCCTCATACGCTATATTAGATCCTATTTTCCCTATAGGAATGCCTCCTAGTTTAACATTGGATACAGGTATGGATATAGTAGCACACGCTATAGAAAGTATGATAGCAAATGGGAAAAATGAATTTAGCAATGCTCTAGCTACTAAAGCAATTGAGTTAAGCTTTAAATATTTACCTATTGCTTACAAAGATGGAAAAAATAAGGAAGCAAGAGATTATTTACATCAGGCAGCTACAATGGCAGGATTAGCATTTGGTAATGCAAATTTGCACATTGGACATACCACAGGACATTGTCTTGGAGCTGTTTTTACCCTGCCTCATGGAAAATGTGCTGGAATTATGCTAAAATATGCAACACAATATTGTATGAATAATCCAAATAAAGATGATAAAACAATTCAAATCTATTCAAAAATGGCAAAACAATTAGGTTGGGCTAAGTGGGAGGACAATGATACAACAGCAGCTAATTCTGTTATTGAAAAACTAAAAGAATTGCCCAGAGAAATAGGATTTCCAGAAAAAATTCAAGATTTAGGTATTTCAAAAGAAGATTTAGATAAAAATCTTGAAACATTAGTCAATTTATGCTTTCAGGATGCCAGTGGCTCAATGAGTCCAAGATTACCGTCTAAAGCAGATTTCGAAAACATTTACAGATATGCATTTGAAGGAAAAGATATCGACTTTTAAACCAGAAGAATAAAAAAAGGAAAATTAAAAATTATTTCCATTTCCATTTTGGTTTTATTTTTTGTAATCTTGCTAAAGCTCCAGAAACAGCATCTTTAGTTTGGAGTAATTGAGAGCTTACTAAAGTCTCCAATTCTAATCCAAAAGAAGTATCCTTACCATAACAATCATCAATTAACTTTTTACCCAGACCAACTGCGAGTGGAGCACTACTTATAAGCTCATCAGTATACATCTTGATTATTGAATCTAATTCCTGATGAGTTTTAGCAACACGATTTACAACTCCTAGTCTATAAGCCTCATTTCCATCAAATCTACGGCCAGTTAGGGCTATATCTTTAGCATTTGGAATTCCAACCAGACGTACCAGCCTTATACAACCCCCCACATCAGGCGTCATACCGATTTTTGTTTCTAGCATATGAAACTGGGCTGATTCAGTGCAGAATCGAAAGTCACATGCCAGAGCGAGCTCAAATGCCATTCCAAAACAATAACCATTGATTTTAGCGATTACTGGTTTTTCTATCTTTTCAATTTTTGTGAAAATTGGTTGTATCCAAGTATTAGCGAAATATCTGAAATTTCGAGGAATGCGTAAATCGGGAATCACACCCTCCGGATCTTTTTCTTGTCCTGTTAGAAAGTTCAAATCAATACCAGAGCTAAAGATTTCATCTCCCCCAGTAATGATGACAACCCTTGTATCTGTACGTTCCACCTTATCTATAGCTTTGAGAAGTCCAAACATTATTTCGTGATTCATTGCATTCTTTTTAGCAAGTCGATTCATTTTAATTGTGGTTATGGTTTTATCCTCATTTTCTTCTATTAAAATAACATCTTCATTCACATTAAATCAATTCCAGATTTTTATTATTTTTAAATTTATAAATAAGATAAAAAAAATAGAAATTAATCTTTTATTATATTGGTTTAAAATACTCAATATCTAAAATTCTTTTTCTTGGTTTTTCCTTAAAAACAGCTTCAACTTTCATACCAACTTTTAGCTTATTAGGATCACTTTCTTTAATCAAATGTACAAAATCTGTATCTGCTCCTTCTAATCTAATTCTGGCATAAGCAAACGGAGGTTCCAATGGCAATACAGGCGTAGAATGGGTGATAATGGTAAAACCTGTTATAGTTCCTATGTTTCCCACTTCAACCCATTCTACCATTTTCTCAAAACATTCAAAACATATCATTTTTGGTGGAATAAACACTTTCTTACATTTCGGGCACTTCACTCCCATAATCTTTTGATTTTTACCAATATCTGTAATAAATTTCTCTACATAAGCGCCTGCGGTATGTTTGTAAGGAACTTTTATTCTACCTTTAAATATTTTCTTTTCTATTTCTTCTCCCATTATGCCCACCTCTTTATTTTTCCTCTTCTATAATTCTAAAATATGGGATATCACCAATATTACCTTCTCTTTCCTCTTTAAATACAGCCTCAACTCGCTGACCAACACGCATTTTGGTATGATCGGTTTCATCCAAGAAATGCATAGTATATGTATCCGCACCATCAAGCTTGAATATAGCATACCCATAAGGAAAAGGTCTCATACCACCAGTATTAGGATCAATAAAAGGATAATTCACTACAGTAAATCCCATTAACGTACCTTTTGTGGATAATTCCACCATATCATCAAGATTCATTTCAACTAAACAATCTGCACATACAGCTCTTGGAGGAAAGTGAACTTTGCCACACTTTGGACATTTACTTCCTAAAATTTTCTTATTTAATTTTAATTCTTCAAAAAACTTAACTGCAAGTTTTCCTATTGAATATCTATATGGAAGATCAGTTTTCCATTTTATCTCAAATACTTTTTCTTGGTCTTTTCTTTTACTCATTAAATTCACCTCATAGGCTCTTTACCTAATATTAATAATTCAGTCCAAAGACTTCCTCCAAATCCCATTGAAAGAGCTTTCTCTACATCTGGGACTTGCCTTTTCTCACCTCTACCCATTACCTGGATTGCGGCTTCTGCTACTCTTACTAAAGCTGTAGCTCCAATGGGATTAGTACTTAAGACTCCACCTGATGGATTAACGGGTAATTCACCACTCATCTGGGTAATTCCTTCATCTAATATTTTCCCCCCTTCTCCTTTTTCACAGAACTGTAGGCCTTCTGTCCATGCTAACTCACTCCAAGAAGTAGGTTCATATATTTCAGCAACGTCTAAATCTTTGACAGCATTTTTAATCCCAGCTTTTTTATAAGCTACTTTTGCGGCTATTGTAGCAGAAGGTAGATCATACATTAACGTATCAGTTCCATATGTATAATAATGAGCTGTTGCAACAGATTGAACCCAAGCAGGATTATCTGTTATCTTTTTCGTTTCTTCCTCATTAGCATATATAATCGCACATGCACCCTCACTTTGGGGACAACAATCATGCAATCTTAGAGGAGGTGATATTAATTGAGAACTCATAACATAATCTACAGTGATATTGGGCATCTGAAGATGAGCAAATGGGTTATTTGCAGCATTACTTCTATTTTTTACAGTTACCTTCGCTGCTTGTTCTGGTGTAATTCCATATTTTGCCGCATAAGTACTTGCCATCAAAGCAAGGGGACCTAAGGCTCCTGCTAAAGAGGGTCTTTCCCAAACAGGATCAAAGGCAGTAATAATTCCTGTTGTTGCACCCCCTTCATTTAACTTTTCCCAACCAATTACTAATACTTTATTATAAATCCCCGATGCAACATTATAGTATCCACAGATTGCTAAAGAACTCCCAGTAGTACCTCCTGTTGCTACTTTAACAACTGGTTTCAAATATCCAGGTGCAGCATCAATCCCACACCATAATTCAGAGAAATTAACTCCTTCAAAATGGTCCATATTACCAATAATTATAGCGTCAATATCTTTAGGCTCAAGTTGAGCATCATCCAACGCCATTTTTGTAGCTTCGTAGATCATTTCAGGTATATTTACATCTCTACGTTTACTTCTAAATTTTGTTTGACCAATTCCAACAACTGCAACATCATTTTTAGTCATTTTATAATTCACCTCCAAAAATTAAAACACAATTTCCTTGAGAACAAATCCCATTCATTCCATTTGCTAACCCTAACTTTGCATCATTAATTTGCCTTTCACCTGCCTTACCCATTAATTGTAAAGCAATTTCTGCCACACGAATTAAGCCATTCGCCATTGTTGGATTACTTGAAAGTACACCTCCAGATGGATTTACTGGTATATTTCCAGTCATTTGAGTTTCACCACTATCAATAAATTCGCCACCTTTTCCTTTATTGCAGAAACCCAAAGCTTCATAAATCATTAGTTCATGAACTGAAAAAGCATCATAAACCTCAGCAACATCTAAATCCTCTGTAGGCTTTTTTATTCCTGCCATTTTATACGCTTCTTTAGCAGCTAGTTCAAGCCCAATTAAATCTGTCATAGACCGATGACCTAAATAATATGCATCGGTACAGCTTCCATATCCTTTTAACCAAACAGGATTATCTGTTAACTTCTTCGCCACTTTTTCATTGGTTAGTAGCATTGCTACAGCACCATCAGAAAAAGGAGGAAATTCTAGCTCTTTTAAAGGATAAGCCATTAATGGAGAATTGAGAACGTCCTCTAAAGCAACTTCTGTCCTTAAATGAGCAAAAGGATTGTTGAGAGCATTCTTCCTATTTTTCACTACCACTTTTGCGGCTTGTTCTACACTAACACCATATTTAGTCATATACATATTTGCCATTAAACCTGCAGAGGATATTTGATCTAAACCTAAATGTCTTTGGTAATAAGGATCAAATATAGTATTATTTACAAGATACTGATTTACCTCTGAACACTTACAATGTGACACAACCATAACAGTATCATATTCTCCAGAAAGAATTCTCATTGCTGCATATATATAAGCGAAAGCACCATCACCAGAAACCCTAGACTCTGATTTTCCGACTGTACCTACAGCATCTTGAATTGCCATATTGGCAATAGTTCTGCCATCATTAAAATCATTTGAACTTGTTATAACAGACCCAACATCATCATTATTTATTCCTAGATCATTATGTAATTTCTTTACAACTTCAAAGACAAGCTCCATATAAGTCTGATCTATCTTCTCTGCCTCATATTTGGTCTGAGCAACTCCCACTATCGCAACTTTATCCATCTTAACATACATAATTATTTTATGTCATTTAAATTAAAATTAATATATTATTGATTAAATCTTATATAAATAAATTTTTAATTAGATAAATAGAATATCATAAATTAATGATAGTTTAATTTCCTGCTAAAAGCTTTAACAGATTTGTTCAAAATAAAAAAAATAAAAAATTTTTCTAACTTTAATAATTGACCTTATCAAGACCTTTAAGTTTGAGCATTTTTCTTGTTTCATCAGGAGTAGCTATATCACGTCCAAGGTCATTAACTATCCTTACCATTTTCTCAACTAATTCAGCATTACTTTTTGCCAAAATTCGCTCTTTCTTTTCGACATCATAACCTAAAGATACATTGTCTTCCAAACCAACTCTTATATGCCCACCCATTGTTGCTGATATAGCTCCTAGATGGAATTCTCTGGGATATCCTAGTCCAATTACTGACCAAGTAAAACTTTTTTCTCCAAGGAGTCTAAAAGCTTCAGTATGTAAATGCATCAACTCCCATGGTGTATTTCCAGTTCCACCTAGTACCCCTAAAACAAACTGCATATGAAGAGGAAGTTTTAGCCATCCAAATCTAACCATAGCTCCGGCATTCCAGAGACCACTGGTACTATAAATTTCAAGTTCAGGTTTCACATCATTTTCATACATCGTTTTAACAAACTTCTCTAGATCTATAAAACTGTTCTGAAAAACCAATCCCTTACTCATATTTACTAATGCTTTCTCCCATGGAAATTTCCATTCTTGAATTTTTTCTGCTAATGGAAAGATTGAAAAGTTCATAGATTCACAATTAAAAGAACACATTTCTGGCTTAAACTCAGGAACAACAGAAATTCTCTCTTCTGCTGTCATTCCAGCACCTCCTCCTGTAGTGCAACAAACCACTACATCTGTTTTAGCTTTAATTTTTTCGAGAGTTTCCCTCCAAATCCCTAAATCAGAAGAGGGCATAGCAGTTTTAGGATCTCTAACATGAACATGAACAACAGCAGCACCTGCATCACAAGCTTTTTTAGCTTCCTCAGCGATCTCATCTGGAGTTATTGGTAAATAAGGAGTTTGAGAAGGTATGGTAGCTGAACCTGTGAGGGCACATGTAATAATGCATTTATCCCTCCAAGCTGTTAGTACAGACATTTATCTATCACTCTATTTTTTTTATATATGTTTGATAATTCTAATTTCAATTTACTTGTTAATACTATAGGTTTATAATTTATCGGATTTAAAAAATATAAATATTTCTTTAACTTGATTCGAAAATAGCTATTTAGATTACAAATTTAAAAAAAAAAGATTTTAAAAGTCTTAAAATGAAATAAATTTCAAATCTCATTACTACTTTCTTTAAAATAACTAAATACTGTATCAGTAAATAATTCTAAGGCTTGAAAGTATTTTCCAACTCCCCACACTTCAATTAAAAAATGCTCTACACCAGCTTTAATATACTCATCAATTTGTTCAATACATTCTTCTGGACTCCCCGAAATAACCATTGAATCTATAATGTCTTGGGGTATATTTTCTTTAGCAAAGTCAGTAATCTCCTTTTCTTTTTCTTTATTTTCCAATTCTTTCATTGTTTCCTTATAATAACGTCCGTGAACAATATTATCTGGTATTTTTATATGCAAATCTTCAAGAATATAGGGATTTACGCTTATTGAAAGACCTCCCATTCGAGCCATCTGTCGAGCAAGTTCAGGATTATCTCTACTAATTACTACAAATACTTCACAAGCTTTCTCAATTTCATCTAATCTCCCTGCTTTTCCTAAGATTTTCAAATTTTTTTCATATAACTTAGCATTATGAGCACTTGGAATCCATCCATCTGCATATTTTCCTGTAAATTCAATTAATCGCGGTCCATTTGCAGCTAACCAAATTTCGGGGAGTTGCTTTATTGAGTACTGTAGACGAGCATTATTTAGGCTAAAAAATTTACCTGAATAATTAACAGTTATGTCTCTTGATTGAGTTGTTTTCCATAACTCCTTTATAACTTCCAATGATTCAATCAATCTTGAAACAGGTTTGTTCCAATTTATTCCAAAGTCATTTAAATTCATTGCTTCTCCAGCACCTAAACCTAAAATGAATCTGTTCCCTGATAACTTTTGTAATGTTAATGAATCTAAAGCTATTTGAGCCGGATGTCGTCTATGTGAATCACAAACGCACGAACCTATCTTTATATTCTTGGTTTCCAAAGCAGCAATAGGTAATAAAACATTACAGCTGGGAACTTCTTTAGTATCTGTTGCATTTAAATGATCCCATATAAAAGTAGAGTCATATCCCATTTTTTCAGCAAAAGCAATTGATTTTATGTAGTCTTTAGTTTTCAATCCTAATGTACCAACATTTGCACCATGCTGAATCCCAAATTTTACATCCATGTTTATCTACATATGTATTAATTGGATTATATTTAATTCAAAAATAAATAATAATGTATAATCTATTTTGTTCCTTAAAACATTTAACACTAATGGAGAAAAAAACTTGAAAACTTGCTGAAAATTACAAAATGGTTTTGAAAAATTATTGAAAAAATAAAATAAAAATTAGTTAAAGATTACAATTCTTCCCAATATAAAATATCTTTTAGTGTTCCTTCCCGTTTATCTTTAGATCGTAAAATAGCTTTAACCTTTAGTCCAACAAAGTCCTTATTAAGGTCGTTAGTCTTAATGATGCCTAGCATTGCACTAGTAGTACCTTCAATATCAATAAAAGCAACAACTTTTGGACTTGCTAAATTAACACCATGAGCATTAAGTTTAGCTACAGTGAATAACCTTATAGTACCTTTAGCAGGTACTTCATTCCAATTGCTATTAGGAATTTCTTCAAAGCAATCTTCACAATATAAACGTGGGGGACAATATATTTTACTGCATTTGGTACATTTACACGCTAAAAAGGTATCTTTACTCATAAGATGCTTAAAAAATTTATCACCAGCAATTCCGCTTGAGTAAAAATAATCCGCTTGCATATCCCCTCGCCAATGCATTGGAGTAGTTGGATCCGTTTGTTTTTCTAAAAATCCCATTAATCTCCACCTCCTTTCAAAGGTTTGAAGTATTTAATATCTGTTATTGAACCTTCTCTTTCATTTTCTGGTTTCCATACAGCTTTAACTTTCATCCCTATTTTAATCTCATCTTTAGTCATTTCACCAAAATAAGTCATGAATCCATGATGTGGAGGTGTACCATCGAGATCAACCACTCCTACGAGAATTGGTTCTTCAATTCTTCTTGCATCAGGGTCTAAATACGAGATTGAGAATGTTTCAATAATTCCTGTATCTGGTAATTCTATCCATTCTTCAGTTGGGCCAAAACAGTATTCACAGAACATGCGTGGTGGTACAATAATCCTCTTACATCTTTTACAATGAATTCCATAGATTTTACCTTTTTTCAATCCCTGTAAAAATTTACTCATCGCTGGACCTAAAGACCAACTATACTGAACCTCAGGTTCCCACCAAGTATATGTAATCTTTTTATCGCTTATATCACTCTCATGAACATGAGTTCCTGGAGCATAGGGAGGCCATTCCTTATATTTTTTCTTTTCTACCATTTTTTTATCACCTCTCTTAATCACCCTCTCCTAAGGAGTATCACAGTTCCCATTTGCATAATATCACCCCAAGCTTGACCTACCCCAATCCTTGGGTCTCCTGGGATTTGCCTTTTACCTGCCACTCCTTTTAATTGCCAATACAATTCACAAACCTTCTGAGCCATCGTTGCTGCAATTGGATTTCCTACACCTAATAATCCTCCAGAAGGACAAACTGGAAGATCCCCATCCCGCTGCGTAACACCCTCACGTGTAATAATGGGAGCCTCTCCTTTCTTACAAAGCAAAAGACCCTCAAGGTGATGCAATTCTTTATATGAAAATGGATCATAAGGTTCGGCAAAATCGATTTCCTTTATAGGATTTTCAATTTTAGCCATCTTATATGCCATTTTGGCTGCTTGTGCAACATAACGTGGAAAATATAAATCTCTATTAGTCCACATTGTACTATCGATACTCCATCCTGTACCAGCAACATAAATTGGGTCATCTGTAAACTTATGTACAATATCTTTATTACAAAATATTAATGCTGCTGCTCCATCACTAGGAGGACTAATATCTAATCTGTTCACAGGCCACGCCATTATCTCAGAATTTAAAACATCTTCTACAGTGATGTTTGGATCTGCCAATTGTGCACAAGGGTGACCAACAGCATTTCTTTTATTCTTAACGGAGACCAATGCAATGTCTTCTTTCTTGATACCATGAACTGTCATATAACGATTCATTTCCATAGCAAATAACCAGACAAGGTTAGGTGTGAGGGGTCTATCTAAAATTGGATCCCAAATATGCCTGAAAGCTGTTTGAGGATGAGGATAACAATTACCCATCTTTTCTTCACATACAACTAAGCATATATCTGCAACACCAGAGGCTACATGCCACCATCCAGCAATTGGAGCAAAAACACCAGTGCCACCACCATTAAATACTCGAACGTATGGCTTGCCCACAGCAGCTGAACCATCTATTAGGTTTTCTCCTTTCATATGGATGCCATCGAAGGCATCAGGAGCACTACCCATTACGACCATATCAATATCATCTTTTTCTATGCCGGAATCTTCCATTGCCATTTTCGTAGCTAAATAGGAAAGTTCTTTTCCACTTTCCTTTAAATGTCTACGGAAAAGGGTCATCCCGGCTCCTATAACTGCTACTTCTTTCACTTTTTTACACCTCCCTAACCTCTCTTAAATATTGCTACTGCACCACTCCCAGAAGGGATACCTCTCCAAGCTTGAGCAAGGCCAACTTCTACATTAGTGACTTGTCTCTTACCAGCATGACCACGAAGTTGCATGATAATTTCAAGAGCTTTTTGCATTCCAGTAGCTTCAAAACAATTTCCCACACCTAATGATCCTCCAGATGTGTTCGTAGGAAGTGAACCATTGATTTCTAAAGCTCCCTCCTCTATTAATTGTTTTGCTTCGCCAGGTCTGGCAAGCCCTAAAGCTTCGAGATGTTGAAGTTCTTTATATGAAAATCTATCATCAACTTCAGCAATATCAATTTCTTCTCTAGGTTCTGAAATGCCAGCCATTTTATATGCCATCTTCGCTGCTAACCTGGCATATCCAGCATTCATACCTCTTGTACCCAACCAAGGAGTTTCTGAAGAATAACCAAATCCCGCTAAGTATATAGGTTCAATTCCTAAGCTTTTTGCGGTTTTACCATCGGCAAGTACAAAACATATAGCACCATCAACATTTGGACTAATGTCTAATCTTTTGACTGGTTTAAAGAGATATTCAGATTTCATTACATCCTCAATTGATATTAGAGCTTCATAATCTGCATATGGATTAAAGAACGCATTTTTTTTATTTTTTACAACGACAGCAGCACATTGTTCTTCCGTAGTTCCTGTTGTCTTTAAATAATGTTGCATTTCTATTCCTGCCATAAAATATGGATGAATTCGCTCCTTTTCATCAGAACTTCCTATTAATGGCTTGGGAGCCTCTGGAGTATACTCCGGACTTCCTCCATAATTAGGTCTTTCAACAGGTCCAGAAACAGGTCGTTCAAATCGTGGATCAAAAGCTTGTAACACAATATCCCCAAATGTAAGTAAATCAGAAATTTTACTATGTGCTTCTACTGCAACGACATCTAGATGTCCTGTTTTAATTTGCATATAAGCATTTGCTAACCCGAAAAGGCCATCACCACATACAGTACAACAAGGTCTCAAGACTGCGCCAACTTGATCTGGCACAAACTCATCGAAAATGCTGAAGCCTTCCCAATAATCTTCTGCACATGTTATGAAACTATTAATGTCCTTTCTAGCATTAATACCTGCATCGACATAAGCTTTCTTACATGCTTCATACATTATTTCTTTCCATTGTATATCTGGTGTCATGGAATTAAAATTAGTATGCCCAATTCCAATGACACATACTTTTCTCGCCATTATTTTTCACAATATTTTTTGTTAATTTTTAATCTATTCCTTAATTCGTTTTTGTAGTTAGATTTTTAATAGATTTGATATTTTATTGTTATGTTTTATTTTGATTAAAACATTTCTAATAATTAAAATTCTAATTTTAAATTACAAAAATGTTTATGATGTTATATGGATACAAGAATCAGTGAATTTGAAAAGATTAAAATCCAACGTTATGTTCCTGAGTTAGATTTATTGACCAATCCGGTACTGAATGCCAAGGAAAAAGAATTTCTAGCGGAATTTTATGAGTTCATAGAAAATGAGCTAGATGATGATTTAAGAAAATTAGAGGAACTTAATTATTATATCGAAGAACCTACTGAAGACATGAAGAAAGAAATTGTAATCGGAATTATGAAAAAGCTTGCTGAAAAAGGATATTATTCCACTATTTTAAATTCTGAAGATTTTGAAGTAGGAAAAATTACAAGAAATGCCTTAATTGCTTACGCATTATGTGGAGGACGTTGGAGTGAACATAGCGAAAGATACATCGCTGGTAACTATAGTATTGAGATGGGAAGACTAGCAGGAGGTACATTATATTGCAATCCTGTTAACTATGCTTCAAATGATTGGCAAAAAGAAAAATTTCTAGTACCAGTTGCTAAATATGGACAAATTGGGGCCTCAGCTATGACAGAATTCAATGCAGGGTCAGACATCTTTAGAATGGAATTAAACTTGCATAATACAGATGATAAGATAATTGCAAGAGGTAAAAAATTGTTTATCACTAATGGGATGATCGCAGATTATATTATATTATACGGTAGACTTGATAATGGAGAACTTGCTGCTGTGGTTGTTGATACTGAGCAACAACAATTAAAAAATTTTCAAAGTACAAGAATTAGTACTTATGGTATGACTGATGCATTTGTAAGTCGGTTAATATTTGATGGAACCGAAATTCCGAAAGAAAATCTCCTTAGCGGTCATGGTCTAGATATTGCCTTTCATCAACTAACAGAAGAAAGATTAGTTATTAGTGCTGAAGCGTTAGGAGATTCAATGAAAAAGTTATTATATTCTCATGCATATGCACTACAACGTATTCAATTCGAAAAAAGATTACATCAATACCAAGTTATACGATATCCAATATCAGAAAAAATTCGTGAATTAAATTTACATATTTCTGCACTGATTAACTACGCAAGAGAACTCGATGAACACCCGGAGTTGGGAAGTTCAAAATTAATGGCAGCTAACGCTATGGGTCTTAAAGTCAGCGCTACAGAATTAGGTTTTGAAAGTTCCATCCACTGTTTCAGAACTATGGGTGGACGTGGTTTCACAAGGCAATATGCTAATGAAATAGGGCTTCTAGACCCCTACTGCATGGTGCATGGGGGAGGATCGAATTATGTGTTAGAAGATAGTGAATCTAGAAGACTTTTTAAGTATAAATAATAACATATGGAATTAGCAAAAAATATTTGGAAGACAAATTTCTAATTTATCTTGTTCAACTTCAACTATTTTTAGTTTTACTATAAATCTTTAGAGAATTACTTCTTAAATAATCCAGATTAATTAGAACAAATAATGGACTACTATAACAATTTTGAGGACATTAATATATCTCCTTTAATTAAGGGCTATGAAGGAGCGAAATTAGAAGATCTATTTCAAAATCATGAAATTATAAATAATTCCATGGGCGAATTCATGGAATTGACATGGAATGAATCCCTCTGTCTGCCTTGCATCAATCTTAATAAATCAAAAAGCACCTTATTGCAAAATCTTAAAACTGTTTATTATATTGGAGAAAAAGTCGAACGGAAACTAATAAGACGAGGGGTAAAATCACTCTATGATTTGAAAATAAATCTTAAATATATGCATTCAGTAAATACACTTTTAAACCTAATTAAGAAAAAAGATTATACTAGTCTATGTGACAACCGATATATCAACGATTTAGATGTAGCTTTCTGTTTTGAACTAGAGGACTTATTATTTCTCGATATAGAAACAATGGGCACATATAGTAGTCCAATCATAATAATGGGTTTAGGATTTTTCAGAAATAAAAATTTTGAAATTCACATCCTATTTGCCCGAGATTTTTCTGAAGAAATTTCTATACTTGAGTATTTTCAAAAAGGAATTCTACCTCATTTTAAGTGTTTTGTATCTTATAATGGAAAAAGTTTTGACATTCCCTATATTGCTAATCGATTTCTTTATTATTTCGACAGTAATCCAATGATTACAGAAAAAGATATTCCCTATGAAACTTCAAATACGAAATATCATCACATTGATCTATACCATAATTGTAGAAGGAAATTTAAAGAAGAATTTGGGGGATTTACTCTTACAAATATTGAAAGGAAGATATTAGATATTAAAAGAGAATTTGATATTCCAGGAGTTTTAGCAGGTTTTTTTTATAGGAAATATCTAGAAGATCCTTTTAGATATGGTGGATTAATCAAAAAAGTTATAGAACATAATTATTATGATATCTATTCAATACCATTACTCCTGCACAAATTAATAGAAGAATGATTTATTTTTTAAGAAATCTTAAAAAATAATATGAGAAACAGAATAGATATCATATCATTAAATAAGAGAGCATGGAATAATCTAGCAGAAAGGTACGAACAAATAGGTTATGGGAAAATTAATCCGTTAGTTGAGTATTTTTGTGAAAAACTTCCCAAAAGTGGTTATATTTTAGACTTAGGTTCTGGAACAGGAATCCCTTATACTAAATTTATGATAGAAAGAGGTTTCAGAGTACTTGGTATTGATATATCAGAAAAGATGATTGAAATCGCACAAAAAAATGTCCCTCAAGCCACCTTTAAACAATTATCTATGACTAATATAAATTTTGAAAATGAATTTAATGGCGTTTTTTCTTCATATTCAATGCTTTTACTTAATCCACCCCTTTTTAGGGATGTTGCGAAAAGAATTGTATGCTCACTTAAAAATCGAGGTTTATTTTATCTATCTTTAAATGAACCCCGTATAAAAAACATAAATTTAGATGATGAGGTATTTATTGAAATTATGGGAGCAAAAATGTATTCACGTCCGTATACTGAAGAGGAAGTTTTAGAAATATTTAAACCATTAGGTATGAATCATCTTAAAATTTATCGAGAAGTTCAAAGCTCTAAAGAATTTGGAGTTGAATATATGATTGCATTTATATTTGAAAAAATATAATGTTGACTATTAAAAATACAAAATTTTTAAAGATAATATGTCAACAAACTTAATTTATTTTTAAATATTCTAATAGATGATATCTATGAGTGATTTAGAGGAAAAACTTTTTGACCAAACTTGGAATCATAAGTCAAGAAATTCAATTTTAAATAAATTGAAACAAAAGAATTATGATATTGTGGTAATTGGGGCTGGCATTACGGGAGCAGGTGTAGCAAGAGAAGCCGCAATGAGAGGATTGACTGTCGCTATCGTTGATATGCAAGATTTCTCCGCAGGAACATCTTCGAGAAGCTCAAAATTAGCACATGGCGGTATTAGATATTTAAGTCATGGAGATATGGATTTAGTTAAAGAGGCGACGAGAGAAAGAAATTGGATGAGAGAGCACATTCCCCACTTAGTTCGCCCAATTCCATTCCTCTTTGTAACTTTAGAGAATGGGAAATACAAGAAACGTGATATAGTAGGGGCATGCAAAATCTATGATTTTCTAAGCGATAAAGACTCAGAATTTAAGAACTTCAAAAAGCATAAATGGTACTCCCCTGAAGAGATTTTTGAAATGGAACCAGAGTATATTAGAGAAGGAAATTTAGGTGGTGCTGTTTATTATGATAATAATGTTGACGATGCGCGATTAACCCTAGAAATAGTTAAGGAAGCCGTAATTAGGGGAGCTGATGCACTTAATTATTGCAAAGTAACTGAGTACATTAAAGAAAATGGTCAGATTATTGGGCTCAAATGTAAGGATTTGATAGAAAATGTTGAGTTTAATATAAAAACCCGATTAGTAGTAAATGCAACTGGAGTTTGGACAGATCAATTAATAGAAAGTTATCCTGAAGAGATTCCAAAACCTTTAATTCGACCTACCAAAGGAGTTCATTTACAGTTTAAGAGAAAGCACATAAAAAATAATATGGCATCAATCGTATTTTCGATATCAGATGGAAGAGCCTTTTTTGTATTACCGCGAAATGAGGAATTTACTATAATTGGAACTACAGACACGGATTATAAAGAAGATTTAGCAAATCCTTTCTGTAACAAAGAAGATGCTGACTATTTAATTGAATCTGTTAAGTATTATTTTCCAAATGCAGAATTAGATTACAATAACATTTTATCTACATATGCAGGGATAAGACCCTTAGTTATGCAAAAAGGGAAATCTGAAAGCGAGGTTTCCAGAAAGCATATAATATTTTTTTCAGATGATGGACTGCTAACTATAACAGGCGGAAAGCTTACTGAATGGCGTGCTATGGCTGAAGATTTATTCAACTATATTGAAGAAATGCATATATTTTCAAATATTACGAGACCAAAACACTTCTCTAGACAAAAATTTATTATTGGGATAGAAAGAGAAGCGTGGATTAAGAGGTTAAAAGAGTCTGAAATAGAGTTACAAGAGGATGTCGCTGAGCATTTATACCAGCAATATGGTAAAGGTGCGATTGAAATACTTGAATTGATAAAAAAAGATGAAGCACTTAAACAAAGGATCCTTGAAGATTATTATTTCATCCAAGCTGAAATCATCTATATATTAAGATATGAATTAACCACTCATTTAATTGATGTATTTTGCAGAAGAACTGAAATGGCATTATGGATAGATCACCGAAGAACTCCAGAAGCAGCAGAAAAAGTTGCAGATATAATGGTAAAAGAATATTTATGGGACGATAATAAAAGATCTCAAGAGATAAGGGATTACTTGGATTATATCGCAAAAACAATTGCATTTATGAACGAGTAATTGTTTTGTCAAGGTTCATTTCTATTCTAATATTATGAATTATTGGACTCCACTAAATATATATTTTAATCAGATGATTATCTATATAATAATAAATCTTAATTCAATTTATGGAGTGAAATAAAGTGTTTTTTGAATGGAATTTTGTTGATAATTTTTTTAGACCTTTGGGTACATACGCTGGTTTTTTTCTCTTGATTTTAGGGATAATGTGGTTGATTTATGCTATCTATGAGACTAAAAGAAGAGGTTCCTTTGAAAAAAGAAAGGTAGAAGAGTGGGAGCATGCTGAAGCATCAAAGTTTTTGAAGGTGTTAACCTATTTTGGATTTGTAGTTGGAATTTTTAGTTTGTTATGTGGAATTTCTGGTTTAATGTATAATGCTGCACCGAGCCAAGCATATATAAATGTCACAGGAGATCACGCAAGCACTTTTACTTCAATTTTCTTAATAATATTTGGAATTCTTACATTTTTAAAACCTTCAAGTGATTTACCTATTCCAACTATTATAGGATTATTAGCCGCAAGTGCAGTAATTATCATTCTCGTGTCAGTAATGCCTCAGAGTGCTTACCAAGTCGTTGATGTATTTATATCGGCTAAATGGTTTTTTATAATATTATTTATCGTCATTTTTGCAGTAGTTGCGCTTACAACAAAATTTTATATTGGAGCATTAATGAAAATTTCAAAAGGAGTATCTTGGCCACCATTAGCATTTATAATTGCTTCTTTTTGCATACTCCAGGGATTTCTTCTTTTGGTTGTAGGAGTTTCAATTACAGGGCTTTTCTAAATTAATTATTCTTATATTTAGTCTTATTTTTTTCATTTTTAATAAATTAAAAAAAGCTGAATCGATTAGAGGTAGACTTATTGATTTCTCCGATAATTTCCTGGCTTAAGTTATAACCACAATTTGAACATTTTTTTTTTTCAGTAATGTTTATATTAGTAAAACTATATCCTCTTCTTCCAATAATCAAATGATTACAGTTTGGACAATAAGTGTTTCCACCTTTCTCATGAGCAATATTTCCCACATAAACATAATACAAACCCGATTTTTTAGCAACATTGTAAGCAAGATTTAAAGTTTCATACGGAGTTCTTTCCATTGAAGGCATTTTATAATCAGGATGATAAGCTGAAAAGTGAATGGGTGTATCCTTTCCTAAATTGTTGACTATCCAGTCCGATAATTTCTTAAAATCTTCTTGAGAATCGTTTAACTTTGGTATGACCAAATTAGTAATCTCTACATGAATTCCATTAGATTTGAAACTTTTTACCGTGTCTAAAACAGGTTGCACGGATTTTACTGCACATATTTCTTTATAGAAATCATCAGACATAGATTTTATATCAATATTTGCAGCATCTATACCAACTTCTATCAATTCTTTTGTTGCCTCAGGTGTGGAATATCCATTACTAACTAGTATTGTCTTAATATTCTGTTCTTTCAAGAGTTTAGCAGTGTCTAAAATCCATTCATGCCATATGAGTGGCTCATTGTAGGTGTATGCTAAAGTTTCTGCCCCACTATTTACAACTCTCTTTATTAATTCATCTGGTTTCATTTCTACTAAAGAAATTCTGCGATCTTTATAACCTTCGAGCTCAAAATAACCATTTTTTCCATTCTCACCTGGAGTAGCTTGTGATATATTCCAATTCTGGCAATTTTGACATTTAAATGAGCATCCTATAGATGCAATTGAGTAAGCTGTAGCTCCTGGCCAAAAATTATAAAGTGGTTTCTTCTCAATTGGATCTAAGCTTCCTTTAGATATCAATGATCCATATATAAGTGTAAATAGTTCACCGTCGAAATTTTTTCTAGTACGACAAATTCCTACTTTCCCAGGCATTATTAAACATTCATTTGCGCATACATGACACTTAACCTTACTATCTCCTATTGATTCCCATAATCGTGCTTTTTTTTTCATTTTAATATCATATTATTTACCAATTATTAAATAAATATTAGGTAAGGATTGTTATAATTATTTGTTAGGTAAAAAGATTAATTAGTAGTTTTTGATTACAATTTATCTTAGAAAAGATATCATGATGAATAAAGAAGAGATTGAAAAATTAGTTAAGGAAACAAAAGATAAGCTCGAAGATTTAGAAAAATTTGGCAAAGATTCCAACTATATCAGAGAGTTAAGTAACTTAGCGCTTCTACAGATTGAATTAGAGAATTATAGTGAAGCAGAAGATAATTTATTCACATGCTTGCATCATTTTAAGCTTCAGCGTGATAATTTAGGAAAAGCGGCCGTCTATGGAATGCTTGGTGCTTTATATTTTAAGAAAGGTGAGTATAATAAATCAATTGAATATTATACAATGGCTTTTGAGATATATAGACCATTAAAACAAATTCAAGAAGAAATTACATGCCTGAAAGGAATTGGAAATAGTTATATTAAATTGAATCACTTAGATTCGGCATCTGAAATTTTCTTAGAATGTAGCGCTATCTGCTCAGATGCTGAAGATATTTATAATCTGTTAGATTGTTTAGGAAATTTGATATATATTTATGAAAAACAAGAAAATTGGGATATTTTAAATGAATTATATTTGAAATCACTAGAAGCTTTCAAACAGCTGAGAGATAATAAAGGTATAATAGTAACTAATTTCAATCTAGGTATTATTCAAAAGAAAGAAAGTAAGCTTAAGGAAGCATTGAACTATTTTAGAGAAGGCACGGATCTGGCGAGTAAAAGTAATTATTCTGAATTAATTATTAAGGGTTTAAGTTATACTGGAGAAATTCTATTTCTTCAAGGTCAGATTAGAAAAGCGAAAGACAAATTCATTAAAGCACTCCAGTTAGCGAATCAAGTGAAAGCTAAGAATGCAATTATTCAATTGAAGATTCTCTTAAGATCCCTCGGCTTAAATGAACAAGAATTTGAGGAAATATTACATAATAACAATAAAAATCTTAATCAATAATTTAAACAAACATTTAATGAAAAATAGTTAAGATCAATAATTATAAATAGAGAAATTATTATTTTTCTAATATCTAATGAGCCATACATGTCCTTACTGCAAAGAATTAGTTGAAAGGCATTGGTTTTATTGCCATAAATGTGGAAAACCCTTAATTACAAACTTAGACAATTTTTTAAAAGATGATTCCTCCTCTTCTTACAAAGAAAGTTCATCTTTTTATTCTAATTTTGAAGAAGAAGAATTGGATCCAAGCCTGATAAAAAACGAAGAACTGGAATACCAACTGATGGATATTGATAATGAGTTACGACAAAAAGAGATTCAAGGGGAATTAATGGGAAATTTATTGTTAAAGAAAGCAAGCATATATTACAAAGCAAGAGATTTTTCAAATGCTATTTCAAATCTGGAATTAGCATTAAAAAACTTCTTAGAGGGAAAAGATTTATTACAAGTGGCTATATGTCATAATGAAATAGGTTTGATTCATGAAGAAGGGGGCTATTTTGATCAAGCAATTTATCATTTTGATGAGGCTTTGAATACCCTTAGACAATTAGAAGACCACATTAAGATAATCCAAGTATTAAATAATTTAGGAAATGTGTATTACATCATAAAAGATTTAGAAAAATCCTATGAATATTACCAACAGGCTCTAACATTAGCAGAAGAGCATCATTTTGAATTAGAAGCGGTTAAGTCTGCTAGTAATTTAGTGGAGATACTTTTTAACTTCAAAGATTATGATAGAATATCGAAAATTTTGAAAAGAAATTTAGAATTTTTTGAAAGGGACCAAGATCTATATGGAGTGATTCAGACACTTGTGAAATATGGAAAACTAAATTACTTTCTTGGAGAAATTAACTATGAAGAATCTTATCAGTATTTTAATAATGCCTTGAATTTAATCGATAAAATTCAGGATCGCATTTCTATTTATCTGAAAGCTAAACTAGAATGGGAATGTTATTTTTATAGAGGTAAATTAAATCTTCTATGGGATAATGAAGTATTAGCAGAGGATAATTTAGTTAAAGCCTTAGAAGCAATTAGGAAATTTGAAATAGAAGATCATATAAATGAAGGGATAGTTTTAGAAGATTTAGCGGATTTATATTTACTTAAAGGACAATATAAGAAATCCATTGAATACTTAAATTTTACTGCCGAAATTTTTAAAAAGTATGGAGATAAAGCTAAGATTGCAGAAATAAAAAGAAACATCGCTAAAATTTATAGTTTCAATCTACAAAATGCCATGAAAGCACGTGTAATTTACGAACAAGCTTTAGAAATATTTGAAAACTTAGATTACATAAAACAAGCAGCAGAAATTTTAAACAGTTTAGGTGATTTATGTATAAATGAAAATAACTTTCAAGATGCATTAAATTTTTTTAAAAGATCTAAACTTTATTATCAGGATTTACAGGATCAATACAATATTGATTTATTAACAGAAAAAATTAACTCCTTGAAAGAGTATTAATATTTCAAATAAGTCAAATTATTTCTTCAAGATTTTTTTTACTTATTATTTTTATCAACCATTCAAGGCTAAATTTTGTTTTAATATATCTTTCCCATAAATAGATAATAAATCCAATCGCAATTAAATAAGTTAGTGAAATTACAATAAATATATCATAATTTAATGATTGATTGAATATTGGTAATAAAAGCCACTGAAAGAACAACAAAGTTATTGCAATTTTTCCAAAAATGATTAAAATTTTAGAAGCAATGCCTTTTTTATTTTTATAGTCTATTAAATAAAAAGTTAACCCAATAATTAATAAAGAAATCCCCGTTATGAAAAAAATGTTTTGAATTGTACCTTTTACAAACGCTTCTGGTATTCCTGGAATATAATAAATATTAGTTCCTCTTAAAATTGGTAAACTATCGATAAATGGATATGTATTTGGATCATAACTAAATGGTTCAACAAATGGGAGTAATTGAGTAGCAGAATAGATGAAAGCTAAAATAATGAATATAAATGCGTATTTTATAATTGAACGTATTGCGTTTAAGTTGGCTACATCCGACTCTAAAAGCGTGGATTCATAGATTAATTCGGCAAAAATAGTAGAAAAAAACCATAAAGATACAAAAGGTAAGAAAGGATAAATTGGAGTCGAAGATACAAATATGGTATGGAGAATACTGATAATTATATTAGTTTCTTTCCAAATGAATAAAAGCTCTCTAATATATGGCGTAATTAATATAATAGTCAAACCAAATACTAATCTTGCCCATCTAACTAGCTTAAATATATAATAACAAATGAATTGACCAAATCCAATAAAAATTAATATATTCCAACCCCAGAATATTATTGCCCCACTTTCAAAATATTGAAAAATTAAATTATACGCAATACCTAATAAAACCAAGGAAATAGATTGTTTGAAAAGTTTATTTCTATTTTTTCTATCTGGACGCTTACCCATTCCTTTCTTTAATGTAAATATAATTGAAAATGAAAATAAAAAAATTAATAGAAAGGCACCAAATATTTCCAAAAATGTAATTAATATACTGAAGAAAATTCCTAATTCAGAACTAAAATTTAACCAATAATTTAAGGTATTTGTAAACAAAATACAAATTATAGCGATCCCTTTACATAATTGAATACTATTAAACCCCTTCAAAACAACGGCACCTCTTATTAAAGAACTTACTTTTAATTAGATCTATTACTTAATTCAAAATCTTCACGTTTATAAATCTTAGTGTCAAATTCTTCAAATCCTAATGATTTAATAAAATTATAAGAAACTTTATTTTCTTTATAGACTTCGCATCTTAGCTCTTTTATCCCTTTTTCTTTTAAATAATTCCAAGCAATCATTCCAATTATAGTCCCTAAACCTTTACGTTGAAATCTTGGAAGTACTCCCAACCCTGCAATAACTCCATATTCATTATTTGATCCCTCTAAATCAAGTATCACAAATCCGGCATCTATACCATATACTTTTGCGATTAACATCTTAATTTCTGGAAACTTAAACAGGCTCTTTAAAGATTGAATTGTTAAAGGAGAGAACGGAGTGCAAGAAGTCATCCAACTTCTATTATGTAAGTAGACTATACTTTCTAAATCATTTTCTGAGGCTTCACGTACTTTTGCTTTAAGAATATTTTGTTCCACTTTTTTTTTAATATTTTCTTCAAAATCAGGTGTGATTTTTTCCACAGGTAATCTCATTTGAATATATTCCATTCCATTAGTAATTAATTCATCCTCTATATCTTCTCTAGATATTCCCTTTTTATCTGAAGCCAAAAATAGGCTTCTAACCCTTTTTTTTTTAAAACTTATCTTCGAATTTGACATAGATTTACTTTAAGAAAATTACTTTTCTGTTTAGATAAAGAATCAGAATTTAAAAAAATTTTATTTTTTATGCGTCTTCCAACTCAAAATCTTCATTATGGTAAACTTTCTCTCCATATATTTCAAAATTAAGCGCTTTTATAAAGTTGAAAGATCTTTGATTTCCTTTATAAACTTCGCATCGAAGTTCTTTAACTCCTTTCTTTTTAAAATAATCCCATGCTGCTAAACCAAGTACTGTTCCTAATCCTTTTCTTTGAAATCTCGGTAAAACACCTAAACCTGCAATAATACCGTATTCATTATTTTCGCCTTCGAAGTCTAGGATGACAAAAGCTCCATCTATTCCGTATACCCTTGCAATTAAAAATGAAGTATCAGGATCAGCAAAAATCTTCTTTATGGTCTCAAGAGTTATTGGTCTGAATGGAGTGTTTGCGGTTAACCATGATTTGTTATAGATCTCAACAATACTCTTAAAGTCTTTTTCTATCGCCACCCTAATATTAGCATGAAAAATATTATGTTCTATTTTCTTTTTTATTTGATCTTCAAAATCTTTTGTTATTTTATCAACTGGTAATCTCATCTGAACATATAACATGCCCTCTTCAAGAATTTGGGTTTCAAGCTCACTAGCCTTTCCTTTTTGTTTATCTTTTTCAATGCTTAAAAAAAGTGATCTTAATAATTTCCTTTTTAAGAAGACTTTCTTACTGAATTTCTTTTTTTTCGGAACCATAATCTTAGAAAAAGTTAGAGTTATAATATTAAATTGAGTTTCTCTCTTATATTATTCTCAATCTGACTATCTATAACGGCTTTCCCCCTTAAAATTGAAATACCCTGTTGAATTTTTTTAGTGAAACTTTTATCCTTAGCTAGATTCTTATTCTCACATGAAAATTCGAAGTTAGATCTTAAGGCCATGTCTTTTTCAATCTTTTCAGAAACAAAAATGTTCAAGTTTTTCATTGCGTCTGATATCTCTGCGTAGAGATCTAGAACATCAGCTCTAACATTGCCAGGGAAAATTAACTTTATGTTTTCTTCATTTGTGTTCTCATTTTCAATGACTATTCCATATAAAGGCATGTAAACCCATTGAATTGGCCTAGAAAATAACTCTGCTTGAGCATCGTTTAAAGACCATGCAATTAAGTCTTTAGCTTCTTGTAAGCAAGTTCCTTGCTTTTTCTGAATGATAGCCTTCAATTCTAAGAACAATTTTTCTATATTATCTTTTAAGCTTAGGATTTCAGAGATTTTTTCTTCTTTTTCTTTCTCAAAAACAGATAGATGTTCATCTCTATCCCTTAATTTTATTTTTAATTCTTCTGAAAATCTTTCTAGCTTCTTCTTAGCTTGTTCGTTTACTTGATATGCACGTTCCTTGAATTCCATATATTTAGCAGTAAGAGAATTAACGACCTCTAAAAATTTATTTCCTTCATTTAGTAAAAAACTAAAGTGATTTTCAAAATCTTCTGTAATATCCTCAAAAATTCTGCTTTTTAAGGATTCTGTGTTAGTAAAAAATTTATTCTTTTTAAGGATTTCTTCTAATTGTCTCTCAACTGTTTTAAATAAGACCGAGATGTTTTCAATAACAACCTTTTTCTCATTTACCTTCCATTGATCAATTTTATCACTTTCCAATGCTATTTGTTCTTTAATCTGATCAGAATCGATAGTTTGAGACGTTTTAGTTATCTGCGAGCTATATCTAGTTTCGAGATCTTTCAGTTTAACGTTTAAATTCACTAGCCATTTTTCAACTTCCTTTTCAATAAGTTCAATTTGAGCATTCCATCTATACGCATTACCCTTCATATAATCAATTATATTTCTATACTTGTCTGCAACCTTCAGTGCTTCTTCAGTGGTTAATCCATAATCTAATGGCATAAAAGGTGAAACTGGTTTATACTCTACTAGGTTAATTAGTTGTACTAATGATTGTAGAAAATTTGGATTAATCAACCCATCTATTTGAATTCTTTGGAATTCTGATTCCTCTCCTTCACCAATCTCTTCTGCTTCCACATCTTTATACAATAAAATTTCTTTTACTTTATTTAATTGTTCAATCTCAGTTCTATTATCAATATTTCTTAGAATATGTCCAATTAGTGGTTGTCGAGGTGGATTAGATAATTTATCTTTTTTATTAAACACATTAAGTCCATCTAAAATTATATGGGTACCAATTACTCCTTGAATGCACAAAAATGGCCATAATAGTCTTGAAAAAGATATTATTTTCTCATCAGGCTGTAAATCTCTTGATAAGAGATAAAAAGCTAAAGCTAATTCATCATTCTCTTTAATTGGAGCAATTGTTGGAGGTGTATTAAATAATGGTAATATATATTGATTTCCATGAATTGACATGAAACAGACCTCTTGATTTTAAAATGTTTAATAATAGGGGGTTAAAAATACCTAATTAATTATTCCTAAAAATTTTATTTCTTTAGAATAAATTACATTAGAAATTTATCTTAATTGTTCATAATTATTTGCTATGACAATAATTAGCAATGAGAGTAATATTAACAGAGGGGGTAGAATAGCTCTCACATGATACCACTCAAACGTGTCAAGAACTCCTTGAAGAATTCGACCGATAAAGTAAATTAGAAATCCAATAGCATTTAAGGCATAAGATCTCCGTAGAACCCCAAAAGTCCTGATCGCCAGATTTATAAATAAAAATGGAATGATTGCTACAAATAAGGGTAATAAAATAAAATTCAATACAGCTCTCCCTGCCGGATATCCAAAAACGGTAACTAAACTATTAGGATCAACTCCATATCTATCTACAAAATCAGGATCCATAAAAAGTGAATCTGGTAAGGTCAAAGCAAGTATACCTATAACAATTGGGATTAATATTAATAATATTTTAAAAAACATTCTTGCTTTTGTATTTCTTACAAATTTCTTAAATTTAGTTTCACTTTTGATGCCAGATACTTCTGTTTCTGTTATCGGAGGAAAAATTAAAATTCCAAATACTCCCATTAAACTTGCAATTCCTAACCATGTTGAAAATGTTGCCAAACGATATTCTAACATTAAAGTATTTACAAGCTCAGTATTAGAGATAACACCTTCCAGTTCAGGAGCATAAAAATAATAAATTATAAAAAAAACGCGTCCACCTGCCAAACATAAAAATAATATTGAAAAATATAACCAAAAGTATTTCTTTGAAGTTCTAAACCTCATTAATAAAAAGTATGCAAAAATTAGAAAATAGTATCCTACGATCACATAATATAATCCTGATTCAATTGCATCCCAAATATCAAAAAATTGAAAATAATCTTGAAATATCATAATTATCAATTTATTATTGTATAGTAATAATTATTTTGTAATTTCATCTTAAATTATATTAATACTATCTTTTAGTTATATAAAAATTTATATTATTAGAATAGATATCTTGAATTCTTAAAATACAAATATAATTAAAAATTTCTAAAATCAATAATAGAAGAGAATAGAGAAAAAAATGAAAATAAATGATAATATAGAAACTTTTAACTCATTATTGAAACGTCGAGGGTTCATCTGGGGACCAAGTCCTGAAATTTATGGTGGTTTAGCTGGTTTTTACTCATATGGTCCAGCAGGAATGGAATTAAAAAACAATATCTTATCAATATTTAGAAGAGAATTGAGATATTTTGGATTTGGAGAGGTTGAATGCCCCACCATAATGCCCGAAATCGTATGGAGTGCTTCAGGTCATCTAGACCGTTTTATCGATCCTGTGATAAAATGTGAAGATTGTAACTCTCTTTATAGGGTAGATAAACTACTAGAGGAAAGCTTTCCTGATATAAAGATTGACGGCTTATCTTTCGAAGAAATGGAAGATTTAATCAAAAAAAATAAAGTCTCATGCCCAAAATGTGGTAAAGCTTTCCAAAAAATTGAAAAATATAATTTAATGCTTAAAACAGTAATTGGAAATGATACTATTGCATATTTAAGACCCGAAACAGCAACGACAACTTATCTACTTTTTAATAGATTAGATCAAGACGCTAGAAGGCAATATCCAATAAAGATTTATCAATTTGGTAAAGCTTATAGAAATGAAATCTCTCCAAGACAATTAATACTAAGAATGAGAGCATTTGATCAACTTGAACTTCAATTATTTATAGGTAAAAAACAAGAAATGGATTTTGAAGATTATTATGAGGTTAAAGATCAAAAATTACCACTATTAGATTGGAGAATTCAAGAAAAAAAGATAGAAAGGCCTAATTTTATTCCTCTAGAAAAGGCAATCAAAGAGGGGATAATTAAGAAGCAAGCCTTTGCATATTGTCTTTATTTAGGTTATTATTTAACAAAGAAAATTGGCATCCCCGATAATTCAATAAGATATAGACAACACTCTCCTCAAGAGAGATCCCACTATGCAGATGATGCTTGGGACTTAGAAATAGCAACCAATCAATTTGGGTGGATTGAAATCTGTGGAGTACACGATAGAACTGATTACGATTTAAAAAGACATGGGGAATATTCAAAGCAAGATTTCAAGATAAGTATGGGAACTGATACAAATTTAAGAGAAATTCCACAAATCCTCGAGATTGCGTTTGGAATCGATAGAATCATGTATACTTTGCTGGAAAATGCTTTCAATGTAGAAGAAGGCAGAATTAATCTAAAATTAGAAAAGGAGTTGGCACCCAATACTATAGCTGTTTTTCCATTAGTAAAAAATAAGAAAAAAATTAGGAACTTAGCATTAAAAATTCATCGATATTTACTTGAACATCGTATTAAATCTTTCTATGATGAGGCAGGTTCTATTGGAAAGCGATATCGTAGACAAGATGAATTAGGAACTCCGTACTGCATAACTATAGATTATCAGTCCCTTGAAAATAACACTGTCACTATTCGAAATAGAGATTCTATGGATCAATTTAGAGTTAAAACTTCTGAGATTCTAAATACTGTGAATAAATAATAGATTGAAATTAAAGTTAAAATATCTCAAAAAAAAAGAGATTTTCAGAAAAAAATTTTAAAGAGAAGAAAATTTTTTAAAAAAATATAGCTTTAATTTATAAAAATTTAAAATCTAAATAATTATCAATATGAATCTCACTAACACTTCTACTTTTTGGAAAAAACATAGAAGAACTGCGGGAAAAAAGAAACAATTCATGATTTTGCTTATGATTTTCACCATAATGATAAGTACTTTATTTTTTCTCAAGGATTTCTCTCGATCTGATGGTAATCTAACCATTCTAGAAAATGAAATTGATAATAGAGAGATTACTTCTCCAAATTCAGCAGATATTGGTTATCTATTTCAAGATCCTTTTAAACAAAATTTTGAGGAGATTTGGCAATTTTTTAGGAGTAATTATGTATCCGATTTAGAATTAGATATTGATACTTATTATAGAGAAGGTAATAACGTGGGTACAATACTCGATGATAAGGTGTATCCCATCGATAATTTATTACTCTATAAATCTTTATTGAAAGAAGATATTACTCCAACAGAAACATACAATAACTATTTAAAATTGAAAGAATCTCCTTTATGGTTTGAAGGAAATGTTAATCAGTATAAATATGGGTTTGTTAAATCAGTTGATAATAGCACAAAAGAAGTATTTGATGATAATAGATATTTAGTTGATAATTTAATGCCCATTTTTCTATTGATTGAGAATATAGGCGCAGAAATAGACAATATTAATGTTGGAGGAACATATCCGAAAGATTCCATCGAAGAAGCATTTTTCCTTTTAAATTCTTCGGAATTCTGGGATTATACAAATGAAGGATTTTATCACCATAACTCAACGACAGACAAATATACAGAAAGTAATTTATATGCAATTTTAGCAAATTTGGAGCTTAATAAATTATATAAAAAGCTGAATATTGCGCCGACAATTAGAAATAGAGCTTTTGAGTTAGCAGAAACAACAATGAATAGACTTCTATTAGAAGTATGGGATCAAGTAAATGGTGGATTTGAATATTATGCCTTAAACAATTGGAATACAGGGAGTAATTACAAATATTTACATGTTAATGCTTTAGGAATAATAACATTAATCGAATTTTGGAAGGAAACAGGTATGGAAAATGATACATATCTTCAATTAGCTGAATACCTTTTTAATAAATTAGAAGTAATGTGGGATACAGGATTTAACGGATATGAATATAATCGCGATGGAGTATGGGATATCTCTGGAGCTAATCCTGTTATAGAATTAGAGGCAAATTCAATTATGTTAACTGCATGCTTGAAATTATTCGAAACTACTGGAAATATCACATATTATAATCGAGCTTGGCAATTACACGAAACTTTTGAAAACGACTTTTATGATGGAGGAGTAAATGCATATAGATTGTCAATAGATTCTCCCATTAATAATAATAAGAATTTTTATGCTAACTTAAGATTAAGTGAAGCATACTTGTATGCCTTTGAAATCTATAATAGCACAATTATTAATGCTGAGTACAATGTGTCAGAAACGATTCCAGATTATATATTTAACCAAGAGAGTATGAACATAACTAGTAGTTATGCATTTGAAAAAGAAGTTGAATATTTTAATAATACAGAAGGAACATACGAGACATATAAAAGTATTTACAACATTGATACTGCTGATATTTCTTATTTATTTAAATTTCCAAACGGTACTCTTCTAGAAAAGAGAGAACGTCAAATATTAGGTGATTCAATTACGTTGATATATAATATAAATGATTCAATGCCCATTGGAAATGGTTACTATCTCCATATCTATGCAAATTCTTCAGTTTTCGCAACTGCTATTACTTTAAAACGTTATAATATTATTTCTGGATTAGTAAATATTAGGATTTTAGGCTTACCTAGTACTCTTTACCAAGGACCTACATTAAATGTAACTCTTCAAATAAATAATACACGAAAAGATGATGTGACCTTAAATACATCTATGGAGGGATACGATATCTTTAATGAAACAAAGATGGTCTATTTCCCATCTATGGTCATAACTAATATTTCCTTTAACTTAAGAACAGTACTAGACGCAAATTTAGGACCTAATTCAATAATTTTTCAATTGCAAAAAAATAACGTGCTCTATTTAGAAATTATTCGATCTATTAATATTGGATATTCTTTTGATTATTCTAATTTCTTTTATGAAAGCAGCTCTATAAGTGGAGGGAGTATTGATCTCTCTATAACTCTTATAAACTTTTTACCAAATAGCTCTCAGTATGTTAATATCAGTTTTTCTGGAGACTATCTTACTCAAGAATTAGTAGATGAAATCGGTTTATTGAAAAGCGAGATTAGAACTTTATATTATACGCTTAATTTAGCAGAAAATATCACACTCAATACAATAGATGTAGAAATGAATATCAAGAAAGGAGATACAATTTTTTATTCAGAACTATTTACCATTCACATTATCAAAAAGTATGAAATTTTAAGCGTTACTTTTCCTGATATAATACCTCAAGGAGAATATGCTTATTTTATCATGGTTATTCGAAATAATCAAGAAATTTCTGAATTATTTTCCTTGTATGCTAATGGTGAGAGAATAATAGCTAATATCAATGGATTAAGTCCTGGCGAAAATAGAATTATTGCTAGAATATTACCCACCATAAATCCCTATGATTTTGAAACAAAATCTTACACTTTTGCCCTAAGAGATAGTTCAAATGAAATAATTGCTCAATATTTTTTCCAGGTAAAAGTTGAATTAACAGCATTCAATTTTGTTGTTTTTTATTTATTACCTATAATTATTCCGATTAGTATTGTTTTATTCTATAAAAGTAAAGAAATAAAACACAAATTGCTAAGGAGATGACCAAATTAATGGTAAAATGCAAAAAATTAATAGTATCTATGTTTGTTCTTTTAATATTTATATCGATAGTCTTCAACCTTACGATATATCATCAAAAATCTTTAATAAGTCATTCTAGAATCTCAAATGATGAAAGTTTGATAAATTTACGACCTGCTCAAAATAATCATAAAGCAGTAAATTATTCAGCAATATCTCGGAATGTTTCAGCAATATATCGTCTATTTGAGTCTGTTGAACTAACTGTTAATATATCAGGGTTTACCAATGTAGATTATACAATAATGCAAATAGATTTCTCTAATAATACAGTTAGAAATTATAATATGACTTTTATAGGTAATGATGAATATCAGTATGTTTATTCTCCTAAATCATATGCGCCCTTAGGTTTTCAGAATGTTAGCTTTTTAATCTATAATACATCGGATCAAGTGATAAATGCTCATACCACATACACAAATTTTACTATATATACGAACTATTTAGCATCTCTTTATAGTTTTGAATATAGTAGAGGTGATATCGTTTATGCTGAATTTATTGTGAATGATTATGATGTATATAATTTCAATTGGAATGTAACTGTTGTTGATAGTATATCTGAAACAAACCAGAATAATTTAATTAACCTGGGAAATAACATTCAGCAAGCATCATTTTTATTAGATGATCGATTACCTCAACCTGATAAAATTTATTATATTAAACTCAATATGACAGATAATTCTCCATTTATAAGAAAAGCAGCATATGTTCCATTTAAAGTCTTAAATTCAGTTCCACAAATAGTCATATCTTCGATTAATTTTTCAAAGACAGAATTTAAAAGAACTGAAGAATGTCAGATCTCTTTAAATGTATCTGATCTCGATCCAAATGCGAAAGCAGGGCGTACTAATGTTTCTTTAATATTAATAACTCCTACAGGACAACGAGAGAGTCCTATTATCTTAACAAATAATAAGGATTGGACTTTTGATGAAACATTCTCCATAGCTGCTAACAAACCAATTGGAACATACCAAGCTATATTAGAAGCTAAAGATCAATACACTGGAAAAGGAAAATATAATACTACTTTAAATATAATAAATAATCCTCCAAAAATTCATAATTTTTGGATAAATGGTAGATCTATTGAAGAGAGTATTGCAATAAATTATGGTCAAGATATCAGTTTCACTTTTAACATTTCTGATGTAGAAGATACAATTGCCTATATAACTGTTGGACTATTAGATGAGAATAACAATTGGTACAATACATCAAAAATGTATACTAACAATTTGGTGATTACATTGAGTTCGGTCAACTTAATTACGGGAGTGTGGTATGTTTATATATCTGTAACTGATGCTGACGGTGATACAACTTATCTTACTTCTGACTACGGATTAGGCCCAAAAGAAATTAGAATTATTCCAGATACTTTAAGTCCAATACTACCGTGGATTACATTGAGTATAGGGGTAATTTTTGGAGTATTATTGGGAATTGCGTTCTCATATAAACGAATAAAGTCAAAATCCCTAGAAACTCCGAGTATAACTCCAAAGAAAAAAGATATTCCTCCAAAAAGGAAAAAAGTTAAAAAAACCGAAGAATTAATTAAAGAGGAGGAAATAGAGAAAGCCGAAATCGAAGAAGAACAAGAACGAAAACCTCCTCAAAGAAAAATTAAAAGAAAATTAAAATAAAAATAGAAATTTTTTCTTATAAATTAATAAGAAATTCTTATCCTAGTATATCATGCAAATGATAGTTAAACTTTCCTAGATTACCACCATAATTTCCTGCAGAAATTTTATTAACACCGGGAATCATTACAGCTGCATTTATTCCTAATTTCATTGCCTTTCTAATAGCATCTTCAGTGGCTCCATCCAAGATTACTTCATAAACACAATTATCATTTTCATCTAATTCTGAATTCTCACTTTTCCCTCTCAAAGTAGGACAGAGAGGATCATTTGTTGATGCTTTAAGAAAAGAATATTTAGAACCTACTTTTGAGCCAGATCTTGCAATACCTCCTGGAAAAGGTGTAATAACGTTCTCAACATCCTTTATTGCATCAATTGCAGCTTCAGCAGCTTTTAACCCTGCATCTTGATTCTGAGCAAGTATTAGAAAATTTCCTCCAGCAATACCTTTTCCAACCTTAAAATTACTCTGAACTATAAATTCTCCGTCCATTACTGGAATTTTCCATACCTCAAATGGATAAAGACCTTCCCCTTGTTCTTCAAATTTGTCACCAAAAAATTTTAGCTTGTAGCCGGTTTTAATTTCAAATTCTTTATCTGGATCAACTGAACCTTTAATTGCATCAAAACAAGCTGTAGTCGGACATGTCAAAATACATTGTCCAATCCTGTTCAGTAGTACATTATCCATCTGATCTTTTTTCGTTTTAAAGAACATTAAAATGACCCCTGGACGTTTATCAGGTGTTTCTTCTGCAGGAACAAAAACATCAATGCCAGCTTCAGAATCACAGTGAATAGTAGATGTTCCATACCCCGTTGCTACATTTGCGGCAATCTTTACCCATTTCTCATTTTTAGCAGTTACTAATATTCGTGTAAAAACCGAGGCAAAAGCCTCACAAAATGTATCTACAATCTCAATTCCATTTATTTGCATTTTAAAAACAGCCTTTATTTTTTAATAGATAGCATTTATAATTAGACATCGGTTTTATATAAAATTATAAAAGTTATGCATCAGAATTTAAAAAAATATTAAAAATAGTGGGAAATTGTAAGTTAAATAATAGCTTAAATAAATATTATATTTTAGAAATGTGAATTAAAATGATTGAAGAAGGCAAAATACTAAATATCGGCATTCTTAAAAATGGAACAATTGGGGCTTCTGTTTTGCTTGCTTTTCTTCTGGATGAGCGTGCTGAGTCAACAAGGATAAATGTTCGCGAAGTCACGTCTGGAGCAAAAATGCATCCACCAGAAGAGTGTGTGGAAACAATGAAAAAATTATTAGACCTTAATCCAGAATTAATCTTAATGTCAAGTCCTAATGCTGCATTAAAGGGACCAAAAGCTGCTCGAGAATTAGCAGGGAATATCCCGACTATAATAATATCTGATGCCCCCGCAAAAAAAGCTATTGAAGACTTCAAGGAAAAGAATATGGGTTATATTATTGTAGGATGTGATTCCATGATTGGGGCGCGAAGACCCTTCTTGGATCCTGTTGAAATGAGTTGCTTTAATGCAGATCTATTAAAAGTTCTCGCTATTACTGGAGCTTTGAATGTGATTGTAA
This sequence comes from Candidatus Hermodarchaeota archaeon, assembly GCA_048885535.1. GTDB lineage: Archaea > Asgardarchaeota > Lokiarchaeia > Sigyniarchaeales > SOKP01 > SOKP01. The sequence goes on from JBHLLO010000007.1 coordinate 53,182, forward strand.
ATGAAATTAATAAAGTAATAATAGATATGTTAGATGGGAGAACTCCTACATTACCTCAGATAGAAATTGATGCTAATATCGCTACTGAAGCTGCTGGATTCACAAATCCTTATGCGAAAGCAAAAGTGATTGCTGCTTTTGAAATAGCTGCCTCAGTTTCCAAGATAACAGGAAAAGCTTGTTTTGTGTTAAAAGAAAGAGAAGATTATATGCCTTTATTAGCTGCTGCTCATGAAATGATGCGTACAGCAGCCATTATGTGTGATCAAGCAAGAGAGATTGAAAAATCAAATGACACAGTATTGCGAACACCACATCATGCTAAACAGCATATTTTGACGAAGAGAGCGCTTATGGAAAAAGAAGAATAATAATTTTTTTAAACATTTTTTTCATACTTTTTATTAAAAATCAGAATTCCCTAAATATTTCTTTAAATTTTCAAAATCCTCTCCTGTTAGAGTTTCCATCACACCTGAAAAAACTTCATTAGTTTTATTGTGGGTAACAGCCATCAAGACTGAACCATTACTTACTTCCTTAACGAGGATGTAATTATTCTCACTTTCGTAAATAATAGTTGTTAATTCTAAAGGAGTAACCGAACTACTCATAAGCTCCATAATTTTCGTAAAAATTTGGTAAATATTAGAATCAAGTGTTCCAATTTCAAATTTCATAAATTGAAGAGGTTTTGTTTCAATTTTTCCTAATGTTGATGCAATGAGTAAACCATCAGGCTGATTGAATAATAGATACTCTGATAAAGTATTTATCTTAAGTTGATCTAATAAATGCCTTATTTTGCCTAGCTTTTGTAAAGCAAGTGTATTTTTCTGGATTTCATAATCTAATATTTCTATTAAACGGTGTTGGGCGCTACCTTCTTTTACGGAGACGGGGGTGAATGCCAGCTTTACTTTTATATCGTCTGATATTCCTTTAATTAAATAATTGTAGAGCTGATCTTCTTTTGAATCTTGTAAATCAATCTTATTTAATAGAACATAAACAGTTTCTATCTGCGGGCTAAATTCAAAAATAAATGTCAGAAATTTCTCAAAAATCTCTTTTACTCGAGAATCAATAACAGTAGCCTCCGCCATAAAAATGGCTGTTGAAACCTCGGAAAATATGAGTTCTCGCTGATTTTCGGAAAAATATCTCTCCATATAACGTTCTTGACCGCCGGCATCCCAGACTTCTCAGAAATCACCGAATTGGCGAGATCAGTTGAGTTCCATGATGCCGCGGAAGATAAAATTCTCTCTTGAAATGCCCTTGGTAGGTTTGAGATTCAAAACTTTCATAAAGTTATATCCTAAGCATGTCGTCCTCATTAAGCTTGTCTTTCCGGCATTTTGTGGACCAAATAATAAAATCTTCATTTTTCAACATTATTTAAAATTGACTATATAATATATTTCTTATAAGATTGTCTTTATATAATTTTTTCTAATTTATCTACAACTAATAGCATTTAGTAAGAAGACTAAATCTGTACGATTCAATTAAATATCATTTTTAATTACTTTTATTAGTATAAACACTTAAAATTCTATAACAAGATATATTTTAAAATGAAAATTAAAGGTTTTTACTAATGGATTTAGAGCAGTATATCAGAAACGTTCCAGATTGGCCTAAACCTGGGATTCAATTTAAAGATGTCACAACATTGTGCAAGGCTACTGCCCCTTTTAAGGAATCTTGTGATCAAATAATTAATTATTATAAAGATAAAAGAATAGATAAAGTAGCAGCAATAGAAGCTAGAGGTTATGTATGGGGGGGCGTAATAGCCTATCAATTAGATGCAGGTTTTGTTTTAATAAGAAAACCGGGAAAACTGCCATATAAAACAATTAGCGAGACTTATGAGCTTGAATATGGTACTGACACTATAGAAATGCATATTGATGCCATTGAAAAAGGGGAAAGAGTTTTGCTATTTGATGATTTACTAGCAACTGGAGGTACAGCAAAAGCTGCTTGTAGTTTGATTGAAAAATCTGGTGGGACAGTTATTGGAATTGCATTTATAATTGAACTTATTGGAAGTTTACATGGAAGGGATCTTATACAAGAGTATGATATTTTATCATTATTAAAAATACCAGTAGAAGAATAGTATTCTCATAATTAAATTCTAATCTTCCTATTTTTTTGAAAATTAAGCACATATTTTTCCTGAGATTGTTAAATAATTAATTTAAGGCTGAAAATTTAAATAATTCTTACTACTTTATACTCACAATATTAAATTTAATACACAAAAAGGTGTAGATCTGATGAAAAATAAGACCGAAAACATAAAAAAAACACCACTTTATGATACACACGTCAAACTAGGTGCAAGAATGGTTGAATTTGCAGGTTTTTATATGCCAGTGCAGTTTGAGAGCATTATAAAAGAGCACCAAACAGTACGTTCAAATGCGGGAGTTTTTGATATTTCACATATGGGGGAATTTTTACTGGAAGGAAAGGATGTAGTACAATTTCTCCAATACATAATGATTAATGATTTAAAATTACTGGAGCCGTCTAAAGGGCAATATTCGATAATGTGTTATGATAATGGGACCGTTGTTGATGACTTAGTTTACTATGAGGAGACTCCCGAAAAGTTTAGAATGATCGTAAATGCTGGGAATATAGATAAAGATTTGAAATGGTTAAACAGTCACATTGAAAATCGAGACGTACAAATTACAAACTTATCTGATAAGCGCTGTAGATTAGCGTTCCAAGGAATAAAGTCGGATGAATTACTCCAACCATTACTTGATACTGACTTATCAAAGATCAATAGATTTTATTTTGTTAATTGTAATTTAAGCGATGTACCTATTTTTCTGGCTCGCACTGGATATACAGGAGAAAAAGGAGTTGAGATATCACTTGAGAACAACCATGCTGAAAAGGCATGGAACGCTTTACTTGACACAGGAGCAAGCGCCATTGGATTAGGAGCCAGAGATTCCCTTAGACTAGAGGCATGTTATTCTCTTTATGGTCACGAGATTAGCGATTCAATCACCCCTATAGAGGCAGGTCTTAATTGGCTTGCAAAGCCTAAACCAGGGATAAATTACATTGGTAAAGAAATTATAGAGAAACAAAAATCTAAGGGAACCGATAGGATTTTAGTAGGTTTAAACTTGATAGATAGGGGAATAATACGAGAAAATTATCGTATTTTCAAGGATGGACAAGAAATCGGTTATGTAACCTCAGGGGGTTTTTCACCAACTCTCGATAAGACAATTGGATTAGGTTTAGTGAAAACCCAATTCAGCAAAGTAGGTACTGAAATAGAAATCGAAATTCGTGACAAATTATTAAAAGGACATATTGTATCTATACCATTTTTTCGAAATGTATAATAAGAAGGATGTGTAAATGAATGGAATATAAATTCCTTGATAATCTAAAGTACACCAAAACTCACGAATGGGTTAAAATAGAAGATAATGTGGCTATAGCTGGGATAACGGATTATGCTCAACACCAATTAGGGGACGTTGTTTTTATTGAGTTACCTGATAAGGGCACTAAAATTGAAAAGGATGGTGCAGTTGGAGAAATCGAATCTGTCAAAGCTGTAGGAGAAATCTTTATGCCTTTATCTGGTGAAATATTAGAAACAAATCAAAATCTTATTGATAATCCAGAACTCCTCAATACTTCACCTTATAACGATGGGTGGATTATAAGAATAAAAATATCTAACCCTGATGAGATAAAAAATCTATTATCTGTAGATGATTATAAAGATTTAGTTAAAAGTGAAGAGAAATAACTTTTTTTTTACCTATTAATTCATTTTTTTATTAAATTGTATGAGTTGTTAAATAGTGGATTATATACCACATGATGAAAAAACAATTGAAAGAATGCTCAAAATTATTGGCTTAAATAATTTAGATGATTTATTTCAAGATATCCCAAACGATTTAAAGATTAATAAATTGAATTTACCTTCAGGGTTATCTGAACCAGATTTACTAAAGTATTTGAAAAAATTATCCTCACAAAATAAAGTATATTCAAACTGTTTTTTAGGAGCGGGATGTTATTATCATTATATTCCGTCTGTAGTCGATTTTATAATTCAACGTTCAGAATTCTATACCTCCTATACACCTTATCAAGCAGAATCAAGTCAAGGATTCTTACAGGCTATTTATGAGTATCAAACTATAATTTCCCGAATAACTCAGATGGATATTGCGAATGCAAGTATGTATGATGGTTCAACTGCATTAGCAGAAGCTGCAATAATGACTACAACTATTAGTGGTAAAGATTTGATATTATTACTAGAAGGGATTCATCCGGAATATATAGAAGTAGTGAAAACATATTGTTGGGGACAAGGAATTAAGTACAAAATTATTAAATTTGAAGATTTAAAAGATGAGATTACAGAAGATGTAGCAGGATTGTTATTTCAAAGTCCTAATTTTTTTGGTGAAATTGAGAATATTGAGAATTTAGTTGAAATTGTTCGTCAAAAATCAGGAAAGTGTTTAATTGTTCAAGTAATGACTGATCCAACTTGTTTGGGTATATTAAAATCTCCTGGAGAATTAGATATTGATATATTCGTGGCTGAAGGTCAGAGTTTTGGAATTCCTCCTTCTTTTGGAGGTCCAGGCTTAGGAATTTTTACAACTAAAGAAAAATTTATAAGAAAAGTGCCTGGTCGATTAGTTGGAAAAACAAAAGAAATTCATGGAGAAAAAACTGGATTTATATTGACCCTTCAAGCTCGCGAGCAACATATACGAAGAGAGAAAGCAAGTTCAAATATCTGTACTAATCAAGCTCTATGTTCATTAGCTGCTTTAATATATCTTTTAGCGCTAGGTAAAACTGGATTAAGAGAGATTGCTACTCAAAATTTTCAAAAGGCTCATTTTCTTAAAAATGAATTAAAAAAAATTTCAGGTTATGAAATTTTAAACAAGAAACCAACGTACAATGAATTTCTGTTAAAATGTCCCGACATTGAACGATTAATTAGTGAATGTAAGAAGAAAGAATTACTTCCTCCTTTAAATTTATCAAAATATTATCCAAAATTAAAAAATACTGCTTTAGTGTGTGTTACAGAGGCAACTTCTCGAGAAGCAATAGAAAAGTTCATAGATGTAGCAAAATTAATTATCGAAAGTAAAGAGGAGGAAATCTAAAATGAAAACCAATAATCGTTTAATTTTTGAGAAAAATATTGAAAATCCGAATAAGAATTTCATTCCTGAAATGGATATCGAAAGTAATAATATGGACAAAATTATCCCTCCTAACTATGAACGTACAGAATTAAATATACCAGATGTCCCAGAAATTGAGATAATTAGACACTACATTAACTTAAGTCTTAAGAATTATGGAGTAGATAATGGAATTTATCCATTAGGCTCTTGTACAATGAAATATAACCCTAAAGTCAATGAATTAGTAGCACGATTACCTGGTTTTTCTCAAATACATCCTCTCCAAGAAGAAAACCAAGGTTCATTAAGACTTTTAAATCACCTCTCAAATTTGTTAGGTGAAATAACTGGTATGGATGGATTTACTTTACAGCCTGCCGCTGGAGCCCATGGTGAATTAGCAGGTTTGTTGATCATTAAAAAGTATTTTGAAAGTAAAAATATTAAGAAAACTAAAATAATTGTGCCCGATTCTGCTCATGGCACTAATCCTGCCTCAGCAAAAATGGCAGGGTTTTCAATTATAGAATTAGAATCTAATAGGAATGGAGAAATCCCATTAGAACAACTTGAATTTGCTATGAGACAAGACGATGTAGCAGGGATTATGTTAACAAATCCAAATACATTAGGTGTCTTTGATCGCCAAATTAAAGAAATAACAAAAATTGTGCATGAAAATGGAGGTCTTTGTTATTATGATGGCGCAAATTTAAATCCAATGTTGGGAATTTGTAGACCTAAAGATATGGGATTTGACATAGTTCACCTAAATTTACATAAAACCTTTTCAACTCCACATGGAGGTGGTGGACCAGGATCAGGTCCAGTTGGAGTAGTTGATAGCCTAATTAAATTTTTGCCTAAGCCATGCCTAGTTAAAACTAATGAAGGTGTCATTTGCCAAATAGACAACGAAGACTCGATCGGAAGAATAAAAGCTTTTTGGGGTAATTTTGGGGTAATTGTTAAAGCCTATAGCTACATATTATCATTAGGAAGAGAAGGGCTTAAACGGGTAGGTCAAATTTCTGTTCTTAATGCCAACTATTTACGCGTTTTATTACAAGAAAAGTATAAACTTCCTTATAATCGTATTTGTCAGCATGAATTTGTGTTATCAGATCAAGGGATACCAAATGATATAACAACCGAAGATGTTGCTAAGAGAATTCTAGATTTTGGGATTTATGCTCCGACTATTTATTTTCCCTTAATAGTTAACGGAGCGATAATGATTGAACCTACAGAAACAGAATCAAAAAATTCTCTTGATAATTTCATTAGTGTTATGTATGAGATATATGAAGAAGCATTCAAAAATCCTGATATTATAAAAAAAGCTCCTCATAATACTCCTGTTGGACGTTTAGATGCAGTGCTAGCTGCTCGCAAACCCAAATTGCATGATTGAGTCATTTTGGGATAAAAGGATTTTCTTAAAAATAAGTTATATTCTTTCTAATTCTGGTGGAGTATAACCGTAAGTATTGAAGAATCTTCTCCTAATTTGTTCAATTTCAAAGTTTTGAGTTTGAGCTCCACTTGTTTCAATAACAAATGAACCCATTATAGAGCCTAATCTACAGGAATCCAAAATAGTCATATTTAAAATCAAACCGCTTAATACTCCTGCTCTATAACCGTCTCCCGCTCCTGTAGTATCCTCTATTTTTACAGGAGTTGCTATTGGGATACTTATCTTAAAAATCTTATTTTTATCATCTTTATATATCAACTCTGAACCTTTTGAACTCTTAGTTATAATAATTGCTTTAACAAGTTTAATTATCTCATCTTCAGTCAATTCTGTTTTCTTTTTTATTTGTTCTATTTCATAAATATTTCCAATGATAATTTCTGATTTTTTTATAATGTTAATTAAAAGTTCTCTTGGAAAAAGTGGTGTTACTTGACCGGGATCAAAAATTGTAGGAATTTTCAACGTAAATAGTTGATCTGCAAAATTACTCATAGCTTCAACACTCTGCGTGGAATTGATAGCATAAGCGAATTCCTCAGGATTTTGAATTTTTTCATTTAACTTAATATCTTTACACTTTTCTAAAGCACCACCATGAAAAACAATCATCTGATTAGATTTAATATCATTTACGATATAACAAGCAGCAGTATATAAATCATCATATTCATCAATGGAGAGTTCAATATTTTTAAACTGTTTAACATGATCCTTATAACCTAAACTATCAAAATCCTTTCCTACAGATCCTACTAAGACAACCTTTGCGATATTTAATAAGCCTAAATTATAAGCTATATTTCCTGCAGTCCCACCAAAATGTAAATTACGGCTATCAGCAGTTATAGTGCTTTGATATTCTTCCTTTTCATGATCAATTGATACCGCGTTAACAAAATTTTCTTTAAAGCTCATAATGTAATCAAAAGCCAATGATCCAAGAACTAGAACTTTTGTTTTAGCCATAAAACTTCAAAAATATGTATCTCAATATATTATATTAAATATTTTCTACTTTTAAATCTTATTTTAAGATGGTTCTAAGGGTAATGAAATAATAGTAATTCTTTTATGTATCCTATTTATAGTTCGCTTTATTTTTATGAATAAATTATATTAGAACTAGAGTTTTTAACTATATAATATTATGAATTAAAATCTCAAAATGATGAAGGATAATGGTTAAAATAGGAATTATTGGAGGCTCAGGATTAGATAACCCAGATATTTTAAAAGATGCTATGGATTTGGAAGTTAACACTGCTTACGGAAAGCCAAGTTCGCCTTTAAAGTTAGGAAAAATTCATGATGTCGAAGTAGTACTTATAGCAAGACATGGAAGAGAACATACAATTCCTCCAACGCAAGTAAATTATAGAGCAAATATACAAGCACTGAAAGATCAAGGTTGTACTCACATCCTTGCTACAACTGCTTGCGGAAGCTTGAGAGAAAAAATCGGAAGAGGAGATTTTGTAATTATTGACCAATTTATTGATTTCACACGCCTTCGGAAAGTCAGTTTTTTTGAAGAATTTCCTCCACACGAACCAAAGCATGCTACTATGGCTTATCCATATTCAGAAAAATTAAGAAAGATCTTAATTGATACTGCTGAAGAACTACATCTAAAATACCATGAGAAAGGTACAGTAGTCACTATCGAAGGACCGAGATTTTCAACAAGGGCTGAGTCAGAGATGTTCAGAATATGGGGTGCTGATATTATAAATATGAGTATTGCTCCTGAAACAATTTTAGCAAATGAAGCAGGTATCCCTTATGCTGCAATAGCAATGTCAACTGATTATGATTGTTGGAAAGATGATGAAGTTCCCGTTACTTGGGAAGAAATACTTGAGATTTTTGGTAAAAATGTAAATAATGTTATTTCTTTATTGACTAATGCTATTAAAAAAATTAAATAATCTAGTCACATAATCTTTCTTTTATTTTTTAAAAATAAATCTTGAATATAAAGAAAAAATTGATAACTCTTGAATGTTTTAAATTAGTGAAAATACCCTTGATTTATATAATAACTTAATAATTGACAAGATAAATGGTTAAGATTTCATTTCTAGGAGGATGCAGGGAAGTAGGCCGTTCCGCAATTGCAATTGAATCTAATAATGGTGAGCAATGCGTATTAGATTATGGTGTAAGATTTAAAGAAGATGATCGCTTGCCCTATGATTCAAATTTTGCAAATCTTAAAGCTATTGCATTAAGTCATTGCCATATCGATCATTCAGGAGGTTTGCCTTACCTCATCAAGAAATATAATGTGCCTTTCTTTACTAATCCAATTACTTTGAGAATTTCCGAAATTCTTTTAAGGGATATGATAAAAATCTCAAAATACCCATACCCTTTTGGATACCGAGAAGTAGAAAAATTAAGACAAAATGCCCAATTCTTGGAAAATGGAGTCAGAAAAAAGATAAACGAAGATTTTTATATAACTTTTTACAACGCTGGACATATTCCTGGTAGCGTTTCAATTTTAATTGAAGTTGACAAAAAGAAAATTCTGTATACAGGAGATATAAATTTGATTAATACAAATTTAGTTTATCCTGCCGAAACTTCAATTAAAACAAAAATTGATGTTTTAATAATCGAATCAACCTATGCTTTAAAAGAACATCCTTCAAGAAAGGAACTTGAACAAAAATTTGTGGAAGAAATATCAAATGTGAATGAAAATGGTGGTAGAGTACTTATTCCCGCCTTCGGTGTCGCTAGATCACAAGAAATTCTACTTATTTTAAATAAATATAATTTAGATAGCCATATTTATATGGATGGATTAGCTAGAAAAGTTGGAGTGACTTATTCAAACTTTCCATTAGCATTTAGAGACTTTGGCATTTATAAGAGATCCTTAAAAAAAGTTCAGTTTGTATCTGAAAACAATCGGAAAAAAATAGGTAAAAAATCTAAATCAATCATAATATCTCCTTCCGGAATGCTAAAAGGGGGAGCCGCCATTGATTATCTCAAAATGATCATAAATGATCCAAATTCAGCAATATTTCTTGTCGGATATCAAGTCGAAGGAACACCTGGAAGAAGATTATTAGATGAAAGGATTTATGAATATCCTAATAAAAACATAAACAATGATTTGAATAGAATAATAAAAAGAGCGGATTGTTTAATCGATTACTATGATTTCTCGAGTCATGCTGATAGACCGCATCTATTCAAGTATCTATATAATCAAGAATTTAATGATAATTCAAAATTTATCTTTTGTTTACATGGTGATGATAAATCAACTACATTGTTTGCAAAAGATTTGGCTAATGAAGGCTTTAATTCGGTTGCTCCTGAAATTGGAGAAGTATATAAAATATAGACAATAATAATTAATGTTCCAGCTGTTTTTTAACTGAAATATTACAGTTCTCTAAAAATTCATCGACTTTATAAGATGGTATTTTTGCACCTGCAGCTAAGGGGTGTCCTCCTCCAAGAGTATCTATATTTGTTAACTTTAACGTATCTCTTACTACTTCTGATAAATTTAATCCTTTCTTTAATAATATTTCGTTAGCTCTAGCTGAAACCTTATATATATCTTCATCAACTCTTTTAGCAAATCCAAATATAGGTTTTGTGTTATCTATCAATTCGTTCTCCTCAAAAATTAACATAGAACAAATGGTGCCAATTATATTTTCTGGAATAACATCTTCACCGAAAAAATATTGAATGAACTCTTTTTGTTGAATTTTTTTATTTTCATAAATCCATGATAATGCTTTAGAAATAGATTTTTTATACAAAATTAAGTTTTCCTGAGCTTTTTGAAATGCATTTGTTCTATCACCCATCGCAACGGCAATTCCTAATGCACCGTTATCAGTTCTTCCACACGAATTCAATAAATTCGAAAATTCACTCAGATCATTAAGTTCTGGTACATTGATTTCATTTTTTAATATATATCTGTTAATTATTAATTTAGTGATTACTTCATTCGGATCAAGATTTAATTTAACCGATGTATATCTTATAATTGCCGATGAAACTTTTTGTTTTTCACTCTGATTTAACTCATTTAATGTTTTTATGTTTCCATTTGTGTTTTTCATTAACACACCTAGTTTCTGTAGAAAAATTAAGACCTTATTTGGGTCTCCAGTTAAACCAGGTATGATAAGGTCTGAAGAATACGCAATAGCTTCGTTTAATGGTTTAATTGGGGAAAAATTTAGGTCACTCACCATTTCAATAAGATCCAATTTATAAGCATCATCTAGAATAAGCTTGTTGAGCCCAATGAATGATTTTTGAACTCCCTTATTTTGGATGTCTCCTGTTGCACCAACTAAAGCTATGGGAGAGAGATCTACATTTTTTTCATTCAAGTGTTTTGCAAAAAAATAACATAATCCTGCTCCAGAAACTTCAATACTGCCATCTATATCATAAAAATAGGGATTCACATGCCATGGCTTAGTTTCTTGATAAATTTCGTAGATTTGTTTATCGTTCTTATTAGTTATATTTTGAGGGATATGATGATCGATTACAATAAAGGCGTTTAATTTATTATCTACTTTAAGTTGTTCGATTAACTCTTTATATTGACCACTTCCAAAGTCGCAAAATATCGGAAATATCTCACTTTCCTTTAAAAGAAGTTTAATCTTTAATATTTCATTTCTTTCTAACTGTTTTAAAATTGAAATTTGAAATGGTATTCGTTCTCGATACAAGGCTTTACCTAAAATAGCCCCAGCTGCCAATCCATCTGCATCTAAGTGAGTATAAATATGAATGGATGAAGTAATTTTATTAACTCTTTCAAAAAAGAAATTTTTTGTTTTGATCAAATCTTCATTTAATTTAGTTAATTTTGAAGTTGATTCATCCATTTTTATATAGTTTTAATATGAACTTAATTTAATATATTAAAGTAAGAAATTAATAATAAATACTCAATTAAAATAGTTATTTAAGTGATGATAATGCACCACGTAAAAATTAATAATCTTGCATTAAAGATTGTGAAAGAGATTATTGAAAATAAAGATTATTATAAAGCTGAAATTACCATATTAAATAATGGATCTACCGTTGTAAACATGACTAATGCATCGTGGTTAGGAGGAAAGTTTGTAGGAGAAATATGTATGGGTGGTTTGGGTGTGTTGAATTTTACTTCATTTAATTTAGATAGTCATTATTTACCCGCAGTCAATGTATTTACTTCAGAACCAATAATTTCATGTATGGCTTCTCAATTGGCAGGATGGTCTGTGAAATTAAAAAAAGAAGTTGAAAAAAATGGAGAGCTGAAAAAAAAAGTATTATTTCAGTCATTGGGTTCTGGACCTGCTCGAGCAAAAGCTAAAACTGAAAAAATTTTTGAAGAAATAAATTATACAGACGATTCTGATTGTGCTGTAATAGTTTTTGAAACAAGAAAAATGCCTAATGAAGAAGTCATGACTATTGTCTCAGAAAAATCTAAGGTGAATCCAGAAAATACATATGCAGTTTGCGCTCCTACTGCATGTTTGACGGGATCAATTCAAGTAGCAGCTAGAATTGTTGAAACAGGAATTCATAAGCTTCATCAAATTCACTTTCCATTAGATGTAATTATGAATGGGTTTGGGTCTACTCCGATTGCTCCTATAGCACATGATGATTTTGCTGCAATGGGCACAACTAATGATTCTATAATTGCTGGAGGTAGAACATTCTATACAATCGACGTTGATAAAGAGAAGGAAGAAGATTTATTTGAATTATTGAAGAAAGCACCTGCTAACCAATCTTTAAGTTATGGGAAACCTTTTAATGAAATTTTCAAGGAAGCAAATTTTGACTTTTATAAGATTGATCCTGGGCTATTTGCTCCCGCTACTTATACTATAAATAATATCAAAACTGGAAAATCCTTAACTGTTGGATCGTTAAACTATGAATTACTAAAACAATCTTTTGGACTAAATTAAAAATATAGAAATTTTTTTTCTTTTTAAAGTTTCTAAATTAAGGATTAGAAATTAGTTAGCTCATCTTGGTATTTTGATATTTCATCTAACGAAATATCTCTATCAAACTTTATTTCTATTTGAAGACCTAAATATGCACATGCTATTTTTGCTGCAGCAACAATCTCCGCCTTTTTAAGTGTTAGAGAATATTCATCGACAGCTTGGACTTTTTCCTCAAAATCATCTCTTCTTGAATAATTTGGAACAGAATCATCAATATACAATCTTTCTTTAAGGGCAGAATCATATCTCTTTTCGTGCATTTGTAATGCCCTCTCAGATTTCATTCTATAGAGGAGTGAAGCCATCTTATCGGCAACTTTAAACGGTAATTGATTTTTAATGATTAATCTAATAATATGGTTTATATCAAAATAATTAAGACTATCATATTTTGCACGCAAGTAATTTTTCAAATTCTCGGAATTTCTTTGACACTCTATCTCAGTCCAATCGTGAATAGCTAATTTTCTTCTAAAAAATATTAATTCCCAGTCAATGTCTAATTCCTTTAAGAACTCTAGTAATTTATCATCATTTTCTTTTCTTGATTCTAAAATGATAAATAATTGTAAACCGTAGTATTTATGTTCTTGTTGTAGAAAATAACCTCTTTGCTGCAAAGAGGCGAGAATAACTATTTTCAAAGAAAAAATCTTGTCTGTAACATTTTTTTTCCCACAACTCAAATAAATAACGTTTCCCTCTTCACTGATATATTCACTGTCCAAAAAACCTAAAATACTTTCATTATTTTCCTTGATAAAATCTCTTAAACCTGTTAGAGTAGGTTCTACATCATATTTTATTAAATCACTTTCTCTAATTGTAACATAGTCATGATAGCTTCCTCCAATAGCTAACTTCATCGAATATAGATCTATCTCTTTCTCTTCACCAAAAACATTTTTAAATGCTGTAATTAATGGAAAAACTTCATCTTCCAAAATTTTAAGGTCAGCAATTGAATTCTCATAAGGTTCAGGGCTTTCTGTCATTTTATTGAGAATTGGAGCTTCTGATGCCTCAACTTCGATTTCATAATCCTTTGCTAGATTCTTCTTTATAACACAAATAGACTTTTTCTTTTCATTATACATCGCTAATGACGTTGAACTATCTATTACTGCTCTAAACATCTCCTTTGATTTACCTTCAGAACTCTCTGTTTTAATTTTTCTCCTTCTCATCGGTTTATCTATTTTCTTTTTACTATAATTAAAGAAATATTACAATCTTATAATCTTAACTATGAAAATTTTATTGATTCAATAGATTTTAATTATTTAATATATTAGGACCAAACTAATTAAGTAAAAAACTTAAAAATATAACAAGTAGAAATAATCTATGTTTGTATTTTTCAATTTCAAGCAATACCTTTTTACTTTTCTAATTCTTCTGCTAAATAGTAATGTTCTCCTTTCTTATGATAAGTCATTGTTGAACCAAAATTATTTCTAACAACAAACTTATCTCCCTCAGCATCCAATATTTCTATTGAATAAGCCAACCTTCTATCTTTTAAAATTTCTTCGACAATTTTTTTTTCTTCTTCAGCATCCATGAAAAAAGATAATTAATTCTTAGAAAAAAAATTTATCATTTTTAGTAAGATTACTAATTAATGTAGGAATTTTTCTCGTTGTTTTCTTTAGAAATGCTTGGCTTTTAGAGTAATTTGATGTATTAAAAAAAATCCCATAAGAGTTTATTAAAAAATATAAGATTTTTTATTAAATAGTTATCTTTTTTAATAAAAAATTATCTAGATAAATATAATATTTTTGCTTATTCTAGGATTTATTCTATGGTAAAAAACGCGTTAGATATTGGAATCTTTAGTGTCATGTACAGCCAAATTAATGGGACTGCACATGCCGTCAGATTTTTAAGTGAAGCCTTAGCAAAGTTAGGACATAATGTGCATATTTTCGCACCAGGTATAAAAGATGGCTATAAGAAGCCTAAGACACTTTATTTCCATGATATAGGCGGTGTACAAGTTGGACACAAAACAGAGTTTATATTAAGTGTCCCATTTCATAAAATTTTCCTTTGTCAAGAGGATTATTTAGATATTGCCCATGTACATACACATGAGACAATTGGAGCCATGGCAATTAACTGGGCAAAATATTTGGGAATCCCTCTAATTGGTTCACACCATAGTCCAATGGCTTTTTACACAGCGCAGTATATCCCAATCTTTGGTAAATTCTTGGGTAAGCATGATTTCATATGGCGTTATGAACGTCATGTTTTAGAGAAATATGATTTAACGCATGTTCCAACGAAAACAAAGAAGGATTTGTTACTTAGCCATAGATTTAAGGAACCAATTGTTGCCTTAACAAACGGAATTCACGATTATTATTTTCAAGAATTAAAACAGAACGGAATTAGAGAAAAATATAATCTAGAAGATAAAAAAATAATGTTATATGCATCTAGATTATCCCCAGAAAAACATCCAATAAGAATCATAAAGGAATTCGTAAAAAAGATTCATAAAGAAGTCCCTGATGCTCATTTACTTATAGTCGGAAGTCCGGGACCTTCAACCGATGCTGTGGAGAAAATTATTAAGAAGAAAAAGTATAAAGATTGTATTTCATATGCAGGTAGAGTACCTTTCGATGACTTACTAAGACTATATGATACTGCTGATTTAACATGTCTTTGGTCGTGGGTAGAAGCCGAAGGTCTTGTTTTAACGGAGGCAATGGCTCAAGGTACCCCAAGTGTAGGAGCAAATGCGTGCGGTATTGCTGATGTAATTAGGCATGGAGTTACTGGTTATTTAGCAAATAATCTAGATCAATTCAGTGATTATGTAATAAAATTATTGAAAGATGATTCCCTAAGAGAAAGTTTTGGAAAGAATGCAAAAAAAATTGCTCAAGATTATCGAATTGACAAAATAGCAAAAACTTGGTGTAACCTTTATAAGTTTGCTATTGATGAATTATACCCTTTACGCTATCGTAGAGAAGAGAGACAATATGGAGTAAATCTTGTTAAAAACTTTATCAAACAATTCCCTAATGTCTACTTTTAATTAAAGGTTTGAAGAAATCTTAATTGTTTTTAATTTAACTCTACAATCATTACACAGATAGAAAGACTTTTTATCAACATCTCTAAGATTTTTCGAATAAGACATAACACAATAATTGTTTACGCAATGAACTAGACCTAATATAATATGCCCAATTTCATGAATCACTTCTTTAATAATTCTATTCTGGATTACATTATTGTATTCTTGTGAAGAAATAGGTTCAGATTTTAAATTGTAAGAAGAAATAATCGCACAATTATGCCATAAATGAGCTTCACCATATAAAAATACCAAATTATCATTGCTACTTGAATATATTGGTAAATCTGTTATTCCAACTCCTATATTGAAATTATTCATTATTCTTAATTTTAAAATTTTTTCATAAAACTGGTTAGTAGGAAATAAAAAAATTTCTTTTGATTCCGCTCTAAATTTCACTCTTTTTCGTTTATCTTCTGAAAAAAATAAGTTATTCTCTACTTTTATCTCCTTGATTTCAAAGAAATATGACTTATAAATAACATTAATTTCAAACAATAATTCTTCAAATAAAGAACGATTCCCATTACAGAAAAATACAATTCCTAAATCGCATGGGTATGATACATTATGAAATGAGTTTATAACATTATTCTCACAATCATCTAGATTGAGTTTCTGAATTTTATTTTCATAGCTTAGATATTTTGACATAATTTTAAGTAGTTGCACCAAGCTTTTTAGAAGTATTTTCTATAAATAACAGATATTTAAATTATAAATTATATTATAACTTTAAATAATTATTTCAAAAAAACACAAAAAATCAATATGTCAGATAGTCTCAAAAGTTTACCGGAGAACGATAAAAGTCAAATCAATCCTCAAAATGGAGAAGAACAAGAAGGTTCTGAAAAAGAAGTCATAGAAAAAGATTTTGTTCCACATTTTTTACCAACTTATAGAATTAGTTCTAAGTTTTATCCCTTACCAATTATAGCAGTAGTTATTATTGCTGGTGTTTTATCTTATCTTACATATGTAATCGCCGAAATTCAAATAGATGGCGGATATATCCCTGAAGCAGAATTTGGAGCCTTAGCTGGAATTCTGAATGGTATAATATTTACTACTCTGGCAGCTGTTTCAGCCTTTATAATAATTTATTTCGTAAAAAAACGAGGAATAGAGATTTTAAAATATATTTTTGGAGGAAGTTTAGCATTCTTAGGATTTTTTTTATCTCTATTTTTCCTATCAATCATAATAGATATAATTTTTTCATTAATACCTGAGTCTGAGGTTTTGGATTTGGTTTATTTTGCGATAGGGTACATAACTTTACCAATATTCACTGGAGTTTTTACTATTCTTATAATTTATAAATATTTTACTTCTAAATCAATCCAAACTAAGAATATTATTGTATTATACATGGGATTATTAATTGGAGCTGCTATGGGTGTATTTATGCCACTTTGGACGACTTTAGCTATCCTAATAGGAATATCGATTTGGGATATGTTTGCTGTACTTTATAAGAAAGGACCTATAAAAGAAATGATTGATATAGCTTCAAAGGGAAATGATTTTGAACCTGCAACAAATCAAGAGATTCAAGAGAAGATTAAGAGAGGGGAAGCTGAATATGATACTTCTAAATTAGAAATTGGAATTGGAGATCTAGCTTTTTATAGCATGCTTACGTCAAGTGCACTTATTCAATCAAATAATATAATAGTAATGATTTTAACTGCTATTGCGATTTTAGTTGGAACAGGAATAACAATAATGGGACTCAAGCGAAATAAAGTTTTACCTGGACTTCCTATTTCTATATTTTTAGGTATAGCTGCAATGTTAGTCTCATGGTATGTAATTTCAATCATTTAAATAGATAACATTGCTCTTAACAATAAAGAAAATTTTTAAAATATTTTTAACTTTCTTTTACCAATTAAATTATGGAGAATTTCATTTTGGTTGATATCAGTAAGATTAAAAAATTTGTTGTTATAGGAGCTGGTACTATGGGTCGCGAAATCGCTCAAGTCGCTTTGATGTCTAGATTATTCAAGAATGTTGTATTAAATGACATCAATAATAATATCCTTGAAAAGGCAGCAAGTTATATTGAAGATGGAATCAAAAAAATGCAACTTAAAGGATTAATTCCTGAGAATGTGTCGAGGGACTCCTTAATGAGATCCCTTATTAAAGAAGTGAATTTAGATAAGGCTATTCAAGATGCAGACTTTATAGTAGAAGCTATTCCTGAGGTAATGGAATTAAAACAAGAATTATTTCGGGATTTAGGAAATTTAGCACCAAAACACGCTATTTTAGCTACAAACACTTCAACAATGAGTATTACAAAAATAGCTGAAGCTTCTAATCGCCCTCAACAAGTCGTTGGGATGCACTTTTTTATACCTATACCAGTACTTAGATTAATAGAGATAATTAAAGGAGAAAAAACGTCTGATGAGACATTTGAAACTGCCGTTGAAATAGGTAAAAGATTACCGGCACTAAAAGGCAAAAGATATATAGCCAAAATAGAGAAGGAAAGTCCAGGATTTATCGTAAATCGCCTTACTATTGCTTCAAGTTTATTATTAAATTGGTTATTGGATTTAGCAACTGAAAAAGGAATTCTTTATGAAAAAGTTGATAATGATTTCGTAACTCCTCCAGAATGGGGGCCATTCGCAAAATGGGATTATTTGGGACTTGATGTAATCAGTGATAGTTTGAACTATTTTGCAAAAACTCTTTCTCCTGAATTTGCACCAGGAAAAACACTTTCAAATCTAATCAAAGAAGGACATTTAGGTAAGAAAACTGGAAGAGGTATCTATGAGTGGAAGGAAGGAAAACCAATTATTAGGACTAATGAAAAGGCAAATGTTTCTAATCCCGAGTATTATTATGCTATTCAGTTAAATGAGGGTTGTAGACTTTTAGAAGAAGGCATTGTTTCTAATTACAAAACTATTGACGCTACAATCTTGGCAGGGATGGATATGCCGGGACCTTTTGGACCAGGAAAAAATAATTATATCAGATGGACAAAAATGCTTGAAGAGCTTTCAGAGAAAACAGGGATCTCTTATATCAAACCTTGTAATCTAATGAAATCAGGTAATTTCGTTAAGCTGAGAAAATAAATAAAATTTATCTGTTTTTTGTAATGAAATACGAACACTTTATAATATTAATATTGATATATTAAACTTAATTTAAATTAATTATAAGCTACTTACATATACTACTATTTCTTAAAAAACATGTCTGAAAAAGACTCCTCACCTAAAAGTGGGTTAGAAAGAGTGATAGAATTCTTTAATAATGAGTTAGAAATAAATCATCCTATAGCTATCTCTGAAGTTGTCGAAAAAACAGGATTTTCTTGGAGCTTTATTAAAAAAACCCTGAAGAATATGGTGGGAAATTATCAAGGTTTTAATTTTGAGAAGAGCGGTGGTACTTGGCTAATTTGGAAGGATAGAGAACGAATAATTAGAAAATTAGATAATACTTGTAGTCAATTTTTAAAAGATGACGAAAGAGAGTGTTGATATCAATGTTACCAATCTTCCAATAAATATGTGAGATAATTACTCTCAAATTGCTTTCCCATATAATCCTTTTTGGTTTTATTTATTTCTAAAAAGAATTTCTGAAAAACCCTTACATCATTTTCATACCTCTTCTTTTGAATTTCAGGAAAAAGTTCAATGAACCTATTAGTAAAATATTCAAGTTCCTCTAATGCTTTATTTCGATTGATATTCATTAATGAAATTCCAATAAATTGGGTTTCGGCTTTTGTTAAAAAAGTTATTCTAAATTTCGTACCTTCTATTTGATATAAATCATCATTAAGAGATATGTTATAAAAAGAGGTCAATGCCTCAAGGAAACCACCAAATAACAGTGGATCTTTAATTAAAGTTGAATTTGTAGAAAATACAACCTTCCCTCCTTCCTTAAACACGATAAAATCCTTTAAATATTCAACCAAGATATGACTTCCAATAGATAATTTTCACTGGATATTAAGGTGAGTCCCTTCTTATTTAAATTAAGGTAATATTATAATGTTATTTGAATAACTTTGATAGTATAAGATTTGAAATCCAAGAAATGAAATTTCACACTAAATTTAATAGCAATCATAAATTTCTCATAATAACTTAAGAAAAATGCATTTGAGTGAAAAAAAGATATGAAGATTGAAAAATCTAGTCAAGATCTTGAAAACGAAGTAATTTATGCTGGTTTATGCATTCATTGTGGCAGTTGTAATGCTTTTTGCCCACATATGGATTTTGATGAGAAAACTGGAGAAGCTTATGTAGTAGATGAATGTGCTGAAACTGTAGGCTTATGCTATAATGCATGTCCAAGAAGTTTTTTACCGGTCTCTGAAATTGAAGAGAAATTATTTGGTCAAACAAGAGTTGATTTAGCTGTAGGTGTTTATAAGGATATAATCCAAGTAAAGTCGAAAACAAAAGATTCTATTCTCTATAATTTAGTATTGGCTGCATTTGAGTCTGGAGTCGTCAAAAATTTCGTTTTGAGCGAAAAAAAGGACAAGAATTCCCCTGCATTTCCAGTTATAATTGACAAAATACAAGAAGCTAAAAAATTTATACCAGAAAAGACGAACCAAAATGCTGGTCCATTAATTACCGGTATTGGAAAAGCATATTTAAATAAAAAGAGAGAAATTGGAATAATAGCTAACCCTTGCCATTTTCAGGGATTAGCAAAAATACTCACAAGTGATTTTAATACAGGAGCAGAGCGAACCAGTTTAAAAATAGCAATGGCATGCTCAACAGGAGGCATGGATGGTTGTAAATATTGCACTGATTTCTCTGGGGAATTTTCTGATATTTCTTATAGCCCCTGGGGCGCTCCTAAAGGCACAGGTGAGGCTTTCTTGATAATTCGAACAGAAATCGGCCAAAAAGTAGTTGATCATGCGATAAAGAATAAGTATCTTGAAATAACCAATAAGGAACCAGATTTAAGTGAAATGAAAAAGTTTCTTAATAACAAGCGCAAAAAGAACTTTAAAACTCTTATAGGCAAAGATTTAGTTACAGCAAGATATTTAAAATTAAATTTTGATGAATTTAAGGATTTGTTAGAATAATTTTAAGGTAAATAACTTTTATTTTTTTATTAATTGCTTAATTTTTCGATATTTGTTTCATATAATGTCCTACTTAGAATCTCAAATATTATTTCATTCTGATATCCCGTCTTACTTGACGTTTCAAAAAAGTATGGAATATTATATTCTTGTTGAAAACTTTTAGCTTCTTCAATAGACACAGTTCTTTTTAACTCTGCTAAGTCATGTTTACAACCTACTAGTATAAAAACAGGTTCTCCCGCATTCTGTTTAACAATTTCATACCACTCAGGCAAATTCTGAAAGCTAGTGTATCTTGAGATGTCATAACATAATAGACATCCTTTCGCCCCCCTTGCATAATTCGGCAAGAAAAATCTAAATCTCTTTTCACCCGCAAAATCCCAAACTTGGAGTTTAACTTTATTAGAGTTTACATCTAACTCCTTTGTAGCCAGATCAGTTCCTATTGTTATCTTCATTGGAACAAATCTTCCTGTTATCAATCTTTGAATCATAGTACTCTTTCCAATGCCGCCATCACCAACTATTACTATTTTAAAAAGGTATCTTCGATTCTGATCAGCTACTTGTGTCATACTTCCAGCACATATAAAAGTTTATTAAAAATTATATAGTTTTATACTATAAATTTTTATTCCATTGATAGAGTATCCTTAAATTTTTTATTTAAATTTTTGAGATTTTTTATTATTTGCTGTTTAATATTTTCTGGGATATCTTTTAATGTCTGATTTAAATTATCAAGTGTCAAATTGTTAATATCCTTATAAATCAAAAAGAGTAAGAAAGATGTCAATACAGGAGAAATTCCAAGAATAAAAAGTGAAATTATAGAAATTTGTAATGGTCCAGAAAATTCTATTCCAGTTCCCGGTAAATAAAAATTTATTCCTAAGTTTAAATCATATGAAATTATAATGGAATATAAAATGTTTAATAGATTCAAAGCTATGAATGTTACTAGATTTAAGATAATAATTCGTCTAGTTCTTTTCCCTTTCAGAAATGAGATGCTATTATCTACTTCTACTCCTAAATCAATTTTAGAATGCTTCCATACATCAATAATTATCCAGTAAAATCCAAACGAGTAAACAAAGAAAAATAATATATTGAAATAAATATTATAATCATCTATTAATTGAGGATGATATAGAGATTCACCACCAATCCACAACAAAAGGATCAATTGAATTAGAGTAGAAAATACAAGCCTATTAGCATGTCTTTTTTCTAAACCGATAGGGTTATAAATGATTGAATTAGGCTCGTACTTTAATCTCCATTTATTAGTACTGACTATCCTAAAAAATATCGCGTATGCAAAAGTAATAATCGGAAATAAAAATAAAAAAATATTATCCCAAGATTGAGCTAGCGTGAATAAAAATAGGATAGTAAAAAGTACAATGTCTCTAAGTAAAATTTCATTAAACAATTCTCTCAAAAGCAAACTCGGTTTCTCAGAATTATCGTCGGTCATTTTTTCACTATAACCTCATTAATAATTAAAATTTTATACTCTCTTACTTAATATAAAATTTAAATCATAATGTTATTAAAATATGACGGATATGACTGCCTTTAATATAAACTATCTTAGCTTTTTTCCTTATGAGAAATTTAGACAACAGCAGGAAAATATAATAAAAAAAATTGAAAAGGCTTCAAAAAGTAGGAAAATTATTCTTCTTTCAGCTCCAAATGGTACAGGTAAAACAATTATTGCACTTAGTGCTTTGTTACCCTTAACTTATGAAAAGAATTTGAAAATTATATATCTCTGCAGAACTCATGCCCAAAACTCTAGGATTATTAAGGAGTTAACTAAAATTTCGAAGTTATTAGAAAATTCAAAACTAAAAAAC
Organism: Candidatus Hermodarchaeota archaeon; assembly: GCA_048885535.1. Classification (GTDB taxonomy): domain Archaea; phylum Asgardarchaeota; class Lokiarchaeia; order Sigyniarchaeales; family SOKP01; genus SOKP01. The sequence continues at coordinate 76,000 of JBHLLO010000007.1, forward strand.
AAAGTTAACGGGCTCTCTATTAGAGGTCGCAACGAGATGTGCTTAAATAAAATCTTATTACAACTTAAATTGAATCCAAGAGAAGCCATGTCAGTATGCAGCGATTTAAGGATAAATGGGAATTGTACGCACTATAATAATTTAATCAGAAAGAAAGATCAGGTTGAGAATCCTAGATTAATTGCTCTAGAATTAGTAAGTAAACCAGTAGATGCTGAAGAACTTATAGAATTTTGCAAACAAAAAGTATTTTGTCCTTATTATCTAAGTAAATTTCTCTTAAGTGAAATGAATTTAGTTATCTGTAATTATCAGTGGCTATTTAATCCATTTATTAGAACCAATTTCTTAAATTTTGTAGGCAAAGAGCTTCAAGATAGTATAGTTGTCATAGATGAGTGTCATAATCTAATAGATGTAGCCACTGAAATTAATTCAGAACATATATCCCCTTATCTATTAAGATTATGTTTGAGAGATTTAGAATTGTTTAGTTCTCCCATATCTCTCCAGAATTTTGTTAACTTTACTCTAAGCCATTTAGAAGAAAAATCAAAAGAACTTAAAAAAAATGAAGTGGAGATTAAACCAGAGCTTTTTCTTCAGCACGTTATAGATAGTCTAGGATTATCAAGTCTTAAAGAGCTAGAGAATTTATTAAAGGATTTGAATGATTTCGGAACCTCTATACATGAACAAAGAATAGCTAATGGTGAATTTTCAAGGAATCATATTGGATCTTTGGCAGAATTTTGGATTAAGTTGTTTCATACTTATTTATTACCTAGTTTCTTTCTTTGTTATAGTTTGCGAGAAATAAAAGGAAAAAAATCAGTTTTCTTAGAAAATGTTGCTTTAGATCCTCGAGATATTAGTATACCCATTTTAAAAGAGAGTTTTTCTTGTCTTAATCTCTCTGGAACAGTCAATCCATTTGTTTATACAAATTTGATAGGATTTAAAGAAAGTGGTAAAAAGTATGAAGGAATTATTGCTGACTCCCCTTTCAGCAAAAATAATATTCGTGCATTAATAATTGAAGGTGTAGATACACGTAAAGTAAATAGAACCTCACAAATGTATAAAAAAATGATAATGAAAATTGATGAGATTTTATGTTGCACACCAGCAAATATTGGTATTTTTTGTGCTTCTTATAAAGTATTAAAAGGCTTAATTTCGAATGGTATAGAGGAAATTGCTAGAAAGAACAATAAAAAATTATTTATTGAAGAATCAGGATTATCTGCTTCTGAAAATTTACTTTTAGTTAGCAACTATAAAGCAATGGCAAGGAACGCTAATGGGGCAGTATTGCTAGGAGTGTGTGGGGGTAGAAATTCAGAAGGAGAAGATTATCCTGGAGACTATATGAATTCTGTAGTAATTGCTGGATTTCCTTATCATTTACCATCTCCAAGGGTTGATGCTAAAATAACATATTATGATAAAGTATTTAATAAACAAGGCTGGAATTTTGCATATCTATATCCAGCTATTCAAAGAGCAAATCAAGCTTCCGGACGTCCAATTAGAAAGCTAACTGATAAAGGAGCGATAATATTTATGGATCAACGATTTAAAACTAAATATAATTGGATTCCTAATTGGTTAAGAGAAGAGTTAGAAACTGTACCTGATAAAACTAATGCGATAAAGGAGAAT